>NZ_JBKIAX020000007.1:0-390503 GCF_046567315.2 Paenibacillus lacisediminis | reverse complement strand
ACCCCGCTTTCCAGACCCCAGTTGTACAGGTATAACTCGGCTTCGTTTCCGTTCAAATAGCCATGCCCGCCATTGGTCACTGTACCGCCCGACACGCGGGCTTGTCCCGCTACGCTACCGTCCGCTGCCTCATGGATGATTACGTCCCCGGTTCCCCACTGTACCGGCTCGCTAAACGTCATGTTCAGCCAAGGGGTTAAGCTCGCTCCGCTGCCTTCCGGACTCTTGTCCACCAGCTGCGGCGCCGTTTGGTCCATCGTCCGGAAGCTCCACGTCCAGGGGCCGCGAATGCCGCCAAACCCTTGCCCCGCTCCATCCAGGAACATTCCGGAGGTGATTTCCACGTAATACGACGTGTCGTCTACCAGCGGAGAGTTCAGGCTAATAATCGCCATATTCCCGCTCAACCGCACGTTCCCTCCGCTCAGCCGGTCTACCATCTGGTTGTCCGACTCCCGGTACACCGCGATTTCTCCGGTTCCGAGATGAATCGTTTCGCTAAAGCGAATCGTGAGCTCTGGCTGCAATGCCGAGCCCCCGCTTTGCGGCCACAGGTCCGTATAGTACGGTGCTTGATCTAACGTTGTAAACGACCACTCTCCTACGCCAAGAACTCCCGCAAACGGGTTCCCGCTCCGGTCCACCAGCGTTCCCGGCGTGACTTCCACGTAATACGATGTCCCGCTTTCCATCCAGTTGTACAGGTGCAACTCGGCTTCGTTTCTGTTCAAATAGCCATTGCCGCCATCGGTCACCGTACCGCCCGAAACACGGACTTGTCCCGCTACGCTGCCGTCTGCTGCCTCATGGATGATTACTTCCCCGGTTCCCCACTGTACCGGTTCACTAAACGTCATGTTCAGCCACGGGCTTAGGCTTGCTCCGCTGCCTTGTGGACTTTTGTCCATCAGTTGCGGCGCGGTTTGGTCCATCGTTCGGAAGTTCCACGCCCAGGGGCCGCGAATGCCGCCAAACCCTTGGCCTGCCCCGTCCAGGAACATCCCGGAGGTGACTTCCACGTAATACCTCGTGTCGTCCGCCAGCGGAGAGTTCAGGCTAATGATCGCCATATTCCCGCTTAACCGCACATTCCCTCCGCTCAGACGGTCCACCATCTGGTTGTCCGACTGCCGGTACACCGCGATTTCTCCGGTTCCAAGATGAATCGTTTCGCTGAAGCGAATCGTAAGCTCCGGCTGCAATTCCGAGCCACCGCTTTGCGGCCACAAGTCCGTATAATACGGCGCCTCGTCCCGCGTCGTGAACGTCCACTCGCTCGAACCTAGGACTCCCGCAAACGGATTTCCGCTCCGGTCCACTAGCGTCCCCGGCGTGACCTCCACGTAGTATGACACCCCGCTTTCCAGACCCCAGTTGTACAGGTATAACTCGGCTTCGTTTCCGTTCAAATAGCCATGCCCGCCATTGGTCACTGTACCGCCCGACACGCGGGCTTGTCCCGCTACGCTACCGTCCACCGCTTCATGGATGATTACGTCCCCGGTTCCCCACTGTACCGGTTCGCTAAACGTCATGTTCAGCCAAGGGGTTAAGCTCGCTCCGCTGCCTTGTGGGCTCTTGTCCACTAGCTGCGGCGCGGTTTGGTCCATCGTCCGGAAGTTCCACGTCCAGGGGCCGCGGATGCCGCCAAACCCTTGGCCTGCTCCATCCAGGAACATCCCGGAGGTAACTTCTACGTAATACCTCGTGTCGTCTGTTAGCGGAGAGTTCAGGCTAATGATCGCCATATTCCCGCTTAACCGTACGTTCCCTCCGCTCAGCCGGTCTACCATCTGGTTGTCCGACTGCCGGTACACCGCGATTTCTCCGGTTCCGAGATGAATCGTTTCGCTGAAGCGAATCGTAAGCTGCGGCTGCAATGCCGAGCCCCCGCTTTGCGGCCACAGGTCCGTATAGTACGGTGCTTGATCTAACGTTGTAAACGACCACTCTCCTACGCCAAGAACTCCCGCAAACGGGTTCCCGCTCCGGTCCACCAGCGTTCCCGGTGTGACCTCCACGTAGTATGACGTCCCGCTTTCCAGCCCCAAGTTGTATAAGTATAACTCGGCTTCATTTCCGTTTAAATGCCCATAGCCATCGGTTAAGGTGCCGCCCGATACATGGGCTTGTCCCGCTACGCTACCGTCCACCGCTTCATGGAGGATTACGTCCCCGGTTCCCCACTCCACCGGCTCGCTAAACGTCATGTTCAGCCACGGGCTTAGGCTTGCTCCGCTGCCTTCCGGACTCTTGCTCACCAACTGAGGCGCGGTTTGGTCCATCGTCCGGAAGTTCCACGTCCAGGGGCCGCGAATGCCGCCAAACCCTTGCCCCGCTCCATCCAGGAACATTCCGGAGGTGATTTCCACGTAATACGACGTGTCGTCTACCAGCGGAGAGTTCAGGCTAATAATCGCCATATTCCCGCTCAACCGCACGTTCCCTCCGCTCAGACGGTCCACCATCTGGTTGTCCGCCTGCCGGTACACCGCGATTTCTCCGGTTCCAAGATGAATCGTTTCGCTGAAGCGAATCGTAAGCTGCGGCTGCAATGCCGAGCCACCGCTTTGCGGCCACAGGTCCGTATAGTACGGCGCCTCGTCCCGCGTCGTAAACGTCCACTCGCTCGAACCTAGGACTCCCGCAAACGGGTTCCCGCTCCGGTCCACCAGCGTTCCCGGTGCGACCTCCACGTAGTATGACGTCCCGCTTTCCAGCCCCAAGTTGTATAGGTATAACCCGGCTTCATTTCCGTTTAAATGCCCGTAGCCATTGGTCACCGTGCCGCCCGACACGCGGGCTTGTCCCGCTACGCTACCGTCCACCGCTTCATGGATGATTACGTCCCCAGTTCCCCACTGTACCGGTTCGCTAAACGTCATGTTCAGCCAAGGGGTTAAGCTCGCTCCGCTGCCTTGTGGGCTCTTGTCCACTAGCTGCGGCGTGGTTTGGTCCATCGTCCGGAAGTTCCACGTCCAGGGGCCGCGGATGCCGCCAAACCCTTGGCCTGCCCCGTCCAGGAACATCCCGGAGGTGACTTCCACGTAATACCTCGTGTCGTCCGCCAGCGGAGAGTTCAGGCTAATGATCGCCATATTCCCGCTTAACCGCACATTCCCTCCGCTCAGCCGGTCTACCATCTGGTTGTCCGACTCCCGGTACACCGCGATTTCTCCGGTTCCGAGACTTGGTTCCTGATCAAATAGCAAACTAAGCAAGGGAGTCAACGAAACTCCACTGCCATAGGGAAGCATTTGCAATAGTTCCAACGGATCGTCGGCCATTATATAAAAGGTTTGCGGTCCAACATCATACGTTGAATCCGTAACGGTTACGGCATTGTCCGGGTCGGCGTAATGGATTGGGTCTTGTTCCGTCAACCCATTCGCATTCGCATAAAACGGATTCGTCAGGTTTATGACTTGTGAGGTTAATAAAGTAACTTTTAATATATGATCAACTTTTTCCAGCTTTCTTTTTTTTCTGGCCATAGTCATGTCTCCTAACCCATGTTAGTAATATGAAAGCGATCTATGATATCTTTGGAACTTGCATAATCCTGCTGGCAGCTCCACACAAAATCTCCGAAATGCAAAACAACCTTATGAGCTTTGCTTAATGTTTGGCGGTCATTTTTAATAGAGTTCATTTTGCTGTATAAAAACTCGTACCCCATCCGGTTTCTCGGTAATATGTATAATTTGAAATACGGATTGCTGATCATATCGGCAAATAAATCGTCAAAACGGGCTAAAGCCGTACCTGCCTTCTCTTCTGAACCGGATTTGACCAAATAGGCAAGTTCCATCAGTTTTTGCTGCAGTTGCTCAAAAATCCTCCGGAACAGCTCCCCATCCTGCTGTAGTTTATGTATGTTCCTCCTAAAAAAGGAGATATCGTAACCGGAAGAGTCCTTGTCAAACAACCATCCCGTGTCGACGATTTTTTCATGAAGCCTCTGCCTGATCACCTCGTCCAGAAACGCAAAATTCGTCCCTTCAATCCGTGCGCCCTCCCGGGTCGTGTTGATAAACTCAACCCCCGAACTAGAACGGATGTAGAACTCCATCTCCTTTTTCATTTTGATAAAGGAAGGATTGCTTACCACCTTCTCCCCATTCACGCCTTCAATCTGAATCATCCCTTCCCCATAGGGAACTCCCGTTGAATTCGTTACCCCGGAAGCATAGTATTTCTGGCTGCGGTAAGCCAGATTTTGTCCTACCAGGATAATCGTACTTGCTCTCATCCGAACCATACATTGTAAGGCAATCACGGCAACAGATGGAGCATCATTGATAATTGAAGGCGCTTCGCCCGATTCTCTGCGAAGCAATCGGGTCGATACCTCATCCTGGGATATAATGACGTGCATTCGAGGACCTGGATAAGTATCGAGGGTATTTCTGCCAACCGTACTTCCAAAAATAAGCGGAATCGTATCGATCTGTTCATCAATTATTTTTCTGATAACGTTCAAGTTATAGGGATTCGGATCGTAGCTAAAAGTGCCGTGTGGGTATATTCCGTGTTCTATTAAGGCATTGATTGCCGATCCTACTGAAAAAATATAGGCAAGCCCCTTCTCTTTTATCGTTCGCAGATGCTCTATTTCATCATTAAGCGAAGGTCCGGCCGACACAATAACAACTGGTTTTCCTTCAATGGATGGTTCTCCTTTTTGCAGAAAATTAGGAGTATTTAATACAAACGGTAGGTTATGTATGCTATTTAATGCCCATTCTTTTTCATAGATTTGATTCACTTTCATTCTCTGTTGCTTATAGTTCACTAATTGGCGGAGGGTGTCATTAAATTGCTTGAGCTCATCCGGGAATATCCTCGCATAACCAGGCCAAATGGCCACCATGATTCTGGAGACCCGGTCGATAAGTTCCGCTAGCATAGACACCGTTTTTGCTAAAGGATCTCCTAACATAATTTGATCGGCAGAAGACAAAATCTCACACTCATTGGAAGTACTTTGCTCTAAGAAAGCCGACATAATTCCCGCGTTGGGTTCGAAAATGGAAAAAGGAATTTCGGGATGTATACGTTGAAAAGCCTTAATATGATACCCAAGGCCGATGCCGAAAAAAATAACATGCGATTCCTTCATCACATGTTCAAATTGGGCAACCCAAGCCGCGATTTGAGTTCCAGAATCAGCTTGTTCATAAATAAAATTTTCTGCACCATTTTGAACTACCATTAGATTGTTGCCCCCGCTTCCAGCAGGAACAAGCTTAATATCATCCCTGGATGTTAATTGCGCCAAGTGCGGAAAACGCTGTTGGATGATGAAATCGCAACGACTTTGCATCGATTGTCATTCCCCTTTGGTTCTATGTTTTTGATTCAATTCTCCCCATGAAATTAATCCCTTTCTGGTAAATTCGACCTACTTCAAAAAAATTCCTTCATTTTCGACATTGCCTTTGAGCGACAATAGATAGAGGCAGGTGTCCTCGCTGATGCGATCGAGGTCGAAGACACCACGCATGTCGGTACCGCCTTTTAAACGGGTTTTGGCTAACTTTTACACTACTAATGCCTATGAGCTGCTCATTGCCGATTTCTACGAATCATGTCCGGGATGGACGCAAGTTTTGGATTGATGAGGCGGAAGGGATCAAAGCGCTGCGGATCATTTCGGAGTTGTACCGTTCGTCGCGAACGAAATAAAAAACGCCGTCCTTGAATGAGGGTGAGAAGCGCGGTGCGTGACCTTTCGGTTACAGCAGTCTTCTCATCTTCATTAGGATCGGCGTGAGCAAGGACCCGCGTTTCTTTTCGCGCGAAGCCTCATTCCGCATTGACTTGGCCTGCTCTTTGGCCAGCCGCCGCATCTGTTCGCCTACCCTGTACCTCTCAATCTCCATCTGAAGATCGCGGATATGTTGTTTGGCAATATCCAGGTTGTTGATGTTCATTCATTTCATCTCCATTCATCAGTGATTCATTGTGTTGGGGTTTCAATAATGCTTAGGGTTGGCATTCCACTTTCTTGCCCTTTCTCATCATAAAGCTCCCAATGCAGCAAAGCCAGGTACAAAACGGTTTTAATTCTTTTTTCCAGAAATGCAAAAAAAACCGGCCTCTCGTTTGTTCGGAGAGGTCGGCTTTTGGAGTTTGGCTTGCGCGCTTTAGGAAATTCCCTTCACTAGTTGGCTAAGAGCTTCTTTGGTAGGCGTAAGCGGGCGGCCGAGCACTTTTTCAAAATCATTGCTTTCGACTTCCAAAGTGCCTTCGCGAATGCCTTGCTGAATCCCTACCAGCATCGGATTGACGAAATCCGGGACGCCGGCGGCTTTCATGATCTCCGCATAAGCGGCGTCGTCCACTTGCTGCACTTGCACGTCCTTACCCAATACGGTCCCAAGTGCGGAAGCCAGCTCTTCCTGCGTCAACAGCTTGCCGGAGAGCTCGTAGGCCGTATTTTCGTGTCCGTCTCCCGTCAATACCGCTGCCGCCGCTTCCGCGTATTCTTGTTGAAGCGCCCAGCCCACCTTGCCGTTTCCTGCCGAAGTCACCCAAGGGGCTCCCGACAAAACGGCCTGAATGCTCGAAGTTTCATTTTCCAGGTACCAGTTGTTGCGCAGGAAAGAGTAAGGAATTCCCGTTTTCAAAATTGCCTCTTCGGTAGCCTTATGCGTCGGTGCCAGCATGTTTTTGCTTTCCTGGGCATTGGCGATGCTCGTGTAAGCTATAAATTTGACTCCGGCACGCTCAGCAGCCGTTACGGCATTTTGGTGCTGCCGGATTCTCGTTTCGTTATCGCCATCCGCAGAGATGAGCAGCAAGCGGTCAACACCTTTAAAAGCCGTTTCCAACGTTTCCGGATGGTCAAAATCGCCTTGCCGCACCTCTACGCCCCGCGCCTTAAGTCCTTCCGCTTTCTCCGGGTTTCGCACGCTCACAGCCAGATCGCCGGCCGGTACGGACTTAAGCAGCGTTTCAACCACTTTCGTACCCAGTTTTCCTGTTGCGCCAGTCACTAAAATTTTCATCGGCTTTTCCTCCATTATAAATGTTGTAGTTAGTCTAGTTATAACGCATTTGGTTACAACTGATGTATAAATAAAAGCTCTTATGTGAGCTTTTATTGAAACTTTTCGATGAGCTGACTTAATGTCGTTTGTGCCAGCCTATGTTCCATCGCCAATTGAGCGTCTTTCAATTCCGCTTGGAGGACGTTTTCGATATTCCGTCCCACCGGACAAGCAATATTGGAATTTTTGTGAATACGGAACAGTTGGTTCTCCTCCGCCACATTCACGGCCCGATAAACATCCAGGAGCGAGATCCGGTCCGGTTCCTTGAGCAAGACGGCTCCTCCCACCCCTGGCCGCACATCCACCAACCCCGCTTTTTTTAGCATCCCCATAATTCTTCGGATGATCACGGGATTCGTGTTCACGCTGCCCGCGATAAAATCCCCGGTGCAATCCGGAGTAACCGCAATCAGGGAAAGGGTGTGCACGGCAATCGAAAAGCGCGTACTGATCTGCTTCAAAGAGTATCACCACCGTTGTAACCAGTATAGTTACAAATGTTTGCTTTGTCAACTGCCTCGACGCACGTAGTAATATGCGTACTGGCGCTTTCAGCTGTTAAAGCATTACCGCCCCGCTCACTTATAAGGGTAAAACGGGAGCAAAAATAACAACCGCTTTTTTGAATTTTTTTGCCCCCATCCCCTTTGGCGAAAAAAAGCCGGCAATAGTGCCGGCTTTTGGCAGAGCGTACGCTTCAGGAACTTTTCATCATCCGGGACATCTCCTTGATCATCTTCCGCTTCCATTTGTTCACTCCTTGTTGCGTCATATTCAGCTCGCGGGCAACTTCCCCTTCTGTCTTGTCCTGCAGATATATTTTGTAGATGATCTTTTTCCCCGTATCGGAGGGAAGCGCGTTAATCAACTGTTTCACAACGATTTTGTCATCAGAAGACGAGGTGAAGCAAGTTTCCGACGGTTCGAATCCGTTGAACGAACATTCCCGCTTTCTTACCAATTTGGCTTTGTACTGAATCCTCCAAGCGATCCGATAAACTTCTTTCCGATATTGCTCGTACACGGTTGGCTGTTCTTTCATAACTACTTCCCCCTTTCATTCATCTTCTACCTATAGGGAAATCCAATGGGCCAATTTACAACCAAAAATGCTTAGGTAATTAGTATCATTTCATTTTTTTCTAATTACTGGTTTTTATTCGCCTTGGGTAGAGTATTTGGGGATATTGAACTACTCCATCACCAACCCGCCCGTTACAGGCGTATACGTTCCCGTTACGAACCCGGCATCGGGGCCAGCCAGAAAAGAGATAACACCGGCTACGTCATCAGGTTCCGCAACCCGGCCAAGCGGGGTGAAGCGGCTGATCATTTCTTTTTCCTTGTCCGGCATGAACGCCGTGGCATCGGTCTGCACCAAGCCGGGAGCGACGACGTTGGCGGTGATTCCGTAAGAACCGAACTCCTGCGCAATATATACGGCGAACGTATCCAATCCGCCTTTGGCGGTGCCATGGGCAATCATGTTCGGCGAAGGATCTTTACCCAGGGTGCTGGATACGTAGATGATTTTCCCGAAACGCTGCTCGACCATCGCCGGAATCACCGCTTGCGTGGTGACGAAAGCCGCTTTCAGTTCATCATTCAGCTTTTGCGAGAACTCCTCCCAACACATTTCGGCAAAAGGCTTAAAAGGAAAGCTCATGTTGGCGTTGCATACCAAAATATCGACCCGGCCAAACGCCGCCTTGGCTTGAGAAACGAGCTGCTGAACCTGGTCTCCCTCGCGTACGTCTGCCTGAACGGCGATCGCTTCCCCGTCTTTTGCCCGAATCTCGCACACCACCGCTTCCGCCGCTTCAGCGTTCGATAGATAGTTGACGACGACCTTCGCTCCGCGTTCCGCCAACATTAAAGCAGTTGCCCGGCCTATCCCCCGGGCCCCGCCCGTTACGATCGCCGCTTGACCTGTCAATTTCATAGAAAAATCCTCCTTTGAACGCTTTTTTATTAAGCTGCCTGCTCCTTCGCGGCACTTCCTATTCAGCTTTTCTTACGCTCGTATGGCTGCCGTCATACAAAGCCACGATCTTCAGCGCTGCCTCTTGAAGCTTTGCCGCCATGTAGGGAGGCTCCAGAATAAGCAAATCCGTCCCGAATTGCAGCAAAAAATTCGTCAGCCACTTGGACTCCGGCAGCGAAGTGCGGATCAGAAAGGTCCCATCGGCCTGCCGCTCGATTTCGTGGTCCTCAAAACGATCCGCAGCATGCACCTTGGCATCCCCGGAAATTTGGAGAACCAGATCGATCTTCGGACAGTTCGCGTCCCTCTTCCATTCCCGGCGCGGGCTCTGATCTTCCGTCAAATCACGGCGGGTAAAGGATTCCTCCAGCACCTGGAGTTCTCTAATCCGGGACAGTCTGAACGTCCGAAAGGCCTTACGGGACAAGCAATACCCGTGCAAATACCAAACGTATCCTTTCAGCGCAAGGCCCGTTGGCTCTATGCAGCGTTTCGTGTCCTCACCCTTCGCATTCAGGTAATGAAACCGGATCCGTTTCAGCCCTTTGACGGCCTGCTGCAGAGACTCATATTTTTTGCGCTCCGAGTCGCTGTTTTTCCACGGGGCAAAATCGATCTGGAGCTGATGACCGCCGGAGAGCCGCTCCTGCTCGGCTTGGCTCACCAGGGTTCCGACCTTTTCCAGAAGACGGTCGATATTGGAGGCTTCCAGCGCCTGTGTTGACTGAAGACCGCGAAGTGCGGTCACCAAAGCAGTCAGCTCATCAAACGTCAGCATCTGCCGATCCAGGCGATAACCTTCCATAATTTCATAACCGCCGTCCGTCCCGGTATACGAGACTAAAGGGATTCCCGCTAGGCTAAGCGACTCCAAATCGCGGTAAATCGTCCGTAGCGACACCTCCAGCTTGTCGGCGAGTTCCTGGGCCTGCACCCTTTTGCGGTTCAATAAAATCATGGTGATCGCCATGAGACGTTCCAGCTTCA
Organism: Paenibacillus lacisediminis; assembly: GCF_046567315.2. NCBI lineage: Bacteria > Bacillati > Bacillota > Bacilli > Caryophanales > Paenibacillaceae > Paenibacillus > Paenibacillus lacisediminis. The sequence continues at coordinate 380,474 of NZ_JBKIAX020000007.1, read as the reverse complement.
TCGTGCTCCCCCTTCCTAAATCCGTTGCTTTCTATCATCATAAACGATACCGGCTGCCCTACAAAAGCGAGTTAATGGGAGGGAACATAACCGTCTTGTTGAGCTTGAGCCCCGTCCGCCTGCTGCGGCAGTTCCAGTTTTTCCTTTGTCATGAACAGCGCCGAAACAAGCGCCAGCACAGCCGGGATCAGGCTCCAGGCGAAGGTTCCCGCGATCGACGAAGCCAAACCTTCCGTGATTGCACCAAGGGTGGCCGGATCCAGCGATTGGCGCAGCTCCGGATTGAGCAATACGTAAGGATCGCCGAAATCGATCCCTTCTCCGGCGGCTCCCGCTCCGCTGCCCCCTAAAGCTTCGGTCAGCTTGGCGGTCAGCGCATGGCTTTGCAAGATCCCGAAAATCGTAATGCCCAGCGTCATTCCGAGCGAACGGTTAAAGTTCAGCGTCGAGGTTGCCGCCCCACGCTGCGCCGCCATGAACGGGTGAATGGCCGCGCTGCTCAGCACCGAAAAGGTTGAGCCGATGCCAAGACCGACAAGGGTCATATAAAGCGTGATCAGCATCCGCGGGGAATCCGCATGCAGTGTCGTTAACAGCGCAAGTCCTGCGATAAGAAGCAGCAGCGTCGATGCCAGCACGGAACGGTACGGAAATCTGGACACCAGATACCCGCCTGCGGTTGCCGTCACGACCGAGCCGACCATCATCGGCAGCAACACAAGCCCCGAATTGGCGGCCGTCCCGCCGAGCACCCCTTGGATATAAATCGGGATGAACACGGATGCAGTCATAAACGCTGCGCCTCCCAGCATGCCGACGAGATTGCTCGTCGTAAACAGCCTGCTTCGGAACATCCGGTAGGAGATGATCGGTTCGGCCGCCCTTTTTTCCACAAAAACGAGCAGTACCGCCAATACGAGAAATCCGGTGAACAGCCCTAAGATTTGCGGGGAGTTCCACGCATATTGCTTGCCGCCGAGCTCCAGTGCAAACATGAGACATACGACAGCGCCGACCAGCAGGATTGCGCCCAAAATATCGATTTTCTGCTTGACGTGCTTCGCCGATTCCCTGTAATAGAACGCGATCAAAACAAATGCAATCAAACCGAGCGGCAGGTTAATGTTAAAAATCCACTCCCAATGAAGATGCTCCGTAATATATCCGCCAAGTAGCGGGGCCGCAATGCTCGCAAAGCCAAACAGAGCCCCGAACATCCCCGTCATTTTGCCCCGGTTCGCTGGCGGAACGACGTCAAACATGATCGTGAAGGCGATCGATACCATCGCGCCGGCCCCGATCCCCTGAAGCGCCCGGTATAAGCTGAGCTCTACAATAGATCCGGCGGTCCCGCATAATGCCGAGGCGATCATAAAAACGAGGATTCCAAACACGAAAAACCGTTTGCGTCCATACATATCCGACAGCTTGCCGAAAATCGGCATTCCCGCCATTTCCGCAACCATGTACGCCGAAGTCGCCCAAACAAACTTGTCGAGCCCTCCGATCTCGCCGACGATCGTCCCCATCGCGGTAGCGACGATCGTATTGTCCATGGAAGCCATCAAAATGGCTAACAGGAGCCCGGTAATGACGACTCCTATTTTATTGCTTGCTGCTTTAGTCACGAAAATCCATCCTTCCCTGCCATCAAAGTTGTTTTCTGGAACCAGTGTAAAACACCGTTGTTGACAACTGCGTGTCAGGAAGGGGGAGCATTTTTTTAATCAAAAATAAAAAACTTTGATCCGGTGGATTCGGTGATAGGAGGATTGAGTAGAAGTTTGAAGAACAAGTAAAAAGGTTGTTTCTCTCAATAGGAAAGGAGTGGTTATCATGCATTTCAAACTATCGGAAGCCATCGAGATTTTGGCGCGTACGCCGGTGGCTTTGGAAGCTTTTTTATCCGGCTTAAGCGAAGATTGGTTAGTGTGCAACGAAGGCGAAGGCACTTGGAATGTCTCGGAAGTGGTCGATCATCTTATCGAGGGGGAGAAGAGCAATTGGATGCCGCGGCTGGAATCGATTCTTCACGATGGTGGAAGCAAGCCTTTGCCTCCCTTTGACCGGTTCGCTCATTTGAATGAACAATTGAATCCTCCGATTGAACAACGGCTGCGGGAATTCAAAGCCCTCCGGATGCAAAATATCGAAAAAATCAAGACGCTCGTCGATCCATCCTCGCACCTGGAGCGAACGGGCATCCATCCGGAGTTTGGCGAAGTGAAGCTAAGGGAGCTGCTGTCGACGTGGGTGGTTCATGATTTAACGCATCTTGCGCAAATTTCCAGGGTTATTGCTAACCGATACAGGGAGGATGTCGGGCCGTGGGTGCAGTATTTGGGGATATTGAGTAGGTAATCGAAAAATACAGGAAAGTGGCAAGCCACGCCGCCTTGAATATTGTTTGGCCTAGTAAAAAAGAAATGCCCGCCCGGTTGTCCGTCCGGTAAGCGGGTCCATTTTTCTATTTTGGGGAACGATGAGGGCCTCTAACTGCTCTCAACCTGGCTGAATTAACGCTTTCGTCTGACACACATTTTCTCATCCGGGTGATGTCATCTCCAAATCCCCGGTGCCGTAATGCCCGATGTTCCCTTACATCTCATCCCTTTTGGGAACGGTTTTATTCAATTAATGATAGAGATAGCTCGTTAAGTAAATCTTTAACTTTCAAAATGATCTTTTGTGCCTATTCTCGATGGATATTGATTAAACATGACATATTGTCCACCCTGGTTATATAAGTAATCAAGTAAATAAAGAGTACTTGATCGAGTTTTACCCCGATATTCTGCCCCAATAACTCAGTCAAATCATCTTGATCAAAATAATTTGACCCCAACGTCCCTTTTTGCTTCAAGCAAATTGCCCGCAACAAAGACTTAACCGCCATCTCACCAAGTATTATCTCAGGCATATACATATGGTCTTCCAACAGCAGTTCTGCCAGATTCATATAGTTTCTTGATAATTCACATCCAGACTGTATTGGGTCGCTTTTATTTTGGCTATCCATCATAATTGAATCACTCCATTAGGAGTACGTTTAAATCATTCCAGTATTCATATTCTAGCATTCTATAAGTATTGTAGGCAATAGCCTACAGAAAATCCCTTTAAGAAAATCGTACGCTATTAATTAACTACCAAAATAAGGGGTTAAAACTGTGGAAAATCAAAATAAACCAAGGGAACTCCTCACCTTCGGAAGAGTTTTAAGGAAGCTCCGAAAAGAAAATCAAATGACGCAAGATCAATTGAGCTTGTATTCCCGTGTTGATCGATCATACATAAGCGAGTTAGAGAATGCGGAGAAAGCCCCGTCCTTGTTGACCATTATTTCATTGACTAGGGCACTCCACATTAGCACTGCGGCCTTTTTCGAGAGATTTGAGGAAGAGATGTAGCTATAAATTGAATTTGATTCATTATAATTCAAAATCGCTCACTACTAAGCACGATAGCCTACTTACCATTATTTTGTGATTATTGAAATCTACCAAAAGTTCAAAGGGGCTTCCTTCGTCTATTTATTTGTATCTTTGAGTTTACAGAAAGCTTTAATTACTATTCTGATTTTGTTTAATCAGCCTAATTTAAAAATCATAAGTTTATGTTCAGGGATACCGTTAACCAGGAAATTAGACTTTAAGTTCCACTAAGATCAGATAAAACTGGCATATCGGACAAACCTTGAATTGAATTCGGTATTTTATATCTCACTACGTTCAGATAAAACGGACTGACGTTCTATGCTTTTTAGAGTTCCCTTTGCTACTTTATATCCCACTACGCTCAGATAAAACCCTCATTTTTTGCAGCCAGAAAACCTTGTTGTATCAGTATATTCAGGTTAGACTGTTTATTCATTTTGCATTGAACCGCGAGTCCTGTAAATAGAGTCTCCTTAAAATTCGCTCTTAGCCCTTACAGTATAAAGGATACGGTCGATTCGACAAATTTTTCGTCCAATGCAGATTGGAAGTAATCGCACCTTAGTCATATCTCTTTTATACTGCCCTTAGGTTTTCAATAATCCCTAGTTTAAAGCATTCGGCACAATTCCCTGACTTTCCTCCAAAATATTCACAAGCATATATTTTGTTCATTTTACGCCTCTCCCAACCAATTAAGAGAAACGCCCGCCGGTGTCCTTTAGTGGCTCTGACTTCTACTTTGGATGCTGCTCTAACGGACACCATGGACCTTATCCGCCTATTTCCCGGGTATTTCCCAGCCTAACGGACACAGGCGTCCCTATTTCGCTCTAAACCTGTTCACCCAGGACGATTTGAGGTAAATAAGGTCTTCTGTGTCCGTTACATTTTGCAAACTCCCGTTTTTTCGCAAATAACGGCTCTGGTGTCCCTTAGCCCCCAGATTCCTCTTCTCCTCCCCTCTCTACCTGCGCATCGCTCTCTACCCATGCCCGAAATTTTATAAATATTATGTAAAAAATAAAAGACCGGCATCCTCCGGTCCTTACAATAAACTGATTATGAGATTTCTTCCAGATCGTATTTTTTGATTTTATTGTAAAGGGTGGCCAGGGAGACGCCGAGCATTTGCGCGGCTTGTTTGCGGCCTTCTAAAGTATTGTCCGTCCGCTTTAGCACTTGGGCGATCCCGGCGCGTTCCGCTTGCTCGACAGCTTCTTTTAAGCTTCCGCCGCCTTGACTGGCCGGCCGCCGCTCCGCGTGCTCCTGGCGGATGTAATCCGGCAGGTCGCGCGGCTTGATTGTGTTCCCCTCGGCCATGCAAACGGCGTAATCGATCACGTTTTTGAGCTGGCGAACGTTGCCGGGCCAGTGATACCGGGCGAAAATATCCATCACCTCCGGCTCCACGACGTACGCTTCGGCATCCTGGCCGTTGGCCCGCGTCTCGTGCTTCAGCATGGAATCCACAATCGCTTCGATATCGCGGTGCCTGGCGCGCAGCGGCGGCAGCTGCAGCATGAAGGCGTTAAGCCGGTAAAAAAGATCCTCCCGGAACCGCCCCTTCTCCACCATCTGGGCCAAATCCTTGTTGGCCGCGGCGATCACCCGCACGTCCACCTCCAGCTCGCTAATGCCGCCCACCCGGCGGATGGCCGATTCCTGCAGCACCCGCAGCAGCTTGGCTTGAATATCGTAAGGCAGCTCCGAAATTTCATCCAAAAAAAGCGTGCCTTGATGCGCCAACTCAAACAAACCGAGTTTTCCCCCTCGTTTGGCGTTCGTAAAAGCGCCTTCCTCATAGCCAAACAGCTCGCTTTCCAGCAGCGCTTCGGGGATGGCGGCGCAGTTGACGGCCACGAACGGCTTATTGCTGCGGTCGCTCTCATTGTGAATCGCCTGAGCCAGCAGCTCCTTGCCGGTCCCGCTCTCCCCGTAAATCACGATTGAAATCGCGGACCGGGCCACCTTTTTCGCCTTGGCGATCACCGCTTTCAGGTCACCTTCCGCGCCGATGATATGCTCGAAGCTGTATTTGGCTTTGCTCAAGCTGTTCATGCCTTGCTGCAGCCGTTTGAGTTCCTTGCTGTTCTTTTCCAGTTTCTTCACCAGCTCATGGACCTCGACGGCGCCTTTGCAGATCGATACCGCTCCTTCCACCCGACCGCCCAGAACGATCGGGGCCATATCGACGACGTACTCGACATTCCGCTCCTTCCGCCGTATGCCAACCACGACCTTATTCTGTTTCATCACCTCCACCAACTGTGCGTTGGGGCGAACCGACAGCAGCGGCTTGCCGACGATCTCCGCTTCGGTCACCCCGGTGATCCGGGTATATTCGGGATTGATGAACAGAACGACCCCTTCCTTGTCAATGACCAGCAGCCCATCCTGAATCGAGCGGAGCAACGCGAAAAAGTAATCATCCAACGTGCCGGACGGAAACTGTCCCTTTTTATCCCACATAACGCCTCCTTGAATACGGTTTCATCCTATTTTAAAAAAAGAAAGAAGCGCGATCAATGCGCAAACCGCGCTTCTTTTGCCGTCATACGCACGGCACAGCATGCTTCTTTACCGGCCACCTGCATAGCACACTATTCTAATCCAGCTCGATCTCCAGCTCCAAAAACGCCGAGGAAAGGCTTTTGCCATGCATATCGATCGCCAGCGAACGGGTCACTCCGCCGCCCAACGCCTTGGACATAACGAAGTTCAAAGCATGCAAACGCGGCAGTTCATAACGTACCACTTCACCCTGGACAATATCGCTAAAAAACTCCCGCACCTTCTCCGCGGTAACCTGTGCCTTTACGGCTTCATAATCGGCTTCCTTGTACACGATCAGTGAAATGTTGGAGATATCGCCTTTGTCGCCTGTCCGGGAATGGGCAATTTCACGCAGCTTCATCCTCTACACCTCCTCGTAAAATACGGCAATCTCAATATCATCGGCCGGCACCAACACGGACGCAATCGAGACGATCTCTTTGACGCCCGCCCGGGCTCCCCCGCCTCCGGCCGGCCCGTTCGTGTACAGCGCCTCCACTTCATTGCCGATCAAGGCCGCATGCTTGCGTTCGAGCGTTCTTCCCGCCACCCGCAGGCGGACTTCGCTTAGCCCGTTAAAATCAGCATTAATCATACGGGAAATTTTATTTCCGTACAATGAATTTACTCCGATGTAATCCACGCGCAGCTCCTGGATCGGCACCTGCAGCAGCTCCAGCCGTTTGGCCACGATTTCTCCGGCCAGCTTGGCCCGTTCGTAAGCCCCGCTGCCGCCGTAGCTCATCTCGCCTTCGCCGATATAACAATCCTGATATCCCACGCTCGTCTTATAAAAGCCCGTCTTGGCTTTTCCCTTTGCCCCCGTCACTCTAACCTGGTTCAAGCCGATTTCTTCAACGGTCAGCTCCGTAAAATCGGCCACCACATCAGGGGTCAGATAATTGGCCGGGTCGTGAATTTCGTACAGCAGCTGTTCTTTAATCGTATCCTTATTGACCACGCCTCCGGTATCCGGGAGCTTCTCGATCACAATATTTCCGGCGCTGTCGACCTCGGCGATCGGAAAGCCGATGTTCCACGGCTCCGGCACGTCTTTGTAGCCCGGATCGGCGTAGTAGCCCCCGGTAACCTGCGCTCCGCACTCCAGCAGATGCCCGGCCACCGTTCCTGCGGCCAGCAGATCGTAATCCTCCATGCTCCAGCCAAACTCGTGAACGAGCGGGGCGATCGCCAGCGCCGGGTCGGCCACACGGCCGGTGACAACGATATCCGCTCCGTTATCCAGCGCTTCCACGATTCCTGCGGCCCCGATATAGGCGTTGGCCGAGACGATCGAGGAGCGCAGGGAACCAAGCTTCTCGCCAGTTTCGATGGTCGGGTAGTCGATATATCGGTCGATTTTGTCCGCGATATCGTCACCGGTCACAGCGGCGATCTTAAGGCCGGTAATGCCGAGGTTCTCGGCGATCTCTTTGATTTTTTGCGCCGCGGACAGCGGGTTGGCCGCCCCCATATTTGTAATGACTTTCACATTGTGCTGCTTGCAATGGGGCAGCACTTTGACCATCCGGTGCTCTAGCAAATGGTTGTAGCCCTTGGTCGGGTCCTTCAATTTCTGCTGCTGCGCGATCGCGATGGTGCGCTCCGCCAGACATTCGAACATGATATAGTCGAGGTTGCCTTTTTCCATCAGCTCCAAGGCCGGTTCCAGACGGTCACCGGCATACCCCGCTCCCGCGCCGATACGGATTGCTTTCATTGCTTATCAGTCCTCCACTTTTTTGTCTTTATATCGATATGGTTCCTGTGATGAGCGCTATCGCGGTAAACACAAGCGACGTGCCCCAAGCCCACTTGAAGGTAAACTTCTGGTGTTCCGCCAGGTCCACCTCGGAGAGGGCGACGAGCAGAAACGTCGACGCCGTCAGCGGGCTAAGCGGAAAGCCGACGGTCATTTGTCCGAAGATGGCGGCCCGCCCGATTTCGATCGGATCCATCCCGAAGTTGGCCACCGCTTGGGCTAAAATCGGCAGCATCCCGTAATAGAACGCGTCCGGCGTAAACACCAGACTCAGCGGCATGCTGATGACGGCCAGAATCAACGGCAGGAACCGCGCCATCGAATCGGGCACGAGCGAGACGAGCGAATCGGCCATCGCGGCGATCATCCCCGTGCCATTCAGGATGCCGGAAAAAATCCCGGCCGCAAAAATCATGCTGGTCACGAGCACAATGCTTTTGGCATGCGCGTTCAAACGCGCCGACTGGTCTTTCAGGTTGGGATAATTGACCAGCAGGGCGACCGCAAACCCAATCATAAACAAAATCGTATGCGGAAAAATATGCGTCATCAGACCGACGATCAACAGCACCGTAAACACCGCGTTAAACCAGAACAGCTTGGGACGGCGCATCGCCTTTTGTTCCTCGGTCAATTCTTCTTCCATGTTGTAGTTGAAATCAATGACGCCCAGCCGCTTGCGCTCCTTTAAGCCCAGGAAAAAAGCGACCGCCAGCACATAGATAATCCCGCCGGCCATGGACGGAAGAATCGCGGTGAACATCTGGCTGGCATCGGTTTGCAGCGCGGACATCGCCCGCGCCTGCGTCCCCGACCAGGGAACGAGATGCATCGTCCCTGCCCCCAAAGCGACCACACAAGGCAAGATCAGCTTGTTGATTCCGATGCGCTTGTAAATCGGCAGGAAAGCGGTGATCGTAATCATGAAGGTCGCGGTCCCGTCGCCGTCCAGATGCACGAGCATCGTCACCGCCGCCGTGCCGACAATAATTTTCAGCGGATCGCCTTTGACGGCGGACACCACTTTTTTAATTATAGGGTCAAACAAACCGGCATCGGACATCAGCCCGAAGTAGAGAACGGCGAACATGAGCATAATGCCCGTCGGAGCCACCTGGATCACGCCGTTTAAAGTTGCCTCCCCCAGCTGATCCCAAAATCCGCCGATCACCGCGAACAGAACCGGTACGATCACCAGCGCGACAATGACCGAAACCTTTTTGGTCATAATTAAATACAGAAATAGAGCAATCGTCAAAACACCTAGCAAAGCCAGCATATTCTAACCTCCGGATACAGACTGTACTGCAAAATAAGCCCCAAGCGCTATACCAGCTCCACGATCGTGGACACGCCCATGCCGCCGCCGATACACAGCGTAGCCAGGCCGCGTTTGGCACTGCGCCGCTTCATCTCGTACAGCAGCGTAACGAGCACCCGCGCGCCGCTGGCTCCGATCGGATGACCCAGCGCCACGGCGCCGCCGTTGACGTTCAGCCGGTCCTCCGGAAAGCCCAGCTCGCGGGCCACCGCCAGCGCCTGCGCCGCAAACGCCTCATTGGCTTCGATCAGATCGATGTCGGCTACAGTCAAGCCCGCTTTGGCCAGCGCCTTGCGGGTGGCCGGGATCGGCCCGGTGCCCATGATCGCCGGATCGACGCCGGCGCTCGCGTTGGCGCGGACAACGGCCAGCGGCTTAATGCCGAGTTCCTCGGCCTTGCTCCGGCTCATCAGCACCAGCGCGGCCGCGCCGTCGTTGATCCCCGACGCGTTGCCCGCCGTCACGCTGCCCGCCTCGGTAAAGGCCGGTTTCAGCTTTGCCAGTTTCTCTACTGTAACCCCTTCCCGCGGGCTCTCATCTGTGGCAAAAATCACAGGCTCGCCCCGGCGCTGCGGCACGGATACGGGTACGATCTCCTCGGCGAACACACCTTTGCGGATGGCCTCAACCGCTTTTTGCTGGCTGCGGGCGGCGTACTCATCCTGCTCTGCGCGGCTGATGCCATACTTCGCAGCGATGTTTTCCGCCGTAATCCCCATGTGGTAGCCGCCCATGGAGCAGGTCAAGCCGTCGCTCACCATGCTGTCCACCACCGCCCGGTCGCCCATCCGGTACCCTTGGCGCGCTCCGGGCAGCACGTAAGGAGCGGTGCTCATCGATTCCATGCCGCCGGCCACTACGATCTCCGCCTCCCCGCTATAGATGGCCTGGGAAGCAAGGTGAACCGCTTTCAACCCGGACCCGCACAACAAGTTCAACGAAGTCGCCGGCACATCCTGCGGCAATCCCGCCAGCAAAGCGGCGCGCCGCGCCGGGTTTTGCTTTTCGCCAGCCTGAAGCACGTTCCCCATAAACACTTCATCCACCATGTCCGCGGAAATCTGCGCCCGGCTTACCGCTTCCCTGATTACGGCGGCCCCAAGCTCCGCGGCGTGAACTTCCCCAAGCGCCCCCATAAAAGCCCCAATCGCCGTACGTACGGCGCTTACAATGACTACCTCGTTCAAATCGCTTCCTTCCTTTCGTTTAAAGAGATTGTTCTTCCCGGTGCCGGAAAACCGGACTTTATGAGCTCGCACTTAAAGTTGCGGCAGATTAACGGCAAAAGACGCCGTTGTTTTTGCTTTTACCGTGTCCAGGTCTACACCGTCCGCCAATTCGATCAGCTCCAGCCCCCGCTCCGCAAAGCGGAACACCGCCAGCTCGGTGACGATCAGGGACACCACACCGACGGCCGTCAGCGGCAGCGTGCAGCGCTTGACGATTTTCGCCGCGCCGTCCTTGGCGCAATGCTCCATGGCGATGATGACTTTTTTGGCGCCGGTGACCAAATCCATCGCTCCGCCCATGCCCGGCACCATTTTTCCCGGAACCATCCAATTGGCCAGATTGCCCTGCTCATCCACCTCAAGTCCGCCGAGCACGGAGACGTCCACATGACCGCCGCGAATCAGCGCAAACGACATGGAGCTGTCGAAATAGCTGCCTCCGGGGCGAAGGCCGGTCGGCTGGCCGCCCGCGTTCACCAGATCCTTGTCCGTCTGTTCGTTCACATCCGTCAGGCCGATAAACCCGTTTTCGGATTGAATCTGGATATCGATCCGCGGGTCCAAAAAAGCGGGGATCAATGTGGGCAGCCCGATGCCGAGATTCACCACATCCCCGTCGCGGATTTCCAACGCCACCCGTTTGGCGATTTTCTGTTTGGCCGTCAGCGCCTCCGTTTCGCTTCCTTTCATTCCCGTTCACCTCCGCCTTGCACGATTTTGTCCACCAATATCCCTGGAGTGACAATACTGTCCGGGGCCAGTTCGCCGGTCTCCACGATTTGTTCAACTTCCGCAATCACCAGATCCGCGGCCAAAGCCATGATCGGGTTAAAATTGCGCGCCGACTTGCGGAACACCAAATTGCCCGCGCGGTCCGCCTTGTAAGCTTTCAGTAGAGCCACGTCGGCGTGCAGCGGGGTTTCCAGCAAATATTCCCGGCCATCCACAGTCACCTTCGGCTTGCCCTCTTCCACCAGGGTGCCGAGCCCCGTGCGGGTCAACACGCCGCCCAAGCCGGCGCCGCCCGCGCGGATCCGTTCGGCGAACGTACCTTGCGGGGTCAGTTCCACTTCCAGTTCGCCGGCGATCATTTGCCGGCCCGTCTCCGGATTGGTGCCGATATGGGAGGCGACCAGCTTCTTCACCCGGCGCTGGACGATCAGCGGCCCGCAGCCTTTGTCCACCGTCCCCGTATCGCTGGAGATCAGCGTCAATTGATCCAGCCCGCTGTCCAGGATCGCCCGCACCAAACCCTCCGGCGCGCCGACGCCCATGAATCCTCCCATCATGACCGTCATTCCGCTCCTCAGGAACGAAAGCGCCTCTTCGAGCCGAATTACTTTGTCTTTCAACTTTCCCTTCACCTCGTTGCAGCTCAAAATGTGTTTCAATTAAACTAACAAGCAAAAACCGTGCCAAACTTCGATGCCAGTGGCGAAAAGGCCCGGCGCTCCAGCAAAAAATAAAAATCCGGAGGCAATGTCTCCGGACTGGACGGCCGCCAATATTTCCAAACATTTAGAACAGAACCCGCTCCAAGGAAGATGGTTCCGCGATCTGCAAGCGTTCCAGCTTTTCATAATGGAATCCCAAATATTTAGAAGAAAAGAAAGCAAACGATGCGTTATCGCTCATTTTTGAACCCAATGTGAACTTTGGCCAAAAAAACTTTTTTCTCCGCATAAAACAGTCAAGGCTAACTTCTTTTTGCAGGGAGGCGGTGTATCATATTAAAAAATCGCGCTGCCCGGCGTGGCGTGAATCACCACCGTTATTTGGAAAGGAGTTCATCCGCGTGCGTACCCAAATCCAGACCAAGCAAAACCAATCCGCGCAGTTGAACGTCAATCCGCAAATGCTCCAGACGTTTCGGCTGCTTGCGATGCCGGATGGCGAGTTGGAACGCCTGATCCGCGAAAAGGCGTATACCAATCCGTTTATTGAAATCCTGCCGCCGCGGTCAAATAGACGTATGTCCGCCAGCCTATCCGGCCAAGCCACCATGGGCTTGGCCACCGAGTTCTTGGGCTACAAGTTGAAAGCGAAAACAACAAGAGAAGAGGAGATCTGGGAGGAGTTAAAATTCGGTGTGGACGATCCTGCGGTGAAAAAAGCTCTGCAATTCCAGATCGGGAATTTGGACGAGGCAGGATACTTGCCCCCGGACATTGATCGCCTTGCCGAGCGGGCCGGCATTTCTCGCGCCGTGTTTGCCAAGGCGCTTCGGCTGCTGCAGCAGGAAGGCGCGCCCGGGATCGGCGCCCGTTCATTACAGGAGTGCCTGGAACTGCAGTTGATTCGCGAAGGACAGAAAAATTCCTTAGCCTATGTGATGGTCCACCGCTATATGGAGGAAATGGCGCGGGGCGACTTACAAACCATTGCCAAGGAAACCGGAGTTCCTCTTGCAAAAGTAGCGGAAAGCCTGGCCTGCATCCGCAGACTGCAGCCCCGGCCGGGATTCGTGTACGGAGACGCCGGGCCATCTCCTGCAGCAAAGGATATCGCCGCCAGCGTCACATCAGACGGCGGCCGCCTGATCATCGTCTTAAATTCGGTCAAGACCGGCCTGTATGAAGACACCGGCTATCTCGAAAGCATAAAAGAGGCATGCTCCGGGGAGTTATGGCAGCAAATCGACGAGGCGCGGACGCTGGCCCATCAATTGGATTACCGCCGTACGGTATTGTTAAAAGTGGTAACCGCGATTGTACGGAAGCAGCGGGCTTTTTTTCAAGGCGGCATCCATGAGCTCAAACCGCTTAAGCTGGAACAAATCGCCCGCAGCACGGGGATGCATCCGTCCACCGTCAGCCGCGCGATCAAAGACAAATGGCTGGATACGCCCTGGGGCGTGTACAGCTTCAAATATTTTTTGGCGGGAGGAATCGAAGCGGGGTCCGGTGATATGCTCGCCGCCAGCGCGGTCAAACAAATCATCCGCGAGTTGATCGCGGACGAGGATAAAACGAAACCTCTTTCGGATCAGCTTATCGCCGATCTGCTCCAGGAACGGGGGATCTCCATTTCCAGAAGGACGGTCGCCAAATACCGGACGCAAGCAAAAATCCCCCCAGCCTCGCAGCGTAAAATGAACCTCCATCTATAAAGGTAAAATAAACCCGGAAATAACAACGTGTTTTTGTGAACTTTCTGTGAATTAGAAAAATCTCGCCGCTGGCGAGATTGGCGAGGTCCGCTGGCGAGGTCTTTTGCCCGCGCAATCCCAAACCTTGGATGCGCAGGAGGGTCTAACGGACACCAGCGACCTTATCCGCCCATTTCCCGGGTATTTCCCAGGCTAACGGACACTAACGCCCCTATTTCGCTCTAAACCCGTTCATCCAGGCCGTTTTGAGGTAAATAAGGTCTTCTGTGTCCGTTTACATTCTGCTAACCTCCGTTTTTTCGCAAATAACGGCTCTGGTGTCCCTTACCTTAGCCCCCAGACTCCTCCTCTTCTCCTCCCTCGGAATTTTTCTACTTTCTGATATGTTGAAAAAGCCTGCAAAGTGCAGGCTTTTCCGTATCCTAGCGCCCTCAGTCCTTCCGCTCCTTGATCATCTCCAGAAACTCGAGAATGATATCGGAAACGGCGTCTTCTTCAGACATATGGATAAACTTGCTTGTATGCAAAATGTCGCCTTTAAACAACTCAATCAGCTTTAACGTCGATTCGGGATCATTTTCCCTTGCTTTGCGCAGCAAATTCAGGAACTCTTCATCATCCGGGACAACTCTTTGATCATCTTTCGTTTCCATTTGTTCACCCCTTGTTGAGTCATATTCAACTCGCGGGCGACTTCCCCCTCTGTTTTGTCCTGTAGAAAGAGTTTGTAGATGATCGTTTTCCCCGTATCGGAAGGAAGCGCATTGATCAACTGTCTCACAACGATTTTGTTATCAGAAGATGAGGTGAAGCAGGTTACGGCCGGCTCGACTCCATTGAACGAACATTCCCGTTTTCTCACAGTCTTGGCTTTGTACTGAACCCTCCAAGCGATCCGATAAACTTCTTTGCGATATTGCTCGTACACGGTGTGTTGTTCTTTCATAACTACTTCCCCCTTTCATTTTCATCTTCTATATATAGGGAAATTTTGGGCTATTATATACAACCATAATTATAAAGCTAATTATTATTATAACATTTTTTCTAATTATTGGTTGTATTTTATCCAAATAAATTTCTCTATATAAGTGAAAGGCCCAAAAAATCAAAGGAGGTATTAGCATGCAAGTTGCGGATATCGTGTCGTTGGTTGCCAATGTCGGGTTTCCTGTAACGCTGTGCTTCATTCTGATCAAGTATGTGCTGCAGACCGTCGGCGATAAATTGGGCAAAATCGAAACCTCTCTAGAAGAGCTTTCCGAGCAGGTGCAGCAGTTGGAAAGCATGGTGGACGATGAAAAAACGGGAAACGCGTTCTCCACGAAAAAAATAATCTAGCAAACTTTCAGACATCCGGACTGGAAAGGTTGTACCGCCGGGGCGGCTATAAGCTGCCCCTTATTATACATATTCCCGGTTGCTCCATTTTAGAACATTCGTCCAATGATTTTGACAGAAAAAAATCCCGCCAAGGCTCCCATAGCCGGCGGGACAGAAATTATGCTTGTTTCTCAAACGGATAACGCAGTCCCCACGGTTCGCGGATTTTGTCAAGCAGGCGCATGATGGCCAGCGATTCGTCCAGGGGGATTTCCGCGCTTTCGGTCAGCCCGGCGCTCAAGGCCCGTCCGACCTCCTCCGCTTCAAACACATATCCCTTCGTTTTACGGTCGTCGACGAACGTTTCCGCTTCTTCCCCATCCGCGTACAAGGTGGCGGTTTTGGCGTTTAAGAAGCCAGGGATGTATATTTTCCCGTGGGTGCCGTGAATGTACGCATCGTTGCCGATCGCCAGCCGGACGGCTCCGTTCAGGGAGGCGATTTTGCCGTCCTCATAGGTAAGCAGCACGGAAAAATGCTCGTCCACTCCAGTTTCCCCCAGGTGAGCTGTGCTTTGGATGCGCTGCGGATTGGCGCCCAGCACCATCGCGGCAAAGGAAACCGGATAAATGCCGGCATCCAGCAACGCGCCCCCGCCCAAATCCGGATTGAGCAACCGGCCGGCCGGATTCCAGTCCACACGGAAGCCGAAGTCGGCTTTCACCAGACGCACCTCGCCGATCCGCCCGGCGTTCAGCCACTCCCGAACCTGGCGAATCGCAGGCAGAAACCGCGTCCACATCGCTTCCATCATAAAGAGCTTGCGTTCCCGCGCGTAAGCGATGAGCTCCTCCAGCTCGGCGCTGTTCACCGTAAATGGCTTTTCGCATAAAACCGCTTTGCCGGCCCGCAGCGCCAACATGACATTGTCCTTGTGCAAAGGATGCGGAGTGGCCACATAAACCGCGTCCACGTTCGCATCCGCCAGGAGCTCTTCATAACTGCCGTAAGCCTGCGGGATACGGTATTTATCCGCAAACGCCTTGGCCTTTTCCAGCGAACGAGATCCTACTGCGTATGCCTCTCCATTCCCGGCATGGGCCAGATCCTCCACAAATTGCTCGGCAATCCAGCCTGACGCCATAATGCCCCATTTGATTTTCGCCGTATCTCCCACTTGCCAATCCCCCTCCTGAGCCAAACGAATAATTTTCTCCATGATTATACTCTTTTCGGAAGACGCAAGGAAATCACCTGCATATATCCGAAAGGAAAATTCAAAAAACTAGATTCCAAATATTGATATTGTTGCTGAATAAGGATATTATTGGATATAGATGCGGCCGGAGGTGCACATCTGGAAGCGCATCCAACGGTGGAAGCAGCATACGTTTTTGACCCACCGAAAAATTTCGTTGGAGAAAGGATGGATGTGATTTGAAAAAAGCCCTAGCCCTCATTTTGTCCAGTGTAATTTTGGTAGCGCTATCAGGAGTATCACCAGCGAAAGCCGCGTCCCCTATCGTAGTCAATTCAACGATTCTGGTGAAAGCGGGGGAAACGTTTGACGGGAAAGGCCAGACTTATGTGGCGAATCCCGACACCTTGGGGGACGGCGGCCAAGGAGAAAACCAGAAGCCGATTTTCAAATTGGAAAACAACGCTACCCTGAAAAACGTCTATATCGGCGCACCGGGCGCCGACGGCGTGCACGTTTACGGCAACGGCACCATCTCAAACGTGACCTGGCTTGATGTAGGCGAAGACGCTCTGACGCTCAAAAAGTCCGGTACGGTCAATATTACCGGCGGCGGAGCGTATAAAGCTTACGACAAAGTGTTCCAGGCCAACGCGGCCGGCACGATCAACATAAAGAACTTCAAAGCTAACGACATCGGCAAATTAGCCCGGCAAAACGGCGGCACTTCGTATAAAGTCGTGTTCACGCTGGATAACTCGGACATTTCCGATGTGAAGGACTCCATTTTCAGAACGGACAGCAAATCGAGCACGGCCAAAATCACAAACACGCGGTATCATAATGTACCCACACTGTTCAAAGGGTTTGCTTCCGGCAACACCAGCCAATCCGGCAATACGAAGTATTAGAAGCGCCTCTCCCACTGCGTTTTTGTAAAGATCCCGGGAATAACGACAAAAAAGGGGTCCTGCAGAAATAGGGGAATTTATTGTCCCTATTTGAGTAAGGTGAGGACAACCAGGTGCTTTTTCCCATCCTAGTCCCAAAATAACGACATTAATTTCCTCTATTTTGCGCAGGAGCGAGCAAATCTCGAAAATAACGGAACAAATTGTCCCTATTTCCAACAGGGGGCGGGGTTTGCGCAAAAAGGGACCGCCGGAGCGAATTCCTCCGGCGGTCTTTCCGATCAGAAATTACACCTCGGTGGCTTTGATCCAGGCATCCGCGATCAGGCCGTGTCCCGCTGCCGAAGGATGGACGCCATCCGCCGCCCAGTAAGCCGGCTTAGCTTTGGCGGATGCCGCCGCAAACAAGCCGTCGAGCGGAACGAGGATCGCTTCAAATTCACGGGCGAGCTCGCGCGTGATGGCGATTTTCGGGTCAAGGTCAACGCGCCACTGTTTGCGGTCCTCCGGAACCGGCAGCACAAACGGCTCCAGCAAAATCAGCTTGGCATCCAACCGCTCCTTGGTGCGTTCCAAAATGTTGCGATAAGTCGCCTCAAATTGCTCTGCGGTTGTCACGTCGTTCGAATCGTACCCCCGCCAGGTGTCGTTAATGCCGATCAGAATCGATACCCAAGTTGGTTTGAGGTCAAGGCAATCCCGGTCCCAGCGGTTTTTCAAATCGATGGTCCGGTTCCCGCTAATGCCGCGATTTACAAAAGAAAGGTTTTTCTCAGGAAACAGATGCCCCAGCCGCGAGGCCACCATCAGCGGATAACCGAAACCCAGCGATGCGCTGTCTTCGTAATTTCTCCCGCAGTCGGTAATGCTGTCTCCCTGAAACAATACAACGTCATTCTCCTTAAAAATCATGTGTGACTGTTACTCCTTTCGTTTCCCCAAGTTAGTCCGGCGTTCGGAGCGGATCTTATGTAAGCGTTGTCGAATCTGGGCTGGCAAACCGCCCGCTGTCGTACGCATATATTATAAGCCATTTGCCGGCTTGCCGGAATACGGCGATTATCGGACAATTCAGGGCGGTTGCCGGGCAACCGCCGGTGCGATCGCCCTATTCTCCCGCAGCTGCGGCGGCAATCGCAAACGTCACTACCGCTCCGCCGTCCTCCGCGTTGCCGGCCTTAATCCAGCCCCCGTGGCTTTCAACGAGCCGCTTGGCGATGTAAAGGCCCAGGCCGGAGTGGCCTTCCGCCTGCCCGCGCGCTTTGTCGGCCCGGTAAAAACGCGCAAACACCTTTTTCTCCTCTCCAGGGTTAAAACCGGGACCGGTATCCCGAATCCGAAAAAGGAGTTGCTCCGCCGCAGCTTTGAGGTCAACTTCGATCCGCCCGCCTTCCGGAGTGTAAGAAATGCTGTTGGAAATAATATTTCCGAGGATCCGCTCCAGCTTTTCCGTATCGATCCGGTATTTCCCCCCAGCTCCTTCCGGGTGAAAGAAAAGGTGAATCCCCTTGTCCCCGGCGGCCGGCTCGAATTGCCCCACCAGTTTTTCAGTCCAGGGGACAAGCTCCACCGGCGAAACATTCAGCCGTCCTTCGAACCTTTCCAACTCGGCGCTGTATTGAAGCTGGCGCACCAGCCCGGCGCTTTTTTGGGCATTGTCGTGGATCACCGAAAGATAGCGGCGGCGCTTGTCCTCCGAGCCCCCAGATTCCAGCAAAGCTTCGGCATAACCCGAAATGAGCGATATCGGCGTTTTCAGATCATGGGCCAGCGCTTCGATCATTTCGGCTTTTTCCCGCTCCAGCCGCCACTGCGCGGACAAGGAAGAACGAAGCTCCTCTTGCATTTGCGCGAACGCGGCGCACAATTGGCCAAGTTCATTGCCGGACCGGTACTCAATCGTGAAGTCCAAATCCTTGTCGGCAATTTTGCGGGACGCCTGCATCAGCATGCGGATCGGCTCGTTCATCCGCCCGGCGATTCGTCTTGCGAACAGCAGCGTAAACAACAGGATATAAAAAAACGGCGACAGTAAAATAGCGATGTAAACGGCCGCCAGCCAGCCGCGGCCTTCGGCGTACGTCGGGCTCAGCGTATAGGAAAGCAGGACGGCGCCCGAAATCCGCCCGTCCCCGCCGATCACCGGCACCGTCTGGACATACCGGCCGCGGAGGCCGGTCACCGTGTTCAGCCCGTCGTACAATTGCCGTTTCCCTGCAAAAATTTGGTCGCGGAAAGTTCCATAGATATAGTCTCCTTCGCCGTCGACCACCTGATAAAGGAAGCCGGCCGCGGGCACTTTGGCTTCCAGCGCTTCCCTCCGGGACGGATCGAGCAAAGCCGTGTTTTTCTCCCGGATGTATTCCTTAATGCCTGGAATTTGCTTTTCATAGTAGTTGGCCGGATAGATGCTGCTGTTTTCCATCCGGGTGAACAACAGAGCTCCAAATGCATAGGTGATGGCGGTGGCCACCAAGCTGAGCACCAGGATCAGCGCAAAGCCAAGGATAAACTGCGATTTCAGCGACCAATGGGCGATTTTTTTCATGTGCCTACCCCTTATTCCATTTGTAGCCGATGCCCCATACGGTCTGGATATAGTCCCCGAACGGATCGGCCGCGGCCAGCTTGGCCCTGATTTTTTTGATATGTTCAACGACGGTGGACGAGTCGCCTTCCGCATCCAACCCCCAAATCCGTTCATACATCTGCTCCCTGGAAAAAACCTGCCCCGCGTGCAGTGCGAGCAGCTCAACGATCTCGTATTCCCTCCGGGTCAGCGCCGCCGGCTCGCCGCAAACCGTCACGGCCATGCCTTTCAGGTCGAGCTCCAGGTTCCGCCAGCGAAGAAGCGTCTGTGCGGCTTTTTCCGTACCGGCAGTGCCGGCGGTATCGGTAGTCCCCGCAGTGCCGGCGCTCTGTCTGGCGCGTTCCTCCCGGCGCAGGTTGGCCTCGATGCGGGCGAGAAATTCCCGCAGGCCAAACGGCTTGACGATGTAATCATCGCCTCCGAGCGAAAAGCCCTTGACCCGGTCGTTTTCCGACTGCCGGGCGCTGACGAAAAGGATCGGACAGCGAACGGTGTCGCGGATCGCCCGGCACACGTCGAAGCCGTCCCGCCCCGGCATCATGATGTCCAAAATGACCAGATCGGGCTGCGAGTCCGCCAGCTCGATGCCGCGGTCTCCGTCGTACGCGGCCAACACGTTGTGCCCTCTTGCCGTCAGCTCGTCTGCCAGCAGCTCCACCATATCCCGTTCGTCGTCAACGATCAAAATCGTACTCATCGCAACCTCCGCCAATCTATTCGTAAGTTTTGCGTCCTTCCCAGCGGACAAACCATATTGTACCGCAGATTGTGAGAACGATAAACGCGGCAAGTGCCAGCAGGAGGGCGGTGTTGGCCTGCCGGAGGTACAGCTCAAGGGCC
Source organism: Paenibacillus lacisediminis (assembly GCF_046567315.2). NCBI lineage: Bacteria > Bacillati > Bacillota > Bacilli > Caryophanales > Paenibacillaceae > Paenibacillus > Paenibacillus lacisediminis. The sequence goes on along the minus strand of NZ_JBKIAX020000007.1, from coordinate 360,198 downwards.
AGGGCGCCTTGCCCCTGCTGAAATTCCGGCTGTTGCTGCATCAGCGGCAGCAGCGACAACCTGACCGGCCAGGCCCAGGGGACGAATGTCCAAATCCGCTCCCCGATGGCCGTGGCGCCGACGATCGCGGCGAGCAGAAACCCCGCCCCGCCGGCAGCGGCGGAGGCGCCCATCCCGAAAGCGAGCGCCAGCCATATGTGCAGCGCGCAAAGCGCCAGCGAACCAAGCGCCGCATACGCCGCCCCCGCGAGAAAGAAGCCGGCATCGGCGTTGGCTATGCCAAGCAGCGTCCCCATGCCGATGACGAGCAGCAGCGTGGCCGCGAGAATGCCGCAGCCAATGGGCAGCATCACCATCAGCAGCTTGCCCGCGTAGCTCAGCGCTCGCGGTTGCCGCCGCCCAAGCAGCCCGCCGAAGCGCCCGGCCTGCTCCTCCTGTATGGCGAGCATCCCGGACAGCAGGCCGATGGCAAGCGGCAACGCGGAGGTAATCAATTGGAAGAACGCGTCGTACATCGAGTTCGCCAGCCCCGGCGTTAACGGCCGGCCCGAATAATACCATAGCAAGATTCCCGCGGCCAGCGGCGGCGCCGCAAACACGAGCCAGCGGTAACCGGTGCGCTTGGTGAGCAGCCAGTCGGTGCAAAGAATGCGCAGAAGAACCATCGTTAGCGCACCTCCCTGCGGCCGTACCACAGCGCGGTCAGGAACAGGCTGATGGCCAAAAACGCGATGGCGGCCGCGAAACCGGCCGGGATGACGGCACCGCTAAGCAGTGGATCGCCGGCCGGCAGCGGGACGCCGTTCGGATGGACCCCGACGAGCGGGGCCATCAGGCGGGTCGGCCAGCTCCAGGGGACAAACAGCCAGTACGGCTTCGAAGCGGCAAGAACGCCCGCGAACATCCCGGCCAAACCGAGCAGGAGCGAGACCGCCTGGCCCTTCCATGCCGCGACGAGCAGATGCAGCGGGATCAAGGCCGCCGACAGCAGCCAGACCACCGCGCTGGCCATGGCAATCTCCGCGAAAGGGATCGGGCCATCGGCAATCAGCAGGCCGGCGATCAGGACCGACACGACCAGCACACCGGTGGAAATCAGCGTGTGCCCGGCCAGAACGGCCGTTTTCGCCAGCCACAAACGCCGGGGCGAAACCGGTAGCGCCCGCAAGGAGCGGTCGGCGCCCGATTTTTTCTCGCGGGCTTCCGTCAGCCCGCACAACAGCGCGGTCCCGACCGGCACAAACAGCACCGGCCACCAGTTAAACACCATGAACAGCAGCGCGTCCCAGCCGCCGATACTCTGGTCAGGCATCAGCATTTTGACGACGATCGCGTACAACACAAAGAACAAAGGAGCGCCGCAAGCCAGTTTTCTGGCAAAGGTGCGTTTGGATTTCAAAGTTTCCGCCCGAAGCAGATTAAGCATGGCTTGTTCCCTCCTTCGCCCGGTTGCCTTGGACTACTTCCATAAACAGCGCCTCCAGGTCGCTGCCGCGCCGGTTCGTCCCCTCATAACACAGCCGTCCCCCGCTGATGATGCCGATGTCGTCGGCGGTATGCTCCACTTCGCTTAAAATATGGCTCGACAGAATCACCGTGATGCCCCGCTCCGGAAAAGAGCGGATCAGTTTGCGCAGATCCTGAATGCCAAGCGGGTCAAGCCCGTTCGTCGGCTCGTCCAAAATCAGCAGCTTCGGGTTCTGCACGAGCGCGACCGCGATGCCCAACCTTTGCTTCATGCCCAGCGAAAATTGGGACGCCTTTTTACGGCCGGTACCGGTCAAGCCGACGATCTCAAGCACCTCCCGGATCCTCGTTTCGGGCAGGTTCAGGAGCCGGGTGTGCACCAGCAGATTTTCGCGGGCCGTCAAATTGCCGTACAGCGCCGGGGATTCGATCAGCGCCCCGATCTCTGCCAGGCAATCGCGGCTCCACGGCTTGCCGTTCACCCATATTTCGCCGGAGGTAGGCCGCAGCAGTCCCGCGATCATTTTCAGCGTTGTCGTTTTTCCGGCCCCGTTGGGCCCCAGCAGTCCATATACCGTGCCCGGGCGAATATGAAGCGAAACGCCGGAGACGGCGCTCTGTTTGCCAAAGCGTTTTTCCAGATTTACCGTTCGCAATACTTCATTCATTTCCCATCATCCTCTGTCATTATTCCGGGGATTTCCCCCTATGCCAGAGAGCTTATCAAGCAATTATAAAGAATCGCTAAAGATGGGCTCGCTGCATCCGAAAAAAATTTCAGCTCTATTTGTTCAAAAAATTGTTTGAAATTTGACACAAAATGTTCAATAATATAATCAGACACAAAACGTTCACAATTTCATCTTGTCAGTGAACGAATTAAAGTGCGAGTTCAAAATGGCCGGTTTTCAGCAGCTAAGATCAAAAGCAGGCTTTTTGAATTACCTCTTAAAGGAGCTGACCCTCATGTGGCAAAACGGAAGCGATTCTAAAGGCACCGCATTTTTGTGGATTGTTGCGCTGGGTACGTTTTATGCCGTGTTTTACACGATGTTCACTCTTTTCTCGATTCATGGATAATAACACTTCGTTTTTGTAATCGCTAACAGACAAACCTATACAACAATACTGCGCTTGATACGATGCAGTTTCCATGCACCCAATAAAGCAGCCGCAAAAAAAACAAACCGCTTGCCCGTCCGCATCATGCGAACCGGGTCAAGCGGTTTGATTTTTGCTTCGCGTTCCACGCAAAGAGAGCGGGTGCTCGTTGCATCCCGCCCTCGTTCGCTCTGTTGTTATAACATTATGCCGCGCTGTCCAAAACCTCTTGCGGCACTTTGATTTCGGAAATTTCGTTGTGCTTGGAGATCGTGCTGTTTATCTTCATATCGAACGAAACGCTTTGGCCGTCCTGGCTCATTTCCATTGTCATCTCAACATTCGATTTCGTCGGCAAATAAGTTTCTTTGTTCACGGCGCTGGTAATTTTGATGCTTTTAATGTTCATTTGTTCCAGCATTGCTGCCGCCTGCTCGTTCCCGCCGCCGGACTGGCTCATCAGCGATTTCGCCAGCTCTTTGACGCCGTCGCCGGACACATCGGCCGTCAGGATATATTCGCCGCCTTCTTCGGAAACTTTCGCCTCGCTGGCAATCGACTTAAACTGCTCCAGCTGTTTTTCCGGGCTCGCCGATTGCTGCATGCTTGCCACGATTTGATCCCGCTGCTCATCCGGCAGTTTCATCCAGGAACCCGCGGCGTTCGTGAAGATGCCATCTTCGGTGACGTATTGCTCGAATTTCTGTTCCCCGCTGTCCGGGATGGACATTTGCGTTTCATTGTACATGGCCAAAGGTTCCTTGGTCATATCAATCTTCATCTTCGTGTCGACCTTTTGCTCTTGCTTCTGCTCCCCTGCGGTCACGACAATATTTTGGTTCACGCTGGCTTCCATCGAGAAGCTTTTCAACTCTTTGCTGGCTTCCGTTGTCTTTTGGATCAACTCGTCCACCGTCGGTACAGATCCGGTTTCGGCGTTACCCGATGTCTCCGCGGTTGCCGGCGTTTGCGCTCCACCTTCGGCATTGCCGCCTTTTGCTGCCTTTTCTCCCCCACATGCTGTCAAACTTACTGCCAAAATTGCTGTCAATAGTACTGTGACCCACTTCTTCAAAAGCTTGTCCTCCTAAATTATGTATTCTTATCAATGTTATCTAACATGCTGTGAAAGGAATAGGGAAAATAGTCCGATTTCTCCAAAGTCCAAGGTCCTCATTATATAGTTATTTAGAACTATCCTTTGCTTCCGGAGGAACGAAAACGTGTAAAAGTTTATAATAGAAATATTCCTATATAGAAGTATAAGGAGTTTTCACCTTGAAAAATATTCTGGTTACCGGTTACCGTGCGCACGAGCTCGGCATTTACAGCAATAAGCACAAAGGCATCCCCTATATCCGCCAAGCCATCGCCGCCCGGCTCATTCCGCTGGTGGATGAAGGGCTTGAATGGGTGATTACGCCCGGGCAGTACGGCGTTGACCTGTGGGCCTGCGAAGCCGTGTTTGCCTTGAAGCGGAGGTACCCGCAGTTGAAATGCTCCATCATTACGGCCTACAGCCGTCAGGAAGAGAAATGGAGCGAAGAGAAACAACAATACTACCGGCAAATCCTGCAGCAGGTGGACTTTTTCGCCGAAGCGAGCAAAGAACCGTATACCGGGCCTTGGCAGTTCAAGGCCAGGGACGAGCTGTTATTCCGCAAAACGGACGGCATCCTGCTCGTTTATGACGAAGACGCGGGCGAAGCCAGCCCGAAATTTTTCAAAGAGCGCGCCTTGAAAAAACAAACCCAAGACGGATACGCCTACTTCAGCATCGGCTCCGAAGAAATCCAGGCGATCGCCGACGAAGAGCAAGTCGCATATATCGATGACAGCTTCGACGGTAGTCTCGATGGCAGCTCTGACGACAGCTCTGATGGCAGCTTGGACGGGAACCTCGGTGGTAGCCCGGAATACGAGTGACAAGCAAGCTTCTCGGAATACAAATCGTTTTCTACTAATGCCATGCCAGTTTCCCACCAAATGCAAAAGTGCAGGCGATATTTGTCGAAGCTGCTCAATATGGGCGGTTCAAATGCAAAAGTGCAGCTCACACTCGCCCAAATAACCATAATTTGTAAATTCAGGCGAAATCAACTGCACATTTGCATCCCATTCCCCTTGAAACGTGAAATTCGGAAGAATCAACTGCACTTTTGCCGTTGGTTCTGCAAAATAAGAGAGAGAACGTCTGTTTATCGGCCAAGTGTTATACATAGCTTAGCCGCTTGCAAGAGTGCGGACGGTCAAGCCTGCCTCGTAAGGTATCGGCTATAGGCCTTCCACTAAAACGTAGGCGGGCCCGCCATCCCCTTCATCCAAGCCGCAGTTCCCCACTCACATCCCTACCGAGGCGGAGATGGCCGCAAATACGGCCGCAATAATCCACAGGACGGCGAACAGCTTGATGATCACTTTGATCCATTGGCCGAAGTTAATGCGGGCGATCGCCAGGCCGGCCAGCAGCACCCCGCCGGTCGGGGAGATCAGGTTGGTCAGGCCGTTGCCGAACTGGTAGGCCGTGACGATCGCTTCGCGGTTGATGCCGACTAAGTCGCCCAGCGGCGCCAGCACCGGCATCGTCAATGCCGCTTCGCCGGAGGAGGAAGGCACCAGGAACGTGATGACGTTATGCACCAGCAGCATGATCGTCGTAAATGCGTAACTCGGCAACCCTTTCAGCAGGTTGGCCAAAGAGTTCAGAATCGTGTCGATGATCATGCCGTTTTCAGCGATGACCAGAATCCCGCGGGCCAAACCGATAATGACGGCGGCATAAATGAACTCGGCGCAGCCTTTGACGAAATTTTCCGCCATTTCGCGCTGGTTCATCTTCGACACGATGCCGGCAAACAGCCCAAGCGCAAAAAACACCGCCCCGATTTCGGTCATGTACCAGCCTTTGGCCAAAATCCCCCACACGATCAGCCCCAAAGTGGCGACAAATCCGCCGACGATCAGCTTGTCCCGTACGGAGAAAACCACCTCTTCGCCGCTATCCTCCTTAAGAAAAAGCGGACGGGTCAGCAAATCGCTTTTGAAGACGATCGATTTCTCAGGGTGCTTTTTGACCCGGTGGGCATACCACATCGTAAACGCGATCGAGACGCCCGTAAACACGATCCATTCGATAAATCGCAGCCACAGCTGCGGATTTCCGTGGACTCCGGCCACCCCCTGCGCGATCAGGACCGAAAACGGATTGGTTGTAGAGCCGACGTAACCGATTTGCGTACCCAAAAATAGAATCAGGATCGCGGTCATCGAGTCAAATCCGAGTGCAAACATCAGCGAAATGAAGATCGCGTACAGGGGAATCGTCTCCTCGCTCATCCCGAACGTGGAGCCGCCGAGGCTAAAGATCACCATGGCGATCGGAATGACGAGAATCCCCTTGTTTTTGAGCCGCCGGGCCAACGCCAGCAGCGCCCGGTCCACCGCCCCGCTCTGCAAAATAATGCCAAAGGCCCCGCCGACGATCAGCACGAACGCCACGACATCCGCGGCATTGATCAAACCTTCCATCGGTGCGCTCAAAATCTGCGGGATCCCCTGACGCAAATTCCCGTTTTCGCCGCTTTTCGGCACGGTGTGATACGTCCCCGGCACGATCGCCGATTTGGTCATGCCGTCGACGGTAACCTCCTGGCGGTCAAACTGTCCGCTCGGCACAACCCAGGTCAGCGCGGCCATCAGAACGATAATGGCAAAAATCAACACATAGCTATGAGGCAGGGACCATTTCCGTTTTTTATTTTCCGCTTCCATTGAAATCCCCTCTATTTCCGGATTTGTATAAACTAAGCAGTAAACATGTCGTTATAAGACGTCTTCTTCAAAATAACATTATTCCCTAATTCCCCTAATTGGGCCAACCTTGTCATGCGTAATCAAACCGCCGGAAATCGTCAATACCGCCTTGGCGCTTCTTAAGTCCGCAGCTGGGGTTCGCAGCAGATTGCGGTCGAAAACGGCGATGTCCGCATATTTGCCCGGCGTGAGCGTACCCGTCTTCTCTTCCATGTAACAATGCTTCGCGCCGTTTACGGTCCATGCCCTCAGCACCTCCGCCGCCGGCATGCCCCGTTCGGGGTACCATCCGCCTTCCGGCGACCCGTCCGGGAATAACCGGGCCGTTGCCGCGTAAAGCGAATCCGGCACGCTCGTGATGAACAACGGCAAATCCGTGCCGATCGTCACCGTCACGCCGGCATCCAGCATCGCTTTATAATCGTAAAAACGGCTCTCCCCCGTTTTCCCTGCTACCTCGCCCATATAGGCTTGTTCAAGGGACGGATTCAATAACAGAATCTGAGCGTACACTTCCGCAAAAATCCCCAGATCGGCCATCCTCGCCAAATCGTCCGGATGAGGATATTCCAGATCGCTGATAGAGTGCCGGATGTCCCAGTTTCCGTTTAGCTTGCGGCACTTCTCCAGTATCGAAACCGCCCGGCGGATCGCCGCGTCGCCTTCGGCGGTCAGCGTACACTTCAACCCGTGGCGGTCCGCCTCAAAAACCGCAGCTTCAATCGCCTCGTAATCGACCGGCCGCAGGTTCGTCACGCCCGGCAGATCGGCATATGGCTCCAGCATATCTCCGGTATGATCGGCCACCACGCCGTCCACCATGATCTTGTAACCTTGGAATCGGAGCTTGTCGCCGCTATAGCGCGCTTTGTAATCCAGCCCGGCCGTAACGTTAAGCGGCTCCAGCACAGGCTCCAGCGCGAAGTGAACCCGCAGTGGGAGCCGCCTGCTCTCCTCAAGGCTCGTCAACACGGGCAGCAAGCCGGCGTAGTCGTCAAAGCCGATATCCTTGATCGAGGTCACTCCGCGCCCCGCCAGCATGCGGCAAAACTCCAGAAACTCGGCTTCCACCAATTCCCGGTCACGCAGCATGTCCCGCAGGAGCAGCGCCCGGGCTTCCGCGCTGCACCGGTCCGGCGTAAATCCGTATTTCGCGATCGCAGTCGCGTTCATCCAGCAGTAGCTTTTGTTACGATTGATCGCTATCACCGCCCGGTCCGGAAACGCCTTGTCCAACGGCCCCTGCTCCGGCAGGCCGCCCCAGTCGGCGGCATCCCAACCGAAAGCGTATACATTTCCGCGAGCAGGCAAGGTTTCGGCATACCGGAGCAGCATATCGAGCGCCTCCCCGCTCGATGCCGCGGCCGATAAATCCAAACCTCGGTGCATCGACATATATCCGGTAAAAAACACATGATTATCGTGAATCCCGGGCATGACCAGTCCGTCTCCAAGCTCGTAGACCTTCGTCTCCGGCCCGATCCACTTCACCGCCCCGGACTTTGGCCCAACCGCGCTGATCCTCTCGCTGCATACGGCTACAAACCCTGGAGCGGTCTCGTCTTCCGTACCGGTAAACAGGGCGTTTGACAACAGCACGATATCCGCACAGGCATCATTTGTCGCTTTCATCTTAACCCTCCTACGCTAGTCTTTCCCGATATATTTCTCAAGCGCTTCCATAATCCGCCGATCGGTTTCGTCAGGGCGCTCATAATAGTGGAAATCGGTAATTTCCTGTCCCAATAACCCCTGATACCCATAATTGTTCAGCGTTTTGATCATGGACTCCAGCGGAAAGGTTCCATCGCCCCAAGCCAGGTGGCCGTAAGGCGTCCCATCAATGAAATGGAGGTGCACGATCGATTCGCCTAGCGCATCAAACCACTGCTCCAGCGTCTCTCCGGCAATGCCCATCGCCGTGGTGTCCACCATCAACCGGAAGGCCGGAGAAGCGATCTCATCCAGCATTCTTTTGGCGTCCGCGAGCGTGGTCACAATCTGCGACTCTTCCGGGCGCAGCGCCTCCATGGCGATCACCACGCCTTCCTGTTCCGCTATACGGGCCAGATGGGACAGCATGTCCGCAGATCTCGACCAGGCCTCCTCCTTCGTTTCGTTCAAGTAACCGTAACCTGAATTGACCGTCATCAACTTGCAGCCGAGCTCGGCTGTCGCCTTAACCGCATTGGTGAAATAGCTTTTGCTTTTGGCGAATTGTTCGGGGTCGGGGGCCGCGATATTATACGGATAAATAATCGATTCCGGCGTAAACGCGCCGATTGTCAAGCCGCGGGCCGACGCCTTGCGCCGGACGCTTGTGCAGTCGGCGTAGCTTAGCGCATCCATATAAAAATGCGGCGCCCCTCCCCACAATTCAACCGTACGCATGCCGGCCTTTTCCACCGAGTCCAAAAAATAATCCAAGGAGTAAAACAAATAGTGAATATTCATTCCCGCAACTTGCCGGCGTTGTATGCTGGACATAATAACAACTCCTTATAAGAGACTTTGAATCATTTGGTTTAAGAAATCCGCCCTTTCGCCAATACGTCTTATAACGTTATATCCAAAAATATACAGCCCCGCATTATGCCGAAGCTATAGAGATAGAAGCTATAAGGATACGTTCCAAAGCGAAACTCGCGGCAAAAGGGCGGAAGCGGTTAAAGCGTAAACCGGTAGCGGTCTCCGATGATATATTGCTTGCCGACATGAACGGGCAAACCCTGATCATCGCAAATCACCGTCTTCATATAAAACAGCGGTTTGCCGATCTCAGTTTCGAGCAGCCGGGCTTGTTCCTCATCCGCCAGCACGATTTCCAGCGTCGTTTCCCCCGGCTGATTCGGATCGATCCCGTATTTGTCACGCAGCAGGTCATACAGTGAGCCTTCCAGCGGTTCATCCAGCAAAAAAGAATACCGATGCCCCGGGTAGTAATTGTTCTCCAGCATCAGCGGGTGGTCTCCGGCGTATCTTTTTCGCTGAATATAGATCGCCTTCTCCCCTTTCGCCAGTTTAAGAACGTGCTGGAGCTCGGCATCGGGAGCCACGATTTCCCTTTGAGTCACCTCGCTGCGGGAAGTATACCCGTTCGCCTGGCAAGCCGCCGTGAAGCCGATCAGATGCTCGATTTTCCGGCCGATTTTGGCGTGGCTGACAAAGGTTCCTTTGCCCTGCCGTTTGGTCAAGTAACCCTCCTGGACCAGCTCCTCGACCGCTTTGCGGACGGTGATGCGGCTGACGTTATAACGCTCGCTGAGCTCCGTCTCCGTGGGAATTTTCTCCCCCTGCTGAAACATGCCGTTGAAAATATTCGATTGGATCGCTTTTTTCAATTGTATATATAATGGTTCAGGATGATCTGCGTTTAACATGGTTACCTCGCTTGTTATATAACGTTATATTCCCTCTCTCAAAGCGTATCAAACGTTTTCATTTTGCACAAGCGAGTACCGTTAATTTTTCCACCTAAATTCATTCGTACGAGACGCCGAAGCCAAACGATCCTTCCACCAGGCAGCTGGCCGCCGCAAAACGCGAGCCTTCCTCCATGGCTTTCGGGATATCCCGGTCCTGAAAATAACTCAGCAGAAACGCGGCAATATAGGAGTCCCCCGCTCCCATCGTATCCACCGCCTCGACGATGTCCGGCGTATGGAAATGGAAGTTGCTTCCGTCATAGACCATCGATCTGTCACTGCCGCGGGTGGCGGCGATCAGCCGGTTTCCGCCTTTCCATTTGGAGCGGATATATTCCATCGTGCTTTCCTCCGACATATGGCTGCAGGAAAAGAAGGCAAAATCCGCGTACGGGATATACCGCTCCACCTGCTCGTCCTCGAAATCGTCGGAGAAGTCGAAAGAGATCGGGACGCCAAGCTCCTTAAGCTCGGGAAGCAAATGCCCCGTATGGCTGTAGAGTCCCGTATGCATCACGGCGAAGGAGCGGATATAGGCCTTGTCCTCTTCGTCGAGCTGAAGGGGATTCAGCCGCGTGACGCCGCCCTCATTGCTTCCCAGGAACACCCTGTCGCCATTTTCCAGCGTCACCCGGGCGCAGCCGTTCTCTCCGCTGTAGTGGCGGCACCGCGAAATATCGATGCCAAGCTCCCGCACCGTGTTCTCGACATGCCGCGCCTCGCGATCATCTCCGAACACGCCTACAAAAGCGGCTTCCACGCCGAGCTTCTTCGCAAATACGCTGAAGTTCAGCGCATTGCCGCCCGGATACATCGTTTTTAGATGAACGTATTTGTCCACCACATTGTCGCCTATTCCTAAAACTTTCATGTTGTCACCTGCTTTCGATCAGTATGCCACTTTCCCCATGTAACGGCGGGTTTCCAACGGATGGTTGCGCACGTCCGCCAACGCCTCGCGGTACACGCAGAGGATGCTGTAGAACAGAATCGGGTTAAAAAACTCCACCACTTCATCGGCGATCGTGCCGATCCCGAGTTCCTTGGCGTCCACGACTTCCACTTTTTCCGCATACTGCTTAAGGAAAGTCAAGGCGCGTTCGTCCAGGGCGCGGGTACGTCCTTCGTTCATCATCAGGATAAACGGCGTTTCTTTATCCGTTACTTCAAACGGACCGTGGAAATATTCGCCCGAATGGATCGGCGCGGCGTTCAGCCACTGCATTTCCATCAGGGAGCAGATGGCGAAACCGTAAGCATGGCCATAGGAAGCACCGCTGGACAAAATATAGAACAGATCCTCCGCGCGGTATTTGTCCGCAAACGTTTTGGCCCGGGGAGCCACCAGCTTTTTCCCGGCGACAATGATCCCGTTGATCTTCCGCATGCCGCTTTGAAAAGCATCGTAATGGACGTATCCTTCAACCGTGTTCAGAATCTCCACCACGAGTTCGAGGATAATCGCCATCGGGTTGTTTTTGACATCGCTGTCCTCTCCCCACTCATACAGGAAAGCATGGTCGGAATACTTCAGCAGCGCGGCTTCCTTGTTGTGCGTCAGGCCGATCGTATGAGCCCCCTGTTCCTTGGCTACCTTGGCCGCCGCCACCGATTCCGGCGTGTTGCCGCCGTGCGAGCAGACGATAACGACGGAGTCTTTGTTCAGCCGCTTCGGCAGCGCATGAACAAATTCGTTGGCCGTATACAGGCCAGTTACGACTTTTTGGGCCTCGCTTTCCAAAAAATATTTCGCCGGATACATGTCGACGAGAGAGCCGCCGCAAGCGACGAGGTAAACTTCCGTAATGCCGTTTTCCGTCTTTTCGCTAATCGTGCTGATCACTTTCGATACGTTCATATTGTTCTCTCCTTTTTATATAACGTTATATAACGTATTATTTACAAATTCAATATAACCGCTTTCAAAACCGGCGTCAAGGCCAAATTGGCTAAAATCCATTTCCCTCAATTTTTCGTCACATTTTGCATACGATATCAAGAATCTCCGGAGTCGTGTTCCCATCAAAGGAGGTATTCTCATGAACGAACAGAAACTGCCCGCCGTTGCTTATTTTTGCATGGAGTACGGGCTTCATTCCGATTTTAAAATGTACGCCGGCGGCCTGGGCATTTTGGCCGGTGACTATATCAAAGGCGCCAAAGATTACGGCGCGCCGATCGTCGCGGTCGGCATCAAGTGGAAACAGGGCTACACCGATCAGCGGATCGGCCCTGACGGCAAGCCTTACGATACGTTTGAAAATCGAGACTACGATTTTCTTGAGGACACCGGCGTGACGGTCACCGTCAAAGTCCGCTCGGCGGACGTTTGCTGCAAGGTATGGAAAATGGAAAAGTTCGGCAACGCGCCGCTTTATTTGCTGGACACGGACCTGCCGGAGAGCGGCAATGCGTGGATTACGGAGCGCTTGTACGGGGGCGGCTTCGGCGAGGAGCGGGTCGCCCAGGAAATCGTGCTGGGTATCGGCGGCGTCAAAGCGCTGCGCGCGCTGCAGATCCCGGTGGATGTCTATCATTTCAACGAAGGTCACGCCGTGCTGGCGGCCACCGAATTGATCCGCGAAAAAATGCAGGCCGGGCTCACGTTTGAAGCCGCCTGGCGCCAGGCTCGCGAGGAAGTGGTGTTCACCACCCATACGCCGGTCAAGGAAGGTAACGAAGCCCATCCGCTCGACCTGCTCGAAGCGATGTCCGCCTATAACGGATTAAGCCGCGAGCAAATGGAGCGCATCGGCGGAAATCCGTTTAATATGACCGTTGCCGGTTTGCGCCTGTCCCGCGTTTCCAACGGCGTGGCCGCGCTGCACGCGGAAACGGCGAACCGCATGTGGCAAGGCGTCGCCGGGCGCTCCGAGATCATCGGCATCACTAACGCGATTCACCTTCCGACCTGGGCCGATCCGCGCATCGCCCGCGCCTACGAGGAAGACGGCGATTTATGGGCGGTTCATATGGAGCTGAAGCGTGAATTGATCGAATTCATCCGGGAGCACAGCGGGGCCGCCTTGAACCCTGACCGGCTGCTGATCGGCTTTTCCCGCCGGGCCGCGCTTTACAAACGCAGCGAGCTGATTTTCTCCAAACCGGAAGTGATCGCCCCCTACCTCGAATCCGGCCAAATCCAAATCGCCTTCTCCGGCAAAGCCCACCCGAACGACGAGGCCGGCAAGCAAATCGTCGCGGGTCTCGTCGCCATGGCGCAGAAGTACCCGGGCAGCGTCGTTTTCCTGGAAAATTACGATATGACGATCGGCGCCATGCTTACCCGCGGCTGTGACGTCTGGCTAAACAATCCGCGCCGGCCGCTGGAAGCGAGCGGTACGTCGGGGATGAAGGCCGCGGCCAACGGCGTGCTGAACTGCTCGATCCTCGACGGGTGGTGGCCGGAAGCTTGCGCGGACGGCGATAACGGCTGGCAATTCGGGGACGGCTACGAGACGGACGATCCTGCGGAAGCGGACCGCCATGACGGCGAAGCACTGTACGATACGCTGCTGAACCGCGTGCTCCCGGCTTATTACGACGATCGGGCCCGGTGGGTGCGGATGATGCGGCGCAGCATCGAGACGATCCGACAGTCCTTTTCGACCGGCCGGATGCTGGAGGAGTATTATCGTAAAATGTATATTTGCAATTAACCTCCGCCGCAAGGCCGCAAAGATAAGGAGCCAAACTGGCAATTTGGCGGGTTAGCGGGTTGGCGGAACGAGATGCGCACTTTGGGCGGCTTTTGGCGGAACTGGGCACCCGCTATGGGCTGACATTATGGAACAGACCGTGCTTCTTTAGGAGCAGACGGTCTGTTCTTTTTGGGTCTTCCGACCGATATTACTTAATGAGACATCATCAGACATAAGGAAGAAGGAGTACATATTTTATGAAAAAGAAACTTCTGCTGTTGTTACTCGCTATGATCTGCATCGTACCCGCCTCGATTTCGGCCTCATCCGCACCTCCTCCCAAAAACGTCGTCCTGATCGACGCCAAAAGCGGCCGCGCTTTTGTACCGGTCCGCATTTTAAGCGGGTTTGAAGGGACAAGTGTCCAGTGGAACGCCGCCGAGCAAAAAATCGATATCGCTAAAGGCGATGTACAGCTTACGATGTTTGTCGGGAAAAAGAGCGCCGCAGTCAATGAGCAGTCTCGTTCGTTAACCGACGCTCCCTTTACTGAAGCCGGAGTCACGTACGTCCCGCTGCAGCAAGTAAGCGAAGAGCTGAATTTGCCGATGGAGCGGGACAAAAGCTTGTCATCGCTCAGCCTGGGGCAAGGCGAGGAACGGTTGACCCTGCCGCTGGCCGGCCGGGGGGCGACGGAAAGCGGCGGTAAGCCGATCGTCAGCGAACGCAAGTCGTTTAAAGTCGGCGGCAAAACGTTTAGCGTGCAGATGGTTACGATTTCGCTGATGGACCCGAAGGTCCGGCTGGACGTTGTGCTGGCGGGCGATAAAGTCGGCAAGGTCGAAGACTTAAGCAGCATCGCCAAACGTCATGAGGCCGCCGTCGCCGTGAACGGCACTTTTTTCGATGCCTATACATCAGATGCCTATAAAGCGCCGTACGGCTATATCGTCAGCGGCGGCGAAATAAAAAAGACAGCTTCCGGCGACAAGCGGACGATTTTCACCTATGACCAAAACCTGCTGGCCCAGCTTATTCCGGGCAAGGAGTTCAGCGAGCGGTATGCCGAAGGCCGGATGGAAGGCGCCTTGCAGGCCGGACCACGCTTGGTTGTAGACAGCAAAGTAGCGCTCGACGTCAAGGCGGAAGGCTTCAAGGACCCGAAAATCCTAACCGGCGGCGGCGCCCGCAGCGCCCTTGGCCTAACCCGCGACCACAAGCTGATCCTGCTGACGACCGGCGGCGCAACGATCCCGCAGCTCGCGGAAATCATGAAGCAGGCCGGCGCCTATCAAGCGATGAACCTCGACGGCGGCGCTTCCAGCGGGCTGTACTACAACGGCAAGTACTTGACAACGCCGGGCCGCAAAATCAGCAACGCGCTGATTGTGAAATATCAGTAGGGCGCGAGCGAGTGCTAATGCGGAAGCCTTGTTCTGCATAGCCATGGGCGGATGGATCTCACTTACCAGCAGGTAGATGCACCCCTTTCCGGTGGGCAAATGCAAAAGTGCATGCGAACTTCGTCGAAAGCCCCCGAAACGGACGGTTCAAATGCATAAGTGCAGTTCATTTCCGCCGTAAAATCAAAATTCGCCCCAATGGGCTCGCGGCAACTGCACTTTTGCAGGCGAACCGCCTCGGGGAGCGGAAATTCCCCTAAATCAAATGCATTTTTGCATTTCGTGCAAACCCGCATCCAATATAAACGGCACTTTCGCGCACAGGGGAATTCCCGGCGGCCGAAAGTGCCATTTTCAAAAGTGCCATTTTTCCTATGATGCCGATCGGTGCAGCGGTTCGGTGCAGTGTCTAAGTGAAGCTGCTTACTGCTTAGTCCAGCGTTGAAGCAACAACTTGGTGCAACAACTTGGTGCAATAGCTTGACACAACAACTTGATGCACTAATTTGGTGCAATAACTTGATACAACGGTTTAATGTAGCTTAGTTTACGCCCTTGCGGCGGTTTGAGATGTCTAGCCAGACGGCGAAGACGAGGATCGAGCCTTTGACGACGTACTGCCAAAACGACTCCAGCCCCATCAGCGACATCCCGTTGTCGAGCGAGGTCATGACCAGGGCGCCGATCAGCGCGCCCAGCACCGTGCCTGCGCCGCCCATGAGCGAGGTGCCGCCGATAACGCAGGCGGCGATCGCGTCCATTTCCGCCATGTTCCCGGCGGTGATCGTGGCCGAGGCCAGCCGGGACGTCAGCACGATCGCGGCGATCGACGACAACAGGCCGCTGAGCAGGAAGATCAGCATCGTTTTGCGGCGGATGTTGATCCCGGAGAGGCGGGCCGCTTCCAGGTTGCCGCCGATGGCGTAGATGTGGCGGCCAAAGGTCGTTTTTTTCGAGAGGAAATAAAAAACGGCGGCCAGCACGATCACAAAAATGATCGGGAACGGGATGCCCTTATAAGCGTTCATGACCAGCACGAACAGCACCACCAGCAGCGAAAGCGCGGCAACCTTGATGACGTCGGCGGCGAGCGATGCGACTTCAAAGCCGTATTTTTGCCGGGAGCGGCGTCTATTCAACGTGCTCCAGACAAGGAGGCCGACCGCCAGCACGCCAAGCACGATGCCGAAGCCCGGGGCAAAATACGCGTTGCCAAGCAAGGCCAGCACCGGGTCCGACACCGGGATCGTCATCGAGCCGGTGATGCCCATCAGTGCGCCGCGGAACACCATCATGCCGCCCAGGGTGACGATGAACGCCGGGACCATTTTGTAGGCGACGAGCCACCCCTGCACCAATCCCAGCACGGCCCCGGCTGCCAGTGTGGCGAGGATGACGACGATCGCTGGCAGGCCCAGCCAATTGCTGAAAATCGCTGCGATCCCGCCGGTCAGCCCGACGATCGACCCGACCGAAAGATCGATATGCCCGGCTACGATCACGAGCACCATGCCAATCGCGAGGATGGACGTGACGGACATTTGCGTAAACAAGTTGGACAAGTTCCGCGCCGTCAAAAACGTCGGGTCCAGTATGCCAAACAGCACCCAAATGAGGATCAAGGCGCCGACCATCGTGTAGGCCCGCACGTCCATTTTTCCGAATAGGCCGCTCCATAGCGCCGATTTGGCGTCAGCGCTTTCCGTGTGCGGCTGAACATTTTTTTGCAGCTCCATGCTATTTCCCTCCTGTTGCGGCTTGCATGATATTTTCCTGGGTCGCCTCGCGCCAATGAAATTCCCGGACAAACCGGCCTTCGCTCATGACCAGAATCCGATCGCTCATTCCGAGCACCTCCGGCAGCTCCGAGGAAATCATGATGATCGCCACACCTTGGCTGACCAGCCGATTCATTAAATGGTAAATCTCGTATTTTGCCCCGACGTCAATGCCCCGGGTCGGTTCGTCCATGATAAGGATTTTCGGATCGGACATCAGCCATTTGCCGATGACGACCTTCTGTTGATTGCCGCCGGACAGCGTGCCGACGGGCGTCTCCAGCGAGGCCGTCTTAGTCTTCAAATCCTGCACGTACTTCTGTCCCCATTTCATCTCTTCGTTGTCGTTGATGACGCTGAACCTGGACACTTTGCCCATCGTCGCCATCGTCGTGTTCGTTTTCACATCCATCCCCAGCACCAGGCCCTGGCGTTTGCGGTCCTCGCTGACCAGGGCGATGCCCGCTTTGATCGCGTCCGCCACAGAGCGGATTCGCACCGGCTTCCCTTCGATCCGCACCTCTCCGGTCGAGCGGCCCCCGTACGCACCAAACAAGCTGCTGACGAGCTCGGTGCGCCCGGCGCCCATCAGCCCGGCGATGCCAAGTATTTCTCCTTTACGCAGCGTAAAATGGACGTCCTTGATCACTTTTTGATGGCGTTTTTCCGGATGCCAGACGTTGTAGTCCCGTACCTCCAGCACGGTCTCCTGCGGAGTGTGCTCCACCCGGGGATACCGCTCAGTCAGCTCCCGGCCCACCATAAGCGACACGACCTGGTCATCGTTCGTCTCCTTGCGGTTAAGCGTCGCCACTGTGCGCCCGTCGCGCAGCACCGTAATCGAGTCGGCCAAAGCGAACACTTCCGGCATTTTGTGCGAAATGTACACGCAGGATACGCCTTCCCGGCGCAGCTGATGCAAAATCCCCATCAAAATCGCCACTTCGCTTTCGGTCAAAGCCGCCGTCGGCTCATCCAGAATCAAAATCCGCGTATGCTTGGACAGAGCTTTGGCGATTTCCACTAACTGCTGCTGGCCGATGCCGAGGCTGGCGATTTTCGTTTCCGGGGAAATGCGCAGCCCGACCCGGTCCAGCCAGATGGACGCGTTATGATACAGCTCATCCCACTGAATGGCGCCGCGTTTTGTCGGTTCCGTTCCCAAAAAAATATTTTCGCCGACCGTCATTTCCTTCACAAGCGCTAGCTCCTGGTGAATGATGGCGATGCCGGATTTTTCCGCGTCCGTGATGTTATGGAACTGTCTTTTCTCGCCGTCGATGATGATGTCGCCGCTGTAGGTTCCTGCTGGATACAGGCCGCTAAGCACCTTCATCAGCGTCGATTTGCCGGCCCCGTTCTCGCCGCACAAGGCGTGGATTTCGCCCTTTTGCACCTGCAAATTGACGCGGTCGAGGGCTTTGACGCCCGGAAACTCTTTGCTGATATTCACCATTTCCAACACATGCATAGGCGTTTGCACTCCTTTTTTAGCCAATACCAAAGGCGGGTTCACACCTTTTACTGCTGCGGCCATTGATCCTTCGGCACGTTTTTGTACACGTCCTCCAGCTTGTGGAACCCGTCCTCAATGACCGTGTTCAGGCTGCTTTTGTCGACCGGGATCGGGTCCAGCAGCACCGACGGAACGTCGATTTTGCCGTTGTTCACCGTTTTGTCCGCGCTGATGTTCTCGCCTTTGGCGGCCGATACGGCCATTTCCGCGGCTTTGGTGGCAATCGATTTGATCGGCTTGTAGACCGTCATCAGCTGTGTGCCCTCGGCGATCCGCTGCACGGCGGCCAAGTCGGCGTCCTGCCCGGAAACCGGAACTTTGCCGGCCATGCCCTGCGCGGTCAACGCCTGGATCGCCCCGCCGGCGGTGGCGTCGTTGGCGGCAACTACACCCTGAACGTCATTTTTGTTTGCGGTCAGCGCGTTCTCCATGTTTTTCAGCGCTTCCTCCGGCTTCCAGTCCTTGGAGAACTGGTCGTAGACGATCTTGATGTCGCCCTTTTCCTCCAGCGGCTTAAGCACGTTCATCGCGCCTTCCTTGAACATGTGCGCGTTGTTGTCGGTGTCCGCCCCGCCGATATACACGATGTTCCCTTTTTGTGCCGCAGCGGTGACGGCCTGGGCTTGCAGCTCGCCGACACGGACGTTGTCGAAAGAGATGTAGTAGTCGACTTCAGCATTGTTGATCATCCGGTCGTAAGCGATCACCTTGATGCCTTCCTTATGGGCCTTTTCCACGATTGGCGCGGTCGCTTCCGCGTTGTGGGCGATGACGACGAGTACGTCGACCCCTTGGGAAATGAGCTGCTCCGCTTGGCTAAGCTGCGTGGCGTCGTCGCCGTTGGCGGCCAGCACCTTCACTTCGCCGCCAAGCTCCTGGACCTTCGCGCTGAAAATATCCCGGTCCTTCTGCCAGCGCTCTTCTTTCAGCGTGTCCATCGACATGCCGATCACGATTTTCCCGTCGTCTCCGGCGCCTCCATTCGCCGCCCCGCCCGAGTTATTCGGCGCATTGCCGGAACCGCTGCCCGCGCCTGCGCCTGCGCCGCCGTCCGAAACGATGCCGCAGCCCGCCAGGGAAGATGCCAGCAACAAGGCTGCCAAGCCAAACCGGAAACGTTGACTGAATTTTTTCATATTTACTTCGCCCCTTCTCGTTTGAATGATTACGCTTACAAATAAATCTTAGCACCGGGTCATATGCCGCAGGGCGACTAATGCCAGCACTGGTTTGCCCGCGAGCAGCATTTCCTTGCTGCCGGATGAAATGAAATTCATCGCCTGCGCTTTCACAGCACATTTTTGTCGGCCGGACAGCAAAAAAGTCCTTGCCGGAGGACAAGAACTAGAGGATGGTCTTTTCTGTTTCGGAAAATCCCGTTTATTTGCTGTGCTGGCGGTATTCCGTCGGCGTCATGCCGGCTGCCTTTTTGAATACCCGGCTGAAATAGTTCGGGTCCTTGTAGCCTACCTCGTAACAGATCTCCTTGAGGCTCAGGCGCCCCTCCGCGATCAGCCGTTTGGCTTCCTCAATGCGCAGCCGGGTGACGTAATCGCTGAAGTTTTCGCCTATCTGCAGCTTGAACAATTTGCTGAAATAATACGGGCTAAGATTAACGTGTTCCGCCGTCTGCTCCATGGAGATTTCCTCCTTGTACCTTTCGGCGATGTACAAAAGCGCACGCTGCAGCACATGAGAGCGGCCGCGCTCCTTCGCCTCCCTGAGCCCGTCGATCCAGGCGGCAAGCCGCCGCTGGGCCGCTTCACGCAAAGAGGCCGGATCGTCAAAGCCGCTCAAGAAGGAAATCAACTCGCCGCCATCCCCCGTCTGCGTGCTTCGTGCCAAATACAGCAGCAGGCCGATCACGTCGCCGCGCAGGCGCGGAAAATGCCGGGGCTCGCCTTTCGCAAGCCGCTCGAACAGCCGGTCAAACCGCTGCGCCGTTTCCTGGCGGTCATGCCTTAACAGCGCGTCGAGCAGCCGCTTTTCCTCGTCCGGCGGGAGCGTGGGCCGGCCCGAGCTTTCGGCGATATCGTCGTAATGGCGGACGCTGGCGACATCCTGCTCCTGATCGTCCGCGCAGACGCGGACCGCCTCCCGGTAGGAACGGCCGAGCCCGTCCCAGCCCTCGCGGACCGAGCCGATTCCGACCGCCAGCGGCAGTCCGAACCGCTCCTCGATCCGGCTCTGCAGCCGCTCGCCCAACTCCAGCGCGGCCACGCGCTGCGAATATCCCAGCCGCCCGGGCGGAAACGGGATAAACAACGCCAGTTGATGGCCGACCACCGGGCTGACGAGGCAGGACATGCCGGGTTTCGTCCATTGCTTAACAGCCTCGTGGAGCTCTTTTTTGACCAGTTGGAAATCAGCCCCAGCCTTTGGAGAGTGCCGCGAAAAAGACAACACCATCGCATACCCTTTATGCCAGTCCAGATTGAGCAACCCCGCTAGTTGCGATAGTTCCACCTCCTGCACGCATTCCAGCATCAGCATCAGCGACAGCTCGTTTTCGGCGAGCGGCAATAGCTGCGCCAGCTTCTCCTGCATCATCAGCCGCTCATCACGGGCGTGCCGCGCTTCCTCCGCCTCGGCGATGAGATTTTTCAGCACATCCAGCACTTCCTCCCGCCGGGCCGGCTTGAGCAAATACTCGCGCACCCCGAGCGCCACTCCCTCTTTGGCGTAGGCGAAATAATCGTGAGCAGTGATGATGACGACCGGCGTTCCCGGCTGCCGCGCCAAAATTTCGCGCACGGCCTCCAGGCCCGGAATCCCCGGCATTTTAATATCCATAAAAATAAAATCAGGCCGCTCCTCCTCCGCCAGCTGAATGGCCCGCCGCCCGTTCTCCGCGTGAAGAAAGCGGAACGTCTCCGGCAGCATATGGCTGATCATCAGCTCCAGGCCTTCCCGTTCCAGTGCTTCGTCATCGGCAATCAGCAAGGTATACATGATTGGAATCCTCCATTCTTTTATAAATCCGCAGCCTCCCGCCTACGACACCATGGCCGCCGTACGGTACGGCAGCGTGAATTTGACGGTCGTACCGGCCCCTTCTTCGCTGTCGATGTCGATCTGCTGGCGGCCGTCAAAAAACAGATGCAGCCTTTTGAACACGTTATGCGTGCCGAGCCCGGTCGATTGCCCTTTTCCGCCAAAACGCGGCGCTTCCTCGCGCACCGACCGCAGCAGCCGCTCCACCGTTTCGCGGCTCATGCCGGCGCCGTTGTCGCAGATTTCGATCTCCACGTTGCCCTCCTCGCTGAGGCGAATCGCCAGCTGCAAAAGCGCCCCCTCCTCCATCTGCTCGATGCCGTGCACGAAGGCGTTCTCCAAAATCGGCTGCAGGGTGAGACAGGGAACGATGCCGTCCAGCGCCCGTTCGTCCACGTCCAGCTCGAATTTGATGCGGTCGCGGAACCGCGCTTTTTGAATGTTCATGTATTCGCCGACATGCTCCACCTCTTCGCGCAGC
This sequence comes from Paenibacillus lacisediminis, assembly GCF_046567315.2. Classification (NCBI taxonomy): domain Bacteria; kingdom Bacillati; phylum Bacillota; class Bacilli; order Caryophanales; family Paenibacillaceae; genus Paenibacillus; species Paenibacillus lacisediminis. Next base: position 338,579 of record NZ_JBKIAX020000007.1, on the reverse strand, counting down.
GGAACCGCCTGGTCCAGCTTTTGCAAATTGTACCGGAGCAGCCTGGAAACAGAGACGGCCAGATCGCTCGTTTTCGGCGCCCCTTCAATGTAGGCCAGCTTGGAGATGGAATTCAGCGTGTTGAACAAAAAATGCGGATTGATTTGGCTCTGCAGCGTCTTCAGCTCCAGCTCCTTAACCAGCCGATCCTTTTCCAGATTGTTGATGTTTTCGGCCATCAAGCGCTGGATGTTGTCGATCATCCCGTTAAACGCCCGGCACAGAATACTGATCTCGTCGTTGCGGTCGCTTTCTGGGGCTTTCGTGTCCATCCGCCCTTTGGAAATCTGTTTGGCGGTGGCGACGAGCCGGCGAATCGGCCCGGTGATGCTGCTCGACAGCCATATCGCCAGTAAAATGCTGAACGCCGCCGCCGTCACCACAAGCATGATGCCGAGCCTGTTCAGCTTGTCCGTTGCGTACATCATGTCTTCATAAATCGGCTTGTACTGCTCCAGCTCAAGATCGACCAGCTCCTGGGCTTCCTCGCGGATGAAGCGCTGCGTTTGCTCCGCTTCGATATATTTTCCCGCCATCGTGTTTGAATCTTCACCGCCAATCTGATCGATCATATCCTCGGCCTGCTCCAGGAACGTATCGACGATGTTACGGTAATTGACAAGCGGCAAAGCGCTCCCGCCGATCGTTTCCAGCCCGTCGAGGTCGGTCCTTAAGGTTCTGACCGCGTTCAGGTGGCGCTCGACCTCGGGCAGACTTTCCGTATCCACCTGCATGATGAACCGGTTCATCGCCCGCATGATCTCGCCGACCTCGGAGGAAACTTCCTTATACAGCAAAATGCGCTTCATCATCAGGTGGTAGCTTTCCTGCACGTTTTTGCCGCTTTCGAACAAGAAAAAAGACACCGAGCTCATCAGCAGCACCAGCAGCGGGATGAACAATAACAGCTTGCGGCGGATGCTCATAAGCTTTCCCCCTCCTGCACATTACGCTGGTCCAGCACTTTAACCTCCGTGTAATATTCCGGCTGAAGCGGGTTTCCCTGAAAATACTCATACAGCAGCCGAACCGCCGTGTCCCCCATCAGGTAAGGCTGCTGCGCGACCGTCGCCGCGATCTCGCCCTTGCGGATCGCCGCTAGCGTTTCCTTCTGATTATCGAAGCCGATAATCATCAGATGCTCGCGCTGCAGGCTTTTTGCCGCTTGCAGCACGCCGAGGGCATCGGTGGCGCTGGTGCCGACCATGACCTCGATCTCGGGATGCTGCCGCAGCATCTCCGCGGATTGCTGGATCGCCTCCATATGCGAGATGTTGGAGCTGCGCACGGCAACGATGTCGAGCCCGGGATGCTCGGCCACGACCCGCTTCAGCCCGTCCAATCGCTGCAGCTGGCTGGCGGACTGATCGCTGCCGATAATCACGCCGAGCTTGCCCGAGCCGCCGGTTGTTTGCACGACCAGGCGGCCTAGCCGCTCTCCCGCGGCCAGGTTGTCGGTCCCGACATAAGCCAGCCGCCGGCTGTCCGGCGCGTCGGTGTCGATCGTCACGACCGGGATGCCGCGCTGCACCGCCTTGTCAATGACCGGCGTGAACTTCTCCTCGTTCAGCCCCTGCACGATAATCGCGTCGGCGCGGGCGGCGATCGCTTTTTCCAGCAAGTTTAGCTGCTCCTCCATGTTGTTGCGCACCGCGCCGGTAAATTCGATGTCGATGCCGTATTTTTCCGCCGCTTGGGACGCGCCTTTTTCGACCATCTCCCAGTAAGGGTGATACCGTTCCTGCTCGATCAGCACGATATGATAACGGTGCTCGCCGCTTGCGGGATTGCCCTGCAGCTCCTGGACGATGCTGCCGATTTTCCCGGAATAACGGGCAAAACCGATAAACAAATAAACCAAAATGACGATGCACACGGTAATGCCCGCCAACCATGTTTTGTCCTTGATCATCTGCGTTCACCTCACGCCTATCCTAATTTATGATTGAAAGCGGTTGCAATAAAAATGAAAGCTGCCTCCCACTGCCCGGTTGCTTCAATCTGCTCATTCCCCCCCACCTCTCATTGGAAAAATTCCAATAGATTGATGGGAATCGGCCCGAATTTTGAGCTCCTATTGGAAAAAATCCAATAGATTTCTCGCAAACCGCCCATTTTGCGCCCTGCCAAACCTAATCTATTGGAAATATCCAATCTAACCGCCGTATTTTCCATTAAAATTCCAATTCTATTGGATATTTCCATTAGAACCATCCGTCGGACCACGCAAACCTTGCCTGCCACCAAACTAATATTAGCTTGTAACTCGCCATCCACCTGACTTATTGACTAACCACCCGCCAAACTTACCGCTTACCACACATCACACTTTTCATTTAGTCTCCAGCGAGGCGCCAAAAAGGCCCGGGCGTACGCCTGGGCCTACCAAAGCAGCCACAGATCTCAGGTTGGCCGGCTAATCTTGATCGGCTGCGTACCGCAGGCCAAACTGACGTCTTGCTTCCTCCATCAGCTCGGCGACGGCCAAGGAGCGGGCGTGTGAGTTGACCTCGCTTTCCCGCCGGCCGCTTTGGAGCAGCTCGATGAAATCCAGCGCCTCGTAAAACATCGATTCCTGAGGTTGGGAACGCGTCAGTTCTTCGGTCGTCCCGTCGCGGTACAATATTTTCACATCGTAAGGCTGGTTGATCTTGTCGATCACGATCGTCCCGTTTTCCCCCTGGATTTCCGTCGGCACATAGGAGTCCGTTATTTTGGAGTACATGATAACGCCGTCCATATCCGGGTACCGCGCAATAAGACTGCCTTCGCCGTCCACCCCGGACGACAACATCACCGCGGACGCCTGAACGGATTCCGGCTTGCCGAACAACGTCACCATCGGGTAAATGCAATAGATGCCTAGGTCCATTAAGGAGCCGTTGGAAAAAGCGGGATTAAAGGCATTCAGCACTTTACCTTCCTTAAAAGCGTCATACCGCGATGAATACTGACAGTAGCTGGAAAAATATCTCCGCACCCGGCCGATTTTGTACAAATTGTCCTGAACCGCCCGGAAGTTCGGCATCAGCGTCGACTTCAGGGCCTCCATAAGCAGGACGCCGTTGCGGCGCGCCGCCTCAATCATCCGCCGGACTTCAGCCGCATTGGAAGCCATCGGCTTTTCGCACAGCACATGTTTTCCGTGATCCATCATCAAAATCGCCTGCTCGGCATGCAAAGAATTCGGACTGGCGATGTAAACGGCGTCTACGTCAGCGCTTTCGGCCAGCACCTTGACATCGGTGAACACCTCGGGATCGCCAAATTTGGCGGCAAACTCCTTGCCTTTCGCCTCCGTGCGTGAGTATACCGCTGTCAAAACAAACTGCTCCGTTTCCAAAGCCGCCTGGATAAAGCGCTCCGTGATCCAGTTCGTGCCTATGGTGCCGAATCGTATCAACGTTGTGTCATCCCCTTTTTTGAATGAATGGTATTAACCGTATTCTCTCACTCCCTGTCACCTCTTGTCTACTTGCGGGTACAAAAATCGCAACATTAAGCGTTTACATGGGATTCGACGCATCGAAGGTTACTTGCGCACCGTAAGAAAACTAATCTAAAATAGAAAGTAGCAAGCGTCTATAAGTACGTGTTCAAAAAGGTCGGTTTTCAGCACCGAAGCTTACGCTTCCGAAGTGCGTTTTTTCAAAACGCTTTAGGTTGGATGAAACTAGGGACTGAGTAGCGGAGCTTCACGTTTTCGTAGAAAACGGCTTCGGAAGCATAAGCTTAGGGAGCCTACGTGAGCAACTGAAATGTTTCCGCAGGAAACATACTTCGGAAGCATATGCTTGGCCCGGTTGAATTCAAGATTTGATGCCGAGTTACTTCTTGATTCACTTCGTGATCAAAAGCGGGCTTTTTGAACTACCTCTATAAGACGCATATTACGGACCGAGCGACCTACCCAAGGTTTCGAGGCTGGAAAGAGGTGAAATCTGTGAGCGAGGACAGCAGCGGAATTTTCAACAACGAATTCAAGTACATGGTGAGCGGCGATTCCATTTCCAAAGGCGTTATTTATGATGAAACGAAAAACAAATACGTCGTTTTGGAGGACAATTATGTATCTCTCCTGCAGAAAAAATTGAGAGGAGCGATCCATAACACGGCCAGGTTCGGCAACACGCTGGTCAAGGGGTTAACCAACCTGAAAAAGGACGTCATGAAGGATCGGCCGAATTTTGTCCTGATCGAATATGGCGGCAACGACTGTGACTTCAACTGGAACGAGATTGCTGAACAGCCCGACGCAGAGCACAGCCCGAAAACCGACTTTTCGATGTTTGAGAAAATGCTGACGGAAGCGATCCAATTCGTAAGAAGCCAGCAAATTACCCCGATCCTGATGAGCCTGCCCCCGCTTAATGCTGACAAGTATTTCAAATGGGTCAGCAGAAACAATCCGGAAGCGGAACAAAACATCATGAAATTTCTCGGAAGCGTTACGAAAATTTACTGGTGGCAGGAAAGATACAATTCGACCATCCTCAAAGTATCGGAACTGACCAAAACGAAGTATATCGATGTCCGGGGAGCATTTTTGGAACACCCCGATTTTACGAAGTTCCTTTGTTCCGACGGCATTCACCCCAATCAGGACGGACACCGGATCATCTTCGACAAAGTGCTTGAATTCATGCGCACGAATTATCGTTTTTTGCTTCGGGATGGCGGCAATTTGGCGCTGGATTGAACCGGAGGGGGCGGCTGGAGATGCTATAGCTTGGAGATGGCGCAGATAGAATCTGCCGCATACGAGGTTTCGCGGGCCATCGGAGCAGCAGCGAAAATAGAGGCAATTTAAGAAAAACGCCTGTCGGCGTCCTTTAATGGCTCTAACTTTTACTTTGGACGTTACTCTAAGGGACACCAACGACCTTATCCGCTTATTTCCCGGGTATTTCCCCGCCTAACGGACACAGGCGATCCTATTTCGCTCTAAACCCGTTTATCCAGGACGATTTGAGGTAAATAAGGTCTTCTGTGTCCGTTACATTCTGCAAACTCCCGTTTTTTCGCAAATAACGGCTCTGGTGTCCCTTAGCTCCCTAATTCCTCTTCTTCTCCTTCGGAATTTTAAAAGAGACCTGGCGGCAGGTCTCTTTTTTTTCGGATCATTGAATCCGCCGGCTTTGCTGCAGCTCGCGCCACACCTTTTTGTTGCTGTAACGCTTGTCGGTGCTGATATCCGGACCAAACCACCGCGGCGGCTGAAACTCCCGCGCCTCCGCTTCCGAAGTGAACTCCACCTCCAGCACCATCAAGTCGATTTGATCGTAACGGTCGATTTCCACGACAATCCCGTTCCACTCGGCGGTCACCCGCCGTTTCGTCAGCGGAACCGCCCGGTGGACTCCGGTGATTTGCTCGTAAAGCCCCTCCGAAATGGAAACCTCCACTTCTTCCCGGGACAAACCAAAGCCTTTTTTAAACGTATGCGTAAATGTCACGTTACCGGAGGCCACATCGCGGATCTTCCGCACCCGCAGCTCCTGATCCTCATGCAAAGCCAAATACGTCTGATCGATCTCCTGCTCCGAGCGAATGATCAGTTCCCCCTCCCGGATCAGCTCTTCCGGATACTTCGGCAGCAGAAATTTACGTTCTATCTCCAACGGCATAGCGGTTTTCCTCCAGTTATCAGCGGGCCCATGGGCCTTTTTTTCGGAATACATGTTACCATTATACGAATACATACTTAGCGGGACAATCACTTAAAAAAGCAGCTAGCGGCTATCGGCCAAGGAGCTCGCGAGAAATGCCTGCCGGATTACGGTATAATAAACCAATAAGTGCGAGTTCAAAAAGGTCGGTTTTCAGCGCCGAGAAGGTTGGATGAAGCCAGGGACTGAGGAGCGGAGCGTACGTTTTGGGTACGTGAGCACCGGAAGGCCCGGCTGAATTCAAGATTCGATGTAGAGTTACTCCTAGAATCACTTCGTGATCAAAAGCGGACTTTTTGAACTACCTCTATAAGTGGAAAAAGGAGGAAATAGTATGGCAGCACACGTTAAATTAGGCAAAACCGATTTATCCGTGAATCCGATCGGGCTTGGGACCAACGCGGTTGGCGGGCACAACATCTATCCGAGTCTGGACGAGGAAGTTGGGAAGCAGGTCGTGCGGACCGCCCTGGAGCAGGGCATTAACTTCCTGGATACAGCGTACTTTTACGGGCCGGAGCGGTCGGAGATCCTGATCGGCGAAGTCGTCAAAGAGCTCGGTGCCCGCGACCGCGCCGTCATCGCCACTAAAGGCGCACACCGGATGGCGGGCGGCAAAATCGTGTTCGACAATTCACCGGCCTTCTTGCGTCAGGAGGTCGAAAACAGCCTGAAACGGCTGCGGACCGACTACATCGACCTGTACTACATTCACTTCCCCGATGAAGCGACTCCCAAAGACGAAGCGGTCGGGGAGCTGAAGAAGCTGAAGAATGAAGGTAAAATCCGGGCGATCGGCGTATCCAACTTTTCCATCGAGCAGTTGAAGGAAGGCAATAAGGACGGATACATCGATGTGCTGCAATCGGAATACAATCTGCTCAAGCGCGATGTGGAGCAGGAACTGCTGCCGTACTGCCGGGAGCAGGGCATCTCCTTTGTTCCGTATTTTCCGCTGGCGGCCGGCCTGCTCGGAGGAAAATACGACAAAGATACCAAGTTCGCCGATTACCGGGCCAATCACCCGATGTTCCAAGGTGAAGCATTTGAGCGTACGCTGGAAAAAGTGGACCAGGTCCGCCGCATTGCCGACGCCAAAAACGCCGAGGTGGCCCATGTCGTGCTGGCCTGGTACTTAACCCGGGATACGATCGACGCCTTGATCCCCGGGGCCAAGCGACCGGAGCAGGTCGTCCGCAATTTGAAAACGCTGGACGTGAAGCTAACACCCGAGGAAATCGCCAGCATCGACCGGATTTTTTCCTAAACCATGTATGATGCAAAAAAGGGATGAAGCCCGGTTATCCGGCGTTTCATCCCTTTTTAGTTCTAGCGGCTTGCATCCTCCTGCAGCGCACGGGCCGCCCGGAATTTGGCCCAATTAAACCCCGGCCAGCCTTTGCCTTCGGTGGTCGTTGTCATCGATTCCCAGCGTTCATGCAGCTGGCGGTTTAGTTCCGGAGCGGCCGTGCGGCTGTAGTTTATTAGCCAGGGCAGCGCATCGGCGGAGAGATTATCCGTTAGGTAATAGGTGTCGATTTTACCGGTTGCTTCGTAGCGCTCGATGTTCTTTTTGGCGATAAAGAGGTCCATATTGGCATAGTTTACGACAACGTAAGCGGCCAGGCCGAGCGCGACAAAGCATTTTGCCAGCGGAATTTTCGCAAAGCGGATGCGCAGCCCGGCGCAGACGAGCAGCAGCGCCAAAAAGATCATAAAGGCGAAGACCAGAAAGCGGGTATAGGTATAGCCGTAGGCTTCCTGGTACAGGGCCAGCCGCGTAAATGCCGACAGCAGCATGATGCTGGAGCACCCGACGAGGATATACAGCAGGGCTTGATTCAGCGTCCGCAGCCCTTTCCCCGCTTCGCCGCCCAACGTTAAGGTGCCGATCAGTATCGCAAAATTGATCGACGTAACCGCAACGAGTTCAAAAAATCCGCTTCTCGCGTAATCGGCATACGAGCTGCCGTCCGGCAAAACGCCCCGCCATGCCCCGAACAAGTATGTAAATTGGAGCGAAACGAACAGCAAGTAAACGATGTTGATCGCGATCAGCACGGTCGCGGCAATAAGCGGATCGATTCTGAAGGGCGCGCTGCCCGGATACGTGGACGCGACCGTGGCGGATGCACCTGGCAGAGCTTCACTCCTCCCCGCCTTGCTTATGCCATTCTGGCCCGTATCACTCTGAACCGTACCGGTCTCACCCGTACCGCTCTGAACCGTGCCGGTCTGACCCATCCCGTCCGTCATCGCGATTCCTCCGAACCAGTCTGCGGGCTTTTCCCGCATCGGGTCGACGAATCCCCACAGATAGCCGAACAGCAGCAAGCCTAGCAGCAAAATCCAGATCAGGCGGAACATCACTTCCCCGAACGACAGGCTGTCGTTCAGCCAGTCCGGGATCGCCGCGAGCAGACGGTCAAAGCTGCTGTCCGCCGAGGACAACAGCCCGATCACGATGATCAGGAGCGGCAACGCGATCAGCAGCCCGAGCAGCACCTTGCCGGCCGCTTGTTTGCGGCGATCGCCCATCTTTTTGGTGGCCGTCGTTTGCACAGCGCGAAATGCCGTAGCCCAGTGCCGAAAGTTTTGCGGAAGCAGATGGTCAAGGACGTCAAAAATAATCATTAAATCGCCCCACGACCGCTTTTTCAGGTTAAACATATAAGTCGTCTGCGTAAAAATAAGGCAAGGCAGAGCCAGCAGATTCAGCGCAAAAAACAGCGGATTGGCAAACAGCGCATACGTCAGCGACAGCAGCATGACCGCCGCCAAGGACAGCCAGCCGAACCAGGTCATCGGACGCCCAAACCGGTCCTTGGCGCATAAATACAAATACAGGTAAAATAGGATGGTAAAAATCGGAATAGATACCCCGAAGCTATCCCCATAAAACAAATATTGATGCGCCGCGGCCAGCGCAAAACCGCCAAGCAGCGCCGCCAGCACTTTGCTGTGCGGCATGGGCCTGATTTCGTTCATTCCTTGAATCCCTCCGTAACATCAAGGTTCGTCGAACCTTTGTTTTCTACCGCCCATTTTAATGGATAAAATAAGAAGATAAAGAGAAGGTTTTTCACAAGAAATTTCGTATTTTAAAAATAGGCCTGCCGGACAGCATCATCATTCAATCCTTATTTCCTCCATTCTTCCCGCATACCATGCGTAAAACGTCTGGCCCCAAGCGGCCGGAATGTTGGGAAGCTTGTGCTGCAGGACGGGGCGGGCCCGGTTCACGATATGGACGGAAGCCAGCCCAAAGCGGCGCTGCAGCACACCACGGGTGACTTTCACTTCAATGATTTTCTCCCTTTTGCCGATAAACAGCCGGGAGTTCAGCCCTCCGGTCCGAAACTGCAGGAAAAAGCCATGGATGGCATATGCCGTATTCAAATGATTCAGGATATTCCGCACGATGGTCCAAATCAACAGTCCCGCCGAGGCGATCCACCACCATGCCGCGCCGAAAACCGGGATGTCCGGCATGAAGGGAAGCCAAGGAATCGACAAAGCAACCAATGAAAACCAGATCCAGCCTGACCTTACCAAGCTTATTCCCAGCGACGCCCGGGGCAGCGGGTTCATGTCGGAGGAAATCTCGTAGGAAGGCAGCAGCTCCGACACAAGGCGGTAGGCATCCTGCAACGGCAAAAAGGGATACAGCGAGTTCACATCCCGTTTATCTTCCCCTTCGCTGCCCGCGGTGATCAACCGTACTTCCGCCATACCAAGCAGCCGTTTCATCAGAGATTGGGTCACCTCTACGCCCTGCACTCTCTCTTTGGCAATGGAGAACGCCGTACGCTCGATCATTCCCTTGACGATATAGATCCGTTCCGCGTCCGAGGAAAGTTCAAAACCCCCGTACCTCACAAAAGTTACGGCGATCCCCAGGACGACGGAAACCGCCGACAGCAGCACAAAAACCACCGCCGCTGCCCACCAGGAACTCAGAAGCGCCGCCAGAACTCCCTCAGTTTTTTCCTCAAGATCAAAAAAATCATCGGCTTTCGAGTAAAGCGAAAAAAGAACTGGAATCAGAATAAAAAAACTCAGGGAGGTAAAAGAAGCTTTGACCAGCTCTTTCCGGGTGGGACTGAAATGTAGAGTCCGCTTGGAATCATGGGCATCTCCGGGCTCTATAGCCGCAGTTTCCTGATCATCGTCCGCTGTGCTTAAAGCGTCTTCCCTTTTTACCAACCCCGCCACCAGCTCTTCCAACCGGTCCGCTTCCGCATAGGAGACGACGCGAAATACGACGGCTGCATCTTCGCCCTCCATCCCGGTTTCAAACCGGATGGCGGTCACTTTGAAAATCCGGTGAAACAACGTGGTATGACGGTTTATATTTTGAATTTTGGCGAAGGGAATCACTCTTTTCGACTTGACGAAGACCCCTTGATATAGCCGAAACGAGGTGTCATCAAGCTGATACCGGCGCGTGGACCAACTCCACAGGATGGACAAGAGACTGAAGCCGGCGATGATCAGCAGGGCCAGCTTGCCGTATTTCACCCATGCCGCGTCCGAGCCTCCTTTAAGCACAAATAAAAAGAAAAAGAAATAAATCGCATTTTTTCCCAAGTTCCAGATGCCCAGCAGCATTACAAAAGGATGATACCGTTTGGCCTGGCTCATTCGTCGACCTCTTTCAGTTTGGCATAACGTGCAATCTGATTTCTCAATTCCCTGGCGATGTCCTGGTCCAGGACGGGAATCGTATGCGAAGACCCCATCGTCGTGACCGTTACCGAGCAGACCCCGTACCTTTTTTGCAGCGGGCCCTGCCGGGTGGCCACAGATTGGATTTTGGTCATGGGAATCAACTCGCTGGTTTCCGTAAAAACTCCGAATTTAAGCTGCAAAAACTGCTCCGAAATGGCGTAACGCCATCTGGCATACTTCACAGAAGGCTGGATAAAAACGGACCAAACCATCTGCGGCACCTCAAGGATGGCGATTCCGGCTAGAATCCATCCCACCCAGAACACCCAGGAAAAACGAAAGTCCAGATAAAATAGCGCCCCGATCACCAGAAATGTGACGATGCTTTCGATCGCCTCATGAATCCTCCAAATTTTCACCGCATCCTTGGATAATTGCTGCCGAGGTTCCATGATTTCGCTAGACAAAGAAGAACAACTCCTTTCCATTAAGTCTAAGTTTAGCAGGGGGTTGATATAATTTCCAATATACATTTATTGTTTTTCGATAAAATATTATTGAATCACATGATAGCTTATGCTAGATTGGGTTCCAGACGCAAGAAAGTAGGTGACGGGCATGATCAGAATCAAGCTTGATGTCGTAATGGCCCAGCGAAAAATGTCGTTAACCCGGCGTTCCCAGTTAGTTGGTATAACTCAAGCCAACCTGTCCATCCTCAAAAACGAAAACGGCAAAGCGTTCCGTTCAATGATTTTTCTAAAGGAGGCGGCTTCTTATGAAACTGCACCATCAATATTTGCTGCTGCATGAGCGATACGGCGCCAAGGACGAGGATTTCGCCGCGGTGGTGACGCTGGACGAGCTGGCGGCCGCCCTGGACTGCACCCACCGGAACGCCTTGACGATCATCCGCAACATGGAGGAGCGCGGCTGGATCGGGTGGGCTCCGCGACGAGGCCGGGGAGCGCGCTCTACCTTACGTTTCCTGGCGAAAGCCGAGGAAATCGCCGCCGAATCGGTCATGCAGGCCATCCACCGCAAGGATGTCCGGCAGGCGATTGAGGATATTCGCCGGCACGCCGGGACCTCCTCGCTGCAGGACCAGCTCCAGGGCTGGCTGCTTTCCTATTTCGGGCATCACGCCGAAACGCGCCGCGACAAGCAAATCGACACGCTGCGCCTGCCGGTCCGGCAGCGGCTATATACGGTGGACCCGCTGTACATGAACCTGCTGGCGGAGTCTTTTGTGTCGAGCCATGTGTTCGACGGGCTCATCCGCATGCAAAGCGCCACCGGGGAATTGCTGCCCGGCATCGCCCACGCCTGGGATGTGGACGACAGCCGCACCGAGTGGACGTTTTACCTGCGTAAAGGAGTGCTGTTTCATAACGGCAGCCTGCTGACGGCGGATGATGTCGTGTATACGTTTGAGCGGTTGGCCGGAAGCACGCGGCGCGCTTTGTACAGCTCGATTTTCAAGCAAATTAGGGCGGTTCGTGCGCTTCATCAAAATTCCGTCCGCATCGAGCTGAAGGAGCAAAGCGAGCTGTTCCTTCCCTGGCTCTGCACCAGCCGGGCCGCGATCGTCCCGCGAAATCTCGACGGGCGCGGGGAGGCGAGATTCGGCGTGAGTCCCGTCGGCAGCGGGCCGTTCAAAGTCGCCGAGATGAACGGCGGTCTGTGCGTGCTGGAGGCGTTCCCCCATTATTTTCAGGGGCAGGCGCATCTTGACCGGATCGAAATCGTGTATGTGCCCTGGAACATCTCCGGGGAACAGGCCGCCGGAAGCGACGGCGATTCCCTCTCCCCGTTCCACGTCATCCCCAACCCGACGGCAGCGGAGGGCGAAGGATGGAGCCAGATGCATTCCCGGGTATCCGTCCGCAAATTCGTGACCTGCAACACGCGAAAAAGCGGCCCGCTCAGCGACCCTGCGGTGCGGGCGCGGGTTTTTGCCGCGCTGCGGGGCGATGGCGACGGGCCGGCGCAGGGGGCTATCGCACCTGGACAGGACACCGCCGGGCCGGAGCTGCTTATCGCTACCATTGCGCCGTACCAGCCGGACGCCGACTTCGTCGCCGAGCGGCTGCAGGCCGCGGGCTACTCGTGCCGTGTGCTTTCCGCCTCGGCCGAGGAATTCAAAGGCGATATTCGCCTGAAGTCCGACCTGATCGTCTTTTCCCTGCTGCGGGACCAGGACGAGCAGCTCCGCCTGTTCGATCTGTATCAGACCGTTTCCGAACATGTGGAGCCGCATATGCAGATCGACATCGGCAGGCTGCTGCAGGCCGTAGCCCTGGAGGAACATCCGCAACAGCGGGCCGCCCTGTTCGAATCGATCGAAACGCGATTAATCGCGGCGGATGAGCTGTATATTTTATACGAAAAACCTGTCCAAACCGCTTTCCTCCCATCGGTGCGCGGCGTCGCCTTCAACAGCCAGGGCTGGGTCGATCTGCGGAATGTCTGGTTCCCGCCGAAGCTTTAAGCGCGCTAAAAAATGGCTCAACCTAATAATCTGTGCTTGACAGTCAAACCGGTAACCGATCGTGGCAAGAAATGCGGAAGGGCGTTGAAAGCTTAAGGATAGGGAAGGCCAGTGGGTTGGTCGGCAGATCAACACCCGCTGTCCGGACGCTTTGCACCATTATCCCGTTTGATCAGGAATCAGAGAAGAAGATAAATTCAGGCGAAGCAGATATGTTCGAGGTTGTTAAACGGAATTGTGAGAAAGAGGAAGATTCAGGAGAAGCAAAAAACACGCACATATGTTCGTTTTATTACATTATACCAAACATACATTCTCTCCTCAAGCTGAAAATATCACCTGAACCACCTCATTTTTTCCTTATCTCTTTTTTCTGAATCCCATACCCTAGCCCCAACTCCTGCCCCCTTAACAAAAGGGATAATCATGCAAAGCTGCATGCAAGTGCGGGGACACCATGACACGAACACTATAGTACCAAAGTCATAATTTATTTCGTCAAACACTGATTTCGGTTTTGAGCCCAAAAATTTGCCCAAATGCAGCAAAAATGTGATTGCAAGTGAAACATACCTCATCATGGTTACGTCAGGAAGGGCAAATACTTTAAATTAAAACGATAAGGAGGGATCTGATGTACACTGTGCGGGAACGGCGGTTATGGTCTGGGGGCCATGTTCGCGGACTGATTCGAGGCCTGATTCACTGATTGGTTCGAGGCCCCATTCTGGTGGCGGCCTTGCTGCTAGTTTCCGGCTGCGCGGGGAACGAAGCAAGCGGCGGAAACGGCCTGGGCAGCGAGCCGCCCCTGCCGGTGATCCGTACAGCTGCCGATACTGCCATTACGGTTATTCAGGGCTCGTACTGCTGGAGCAGCATCAACAGGTCCGGGAAAACAGGCCAGGGAGTTTGCGTGGATTACGCAAGCGCGAGTGAGCTGGCCCAGGGTAAGCCGGCCGAGACGGTACGCCCCGGGGATAAAATTACATTCCGGTTTAACAACGTAGAGCAGCCGACGGAAACCTCGGTGACTTTATTTAAAGACGGCCAGTCCGCACAGGTCGCGGTGGCGGACGGTTCCTTCGAAGTGCCGCATGAGCCGGGAACGTACGTTTACGATCTGTTTGCGGTATGGCTTAAGGATCCGGAAAAACGCGTTTCCGAAGGCACGTCCAGTTATGTTTTTTCCGTCCGGGTCGAATAACTATATGCCACTCCCCCATTGTCGAGATATAAGTAACGGGGGGATCTTACGAAATGCAATAGTGCATGCGGTTTTTATCGAAATTCCTCGAAACAGGGGGTCCAGATGCAAAAGTGCAGTTCATTTCCGGTTAAAAGATACTTTTTTATCAAAACGCTGATATTCAGATGCACTTTTGCATTTCAACTGCTCCAAGACGGCAATTTAGGTAGAATGGAATGCACTTTTGCATTTGATCCATTTGATCCCACCAGACCCTCCTTCAACATGTTTCGACTGGCTGGAAAAGTGTGTTTGATCCGCCGATTTCATGCTGCGAGGATTAAGTAACAACTCATTTACGGGAGGTAACCTATGAACAACACGAGCAAATTCACTTCCAAATGGGCGAGGCTGGCGCTGCTTACGGTCATCGCAATCAGCCTGATGGTTAAGGGCACGGCCTCCGCCTTCCAGGACGTCAAAGGAGACCGCGAGCAAAAAGCGATCGAGAGCTTGGAGAAACGGGGCATCCTCAAGGGCGGCCAATGGGGAAATTTCAAGCCAAACCAAAAAATAGACAACGCTTCGGCCCTCTCGCTGATCGTCAGCGCGTTCGAGCTGAACCTCGATAACCTGCGTTTCGTGAAAAAACCCGAAGCCGGCGACTACTACAGTAAGGTAAAAAACGACGCCGGGTACGCCGGAGCTTTTGTGATCGCGCTTTATCGCGGCCTCGATGTTCCGAAGGACATCGACCCTTCGGCCAAAGTGACAAAGGAGCAGTTTAGCCACTGGCTGTTCCAGGCGATCGCCACTCAAGGCGAATACGTCTGGCCGATGATTTATACCGAAATCAAGGACGGCAAATCGATTGATGCGGATCTGATGGGCAGCATTCAGAAGCTGCTGAACGCAGGGATCGTGACGCTGGACAAGAACAAAAAGTTCAATCCCACCGGACCGATCACGCTCAGTGAAGCCGCCGGCATGTTGGACCGGGCGCTCGGGTTTGTCGAAGACAGCAAGCCGGCCGATACGGTGACCGGAAACTTGTACGACTTCAGCTTGTCGAAAGACAAAGTGAATGGTGGCATCTACAAAGTGACGATCTCCGCCATGGCTCCCCATCCGGGATATGGTATCGAGGTTGCGAGCATCGTTTTTGACGGGGACAAAGCCGTGATCAACTATCGGATTAAACCACCGGAGGAAGGCAAATTTTATCCGCAGGTCATCGCCGAGGTTAAAGCGGTTACGTATATTCCGGATAATTATAAGCCGGTGCTGGGCGAAGGAACGAAGTAAATCCGCAAGGCCCCGTCCCAACGGGAGGAGGGAGTGAGATAGGCCAAATACAAAGACGATTCCAGATCCGCCCGCAGGCGGAAATGAAATCGTCTTTTTGCATGCAAAATTATTGTGTTTTCACTTTATTCTGGTTCTACTCCCCATACCAGCGAGTTCCCCAGGTACAGTGTTACCTTATCCCAGTCGGCATAAGCCGTTTTGGTAGGATCGAAGGAGTAGTCGTCCGCTTCGTTGAAATTAGACCAGTCGGATTTGGCCATCCGCAATTGAATATCACCGGTTTCCCCGCCGGCCGAAATCGAGCCCGCCGCAGCGGTAAAGCTGAGTTCAACATAAGTGTCGGTAAAGGTTCTTTGAATGTTTTCGGCTCCGATCGGCGCCCAATCCACCCAAGAGCTCACGCTTTGCGTGCCGTCTTTCGAGAAGTAATAGCGGAGTTTCAGGTCACTCAAGTTAACTGCAGTTGTACCGTTGTTTTTAATATTAAAATGCGGCTTGATCTGGTTGTCGGTCGGGTTGGTGTCGGCCGCCTTATACTGCACGACCAGATTCCCGTTAGGTACGCTTGAGCCTTCTTCTGGCGTCGCGGTAGACTCGGCTGAATTGCTGCTTTCTCCCGCGGAATTTACCGCACTGACAACATAATAGTAAGCCGTGCCGTTGGTAAGTCCGCGATCGGTAAAGGACGTGCCCGTGATCCCGTCGGCTGCGGTCGTGTACGGTCCCCCGCTAACCGTCGCTCGCTTCACATTATAGCTTTCCGCCCCGGCGGAAGCCGACCAGCTCAAGCTGATCTGTCCGTTGCCTGCTGTTGCCGCCAGTTTGCCTGGGGCAGCGGGCAACGTTTCGCCTAACGGCCGCATAATCCGATCCAGCATAGCTTGCTTCGGTTCGTTCCAGGTGACCCAATCGTCGAGCAGCAGCCCGCCCGTGTCTCCGGAGTTCGGGTTTACGCACCAATAAGTCCAATAAAGCTCGTTCTCGCCGATATAATCGACCAGGCGGTTCTGCCAGATGCCTTCAACGCTGCTCGTGTCCACGCTGCGGCCGCCGAATTCGCCCACGATGACCGGGGCGATGTTTTGCTTGCTGATATATCCCCAGTACGCGTCCCAGATGGCCGGCATGTTGTCGGGGAAGGAAGGATCCGAGAACCAGGGCTGGGAAGCGACGCCAGGGCCGTAATCATGAGCGGAATAAACCAGTTGATTCGGAACGTCCAGCTCAACCGGGTGATTCGCGACTCCTTTAAGGTTGCCGCCCCACCAGTACCCGTCGCTGTAGCCTTGCACATTTTTCTCGATCCCTTCGACGATGATCAGCCAATGCGGATTTACGGACAAAATGGCATTGCCCGCCCGCTCCGCAGCCAGCTGCCAATCGGTGGTCAGATCTCCCGTTCCCCAACTGACCGGACCGTGAGGCTCATTGTGCAAGTCGGCGCCAATTACCGTGTCGTTGCCGTCATACCGTTCCGCCAGCATTTTCCAATCATCGATCCAGCGTTGTTCGGAGTAGTCCGCGGTGTACCAAAGCTCGGATTGTCCGCCGGACCCGGGACGATGGCGGTCCAGGAAAATCTTCATACCGCGGTCTCCTGCTTTTTCGATGAGTTTATCCATGATTTGGATAGGTGTCAGCCCTCTTAAATCCGGATTTTTCTCGTAGTCGATGCTGTTGGGGGCGGATCCGGGGTCAAACATTTGGTTGCAGTATGGCAGACGGATCAGGTTGTAGCCGTGTTCTTGGATCTGATCCAGGACGTCATCCATAGATCGCGTCCACAAGCCGTGGGGCGAATAATTCGCCGTCTCGAATCCGAACCAGTTGATCCCGTTGAACACCGCCGGATTTCCGGCGGAATCGACGATGCGGTTTCCTGACGTATGGTAATAATTAGCGGCCGCTTCCGCATGACCCGGGGCCAGGCCGGCCATCCCGATTCCCATAGCGCCTAATACGAGCGAACCGGCCAGAATACTTTTGATGATCTTTTTGAACATACCTTTACCCTCTTTCCTCAAAAATACGGTTCTATAAAAGGAAGCAAAAATCAATCCGTTCCATCCATCAAGGCTCGATTCCCCAAACCAGCGAACCGTTCTGATACAAAGCGACATGGTCCCAATCGGTGTAGGCGGTTTTGGTTGGGTCAAAGGAATAGTCGTTCGCTTCGTTATAAGCCGTCCAATCATTTTTGTTGATGCGGGTCTGAATTTCGCCGCTGTCGCTGCCGGGAGCCAGGCTGCCCGCACCGGCATTGAAGGAGATTTCCACATACGAATCGGCATTCTCCTTAGCTTCCGCCATCTTCACTGTTTTGCCGCTAAGATTGCTGCCCCCAATCTGCGCCCAATCGCAATGGAACGTTTGCTCCTTGTCCCCATCCACCGTATACCAATAGCGAATCGTCAGTTCTGACAGAGGAACAGCATCCGTACCGTTGTTTACAATGCGGAATAACGGCTTCATCTGATTGTCGTCCGCATTGGTGTCCCCGGCTTTATACTGGAGCACCAATGTTCCCGGCTGCCCTCCTTGCCCGGCTTGGGGAATCGCGCTGATCTGTTCGGAGTCGACGCTTTCCCCGGCGCCATTGACGGCGCTGACCACATAATAGTAGGCCGTGTCGTTCGTCAAACCCGCGTCCGTAAAGTTGGTCCCAGTGATTCCGCTCTTCACCGTCGTGTAAGGGCCGCCGTCTACGGTTGCTCTTTTCACGTTATAGCTTATCGCTCCGTTGGCCGCGTTCCAGTTCAGCGCCACCTGAGCATTCCCCGCCGTCGCGGCCAGACCGGTCGGAACACCCGGCGGCTGTTGCGGCTCTTGCGGCGTTTCGCCGTCAGGCTCCTCACCGGCCACCTTCACTCCGTTCAGATAAAGGGGAATTCGGGTCGTCTCCCCTTTTGTGGCAGAAATCCCTTGGCGGCTCCAGTCATTCGCCGGATCCCAATGGCTCTTATACTGGGAGTCCTGCTTCGCGATCAGGCCGAATTGGAAGTCCCGGCTGCCGTAAACCTCGTTGCCCGACCAATCCAGCTCATAGTAGTAAAGCCCCGCCGCCGCGTTGACCGCATAAGGTCCGTTGACCTTGACGGCGCCGCCATAGCTTGCTTTTTGCTCATCGTAATAGGTCTCTAGCGTGACATCGTTGATGCTTTGGCCCGCTGCCAGCAGCTCGCTGATGTTGAAATAATAACGGGCGCTCATCGTCCCTTCCGTATGAGGCGGATGGACGGATTCATTATGGATGGTGACCGTAACCTGTGTCCGCTGGTCATTTTCCTGCTCGATTTTTCCTTCCACCCGGTACTCCGTTACGCCTTGTTCGGCGGGCGGGCTGTCGGCTGTGGCCGTTTCGCCGTTCCCGTATTCCAGATACAAGCCTGCAAGCGCGCCAACCAAACCGGCATTGTAGTCGATCGCTACCTCGTTATAAACGTAATCGGTCGTGACATCCTTGTGCATATCCGTCGCGTCCGGTCCGCCGACAAGCGCTCCCCAGAGCACATGACGGTGTTCCGCCGGGACTTCCATGTTGTTGGTCATAGAGCCATGTGCGGCCCGATGGTGAGGATGCTTGGCCGACTCGTCCGGTGTCGGGAACCCAACGATGTACGAATAGCCCATGGGGTTGTCGCCCATGATATAGTCCATTTGGCTCTTGGCCCATGCCGCAAACTCGGGACGGTCCTTGTATTTGTCATACACCAGCGCGCAAAGCTGGGCAGCCGCGTTGTACCGCGCCGAACCCCACGTGGTGAGAACGCCGAACCCGGCGGGCGACGTAGTCAAATACGTATTGTCGTTCGCTTCCTCGTGAGGAACCTGGCCGCCCGACCAATACTCCAGATTCCAGCGGGCGTAATAATCATATTGGGCATTATCCGGGAACAAGGACGCGAGCCGTACAAAAACCCCGCCCCATACCGTGTCCCAGCTGTGCGTCCAGATATTTTGCCAGCTATCCGCTTGGGAAGGAATGATTCTTTTCAGGTATCCAGTGTTTTTTCCCGACGCATCGACGGATACGATATCCTGAATATACGTGTTGTCACCAGTTGCGGTATACAACCAGACGGCCGCCCATGACAATTCATCTTCGTCATAACTGGAATTATAAAAGCCGTCACTGTTGCCGAGTCCTCTGTGCTGCTGGGCAAAGCGGTAAAGCGCAGTAGCGGTGTCCAGGCAATTGGCCGCATATGTAGGATCGGTATCCTTCGTATTGAGATACATCAGGGCAAGGGCGGCCGCAGCGCCGGCGGCCTGATCGCTGGCGGGCTGATCCGCGGTTGCGAACGTGGCCGGACGCGGGTACTTTGCGGGATCCTGCAGTTCGGGAGGGCCCCAATAGGTGTGATCGACCGTTCCCTGTCCAACCATGTAGTTGAAGGCGACGACCTCACCCTCGGCGTTACGGAATGTGGAGCGCAGAAAATAGTCGCTGAACCATTTCAGTTCTTCCAGCATGTGCACTTCCTGGCCGCTCTGTTCAAAAGCGTCCCTGAACTCGTAGAAGCTCCATCCCAGCGTCGATGCGGTATAGGATTGCGGCAAGCCGAATTTGACATGGTCGCCGGCGTCGTGGAATCCGCCGCTCAGATCAACGGACCCGTTGCCGTCGGGGTCGAGGATCGACAGGTTCTGCGCGATGAAATCATCCTGCAAATTCGTCAGGTTTTTCGCCGTCCCGTTCACGCCAAGCGGTACGTACATGTCGGATAGTTCCGAATCCCCCCGCCATTCCAAATGTCCGCCGGTAATCCCGGGACCGGATTTCTCCGCGTCGTAGAACCAGAGGGATTTTTGCAGGGCATCCGCATAATTGTAAGCTTCCGCGTCTGCAGCCGTTGCCGCCGGAAGGGCCAGGAGCGGAAATCCGCCGAAAGCAACCAGGCCGGACAGTGCGGTTTTTCCAATTAGATTTTTCCAGGCCTGCCTACGTGCTTTTTTGGCTTTGTTCATCATTCACAACCACCTTTCCAAAATAATATCGTTGGTTTCTCGAAAATAGAATTTCGCTCTCACCTCCCGTTCTGCAAGATTTAATCGAATAAAAGAAAAATTTGTAATAATAAGCAAAAACTTGGCACCTTCATATTATTTTTCTGTTCTGTTCTTGTATAGTTTAAATTCTTCCGCTAATAGGTTGAAATTCTTCTGAACTATGATATGAAAAAAGCGGAGAAGAACAGGCCAGCCTTCCCCGCTTTGTACGCCGTCAAGCGCATGTCGTTTCGTTTATTACGGTTCTACGCCCCAAACGAGGGTGCCGTTTTGGTAAAGGGTGATATGATCCCAATCGGCATAAGCCGTTTTGGTGGCATCATACGAATAATCGTTGCTCTCGTCAAAGTTGGACCAGTCGGTCTTGGATATCCGCAGCTGGATGTCGCCGGACTGCGCTCCTGCGGCAAGAGTCCCGGCTGCAGCCGTAAAGCTAAGCTCGATATAGGTGTCCGCGTCCGTCCCGGATGCGGTGCCGAACGTTTTTTCAATGTTCGACGCGCCCAGTTGGGCCCAATCGATCCAAGCGTTCAAATCCTGGCTGCCGTCTTTCGTAAAGTAGTAGCGTAACTTCAGTGTGCTCAAATCAACAGCGGTCGTCCCGTTGTTTTTGATATTGAACTGAGGGTTGATTTGATTGTCAGTGGCATTCGTGTTCCCGGTACGGTATTGCACCACCACATCCCCAGTGCCGGTTCCACCGCCGCTCGGGGTGGCGGCAACCTGGGCCGAATTCGCGCTTTCCCCGGCGCTGTTCACCGCGCTGACCACATAATAGTATGTTGTGCCGTTCGTAAGGCCGGTGTTCGTGTAGCTTGTGGCGGTTACGGCCGTCGCAACGGTCGTGTACGGCCCGCCGCTGGTCGTGGCGCGCTTCACATTATAGCTCGTGGCACCGCTTGATGCCTTCCAGCTCAACACAACTTGCCCATCACCCGCAGTCGCGGTCAGGCTGGTTGGCGCCGCCGGAACAGAGATCGTCGCCAGCGGCGTCGCGGCAACCTGGGCCGAATTCGCGCTTTCCCCGGCGCTGTTCACCGCGCTGACAACATAATAGTACGTCGTGCCGTTCGTAAGGCCAGTGTTCGTGTAACTTGTGGCGGTTACACCCGTCGCAACGGCCGTGTACGGCCCGCCGCTGGTCGTGGCGCGCTTCACATTATAGCTCGTGGCGCCGCTTGATGCCGTCCAGCTGAGCTCAACCTTTGCATTGCCCGCAGTCGCGGTCAGGCCGGTTGGCGCTGCCGGAACGTCAGGCGTCTCGCCGCCGTTAGCCGGAATGGCCGGATATGCATTTTGAACCAGTTGAACGAATTGGTCATGGAACCAGTGTCCGGAAATCGGAGCACCCGGCAGCGCGCCGGTCAGCGTGCCGTTGGCATTGGTATAAGTCGGGTCGCACATTCTGTCGAACCCTTTGCCTTCATTGTTGGGAATTTCGGTGCTGGAGCCGTCCGATTCACCCGGAGGTTTCACCCAGACGAAAGCGTCCAGATGAGAGGCCGAATAACCCGCCGGAGCGGCTTGCGGAGGCTGACCCATCCCGGCGCCGCTGGCATTACACCAGTTCCCGCGATGGAGACGCTTATCGATGCGTCCGGAATCGGCATACGCATCCACCGTTGTTCCGCTGGCACCGGTCGGCCGGTTCGGACCGCCCCACCCGTTACGGGAGGTATCGATCAGGAAGCCGATACTGGACGGCCAGCCCTTGGCCACGAATCCGGAATACAGTGCCGCGGTGAAATCCGCCTCATCAAAATAGGGATTCCATTCATAATACTTGGCGGATTTCAACTGCATCCCGTTGATCGTCAAATTCGGGTCGGTCAGATACGGTTCCTCCAATGGAGTCGTGTTGGCCGTATTGGTGATAAAGCCGTCCACGCTGGCAAGTCCGGCCGGAGTCCCGGCGACGACCGACGTAAAGAGGTCGATGGCCGGCTGCCGGTTGCTGTCCCAGCCTAACCAACCGGAGTGGCCGATGTCCATGTAGTTGTAGACGTTAGGAATGGCATGCAGCTTTTCGAGGGCATACCGCGTTGCATCCCGGTATATGTTGGTCGAATTGGCTTGCGCGCATTTCGGATCGTTCAGGTTCGTCACCAGATTCGGCAGCGAATCGGGTTCGACAACCGCGACAATCCGAATATCGGCGTATTTCGGATCGGAAAATACTTCGACGATAGGATCAATGTAGCTCGTTTTATAAGTCTGCAAGCCTGCCGCAGTCAAGGGCAACTCACCGTTGGATGCCAAAGCGTGACAATCCCGGCCCGGCAGGTTGTAAATCACGAAGGTGGCTACAATCGGCGTACTTCCCTGCTTCTGGGCAAGTATCTCGTCCATGGTTTCCACTAGGCTTTTCCGGCCGCCGTTCGCCTCACCGCCAGCAATAGCCGCCATGCGGTCCAGCCAAACAGCCGTCGGGTACGACTTGACCGTTTGCATCTTCGCCTTCAGCGTATTATCGCTAACTTGGGCGATGGAGGTATCAATCAGCGCCGCATAATCGGGATTCACATACATCGTCGCACCCAAAAAAGGATTATCGACATGAGCTTCGGCGGCATAGCTCCTTTGGATCCCAAAAGGCTGCAGCAGCGTCAGCGCCAAAGCAGCAACCGCAGTCATCGCCACCGTTCGTTTGAAAAGTTTCGAAAACATGGAATCACTCCTCATCATGGATTGTTTACTTCAGCTCTCCATACCAGCACACCGCTTCCGGTACCTGGTACGCCGTCACTTTGTTCCAATCGGTATAAGAGGCCACCATCCTTTGAAACACAACGTCCACCTTTCTGAAAAAGTAAGTTTAGCCCTCACCTCCTTTTTCGCATAGCATTATTCCAATCCGAACCGACGTTTCATCGGGCCGAAGGAATAACCGTTAAAACTTCTTGATATCCCGCTTCGATCTAACGCTTGTCCCATAAGCCGCTGCCGCTTGTCCAAATTTAAGTTGAAATCCACTGGAAAAGTATGCGCTTTCAACAGGAGGTGAAATGGAGGTTTGATGAGCAAAAGAAGAATATGTTGCAGAATAGTAAAATCTTGGCACTTTCATCTTATTTTTCTGTCCTGCTTTTGTACAGTTTAAATTCTTCCGTTAATGAGTTGAAAAACTTCTGATCAGCCGTATTGCTGTGACGTGTGGTGTCGCGCCGTGGCGCTCCGTGACGTCCCGTAATGCCCTGACGTGTGGTGCTGCCGTAATGCCGAAATGCAGTACGGACGTACAGCTCTTACAGCCGGCCCTAACGGACACCAGCGACGTTATTTCGGCGAAATTGAGAGCTTTTAGGATGTAACGGACACCACAGACCTTATTTCACATTTTCGTGCACCTTTTCGGCCTTTTTTAAGTAAATAAGAGCTCACCTGTCCGTTAGAATTTGAAACACCGTCTTTTCGAGCAAATAAGGTCGTTCATGTCCGTTAGCCTCATGCGCTCTCTCCTGCCGCCCCTTCACCAGCCTATGGATGTCCATGGCCTTCCATTTTTCCGGCAGGTATATTAGGAGCAAGCTACCTATCCGCCTGGAGAAAGGAAGATGACTTATGGGAACATATCAAAGAATTCACCCGCGGGTTCCGGAAGGAATTGCCAAGCGAAAAGCCTATCTGGCCGGCGGAGGCATCGCCTCTTTGGCCGCAGCGGCTTTCCTGATTCGCGACGGGCATATGCCGGGGAAAAACATCCACATTTCTCGAGGAGTCTAGCGTTTACGGCGGTTCGATGGACGGCGCGGGCAACGCCAAAGAGGCTACAACGCGCGCGGCGGCCGCGAGATCGAAGAGCATTTCGAGTGTTTTATGGAGCTGTTCGGCTTCATCCCTTCACTAACTAATCCCGACCGGACGGTGCTTGACGAATTCCGCGAATTAAATCTGGCGGAGCCGATCGAGTCGCACTGCCGGCTGGTCGAGAACGCCGGGCAAAAAGCCGATTTCTCCACGCTGGGGCTGTCGACCGCGCATGCTTTGCAGCTTGGCAAGCTGGCGATGCTGACCGAGGAGACGTTGGGGAGAACAACGATTGAACAGTTTTTCGAGCCGAGCTTCCTGGAAACGAATTTCTGGTATTTCTGGCGTTCGATGTTTGCGTTTGAGAACTGGCACAGCGTGGTGGAAATGAAACGTTATATGGAACGTTTTATGCATCTGATTTCCGGCATGAACCAACTCAAAGGCATTTTGCATACCGAATACAATCAGTTCGATTCCCATACGACCAACGTCATTCCGTGCATGATGCCGTACATCACTTCGCAGTTCATGCCGCGCATCATGGGCGACCCCCCGCAGGTCGTGCCGCAAGGCAGCGTTAACCTCGCATTCCTCGGGCAGTTTGCCGAGGTGCCTGATGACTGCGTGTTTACGGTGGAGTATTCCATCCGAACCGCAATGATGGCGGTCTACTGCCTGCTGAAGCTGGAAAAAGAAGTGATCCCCGTACATCCGAGCAAATACGATGTGCGCGTCCTGCTAACCGCGGTGCGGACCTGCCTCGGCAACAATCCGCTGCCGCTGGATAAATCGCTGGGCCAGCTATTATCCGGCACGGTACTCGCCAAGGTGCTGAACAGGTAGGGGCTTCGGCCGCCAATAAAAACAAGAATCCTTATCATATATAATATGGTAAGGATTCTTGTTTACATCAATGAAGTAAGCGCTCCCGTAACAGAATACCAGAAGGCTCGTCCCCCGTTAGAATTCATCCACCTACGCCATGACCATAAGTAGTAATAACAGGTTTGGTCGAGTTTCCGGTAGGATTAAGAATTGAAACAACCGGGTTTGCTGCAAATATCACAAAATTACAAAGGGCTATCAATAAAACCAGTTTCTTTTTCATTCAGTTTTTGCACCTCGCTAATTAGTGTTTTATACCGAAATTTTATATCTCCGTTTGCAAAACCTCGGTATTGTTCAAACAGCCCTACACATTTTAGCATATCGTGTCCGCTGTAAATTTCAATAGCGAATGCTAAACTATCCAAGACATATCTTAGCCCTCGATCAAAGTCGTTTTTCTTCAAATAATAGAATCCCAAACCCGATAATAAGCTTACATAACGATCATCAGTATAATGCAAGCTAATTTTCCCGACACGGCTTTGTTGTTCTTGATGCTTTAAAAAGGACTCATACTGTTGAAGTACAGAATCGATGTTAATATCGAATTTATTAGCTGCAATCACTATTTCACATAAAGCTATAAACACTTCATTTTCTCTCGTTGAAATATATTTCACGTACTCCGGTAGAACTTCGACTTGACCGGACATTAATTGATACAGGTAACGATTTCCCTCAGCCCATTCCTGATACTGGTTAATTACGGCCTTTTCGTCTTCATTCGGCTCCTTCACCCAGCCACAATCCGTATACAGCGAAACACAATGCAATGCATCCTCATATCTGCCAAATTGGAAATATGTTTCGCCTAATATTAAATAAGAATACAAAATGTAATAAATAATCTGTTTTTTAGTTTCTGGCGACTTCTTTCTTCCGTTCAACTCATAATGAACCGTTGCTCTGATTTTAAGTTTTTCCGCCAGTTCCGCTACCTTATCCCAACGGCGAAGTGAAGCAAATACATTGATTAATTCATTTAGCGCATCCAGTTGATAGGGTTCATCAAGCCGATCGACAAAATATTCAAAATGTGAAGCCAGCAATAAATTCTTATTTTGGTCCTTGGACAACCCTAACGTAAATAACCGGTATTGACAAAGTGCTAGACGCTCGGAATGCTGTCTCTGTTCACTTTCCGCAACCGCTTCATAAAGCATGACGGCCGCTTCCCGCTTTCCTTCTTGAAAAAACTGCTCAGCCAAATTAAACAGCAGTGGTATGTAAGAAAGATTATCCATCATCAATTTAACCACTTGCTCGATACAATCGAGCTTGTTCAAGCCGGCACAACGTTGCAAAAATGGACCAAGCCTGCGCCAATCCGGACTGGCCTGAAAAAAACATTCATTGATATACAACTCGTAAAAATATCCTTCGGGAAGTCCCATTCCCGCCGTAATCCGGTCGAGCTGCTGCATGGCAATAGGGCGATGACCGTTGATGATACCGCTTAACGTTCCGGAATTAATTTGCGATCGTTCGGAAAATTGATTTAACGTCATATTTTTTCTTTTTAAAAAACCTTCCAGCTGATCACGAATCGTTGTTGGTACTGTTTCCATTGTTTTCAATTGAGTGAGCACCTCCTTTACTCATTAATGGAATTAACAGCCATATATTTCTATATTATACTTTAATTAAACACTGGTCAACAGATAGAATAGGAAAAATATGTAACAATCTATGTAAGATAAATCATAGTTACAAGCTTCCGATTTCGTGCTGTGAAAGTTGGGATTGGGCTCAAAATAAAAATCAGCGCTTGGCTGCGGGACAAGTGCAATAGCGTAAAAGAGTGCTGAAAAAATCTAACGGTTGTGAGCGATGCTATTTGGGCAAAAACGAGCGGATACAAAATGTAACGGTTGCCAGCGAGCTTATTTCCTGTTTTATCAGCAGTAATAGGGCGGTTTCGCCTAAATAAGCGCGATGACATCCGTAAAAAAGAAACAGCGGCAGAAAGGACCCTAAAACAAGATCTCGTCTGCTACTGTTTCTCTAAAGTGATACGCGCTTCTGACCACAAACTATTCTAACGGTTGCCACAATCGCTATTTGTGCCAAAAACGCTGATTTGAAATTGTAACGGTTGCCATAGCGCTTATTTCGCCTAAAACTGGCCACTTTTACCTGAATTAAGGCAAATAACGTCAATCACAACCGTTAGAGTTTGGAAAAGGCCTTTTTTCGGAAAATAGCGGCGGCTACAACCGTTAGATTTCCGATGGGTATCCAGCGGGCTACCCGCCAGGTTACCCGGCCGACCTGCCAAACCGCTTAACGATAACGAACCAGAATATCCAGCGGGTAACGTCCAGCGTTTCGCCCGTACAGCGCCAGCCCGCCTTCGCCCGCCTGCAGCTCCAGGCGGAAGCTGCGGCTGCGGTCCAGCTTGGCGGCGATCCGCCCCGGCACCTTCACCTTACACAAATAGCCGTATGATCCCGCTTCATCCAAGCGGTTCGCCACCGGCTGGCAGTGCCAGGACAATACGCCACGGCTGTCCGCCGGGTCGTCGGGCAAATGAACGGTTCCGACCGCCTCCCCGTCGATACTGACGGTGACCTGCGATGTGTGCCGCTCTTCGTCCGTCATGTAGTACGTGTTCGGATTGTGCTCCACATCGGCGGCAGCGCCGTGCATAAAGTGGATGCCTGTCTCTCGCGCTTTAGCGCCTTCGATGTTGCGGGCCAGCACTCTTTTGGCGCTTGCTTCAAACACGATTTCGATATCGCCGATCAACTCTAGCCGCTCGCGCTCGGGAAGCCTTACCTCATAAGCGAACGCCCCGGCTCCCGCGCCGCTCACCTTGGCTCCCTGAATCGCATCCCAATGATGCGTGAACGATTGGCCGGCAAAACCGCCTACCGATAGGCTGATGTGGCCGCAGTCAGCATCATACTTTCCGTCTACCTTGCCGCCGCGCACGTCAAACGTAATGAAATTTCGGGTAATCGTTTCCCCCGCTTCATTCAATAAACGAACCGCCAGCACGGCCACGGCATCCTGATTAGGCATCGTCAGGCTCAACGGCGCAAGCGTCGCTACGCCGTAGCCGTTCCATTCGATGGAAACCTCTCCGCGGTCGGCCACTTTGCGCACGCCAAGCTGGTCGTAGCACAGCTCCCAGTCCAGCTTCAGCGTCCGGCCGTGGTAACGGTCGGAGTAACTGGAGCGCAGCAGGGAGACGGCAACCCGCTCGCCGCCTTGGACCGTTTGGCATGGAGGCGCGTCAATCACGATAAAGTCGGGCGAATGCAGATCGGCAATCGTCATGCCCGGTACAAAATCGCCGTAGCCGAAGTCTTTTTCCGTGCCGTCGAGCCGGTAATAACCGTTGAATTCATTCGTCACGTCGCGGAATTCGGTAAATACGAACCCGCACATTTTGTCATGGCGGCGGAATTCGTTCAGCATGTACCGGTAATGCCACGCCAGATCGCTGTCGCCCGCGCCGTGCTCGATGCCCCAAACGTTGCCGCATTCGCTGTTCATCAGCGGCGCGTCCGTCTGCACGTTCCCGCCGATATAATTGAGTTCGGACCCGGGATAGGTTTTCTCGACCACATCGCTCACGTGCTGCCGGACCTGTTCATAACCGTTGATATAAAAATGCCAAGTATTGAGATCCGTTTCAACATGGTCCCAGTTGCAGGCCGAGTTGTCCTCCACAAGCCGCGTCGGGTCGACTTCCTTGGCCCAACGGTACATTTGCCGCACCCATTCCTGAGTCTCCGGCAAATAATTCATGTTGCCCGATTCATCCCCGGTCAGGCTACCGGCCGCTTTTCCCGATTTCAGCCCCCACGTCTCATTGAACATCACCCAGGAAAAAATCGCGGGATGATTGTAGTCCCGGGCGATTACTTCGCGAGCTTCACTTTCGTAGGAAGCTCGCGCCCGCTCATCCGGCGCGCCCCAGAAGCAGGGCATATCCACCATCACAAGAATGCCCAGCTTGTCGGCCCAATACAGCTTACGCGGCTCCTCGGGTTTGATATGAATCCGCACAAAATTCAACCCGATCCGTTTCATGAGGTAAATCTCGTCCCTCATTTCCTCGTCACTCGGATACGTAAAATATCCGGTTTGGTGGTAAGACTGGTCGAGCGTGCCGTTCAGATAAACCGGTTTTCCGTTCAGCGTGATCCAGCGGTAATCGCGATCCCCGAACCGGGCGGTGCCGATTTCGCGGATTCCGAAATAAGTGCTGACGCAATCGCGGCCAAACGAACCGGACAAAACGATCTCCCCTTCATACAAATAGGGCGTTTCCGGGCTCCACAAACGGGGATTTGCCACCGTAAACGAGGTGCGGACCGTATTTTCGCCGGCCGTAAGCCGCACCCGTTCCGTGTGGTTCACCGCGCCTTCGGCAAAGCGGAAGGACAGCTCCGCTTCGGTATCCCCGCCGGAGATAATAAAAGACTCCACTTCGATCCGTCCGTCCATGTATGTCCGGAACCTGGCCTCCCGGACAAAGTTTTCCGGGCGCGCCTCCAGCCAAACGGGCTGCCAAATGCCGCGAATTTCCCCGTACCCTTGTTTGCCGCGAGCCTGGTAATCTTCGTCGCGATCCTCTACGCGCACGACGATTGCGTTTTCTTCAGCCTTTTTCCACGTGTCTGTCACTTCGAATTCAAAAGCGCCGTACCCGCCCTGATGCGATCCGGCATGAACGCCGTTGACCCAAACATCGCAGCGGTAATCGGCCGCCCCAAACCGCAAAAAAATCCGCGCCTGCCCAGGCTGCGGCTGCCAGTTAACAGCGCGCCGGTACCAGCCGATCCCTGGCTCGTTTATGCCAATGCCGGACAAAGGGCTTGACCAGGAAAAAGGAACCTGGATTTGCTCCCGGAAAGCCGGTGCTCCCTCGTTTTGCCAAGACTGGCCGATCCCCTCGTCGCTTGGATCAAAACGAAACGCCCACGCGCCGTTCAAATTAAACCAGTCTTTCCGCTCCCAATCGGGCCGGGGAAATTCCGGACGGGGAATTGCAGTTGCATCCGCGGTCATCGCTTGATTAAACATCGTCATTAGCCACACCTTTCTCCTAAAATCGCTATTAGTCCAACTTGTATGGATGATTCCATTTGCCCACATCATAGCACGGGTATTATATATTTGCAATGTATATTATAAATTTACAATACTCCTCTTTTATAGTACACTGAACACAGGTTTCATCCCTTATGCAGAAAGGATTTTTGTTAATGAGCGATCCCCACCGCCAAGAAACGATCCATTATCCCGCTTCGCGGATTCTCGATGTGGCCAAAGCGCTGTCCGGAGATGTGCGTCTGCGGATTTTGGAGGCGCTCGGCAAACAGCCGATGAGCATCAATCAGTTGGCCGAAGCGCTGGGCGTCGCCCAGCCGACGATCTCCATCAACGTGCAAACGCTGGAGCAAGCGGACCTGATCGTATCAACGCAAGGAGCGAACCGGGAAAAAATCTGCTCGGTCACCTGCCGCTCCATTCTGCTGGAGCTGCCGACCCAGCCAGGCGAAGGCCTGCATCACATTGAGGAAATCCATATGCCGATCGGCATGTATTCGATCTGTTCGGTCCAGCCCCCTTGCGGCATGGTCGGGCGCGACGGCAGTCTGATCGGCTCCCAGGACGATCCGCGGGTATTTTATATGCCGGAGCGGACAGAAGCGGCGCTGCTGTGGTTCGCCGAGTCGGGATACGTGGAGTATTATTTCGCCAACCCGCTGCCGCCGGGCGTGGAGCTTGAAGAATTAAGCGTACGGGCCGAAGTCTGCTCGGAGGCCCCAGGGTTCCGGGAGGCCTGGCCGTCGGACATCAGCGTAAGCATCAACGGCCACCCGGCCGGTACCTGGACGAGCCCCGCCGATTTCGGCGACCGCAAGGGCAAACTGACGCCCGAAAAATGGAAAGGCGGCACCGAATACGGCCAGCTTATCGAATGGCGCATTACCCGAGACGGCAGCTTTGTGGGCAATGCCCCAGGCTCCGCCACTACACTTGGCGCGCTTGATCTTAACTTCAACAATCCGATCCGCGTCCGCTTCGAGGTCCGGGAGGATGCCGTGAACAAGCGGGGCCTTAATTTGTTTGGCATTGGCTTCGGCGATTATCCGCAGGATATCGTGTTATCGTTTAAACGCAGCAGCCATTAAAAATAAGTTAATTAAAAAGCAAGCAGCCGCACCCATTCATCTTTCAGGGCGGGCTGCTTGCTTTTTTCGCGCGTCATAAAATATAACATACATTTAATAGATACCTATATTTTCAATCTGAATTGCTATTTCAAACGCGATAACCATCATTTTTTCGGTAAATCAAGCTAATATTCACTTTACTAAACCGTATTTTTCCATTATCATGTGAGTCAAATGGAACTTTTTCTAACATGCAAACATTTATTGGTAAAGGCGGGGGACCCTTTGCCCGATCAGGCATACGACTTCGTAATTGATTGTATCCATCAGCTCGGCAACTTCGTCAATGCCGATAAACGCCGGCTCCCCTTCGCCGCCGAACAGGGTCACGATATCGCCGATTTGCGCGCCGTCCACCGCAGTGATGTCGAGCATCGTCTGGTCCATGCACACGCGCCCGATGATCGGAACTCGCCGCCCGCGTACCAGCGCCGATCCCCGGTTGGAGAGAGCGCGCGACAATCCGTCCGCGTATCCGATCGGTACGGTGGCGACAACACGATTCGAAGGAGCTTGATAAGTGCGGCCGTAACTGACGGTCCGGCCCGGCTCGATCGGCTGGATGGCGGTTATTTTCGTTTTAAGCTGCATCGCCTGACGCAGCCGGTAAGCCGGGGTACTCAGCCGCTGCGCGGGATACAAACCGTAAAGAGCGATGCCGACCCGGATCATGTCGAGATGCATCTGCGGAAAACGCATGGCGGCGGCGCTGTTGCAGCAATGCTTAAGCGGAATCGGCACGCCGGCGGCTTCCAGCTCGTCGATGCAGCGGCGGAACCGCTGGAATTGCCGCTCGGTAAACCGGGGATCCGCCCCGTCCGCATCGGCGAAATGGGTAAACAATCCCTCAAGCGTGGTCCAGGGGGAAGACTGAGCTTGGCGGGCCATATCTACGGCCGCTTCGGCCGAGGTCAGCCCGATGCGGGTCATCCCCGTCTCCAGCTTGAGATGGATGCGGGCCCGCCGTCGCTGCCGCTGGGCGCTGTCCATAATTTCGTCCAGCACTTCCTTCGTATACACGGTCATCGTAATGTCATGCCGGATCGCGGTTTCGACGGCATGTGGCGGCGTGTACCCCAACACGAGAATCGGCTGGCGGATGCCCGCGGCTCTTAATTGCAAAGCCTCGTCCACCAGCGCCACGCCCAAATAGTCGGCGCCGCCGGCAATGGCGGCTTGTGCGGTCTGCACGGCCCCATGACCGTAACCGTTCGCCTTGACCACGGCCATCACCCGGCAGCGTTCGTCCGCCTGCCGGCGGAACAGCTTCGTATTATGGACGATGGCATCCAGGGAAACTTCCGCCCAAGTATCGCGGTAACCGACGGTATTTGTGTTTTCTTTTACCGATATCATGGAATGGCCGCCTCTTTCCGTTTTGGGATTTGGAATCATATAATAATTCGCAATTTAGAATTTAAAATTTGAAATTTGAAATACGCAAAAATCCGCTAATCTGGGAAACACGAAGGTGATGCCTATGCGCAGAGAACCAACATTATTTGACTTTTACGCCGACAATCTGGAGATGCTGGCCGAAACGATCGGTGAGGCGCTCGGCCGTCCCGTGACGATCGAGGACGCGAATCACCGGCTGCTCGCGTACAGTTCGCACGCCCCGGATACGGACGCCGCCAGGCTGGCAACTATCGTCGGGCGGCGCGTGCCCGATCAGATCATCAGCAGCCTTTGGCATAGCGGCGCCATCCGCCGTTTGCTGGAAAGCGAAAAACCGGTGCACATCGCCGCCATTCCCGACGTCGGGCTTAGCGAGCGGGTGGCGGTTGCCGTCCGCTCCAACGCTGCGGTGATCGGCTTCATCTGGGTGCTGCAGGCGGGCAAGCCTTTCACCGATGAAGAGATGTTCTTGCTCGAGGCCGCGGCGGTAGCAGCACGGAACAAGCTGGTGCAATGGCCCATGCAGCGGCATAAGGAAGCAGCGGCGCACAAAGATTTTTTCTGGCAGCTGCTGACCGGACATATCCGGACTGAGACCCACATTCGCGAGAAAGCCCAAAACATCGGAATCATCCTGCCGCCTCTTTTTCATATCACTGTCCTGGAATTCACCTCCACCATCCAAGAACGGCAACAGCAGCAGGCCCTCGAAAGCTTCGCTTCGTCTGCGGCCCAATGCCGCATCGTACTGTACGTAAGCGATAAAAACCAGCTGATCCTGCTGTCAGCCCCCACCGTACACAAAACCAAGGCCGCGATCGTCCACCAGCTTGAGCTCGCCGCCGGAAATTTGCGGGCTCGGTTTGGAGAGCATTACACTGGACTGGCCAGCGGCAATCTTTATGAAGAATACGGAAGACTTGAAACGAGCTACCGGGAAGCGTTGCTGCTGCTTCAAATGAAGCGGCGTTTGCCGGAGGAGACGTCCCGCCTCCATTATTATGCCGATCTGGGATATTACCGCTACTTGCCGCTCATCTGGGAAGAGGCGGGCAAGCACAGCTTCGAAAACGAAAGCCTGGCCAAGCTGCGCGCTTATGACCGGGAGCATCACAGCGAGCTGGTTCATACGCTCGAGGTATTTTTGGCCTATGACAGCAATGTCAAAACCGCCGCGGACGCGCTGCACGTTCACGCCAATACGTTAAACTACAGGCTGAAACGAATCGGCGAGATCGGAGGCATCGACTTGACCGATATGGAGCAAAAAGTGACACTTTACCTGGACTTCAAAACGGAGAAATTCGGCGGCGACCGCGATTTGTGAAATTACACAAACCCGGTCCCTTTTTTTGTTGGATCTCCATAAACACAAAGAATTTTACATGTCCTATACTGGTGTCAGATTAGTTTACAGCTATGCCGTTAAGGGAACAACTTATGACAAACCGGCATGTTTGTGTTAGTTAAACTGACGAACTGACGAGGAGGAAGACAAAATGATCATCGGTGTCCCCAAGGAAATCAAAAACAACGAAAACCGGGTGGCGCTGACGCCTTCGGGTGCGTATTCGCTCGTTAGCGCAGGCCATCAAGTGCTTATTGAAAAAAACGCCGGCACCGGCAGCGGTTTTACGGACGCCGAATACACCGCCGCGGGGGCCAGGCTGGTTGGGCAAGCCGCCGATGCCTGGTCGGCGGAGCTGGTCATTAAAGTGAAGGAACCGCAGCCTTCGGAATATGCCTATTTCCGGAAGGATCTGATCCTGTTCACTTATTTGCATTTGGCGCCGGAGCCCGAGCTGACGGCGGCGCTTCGGGATAAAGGGGTTACCGCCATAGCCTACGAGACCGTTGAGGTGAACAAAACGCTGCCGCTGCTGACGCCGATGAGCGAAGTTGCCGGGCGGATGGCCGTGCAGATCGGGGCGCAGTTTCTCGAGAAGCCTTACGGCGGCAAAGGGATTTTGCTCGGCGGGGTTCCCGGCGTGAAGCGCGGCAAAGTGACGATCATCGGCGGAGGCGTCGTTGGGACGAACGCGGCCAAAATCGCCATCGGACTTGGCGCCGATGTGACGATCATCGATGTGAATCCCGAACGGCTCCGCCAGTTGGACGATATTTTTGGCGCCCGCCTGCAAACGTTGATGTCCAATCCGCAGCATATTGCCGAAGCCGTGGAAGAATCGGACCTGGTGATCGGTGCGGTGCTGATTCCCGGCGCGAAGGCGCCAAAGCTGGTGCGGGAAAACATGGTCAAGGCGATGCGCCCGGGATCGGTGATCGTTGACGTGGCCATTGACCAGGGCGGCATTTTCGAGACGGTCGACCGAATCACAACGCACTCCGATCCCACCTACGTCAAGCATGGTGTCGTTCACTACGCCGTCGCCAACATGCCCGGCGCCGTGCCGCGGACTTCGACGTTCGCCCTGACCAACTCCACCTTGCCCTACGCGCTGGAGCTGGCTTCCAAGGGGCTTTACGCTGCGCTTAACGATCGCCCCGCACTGCGCCGCGGCGTGAACGTGGCGGGCGGCGCGATCACCTACGACTCCGTGGCGAAGGACCTGCACTACGACTATGTGCCAGTGGAGCAGGCGCTGGAGTTAAGCGGAAGCCTCTCACGGTGATGCGCGGAGCTTCTGCTGATGGGCTGGAGCCTTGCTCGGTGATGTGACGGGCTTCGGCTGATGCGGGCTGGGGCCTCGCACGGTGTCGTGCGGGGCTTCGGCCGCTGTGTGCTGGAGCCCCGCTCGGTGACGTGCCGGGCTTCGGCTGATGCGGGCTGGAACCTCACACGGTGACGTGTGGGGCTTCAGCTGATGTGGGCTGGGGCCTCGCACGGTGACGTGACGGGCTTCTCCTGCCGGTGGTGGAAGTTCGCTGCTAACGACGACGTCCCCTCCCGGCTGGGCGCCCGAAACTAACGCTTAGCACTATTGCGGGAGCTTCTCCGTGACGCATAGCGGTAATTTATACCGCTATGCGCCAAAATAGCCGCCGTGGCGCAATATAGCGGAATTTTTGGGCGTTATTTTATCAAGCTGGCCTCCCTGGGACACCTTGAGGCTGGTTTAATAAAAAATAACGCCCTTTTTTTCCGCTAAGCCAGGGAAACCAACCTTTCGGGACATAATAAGGCCATAATTTACCTTTATTTTCTGCCAGTCAAGCCATCTCCGCCATCGTACCGCGAAAAAGTGCGGATTCCCGCTCGCCACACCTATTGAAAAATACTGAGCACTCGACTATTTGGCAAAATGGACATGATCGGCGGCTTGGCTCTGACAATGAATTGCAAATCATTCCAGTCGCTCGATGGGGTGATCGCTTTGCCACTCGCCAGACGGAGTGATCACTTTGTTACACGCTTAATGGGATGAACGCTCCGTCACTCGCTCAATGGGGTAAACACTCTGCCACTCGCCAGACGGAGTGATCACTTTGCCACATGCTTAATGGGTGAACGCTCCGTCACTCGCTCAATGGGGTAAACACTTTCGCCACTCGCTCGATGGGGTGCACGCTTTTGCCACCCTAGAGCGATCAGATCACGCCGGCGCCAATACCTAGACGGCGCATCACAGGCTCCATGCGCTCAAGCGCCATGTTCAGGCTTTGCGTTCCCGCCGCGTAGGAGAAGCGGATATGCCCTTCGCCGCCGGCGCCAAACACGTGGCCGGGGACGGCGGCGACGCCCGCTTCCCGGAGCAGCAGCTCGGCGAACTCGCCGGAGCCGAGCCCCGTGAGCGCGATGGAAGGAAACGCGTAGAAGGCGCCTTGCGGCTCATGGCAAGAGAGGCCGATCTCCCGCAGTCCTTGGACGAAGCTGCGCCGGCGCCGGTCAAACGTTTCCTTCATCCGCTCCTTCGCCTCGAGGCCGTGGCGCAGCGAGGCGAGCGCGGCCACCTGGCCCAGCGTCGGCGCACACATCGCCGTGTACTGGTGGATTTTTAACATGCTGGCCATGAGGTCACGGTTGCCGCAAGCGGCGTAACCGACACGCCAGCCCGTCATGGCAAACGCTTTGGAAAAGCCGCTGACCACCACCGTGCGTTCCTTCATGCCGGGCAGCGAAGCAATGCTGAAGTGTTTCCGGCCGTAAGTCAGCTCAGCGTACACTTCGTCCGAGATGACGATCAGGTCGTGTTTGATCGCCAGTTCCGCCACCGGACGCCAATCCGCTTCCGTCATAATAGCCCCTGTCGGATTTCCCGGGAAATTGACGATCAGCACTTTGGAACGAGGTGTGATCCGCTTGGCTAAAGCAGCGGCCGTCAGTTTAAACTCCTGCGTGGCTGTCGTTTCCACCTCGACCACGTTTCCGCCGCATAATTGGGCGATGGACGAATAAGCCACATAGCCGGGGGCCGGAATGAGAATTTCGTCCCCCGGGACCGTGCAAGCCCGAAGCGCCAGATCAACGGCTTCGCTGCTGCCCACGGTTATCATCATTTCGCTTTCCGGTTCATAGCCCAAGCCAAAGCTCTCCTTCAAATAACCGGCAAGCGCTTCTCTCAACTCCGGCATACCGCTGTTCGCCGTATACCCCGTCCGTCCTTCGTTCAACGCACGGATGCAAGCTTCACACACCGGCTCCGGCACGGTGAAATCGGGTTCTCCTACACCAAGTCGAATCGTATCGGCTCTTTCCCCGCTCAAATCGAAATATTTCCGGATGCCGGACGGCGGCACCTGCCGTACCTGCGGGGCGATCCAATCACGGAACATCATGACACCACCTCCAGCCGAATTTTTCCGTCCTCGGGGAACAGCTTTGGCAAACTCGCTTCTTTCGACGTTGGCTTCGCCTGCTTTGCCGCTTCTTTCGACGTTGGTACTGCCTGCATTGGCGCTTCCCCCAGCGTTGACGCAACACCTTTCCGTTCCAGCAACGACAACTCGATGATCCGGTCCAGCAGCTCTGCGTAGGATAGGCCGGCCGCCAGCGCGCTTTTGGGCAGCAGGCTGGTTGCTGTCATTCCCGGCAAAGTGTTCACTTCGAGCACATACGGCACACCGTCCTTAAGGATCATGTCGATTCGCGCATAAACGCCGCACTTCAGAATCCGATAGCAGGCGAGCGCCACATCACGCACGCGAGCTTCCACTACGGAAGGCAAAACGATCGGATGCTCCTCCGCCCCGCCCACGCTGTATTTGGCGTGATAATCGAACCATGCCGCTCCCGTTGCCCGGATTCCCAAAATCGGCAGCAGCTCTCCCCCTAAAACGGAGCAGGTGATTTCCTGGCCGTGAACCATGGATTCAACTACCACCGATCGGTCCCAGCGAAAAGCCTCCTCAAGCGCAAAACGCAGTTCCCCTTCGTCATCAGCCCGCCGCACCCCAATGCTGGAGCCGCCGCCGTTGGGCTTTACAAATAAGGGATAAGCCAGACTCGAATCCAGACTCCCATGCCCGCAGCTACCACGAGATCCAGACAGTGTTTCGCTCCATAACGAACGTTCAAGGCAAACCCATTCCGGCGTAGCGATCCCTTCAGCCCGCAGCAGCCGCTTCGACAAGTCCTTATCCATGCACAGGCTGCTGGATAAAACGCCGCTGCCGGAGTAAGGAATGCCTAACGTCTCCAGCACGCCCTGCACCGTCCCGTCCTCACCGAAAGCGCCGTGCAGCGCAAGGAGCGCGAAATCAATCCCCTTCACTTGGTCGATCAACTCTTCCCGCCGGGTAATCTCGATCGGCAGCACTTCATATTTGCTGCGGTCCAATTGAGCAGCCATTTCCTTGCCAGTCATCCGCGAAACTTCACGCTCCGAGGAGATGCCGCCCATAATGATGCCTACCTTCATGCCCCATCGCTCCTTTAATCCTTGACCATTTTACGCCATTTTGCCGGACGTTTGACCGACGTTTGACGGACGCTTGACGGATGTTTGCCGGACGTTTGATCGACGTTTGTCGGACGCCTCAATCCCTACCATGCTCCTGCCCTGCATAATCCCGCTATGGTATTGCCCGGTTTCCGGCTAATAACGCAAGTGACCGGCAGCAAGCTGCTTCATTCCCGCTGCATCAATCCCGCCGTATCATTCCCGCCGTATCATTCCCGCCGCATCATTCCCGCCGCATCATTCCCGCCGCGGTTTCCCCGATCATGCGGATGCCCTTCCCGATATCTTCATCGCTCACCCGCGAAAAGCCGATCCGCATCGTATTCCTGCCCCCGCCGTCGGTATAAAACATATCCCCAGGCGTAAAAATCACCCCTCGACGGGCGCAAGCTTCAAGCAACTCCCAAACGTCAAACCCTTCCGCGAATTCGACGAACAAGTGCAGCCCGCCGCTTCCGGACAGCCGGGAATACGGGATAAACCGCTCGCAGCACGCCTTCGTCCACTCGTATTTTCGTTTATATTCCGCTCGCGCTTTTTTCAAATATTTCTCCAGATGGCCGTTTTGCAAATACTGATACAGCACCGACTGGTCCAGGGTCGAGGTATGGATGCTGCGCGCCCGTTTGACGCTTTCCAGCACATCGACCAGCTCCCGGTCCGCCAGCACCCAGCCGACGCGCATCCCCGGGAACAGCACCTTGGAGAAGCTGCCCAGGTACACCACACTGTTCCCTTGGCCCGCCATGGCGATCAACGGCGCCACATGCGAGCCGGAATAACGCAATTCCTCGTTGAAGCCGTCTTCGATCACCGGCACCCGGTAACGTGCGAACAACTCCAGCATGGCCAGCCTTTTCTCGGCCGAAGTGACGATCCCGGTCGGATTATGGTAAGAAGGGACCAAATAAGCGCAATCGTACGACCGCTCCGCCAAAGCTTTTTTCAAGCCTTCCAGGCCCATCCCGTCCTGCTCCATCGGAATGCCCGTAATGTCGAACCCGTGCATCCGTAAGTTTTTGATCGCCGTATGGTGCGTCGGATTCTCGCAAATAACCGCCCCGCCCGGCTGCCCGCCGAGGGAGGACAACACGATGTCGAGCCCCTCGGTAAAACCGCTGGTGATCAGCATATCCTTCCCCGTCAAATCGACGCCCTTGCGCTCCATATACTGCAGCAAAACGTCGATCAGCGGCTTATAACCTTTGGCGTAACCGTAATTAAGCAGCACGTTGCCTTCAACCGCCATCCGGTCCAAAAAAGCGCGTTTTACATGATCCAAATCAAACAGCTTCTCATCAGGGGCAATGCTGGTGAACGAGATCGTTCCTTTCTCCGCCCGGATGCCGCGCTTTCGGCGCTTCATATGATCAAGCTCCACCGCCAGCCGCGCCTGGCCGTTCATTCGTTCCAACCAGTCCATCTTCCAGGGCGGCACGGTTTCCGCAGCCGAAGCCAAAGCCGCAGCATCCGGGGCCACGAAACTGCCCTGGCCCGATAAGGCATAGATGTAGCCTTCTTCCTCCAGGCCCTCGTAGGCGGAGATGACGCTGTTGCGGCTGACCGCAAGCAGCCCCGCCAGCTCCCGCGTCGACGGCAGGCGCTGATCCTGCTGCAGCGCTCCTTTGGCAATCAGTCCTTTGATGTAATCCTTCACCTGAACGTAGACCGGACGGTCCGCGCTCAGCTTCAAATCGTTAAACATCGGTTCATCGCCCCCAACCTCATGATGACATCCTTATCCGAAAAATAAAAGAACCACCGTCCCGCGATTTTGTTCAGGAGGTGGTTCCTTTCCTATCCAATTGGCCGTTCTTACACCATCACTTTGCAAATATCGTTCGTAAATTCGACCGGATCGGCGATCGGCAAGCCCTCGATCAGCAGCGCCTGATTGTACAGCAGGTTCGTGAACAAGCCGAGCTTCTCCTTATCGCTTTCGTAAGCTTTTTGCAGCGACTTAAACACCTCGTGGCCCACGTTGATTTCCAGCACCTTGTCGGCCTTCACGGCTTGCCCGTCCGCGCCGGGCATGGCGCTCAGCACCTTTTCCATTTCAATGGACAGCTCGCCTTCCGTCGACAGGCAGACCGGATGCGATTTCAGCCGTTTCGAAGCTTTGACTTCCTTCACTTTGCCCAAGAGCAGCTCCTTCATTGCGGCAAACAGCTCTTTGTTGTCGTCCGCTTCCGCTTTCTCCTCGGCGGCATCGGCATCGATCCCCAGATCGCCGCTCGACACCGATTTGAATTCCTTGTCCTTGTAGCTCATGATCATTTTGATCGCAAATTCGTCGATATCGTCGGTAAAATAAAGAATTTCGTAGCCTTTATCCAGCACCAGCTCGGTTTGCGGCAGCTTCTCCAGCCGTTCCACCGATTCGCCGGCCGCGTAATAAATGTACTTCTGATCCTCCGGCATCCGCGCTACGTATTCGTCCAGCGTGACCAGCTTCTTCTCTTTGGAGGAAGTAAACATCAGCAGATCCTGCAGCACATCCTTATGCATGCCGTACTCGTTGTACACGCCAAACTTCAGCTGACGGCCAAACGACTCGTAGAACTTCTCGTATTTCTCGCGTTCGTCCTTGAGCAGGCTTTGCAACTGGCTTTTGATCTTGCTTTGGATGTTCTTGGCGATCATTTTCAGCTGGCGGTCATGCTGCAGCAGTTCCCGCGAAATGTTCAGCGACAGGTCCTCCGAGTCGACCATCCCTTTGACGAAGCTGAAATAGTCCGGCAGCAGGTCGGCGCATTTGTTCATGATCAGCACGCCGTTGGAGTACAGCTCCAGGCCTTTTTCGTATTCCTTGGTATAGTAGTCGAACGGTGTTTTTTCCGGAATGTACAAAATCGCGTTATACACGACCGCGCCGTCCGCTTTGATATGGATATGCGAGACAGGTTTATCAAACCCGTAACGTTTCTCCATATAAAAGTTTTCGTAATCCTCGTCCGTCAGCTCGGATTTGTTCTTGCGCCAGATCGGCACCATGCTGTTGACGGTTTGCTCTTCCGTGTAATCCTCGAATTCGCTTTCACTGCCTTCCTTCGGCCGGCTGCTCGTGATGTCCATCTTGATCGGATAACGGATAAAGTCCGAATACTTCTTGATGATCGATTTCAGGCGATACTCATCGAGGTATTCGTCGTATTGCTCGTCTTCGGTGTTTTCTTTGATTTTCAAAACAATTTCCGTACCGACCGTATCCTTCTCGCACGGTTCAACGGTGTACCCGTCCGCGCCCTGGGATTCCCACTTATAAGCCTCACCTGTGCCCAGCGCCCGGCTGGTCACGGTGACGACGTCGGCGACCATAAACGCCGAATAAAAGCCGACGCCGAATTGGCCGATAATGTTGTGCCCGTCCTTGATCTCATTTTCGTTCTTGAACGCGTACGAGCCGCTTTTGGCGATGACGCCGAGGTTGTTTTCCAACTCCTCTTTGGTCATGCCGATCCCCGTATCGGTGATCGTCAGGGTGCGGGAAGCCTTGTCCGGCTTCATTTTAATGAAATAGTCGTCCTTGTTGAACACCAGCTTGTCATCCGTCAACGCCCGGTAGTAAATTTTATCGATGGCGTCGCTGGCGTTGGAAATCAGCTCCCGCAGAAAAATTTCCTTCTGTGTGTAGATGGAGTTGATCATCATCTCCAGCAAGCGTTTGGACTCCGCCTGGAATTGTTGTTTGGCCATGGAAACAGGTCTCCTTTCGTTGAAACAGCCTGATCTCAAAATATTAGCACTCCAAACACCAGAGTGCTAATTCCTATTTTTTATATTATCGATCCTCATTTTCCATGTCAATATCGGAAGCCGGAGAGATCGGCGTATACCCGGTTTTCTCGACCAAAGCTTGGCCCTGCGGAGACAAAATCCACTCGATCAGCCGGCTCACGTTCGGATTGTCGCTGCCCGCCGTCACCGCGTAAAACTCCGCAGCCAGCGGATATTCCCCGCTGCGGATCGTCGTTTTGTCCGGCTTTACCCCATCGATCTCCAGCAGACGGATTTGCCCGTTTTGCGCCATTTCGGTCGCAAAGAACAAAAACGAATACCCGAGGGCGTTCGGATAATTGCGGTAATCGGCCGTTTGCGCGATAATCCCGCCCATCCCCGACACTACGTCTTTCTGCGGGGGCGCCATCAGCTCTTTTCCCTCCATAAGCTTCTGCAGCATCGTTTGGCTCCCGCTCCCCTCCGGCCGCTGGAAAGCGCGGATCTTGCCGCTTCCGCCGCCCACCTCGCTCCAGTCGGTAATCTCCCCGGCGTAAATGGCCTGAATCTGCTGCGTGGACAGTCCCTGTACCGGGTTGTCCGCATGGACGAAAAACACGAAGGCCTCGCGACCGATCGGCGTCAGCTTCAGCTCAAGCCCTTGTCTTTTCGCCTGGGCCAGTTGGAGGCTGGAAGGAGCGGCGGTAAAAATGACGTCGGCCCGCCCATCCAGCAAATTTTTGTAGGCTCCCGGCGTCGTATTCGCCATCACTTCGCTGTCGTAAAGGGCGTATTCCTTGCGGGGGTACACCGCCTGCGCAAAAGCCGAATAAAGCGGATAAAGCGCGGTGGCCCCGTCCATTTTCGGCAGGTCTTCAAGCAGCGTCAGCGACGAAGGCTCCGCCAACACCGCCACTTCCCCGTTATTTTGAAAAGGCCGGTACTGCTCCAGGTCCACGTCCTGATCGCTGACGATGGCGAAGCTGTTGTGATAAGCCTGGTTGATTTCGTACACTCCCACGGCCACGCCGCACGCCGCAATGCAGCCCAGCAGCACATAGTTAACCGCGGCCGCCCGCCC
Source organism: Paenibacillus lacisediminis (assembly GCF_046567315.2). Lineage (NCBI taxonomy): Bacteria > Bacillati > Bacillota > Bacilli > Caryophanales > Paenibacillaceae > Paenibacillus > Paenibacillus lacisediminis. The sequence continues at coordinate 295,316 of NZ_JBKIAX020000007.1, read as the reverse complement.
GGGCAGAAACGTACGCGCAATGACAAACAGAATAAGTATACCGGTCACCGCCAGCGCGAGCGGCGCATAAAACTTCTGTCCTCCCATAAAAGCGGTAATAAACGCCGTCACCGCACCCACAAACAAAATGCTGATCACCGCCGCCAAGCAGCCTAGAACTTTCAGCAAAATCCTCCCGCCTTGTTTCATCATGTTTTCCTCCTTACTGTGCAGCCTCCAAATTCTGTATCTTATACAGCGGCAGACTGATCGTAAATTCCGTGCCTTCGCCAGGCTCGCTGTTTACCGCGACCGTTCCGCCTAACGACAAGATCGCTTGGTATGAAAACGTCAGCCCTAGCCCGGTTCCGCCTGATTTGGTCGAAAAATAAACGGAGCCCAAGCGCCGGGTCTGCTCCTCCGTCATCCCGATGCCGTTGTCTTTGATGGACAGCGTGACCACCCCGGCAACCGCCTGCAGCTTGAGGATGACCCTGCCCTGCCGGTGGGGCGCCTCGGCGCAAGCTTCGACCGCGTTTTTGATGAAATTGACGAGCACCTGCTTCATTTTATCGGGATTGGCCATGATCCATAAAGGCTCTTTATCCGCGGGATACTCGATTTCCATCTCCACATTGTGCATATTGGCGAACGGATTCATGACATCTCTCGTTATTTGCAGCAGCTCCTGCAGATTGGTAGGCATCTCTTTATCGGTAATCGGCTTCGAGATCGCAAGATACTCCGACAATATGTATTCCGTACGTCCGATTTCGCTCATGCAAATGTCGATGTAACGGTTTGTCTTTTCCCGGTCGGCCGCCCCTTCCTTGATCAAAGTCAAAAAGCCCTTGACCGCCGTTAACGGATTGCGCACCTCGTGAACCAGCGAGGCCGCGACATGGCTGATCGCCCGCACCCGCTCCTGCTGCGCGTAGTTGATATACAACTCCTTGTCGGTGACCGCTTTTTTGAATAACGTTATCAGCAGCCAGCAGCCGATCGAATTTTGCACGGGGATAACGAAGATATGAAAAAACAAATGGTCCAAAACCGACTCCGGGTTGTACAAATACACCATACCGATGGGAATCGCCGAAAAAAACAAACCTGCCGCGATGATGACGGGCAGCTTGCGGCTGGTCCGCTGGTAAATCCGGCACAGGACGAGCGAAACCGGGAATGTAATCAGCGTGATGAGCATCGCAACGAACGTACCGTCACCCCCCAGATACAGCCGGTATAATAAAAATTCCGCCAACAGGATCAGACCGGTCTGCAGCCCCCCGAAAATTAGGCCAAAAAACAGGATGGTATATCTGATGTCGTATGTATATCCGGGAACGGCACTGACGCCGAAGGTCATCGACAAGAAAAGGCAAATCATGCTCGTGGCGATGATGAATTTCGGCGTATAATTTTGCGTGCGGTCGCGATAAAACAAGTTAAACATGACTAAAGGCATATGGGCAAAAAATAGCTGGAGGACAATTTCCTTAAGATAAATCATCATGCGCATTCACCCCTCGTCGAAAGACATGGTCGACCCGTCGGTTTCACCCTAAAATATTCCATATCCCTCCGGTAAATCCTCTTTCCTTTTGGGGGTTCTCGCAAGTTTCTTGGTTCAAAAGAAGGCATGGGCGGTTGTCCCGGTGCATAGGTTGTATAAGCAGGACTAGCCTGCGACTCCATTACCTGCAAAAGGATGATTCCCAGTGAACCGCAATCGTCAAGCTTACCGGGCTTTTCTTCTACGCCGCCTTTGGAAAAAAACATCCCACATCCTCGCGGGCTCCCTGATCCAGGGCTGCGCTATGGGCGTTTTTTTGTTTCCGCACTCCATTCCTTCCGGCAGCGGCGCAGGCCTTGCGATGTTGCTGAATTACTGGTTTCATCTGCCGCTGAGCATCGGATTTTGGCTGGTCAACATCTCGTTCCTTTTGTTTGCGGTGCATTATCTGGGGCGGGTCAGCGCGTTCGGGACGATTATGGTCATCACCATAACCGCGGTTTCCGTCAATTTTTTTGAAGTGTATGTCAAAACGCCGTTCGGCAGCTTATGGATCAATTTGCTGGTCGGCTCCGTCATTTTGGGCACCGGCATTTCCATCCTGTTCAGGGAGCGGGTGACGAACGGGGGGATCGGTTTTGTGGCGCTGGCCATCGCGAAAGCGCGGAGAATCAATCCCGGGACCTCGCTGTTTATCATAAACGTCCTCATTTTTTCGCTGACCGCGATCGTGATTGATTGGAAGATTATTATCCAAGCCCTCATCTGCCAGTGGATATCGACCCGCGTCATCAAGTGGCTGCACAATCCCTCTTTGTTGGGAAAAGTGGGTTTCCATCTGGCATGGCGCAAAAAATAACCCGAACAACATGTAAAATTATTACTACAAAAGCATCCGGATTCCGGTCACCTGGGATAGCCATATCGGAAAAGCGCCGGACTACACCATCGAGCCGGCCTATCTCGATCGGGTCGAGGAAGTGGTTGACTGGGCGCTGGAGGCCAAGCTGTACGTCATGATCAACGTCCACCACGATTCCGGCACAGAAGGATTTGGATGAACTGTACAAAACGATGCAAACGTTAAACGATCCGAACCTGATCGCGACCGTTCATTATTACGGCTTTTGGCCGTTTAGCGTAAACGTCGCCGGATATTACAAGTTCGAAAAGGATACGCAGCAGGATATCGTCACGACGTTCGACAACGTCCACAACACGCTGGTCGCCAAAGGCATTCCCGTCATCCTTGGGGAATACGGGCTGCTCGGCTTCGACAAAAACACCAATGTGATCGAACAAGGGGAAAAACTGAAGTTTTTTGAGGCTTTAACCCACTATATCCAGCAGAAAAAGATCACCCACATGCTGTGGGACAATGGGCAGCATTTCAACCGGCTTACGTATAAATGGTCCGATGACGAGCTGTTCCAAATGATGAAGGCGAGCTGGAAAAAACGCCCCGCTACCGCGGAAACCGATCTGGTGTACTTGAGAAACGGCGGACCAATTCAGGACGCCAAGGTCCAGCTTAATCTGAACGGAAACCAGCTTACCGAACTGTTTGCGGACGGGCAAAAATTAAAGAAGGGGGCGGATTACGAGGTAAGCGGCCAGGAACTGACGCTGAAATCCGGCCTGCTCACCCGCCTGACAAACGGCAGCGGCCTGGGGCTGAAAGTGGCCTTGTCCGCCCGTTTCAGCTACGGCCCGGACTGGCGGCTGAAAGTGTATGTGTACGATACGCCGGTGCTGAGCAGCGCGTCGGGAACGACCGAAACGTTTGCGGTCCCGGCCGCGTTTAACGGCAATCTTGTGGCGACGATGGAGGCGGTTTATGCCGACGGCAGCAATGCCGGTCCGCAAAACTGGACCCCTTACAAGGAATTCGGCTATACGTTTATGCCCGATTACGAGACAGGCGTCATCAAGCTGCAGCCGGAATTTTGGCGCGAAGTGAACAACGGCGAGGTGACGCTGAAGTTCCACTTCTGGAGCGGAGAAATCGTGACCTTCAAAGCCGTTAAGAGCGGTACGAGCGTGTCGGGGACGAGCGTGAAGTGAAGGACAAGGGTGAGTTCCACGTAATAGTGGCGCACAAAAGAGCCGCGAATTTCACGCGAAATGCAAAAGTGCAGGCGATTTTTGTCGAAGCTGCTCATTTAGGGCGGTTCAAATGCAAAAGTGCAGTTCATACTCGCGGAATTAACCATAATTTGTAAAAATAGTACGAATCAAATGCACTTTTACATTTCGCACGCCTCAAAATGGAGATATGCGAAAAATGAGATGTACTTTTGCAGTTGGTTCGCATCGATAAAGTTGGTACGCTCGGATTAAGCAGCTTTACTCTGCGTATCCGCCGAGCGAAGCATCCGTTTAAGACATGCGAGTTTGGATTAAGGCGTTCTTCCCTGGGTATGTCCCGGGGAGAGCGCCTTTTCTTCAACCTTTTGCCTTTTTATCTAGCCTGAGCCAGCTCATACGTCAATTCAACCAGAGGCTTGCCCCAGTCATTGCTCGGATGCTCCGCGGCTTTGACGAAGCCCGCCCGCGTGTACATCCGGATCGCCTGCTGCTGATCCTCCGTCGTTTCCAGGAAAACTATCGGGTAGCCCTTTTCCCGGCAGTATTTCATCGCTTCGTCCAGCAGCCTGCGCCCAAGTCCGATCCCGCGGTACTGCGGATGCACGACAAACCAGCGCAGCTGGGCTTTGTCCGGCGAATGCTCGACGATGGCGATCGCTCCCACCATGTTGCCGTTCGCTTCCGCAAACCAAAACCGGTCCTTGCCCGGGCTGTAGTTTTCAAAAAACTCGTAAAATGTTTTGCACACGTATCCCTCAAACCGGTGGTTGTAGCCCCGTTCCTGATAAATCCAACCGTGCAGATGGACCAGATACCCGGCGTCCCCGGGCCGCAGATCGTTGCGGATGACGATTTCCTCCCCCGTCAGCACCGGTTTCTCCGACAGCGCCGCTTCAATCGAATGCATCCCCTGGGTGAGCTGCAATTGCTCCTGCTCCGGCAGACGGCTGATCATTTGATAAATTTGGCCGTCGGACAACCCGTTGAGCCGGGCCAACGTCTCTTTCCCCTGATCGGTCAGGAACAGATAATACAGCCGCCCGTCCTCTTTAGACTGCTCTCTGTAGGCGAGGCCCATTTTTTCGAAGCGTTTGATGATCCGGCTTAGATAACCGGGGTCGATACTCAGCAGCTCGATCAGCATTTTGGCCGTACAGTTTGGGGTATTGCCGATTTCGTAAAGCACCCGGGCCTCCGACAACGAAAAATCGCTGTTCAGCATGTGCTGATCCAACAGTCCGAGGATATTCGTATAAAACCGGTTAAATCTGCGGACGGCCTGAATGATAGGGTGATGGACGGAATTCATGGGTTACCTCCTAAAAAAGCCATAGAATAGTAACTCCATCATAAAGCATTTAATTTGACTTAGTCAACTAATTCATTTGACGTTATCAACTATATGACGCCCAGCCGGCAGACGATAATAAGGGATCATCAGCGAGGGCACGAATCCCAGCTTCTGGGCCAGCCTGTACGAGCCTTCATTTTCCCGGCGGCAGGACCAGACCGGCTCCAAGCCTTGCCGCAGGCAGTAATCGATCAGCGCCGAGCATACGCTGGCCGCAAAACCTCTTCCGCGGTATTTTTCAGCAGTCTCTATGCCGATTTCCAGCTCTTTTTCAGTGATGAACGCAGAAAATGCCGTAGCGGCGATTTCCCCCTGGCAAATCAGGCTGAATCCGATCCCCGCCCGCTCAAACTCCACTTCGTCCTTCCAGAAAAAACGCGGCACAACCGCCCCCGGAGCCGCAAGGAACATCTCCTTCGTCGTTCTGACGATCTCACAGCCCGCCAAATTTGCCGGTTTCCCGGCAGTCCGGTATTTGTCTTGTTCAAACCGAAAATTGACCCGCGTATATTCGGCTACTTTAGGGGACATGCTGTCGATTTCTTCCTGTAACTCCGCGCGCCTCGCTACCAGCTCCGAGCCGAGCATTTGACGAATCCGCTCGTTCCAGCCGGCCGGGTAGGCCTGCAGCCATTCGTGGCCGCTGCGCGCCTGGGCTTTGTCCAGTAAATATTGCTGCAGCCACAGATTGAAGTCGGGCTTGTCCGCAGCGCCGAACAACAAGGACATCCCGTAAGGGTGAACGACATAAAATACGCTTGGGCTAACGTCATCGTCGGCGTAAACTTGCCCCGGCGTTTTCCCGTGGATCACGGATTCGGCAAATAAAGTGTTAAAACCCACTTCCCGCAGCGGCTCCTCGGTTTTCTTGTAATCCCGGACGTCAAGCAGAATCATCGGTTTTCCTCCTCACCTCTTGATATAATCCGTAATGCCCAGCCGGTTTCCGAAGGGATCTTCAAATTCGACCGCCGTCCCCGTAGCTATTGCAAAGGGCTCGGAAGTGAATGCAACGCCCTTTTCCCTAAGCTCATTAAATTTTCGCCGGGCATCGTCAACTAGAAACCATATTGCCGGTTTGGCGGCGGGAAAATGGGAAGTATCTCTAAGAATAACAGCAGGCTCTTCCCGGCCGATCCGATAAGCCAGCATTCCTTTTGCCGAAAAGTCGAATTTCACATCCAATCCCAACATTTGCCCATAATAGTATCCTGCCTGCTTAAGATCGCCAACGGGCAGAAAAAAATTATCGTAGCCTTTCACATATACCCCTCCTTTAGGATTCGGCTTACCCAACTCCTGATCATTTGCCGTTAACCAGGTTTTTCCAAGCCGGCAGCCGGGCCATCATATTTCTTGCGGCAGCTTCCGCAGCTTGCCGGTCTAATCCTTGGGTCCGTATGATAAAAGCGGTTAAGGATTCCAGCTTCTCGTCATAAGACTGCATCGTTCCGTCAGGACGCGCGCAATGCACGCAGTAGTTTTTCGCGGTATCCCCCATGGCAAATTCGGACGGTTCGTTCATCGGCATTCCGCAAGCAATACATGTTTTCATTGTCCATCGCATCTCCTTGCATTTTTTTATGGCAAAAGATAGTTATCTTTTGACAGCGATCATGCGCCAATAATGCTCCAACAGTTCTTGACCGTAACGCTCCAGCACGGATCCGCCCGGGGCAAAAAGGTCATTATTGGCCAAATAATAATGAATCAAGCCGATCCAGGTGTTGAACAGCAAATGCAGCGGGTACACATCTATGGCACCGGCATTCATTTCCCGCTCGGCCGCTTGGCTTACATGCAAAGATATCGTTGATTGGATCGCAATCAGCACGTTTCGGGAGCTATCCGGCAATAGCCTGCTTTCGATCACCAAACGGGTATAAAAGGCTTCAAACTCCGCCAGGCCGGTAAGATGCGCCTTCAGCACGTCCCGCAAGCCCCCGCCTTCCGCAGCCAGTTCATGCAATCGCCAGGATACCCGCGAGCCGAATTCCTCGATAACGGCATCCATCAGCGCTTCCTGCGTGGAAAAATGGGCAAACACTGTCCCGTGGGAAACTTTTGCCGCTTTGGCAATATCGGAGGTGCGCGTAGCTGTGAAGCCATTTTGAGCAAACTGCGCCAATGTAGTTTCGATCAGGCGTTTTCTAGTTTGTTCTTTTTGTAATTGGCGTTGGGTTTTATGTCCAATCATTTCAGTGACTCCTTACTCAATGACTTCTTGCTCATGATAAGTCTTTTCGTTTGTAATGTCAAGATTTGGATTTTCGGAGCAACAAAAAAACGCCAGAAAAATTTGTTCCGGCGTTTTTTGCTGCACTCTACTTCACGAATGCTTATGCTCAAAAACGGGCATCAATTACTTTTTCTCCACCTGCAGCAGGGTGATGCGTTTGGTCGCGTAAGTGTCCTTAATCCGCTCCTCGGGAATAACGTTCAGCTTAATCAATCCCGCCACCTTTTGCGCATCCGCTTTAGAAATCAACCGCCATACCTCAGGGTCGGGGAGCGCTTCGTACAGCTTTTGGTCGTCATATTCCTTCCGTTCCTGAAAAATCGTCTTCACTCTGTAGCTCCCGATTTCCAACTCGGCAGCTCCCTGCTCGAGACAATGCTTCAAAATTTCGCTGCGCAGTTCGGCCATTTCCAGCTCCGCCTCTTTTTGCTGCTGTTTTAATTGATAATACCGCTTCACTTTTTTATCCAACCTGCTCACGCTCCTTCTAAGGCATGTATATGAACGGACAAGATGGAATAAAACTTTACTTCCTATCCTGAGTGAAAATGCGGTAGATCACGACAGCCGCTTCAGCGCGGGTGGCCCCTTGCTGCGCGTCAAACTTGCCGGCCGATTTGCCCTTCATCACGCCAAGCTTGGCGACAAGGCCAACCGACTCCTTCGCCCAACCCGGGATTTGCGCCTGATCGGTGAAGCCGGAAGGTGCCGAAGCTGTTCCTGCCGTCCCCAGGTAAGCCAGCGCCTTGGACAAAATAACAGCCATTTCGGCGCGGGTAATCTGCCGGTTTGGCCCAAAGGTGCCGTCTTCGTAGCCGGCAACAAAGCCTTTGGCAGCCGCTATACCCACCGTCTCCGCGAACCAACTGCCGGCTGGAACGTCGCTGAATTGAGCTTTTCCGCCCGCGCGCTCATCCGCTTCCAGCTCCAACGCCCGAACCAGCAGCGAGACGAATTCGGCGCGGGTGACTTTTGAGCCTGGGGCAAATACGTTTGCGCTCATCCCGGTCACGATGTTTTGAGCCGCCAAAACCCCAATTTCGTTCACCACCCACGGATAATCCTCCTCGGTTACGTCGGCGAACGAAATTTCTCTGGCCATGAACATGTAACGACTGAAGCCGCTCAAATGAGCTACCACTTTACCGTCAATAAGCCGCCCTGCGCGCTGTTCAAGTACGCCTTGGCCGCCGAGCTTGAACAGGCCGATCTTTTTCCCGTTTACGCCTCCCGCGTTCAGGGCGCTTAATGGAATCGACGCCACAGCAGGCTGACGGAACACGACGTTCTCGATCGGCTTTCCGTCTTTATCCAAAATGGCTAAATCGTAATAAACCCCAAGCGGCTGCAGTTCCGAGCCAAGCTTCAGCCCCTCGATCAACGTGGTTGTGTCGGATTCGGAAGCGGGCGTGACCTGCGCAAAAGCCGCCTCCGAAGCTGGGATGACCCCGGCAGGGATCGTGAGCGTAAAGCCGTTCGGCAACGTAATAACCGTTGGTTCATTCGCTTTGATCGCTTCTTTTACCGCCTGGCTGGGAGACGGCTGTTTTTGCTGATCTTGTTGATCTTGCTGCGTTTGCGTTATTTTTCCGCTGCTTTTCTTTCCGCCGCTGCCGCCCGTGCCCGAAGAAACTTCCGCAACAGTAACGCCTACGGTCGCCGTCAAACCTTCATAGGTAATGCCGATGTTGGTTTTGCCGGCTTTATGCGCGGTCACCGTCCCTTTCGACACGGTTACGATTTGCGGATCCTCCGGCGCGTAATAAACCGCATAAGTCACGTCCGTGACCGTCCCGCCGGTGTCCTTGTAAGTGACGGCCAACTGGCCGGTTTCCCCTTTTTTAAGAGATAGGTTTTGCGGGGTTACTTGCAGTTCGGCCTGCATTTCAACCGACACTTGAGCATCGGAGACCAAACCGACCGGAATTTCGTTTCCATCCTGATCGTACAATGCCAGGTTAGCTACCTGGAATGTATATTGCCCGGCGGGTGCCCCCTGAAACGTAAAGGTAGCCAAAGAACCAGCGCCGGCATACCCTTGTGCGTCATTCAAGCGCTCCATCAATTCAAACCGGGTTTGACCGTTATCCTGTGCATACACCGCCTTCGACACCGTCAGCGTACGATCCGGGTTTTGCTCAGCCTGGCGGGCGCTAAGTTCGGGGCTTGGTGCAACGCTGACCTGTTCCAAGCCGCTGCTGTACAACAAATCGAATTTGGCGGCATAAACGGCCTCCGTCACCGAGAACAGCACATCCAGTTTAAACGGCTCATCCTGCTGTACCCGGGAAGGCTCCACAAAGGGAGTGACGTAACCCGAAAGCTTATAATTAACCACGTGGGCTGAAGTTGCCAACCCGTTACCCGCCAAGTCGTAAACATAAACTTCAAACGTATTATTTCCTGGTGTAATCGGAACCTCAATGGTGAAATGGCCCGTGCCGTCAACGGTTCCATCCATCTGTTCCCACTCGCCGTCCCCGTTGCCGTCAAACAAAGCGGCCACACCAATCACATCGCTCACAGCCGCCCCGGTCTCGGAAACGAGCAAATCGATCAGCAAATCTTTCGTCACCTGGCCGGAGATCACCCCTTGAAGGCTGGCCGTATCCACCTTAATAGCAGGGTCGCTTAACTGCGAGACCGGAGCCCCCCTATCAACGATAAACACCGCGAGCTGATCCTCCAAAGGCACGGCATCCGCCAAGCTGGTGCCGACCCAAGGCACCAACAGGTAACCGTCATCCGGAAGGTCCGATCCGTCCCAACTTCGAAGCGCATAGCTGCCTGGGAAAAGGCCGTCTTCAACTTCAATCAACGAACCAAGCCAAGTGCTGTCCAGTGTGAAAACATCCAGGGAAAAATACTCGGTATTTTCATTAACCGTAAACGTGATGTCCGTTGTATCAAGTTGGCCGTCTCCGTTCGGCGAGAACGGATTCGGAGTTAATGCGAGGTCCGTAACGACATCCGCCTGCGGGACTTCGCCGGCGTAAACCGAAACCGGCATATGGATGACGTGGCCGCTCGCAGATTCCGTCAGGATCAGCTCGCCTTCATAACGCTGACTAACAGCTTCTTCCGGCACTTCCACCGTTACGGTGAACGATGTTTCCCCGCCCGCCGCAACCGCGGCCCCGGTTTCGGACAAGATCAATGCTACGGGAGAATCGCCGCCATACCAATTTGATTCAATAGAATAGTCCGACGCTTCCCCGGCGATATCTTTAACGATGACCTCACGCTGCGCCGATGAACCGTAGCCGACATAACCAAACGAAAGGCTGCCCGTGTAGTACGTCGCAGGCTCATCGCCATCGACGGAATGGGTTACGTCCTCGGCCAGCGCCACCGCCTTCGCTTCGACAACCTGGTCCAGAGCGACGCGCCCGGCTCCCTGATCCATATGCGAGTAGCGGTTGCCGCTGCGGTCGGACAACTTAAACGCATTATTCATCAGCAGCGCTTTGATTTCGTAAGCTCCAAGCTCGGGGTAATGTTGCTTAAGCAGCGCCGCGGCTCCCGCGATATGCGGGGCGGCCATGCTTGTGCCGTTTTGCGCTTTATACCAGCCTTCATAACCCGGCACGCTGGAACGGATGGCGACGCCCGGCGCGGAAATATCCGGCTTGATGTCATAGGAAGGTTTGGACGGACCACGCGAGCTGAAAGCGGCCATAATGTCCTGTTCGACCGTCGAGCCAAACTCAGCCGTAAGTTCCTGCTGATCGAGCGCAGCCTTGATCCGCCCTCCATCCGCCCCGGACAACGCGTAAACCGGGATCGTCACATCGGCGTCACCCAGAGTACCGCTTTCCAACGCTTCCGGCAGATTGTTGTAGATCATTGCGGCCAGGGCTCCGGAAGTTTGAGCGTTTAATACTTTTTCCGCAAAAGGAATTTCTCCGCGTTTAATGAAAGCGACTTTCCCGCTTAAATCCTTGCCCTCAAAATCGCCCGGTTTGCCTAACCCGGCCTCAACGAGCGGATAGGACTCGGTCAAGTTTTCCAGGCCTGCCGATTTATCGAACGTGTCCATATAAAACGCTTCGCCTTCCAGCTCGGCAATTTTCATCACCGGCGTATTGAGCGGAGGTTTGGAAGCGCCGACCGTGATCGCCAGCTCCGCGCTGCCCGGATCCCCTACCGTGGCCTCCTCGGGACCGGAGTTGCCGCTGGATACGACCGCGATAACGCCCGCCTTCATCGCATTGTTGACGGCCACGGAATCCGCCGACTGTTCATTGTTGGAATCCGAGCCCAGCGACAGGTTGATGACGTCCATCCCATCCTCCACTGCTCGCTCGATTCCGGCGATCACGTTCTCCGTCGTACCGCTGCCATACGGGCCCAGCACCTTGTACGCATGGATTTCCGCTGCCGGCGCGACGCCTTCGATCCCCGCTTGACCATTTCCGCCTGCGCCGCGCCCGGCGACGATCCCGGACACATGGGTGCCGTGCGAAGTCCAATACGGTCTGCCGTCCTCGTTTACCTCCGGAAGTGTCGGATCTTTTTCCCGCGCTTTCTCGTAATCTTCCTTGGTCGTTTCGTACGGCTCGTTATCCTCGTTCACGAAATCGTATCCCCAGTCACCGTCCGGTACGGCGGCGGCCAAATCGGGATGATCCTTGGCCACGCCAGTGTCAATGACCCCGACCTTGATTCCCTGGCCTTTGATTCCTTGATCCCAAAAAGCCTCGCTGCCGATAAACGGAACACTGCCCAAAGGAGCGGACGGAGCTTCTTCTTCTTCGGCGGTGACATACACCTCGTTATTTGGGTACACCGCTTTGACCCCGGGAAGCTTAAGCAAATTTTCCACCTGATTGGCGGCGATCGTTAAGGAAAAACCGTTAAAAATCTCCGAATAAGCGCGGTTGAATTTGGCATTCAATTTGCTGATCGCTTGCTTTTTGAACGTTTGCTGCTCTGAATTCACCGTTTGCTTGTGCGCGGACAACGACTTGCTGCTGCTCAGCTTGCTCCCGGCCGCCTCGAACACCTTGACCGGAGCTTCCCGCAATTCTACGATGACGGAAATCCGTCCCGTGTTATCCGATTGAGGTACGAAGTTTTGCGGTTCCGCCGCGGAAGCCGGAGAGGCCTCCTGCCGCTCCAACTGCAATCCTTCACCGGCCAAAGGCGTTTTAGCCGACTTCGCCTTGGCGGTCTCTTTCTTGCTTTGCAGCTTAAAATCCTTCGCCTTGATCGCATCAAGCGCTGCGGGGTCGACGGGATTCAGCTTGGAAGCGGCAATCCTTCCTGCTTCCATTCCCTGCCGAGCGCCTTCCTCAGCCCCCGCCTCCGCCACCGGCAGCAGCAGCGAAAACGCCAGCAGGAAGCTTAATAGCCCTGCGACAACTCTCTTGCTCAAACTATCACTCTCCCTCTCCATATGTAGTTTTCTAGAAGCCGAAACAAGTTGACATATAATATTTATTTGGGGAATTACAATAAATTCCCATTTTATTTTGCAAAGAAAGCTCAGCGCAAAACATAAGGACAAAAAATGTCGCTATTCCGGCGATCCCCGTCCATTTGCGTGAAATAGAGGAAGTTTATGTCGCTATTTTCTCGAATCGCAAGGGAATGCCTGCGTTCTGGGACCCTTCATAAGAAAATAAGGACAAAAAATTCCGCTAATGGGGATAAACATGCTTGGCTTCGGAAAATAAGAACATAAAGTTCCGCTATTTTGAAGGCCTACGGTTCTTCGTCGTTCCAGTCGCCGGTTGCCAAGCGCCGATTTCTAGGTTGAACCCCCAAAAAAGCCCGGAACCCGCTGCTATAGCGTAATTTCCAGGCTTTCCGCATGGTTTATATTCATCGGCACCTACGATTCTATTATCGTTCTGCAAACTAGGAAGCTGACAAAATTTTAAATTCTTTTATATTAAAAAAAATCATCAAATGCCGATATTTTCTTATACGCATCTATATCAGGGGGAGGACAAGAACATACATGGATATTATTGCTGCACTGGTACAAGCCGCACCTTATTTCAAGCAAATTCATTCCCAGGATATTATGATCGGTATTACGGACCGGGAGATTTTTCATTATTACGCTCCCAGCCGGACGCTGGATTTCGGTCTGGTCAAAGGAAGTCCGGTCCCTCCCGAAGATCCGACCCTGATGAATGCCTTGGCCGGACAAAGAACGATCAACCGGCTTCCGGCGGAAATTTACGGCAATCCGGTCATTTCCGCGGGCGTGCCCATTTACGGTCAGGATCAGGAAGTCATCGGGGCATTTGCCATCGCGTACACGCTGGAAAATGAACAAAAGCTTGAAGCGTTGATGGAGGAAGTGAACGGGATCACCGGCCATTTGGTCGATATGGTTCAGAACGTGGCGGCCCATTCGGAGGAACTGTCCGCGACAACCGAGCAAATTCTCGAAAACACCCGCAAGACGGTAGAGGATTCGGAACAGGTAGGCAAAGTGGCCGGACTTATCCGCGAAATTTCCGAGCAAACGAATCTGCTGGGCCTGAACGCCGCCATCGAGGCCGCTCGCGTGGGCGAGCTTGGAGCCGGCTTCGGAGTTGTGGCGAACGAAGTCCGCAAGCTGTCGGTCCATTCCAAAGAGGCGACGCAGAACATCGAAAAATCGCTGGTTACCGTACAACGCTCCATCGAGCAGATGGAAAGGGAAATTCAATCGATCGCCGCCTCCTCCAATGTTCAGGCGGAGCTCGTCAATGAATTCAGCGAGGTCATCGACCGCCTTAACCAGGCCAGCAAGGAAATGGCCGGGTTTATCCAGTCGTTCACGAGATAGTTTGTCGGGAACCGCGGAGAATTGGGCCTACCGTTGAGCGTTTTCCTAGTTTAAACGAAAGTGGGGCCATCAAAAGTCATGTAGATGACTATGATGGCCCCACTGAAATGTAGCGACATTAATTTCACTAGCGTTGCATCAAATTCACACAACTATTCTAACGGTTGCCACAAGCGCTATTTGTTCCAAAAACGTTGATTTCAAATTCTAACGGTTGCCATGGCGCTTATTTCACTGAAACCCAGCCAATTTTGCTTAGATTCAGGTAAATAACGACGCTCACAACCGTTAAAATTTAGAAAAGGGCTTTTTTCGCAAAATAGCCGCTGCTACAACCGTTAGATCTCTGGCGCACGATAGTTTCGATTCGAAAACCTGAGCAATCGCGGAAATGTGGAAAATATTAGGTCTACAACTTTGTATTTTTTGCCCTTATGTTTATCGCCTTATCAGTAAACGAACAAATCGCCCGCCTTCGCCGCTTCCGCTGCACTCCCGCCATTCCCGGTACTCCCTGCACTCCCGGACGCCCCCTGACGGTTTCCTCTGATAAAATATTCGTAACGCCCAAACCGCTTAAGCGCCTCTTGGTCCGGCTGCCAAACCCAGGCCTCGATTTCCGACTGGCAGCGATGGTCCCGGAATGCGGCCAGCTTAGCCGGCAAGTGGCTCTGCACTTCGATTTTTACGATATCGCTGCGGGTGTAGCCAAAAACCTCCGGCCGCTCCATGGCATCGCCGAAAGAAATGAAATATAACGCTCCCCGCTCGCCGAGCCGCCGGAAGGCCGCCGTTGTCGCCTTGCCTATTGCGCAGTGGTCGGGATGGCCGCCTAGCTTCTCATGGAAAGTAAGCACCACATCCGGCTCGATCTCCTCCATCAATCCGGCGATGCGGCCGATCAACAGCTCCTCGTCGATAAACTCAACCGTTTTGTCGCGAATGTCCAAAAACCGCAAATCGCGGATGCCGAGGCTGGCGCACGCATTCCGCAGCTCCTGTTCCCGGGCCGCGCCCATCGTCTCCCTGTTCAAATACAGGGGATTGCCCATGCGCCGCCCCATCTCGCCCCGCGTGGCGCTGACCAGCGTGATTTCCACACCCTCATGGGCGTATTTGGCCAAAGTTGCCCCGCAAATAAAGCTCTCGTCGTCCGGGTGAGCGAAGACGGCCAGCAGTTTGCGTGTACGTTGTTCTGTCAGATTCGTTTTATTCATTCCGGAAACGGCTCCTTTCCAAGATGCAAGGCTACGTTCATCCGGCCCCGCTCATCATAGCCCGCCAGTAAAAGGCGCCCCCGCTCGTCTACCTCATAATGCGTGAGCTCCTCGATGCGCAGCCAGCCGTGCCCGTCAAACCGCAGCGCGGTCCGGTAAGGACCTTCCCCGGCGATAAAAGCTTCCGTCACACTCACTTTAAAATTGCGTACGAACATATAAGAAGTCGCCTCGCCGTGAACATACGCTACCGCGCCAGTAAAAGCCCGAAGCTCCTTCTCCACTTGCTCTCTGTCGATTGGTTTCATCATAAATGCATTCCTTTGCTGCCGTATTTTTTCGCACACCTGCACGACCTAGCTTTCTTTTTTACAGTACCATTATACTCGTCCCGCCCGGATTAACAATAAACTAAATTGCGGCTGCCCTTGAAAACCGCGTCTCCCCTATGTCAAAATAATGGAGGGCCGGGCTGTTCCGCATGATCTTGTGGCATCGCTTTCATATTATCAAAACCGAACAACCCAGCACCTAATCCGCTTTAAGGAGGAATCACGAATGAGAACGATCAAGCTTGGAACGAGCTCGCTGGAAGTGCCGGTCGTGGCCGTCGGCTGCATGCGCATAAATTCTTTGGACAAACCCGCGGCGGAACGTTTTGTGCAAACCGCGATGGAGGAAGGGGCCAACTTTTTCGATCACGCCGATATTTACGGCGGCGGAGCCTGCGAGGAAGTTTTCGCCGAAGCTATCCATATGACGGGCGATGTCCGGGAAAAGATCATCCTGCAGTCGAAATGCGGCATTCGCCAAGGAAGCTTCGACTTTTCCAAGGAACATATTTTGGCCTCCGTCGACGGCAGCCTGAAACGGCTGAAAACCGATTATCTTGACGTGCTGCTGCTGCACCGCCCCGACACCCTTGTAGAACCGGAGGAAGTCGCCGAAGCATTCGATCAACTGCAAAGCTCCGGCAAGGTACGCCATTTTGGTGTTTCCAACCAGAATCCGATGCAGATCCAGCTGCTGAAAAAACACGTCAAACAACCGATCGTGGCCAACCAGCTGCAGCTCAGCATCACCAACGCCACGATGATTTCAAGCGGCATCAACGTCAACATGGAAAACGCCTCGGCCGTAAACCGCGACGGCAGCGTGCTCGATTTCTGCCGGCTGCACGACATTACGATTCAACCGTGGTCGCCGTTCCAATACGGATTTTTCGAAGGCGTGTTCCTGGGAAGCGATAAATTCCCCGAGCTCAATCAAAAAATCGACGAAATCGCCGGCAAATACGGCGTAACCAACACGACCATCGCGATCGCCTGGCTGCTTCGCCATCCAGCGCAGATGCAGCCGGTGACCGGCACGATGAACGCCGAGCGGCTTAAAGATTGCTGCAAAGCGGCCGACATTCGCCTCACTCGCGAGGAATGGTACGAAATTTACCGCGCGGCGGGCAACGTGCTGCCTTAAAACGTGCTGCCTTAAAACGTTCTGCCTTAAAAAGTGCTGCCGTAAGGCGCAATCAGGAGCTCACGCTTCCATATCCATCATC
Organism: Paenibacillus lacisediminis; assembly: GCF_046567315.2. NCBI lineage: Bacteria > Bacillati > Bacillota > Bacilli > Caryophanales > Paenibacillaceae > Paenibacillus > Paenibacillus lacisediminis. The sequence continues at coordinate 278,584 of NZ_JBKIAX020000007.1, read as the reverse complement.
TGCCCCCGACCTTGCCAACGACGGTCCGGGGCATTTTGTCGAGGCGGCTCTCGCTTAGGCTGCGGCCGCTTACTCCTCCAGCAGCCGCAGCTCCTGCGCGGCGGCGAGCGCCTGGGTGCGGGAGGATACGTTCAGCTTCCCGTACAGGCGCGACAGATACACCCGCACGGTGCCCTCGGACAAGCCCAGCGTTTGGGCGATTTGCTTGTTGGCCGCACCCTGCCGGAGCAGCTCCAGCAGCTCCAGCTCGCTCCGGCTCGGCGGCTCAACCAATGAAGCGCCTGGCTTGCGGCTGTCCGCTGCGGCATCCCCATCCGGGAAGCGGCAAATCAGCGCCTCGATGTAACCGTCGGAGACGAGGCCGCCGCCTCCCCCTTCCGGGGTGCCCTCCTCATCCTGATGGCCCGAGCGGCTGGAACGGTACGCTTTCAGCAAACGCAGCATCTCCGGCCCTTCGTCGAGAAAACTGCGGATATATCCGTTTTGTTCTCCCAACGCGAGCGTCTCATGAAGCCTGCTTAGCGAGTTCGTTCGCCGCCCCAGTTTGAACTCCGCCAACGCCTGCAGCAGCGTTATTTCCACGATGCCGGAAAGCTGGCGTTCCCTTTCCGCTTGCGGCTTCAACAGTTCGAGCAGCCGCAGCGCCTCCTCTTCTTTCCGCTGCCTTGCAAGCAGGCGTACCAGCGAAATATATTGAAACTCCTTGTTGTAGGTCGGCTTGTCCTTCGCGGAAATGTCCAGGCGGGCCAGTTCTTTTTTGACTTCGGCCAATTTTCCCTCCTGCAAAAAAACGCGGCAGCGCAGCGCCCGCAAAACCGGCAGCCATAATTCGCGCTGCGGGGGATCAAGCCCGTCCGCCGCTTCATCGATCGTCACATGGGCAAGCTCAAATTTCCCCTCTGCGGCATACAGCCGGACGGCCATGATGCGGTTCGGGATGAGCAGGCCGGCGATGTTGCGGCCGGCAATGGCTTGCCCCACCTCGGCAAGGAGCCTGCGGCTCTCCTCCAGGCGGTTCCATTCGTAATAGCCTTCGCACAGCGACTGCTTGACGTACAGATTGATCAGGGAATCCTTCCAGCCGCGGGCATCGAGCATACCTGTAAAGAGTAGGCCAATCGCTTCCGTATCCTTGGACAAAACTCCGTTCAGCCCCATCGGGGTGCGCCTGACCAGCGGCTCCTGTTTGTTGTAGTCAAAATTGTAGTATAGCGGATTGTCGGGCAGACGCCCCTCTAAAATTCCCCGGCCGGAAGCGAGCCATTTGCCGAAGTCCCCGCTCAGGAAAACGAGATTGGAGCGGACAAACAGTATGCCGCTTTGCAATTTGCCGCGCGCCTCCGAGACCTCCACCCCGCCGCAAGCTTGTTCAATCCGCCCCAGCATGCGCTCAGCCCCCGGTAAATCGCCCGTCAGCGCCCGGACAAAGGCGTACACCAAAGCCAACTCCAAAGGCAGCGAATCCTCTCCGGGAAAACAGCCGAACCAGCGCAGCAGCGTGCGGAATTCGCCGCGTTCCATCACGGCCTTGACATGCCGCTCCAAATAAGCTGCCGCAAGGGAAAAATCCTCCGCCGATACGGCATGATCAATCGCTTCATCCATGTCTCCCTGCCCGGCGAAATATTCCGCCGCCCGGCGGTGCAGCCCGGACCATTCGGCCGGATCATTCCGCCGCAGCTGCTCCTGCAGGAAGCGGGCGAACAGATGATGGTACCTGAACCAGGTCTGGCTGCCGCTTAAAGGTACGATAAACAAATTAAGCTGCTGGAGCGCCTCCAGCTTCTCCCGGCTTCCCCCCTGCTTTGTCACGGCATCGCAAACGGCGGCATCAAGCCGGGACAGAATCGACGTTTTCAGCAAAAACGGATAGATTCCTTCCGGCAGCCGCGACACGACCTCATGAAACAGATAGTCGGCGATATGCCGGGGATTATCCCGGAAATCCGCCGGGAAGTTAGTGCCTTCGGGCCGGGAGTTCAGCGAAAGTGCAAAAAGCTGCATGCCCGCAATCCATCCTTCCGTCCTCTCCGCCAGGCGTTGGATTTGCTCCAGGGAAAGCTCCCGCAGCGTAGACGCGCTCCCCGCCGCCTGCCTGAAATACCGTTCGGCTTCTTCGGAGGTGAACTGCAGCTCCGGGATCGCGATTTCCGCGCTTTGGCCCTGGGCCTTCCATTTAATCGCCGAAAAAGGAAGCTCCGTACGGGTAGCGGTCAAAACGTGCACGCCTGGCGGCAAATATTCAATGAAATAGGACAAGCCGTCATGAATGCCCTGATCCGTGATCGCATGCAGATCATCCAGCGCCAGCGTCAGCGCTTTGGGCAACTCGAACAGTTCATTCAGCAGCGCATCCAGAAACGCATCCCGGGACAACCCCGGCATGGACGCGGCCAGCCGCCGAATCCGCGCCCCCTGGCGCCCCGATACGGCGGAGGCGATAGAACCGGCGATATAACGCCAGAAACGAACCGGGTCGTTGTCCCGTTCATCCAGCGCGACCCAGGCGCACAAGTGCTCGCTCGCGTGCGCCCACTGGGCAAGCAGCGTCGTTTTGCCAAAGCCGGCGGGGGCCCGTACGACAGTGAGCCGCCCGGACGTGCCCGCCTCGATCGCAGCGGTCAGTCTGTCCCGCGGAATGAGGTTGCCTCTTAGGGCCGGCGGGGTGATTTTCGTCCTAAGCATCGGTGGTTCGGCGGATACCTCCGCAAAATCCAATATTTTCACAGGCTTCATCATGGCTGTCCTTCCCTCTCCGGTTCTTTCCCTCATTATAGGAGAAAATCAGCCGGAAGTTAACGTTTGTTAATATGCGAATCTATTAGCTTCTGATAGGATGTCGGTGATGAACAAAAAGAAGGGAGAAATCCATGAGAAAGCTCGGAAAATGCATCTTATCCCTGGTTTTGGCGTCACAATTGCCGGGGGCTTTTTTCCAGGTCAAAACGGTTAACGCGGATGCCGCGGATTTCGTCGTCGCTCCTATACTTGCCGCCGGTTATTATCATGGCGTATCGCTCACCAGCAGCGGAGAGGTATGGTCCTGGGGGCGCGGCGATTACGGACAGATGGGCAACGGTTCCTCGGCCTCCCGGGCTTACCCCGTTCAGGCTCAGGGAATGACTGAAGTCGTAGCGGTTGATTCGGGGGTTCGGGGTTCCATAGCGGTGAAAGCGGACGGAACCGTATGGACGTGGGGCAGCAACAGCAACGGCCAGTTGGGCGTAGGCTCATTGGACAATTCCACCGTCCCCGGGCAGGTCCCCGGATTATCGGACGTAATCGCCGTATCCGGGGCGCTTAGCTACCATAGCATGGCCCTGAAAAGGGACGGAACGGTTTGGGCCTGGGGAAAAAACGACAACGGGGAGCTCGGCGACGGGACGACAACCCAAAGCACGACGCCCGTACAAGTGGCTGGTTTAACCGGCGTCAAAGCGATCGCCGCGGGCGGATACTTTAGTCTGGCCCTGAAGAACGACGGGACGGTTTGGGCCTGGGGATATAATGGAAACGGGGAGCTCGGCGACGGAACCAATACGCAGCGCACCACCCCGGTGCAGGTTGCCGGCCTGAGCGGCGTCAAGGCGATCGCGGCCGGCGGATCGCATGCGCTCGCGCTCAAAGCGGACGGAACCGCCTGGGCTTGGGGACAGAACACGTACGGAACGCTGGGGGACGGAACGCGAACCAACCGCAGCACACCGGTTAAGATCGCAGGTCTCGAGCACGTTGCGGCGATTTCCGGCGGCGGCTACCACAGCATGGCGCTGGACGGGAACGGTGCCGTGTGGAGCTGGGGAAATAACGGCCAAGGTCAGTTGGGGCTGGGAACGGGGATATCCTCTTCCTATGTCCCGCGAAAAGTGGAAGGAATCGAAGATGTCCGGCTTATCGCGGCGAGCGGTTTTTCCAGTTTGGTGATGAAAAAGGACGGGACCGTATGGGGATGGGGACTTAACTCTTCCGGCGAGCTTGCCAACGGCACGTCCCAATCTCAACTCTCACCGGTCAAATCAAAAGCCGTGCTCGACACGACTCCGCCGGATACCGGAAACAGTGTGTTGACCGTTAGCGATGTAACCTTTACCGAAGCTGCGCTCAGTTGGGCCAAAGCGAGCGACAATTTGCTCGACGCGGAAGAGCTTAAGTATCGGCTGTACATGTCGGAACAGGGCAACCTTGCCACCGTGAGCGAAATCGAAGGGAACGGAACCCCGATCGGAGAATATGCAGCGAACAAGGATAGCGAACGGGTGACGGGTTTGTCGGAAGGTAAAACCTACTATTTTAACGTCATCGTTCAGGACGGCACCGGCAATAAAAAAGCTTACTCCATGCTGAAGGTTGCGACCAAAAAACCGGCCATCCACACCTTAATCTATGACGGAAACGGCCATACGGGCGGTTCCGTTCCACAAGACAGCGCCCTGTACGCGCAAGGAGATCAGGCAACCGTGATGGGCGCGGGCGGCTTACAGCGCGAGGGTTATGCCTTCGGCGGCTGGAATACGGCCCCGGACGGGAGCGGAACCAACTACGCGGCCGGCAGCCTTCTGACCTTTCCGGCCGGCGATATGGTCCTGTACGCGAAATGGACGGAAATTCCCGCGCCCGAGCCGTCAGGCGCTTCCTTGAAAAGTTTGGACGTTTTTTCTAATGCGGGTGAGCTGGTTCTTTTAAGCCCGGCCTTTTCCGGGGAAGCGTTCGACTATACGGCGGAGGTGCCTAACGGCGTGAACGCGGTCACCGTCACCACGCAAGTTTACCGGAACGGCTCCTCGGTTACGGCCAGCGTGTACGCCGGCACGAACGGCGGAGCCATCCTTGTGTTGGGGCCGCTTCCCCTTACGCCGGGAGAGAGCAGTCCCCTTCTGCCGCTTGCGGTAGGAGACAATCGGATCGAGCTTGCCGTCATGGCGGAGGACGGAACGCACCAAAAGTATACGGTCATGGCCAGCAGGAAAGCCGGAGAGACCGATCCTACTGATCCAACCGACCCGACAGATCCTGACGGCCCTTCGAATCCGTCCGACCCGCCGCCGGGTGATCCGGACTCCGGTGGAGGCTCGCCTTCACGCGGCTCCGGCTCAAAACGCGCCGCCAGCAATACTCAAAAGGCCGGCGATCCGCCTTCCCCAAGCGCGGACCGGGCTGCGGAAGTGCAGGTGAAGCTGGACGGGGAAACGATGGAGCAAATCGGCACGGGCCTGGTTCAGGAAGCAGAGGGCCGCACGAGCATCGTAGTTCAGTTGAACGCGGCTAAACTAACGGAGAACATCCTGTCCGCGGCGGAAAATCCGGTCATCGTCATCAGCTTGCGGCAAGCGGCCGGCAATATCGTCGTGGAATTGCCGGGAGCGGTCGTTCAAGCGCTGGATAGCCGCGGCGGAAGAATCGAATTGGGGACGCCAAACGGATATTTCATACTGCCCGCCGCAGAGGCCGGCGTCCAACGATGGACACCGCTTGCCGCCGAAGCGAACGGCGAACCCCTTTCGACGGATCGGCTCACGGTGTTGCTTGAAATCGCCGTGAGCTCGGCCGACAGCCAAAACGCTGCGCAAGCCGCAGCAAGCGCAAACGGGTTTACCCTGGCGGCCCCGGCGGCCGACTTCCGCATCGCCGCCCGGTACGACGGACAAACGGTAAACCTGAACCGGTTTGGAGCTTTTGTGGAAAAGGGGCTGCCGCTTCCTGAAGGAACCGCGCCAGGCGATATAACCGGGGCAATCGTCATTCACCAGGACGGAACCGTCGCTCCGGTGCCGATGCGCGTCGTGTCGGCTGACGGGCGGAAAATCGCCGCCGTAAGCAGCTTGTCGGGCGGAAGCTTTGCCCTGATCAGCAAACAGACCGTTTTTGCGGACGTCCCTGCCGATCACTTTGCCGGGCCGGCGATTGGCGATTTGGCCGCCCGCTGGATCGTGCAAGGTTTTGCCGCCGAGCCCGGCAGCGCGGCGGAAGGGAACGGCCGGCGTCAACCGCTGTTGTTCAAACCCGCCGAGCCCGTGTCGCGAGGCCAATTTACGGAGATGCTGATCCGTGCTTTGGGTCTTGGTGGCGAAATGCCCAACTCGCCGGAAACAAGCTTCTCCGATGCCGGTCCCGTAAACGGATACGGCAAGTCGGCCGCCGTTGCCAAAGAATACGGGATCCTGCAGGGGTATGCGGACGGAACCTTCCGTCCGGACGAACGTCTGACGCGGCAGGAAGCGATGGCGATGCTCGCCCGGACCTTCCGGCTGCTGGGACTGGAGGATAACGTCAGCCAGGAGGAGACCGATGGCGTCTTATCGGGTTTTGCCGATCGGGATAACCTGGCGGATTGGGCAAAACCGGCGGTTTCGGCGCTGATTCAAGCGGGAATCGTGCAAGGGGCCGGAAATGGACTGCAGCCCCGCAGCCAACTTACCCGGGCCGAAACGGCGGTCATGATCGATCGGTTGCTGCAGCAAGCAGGGCTGATCCTGTGATACATTAGGACCAACGACAAAACGGATGCCTCCATAGAAGGAAGCATCCGTTTTGTCATTTTTCCACCAAAGCAAGGTCAGCCTTCCTCGCTCCGCCTTTGCAATTGCGCGATTGCCGGCATGGTAAACCGGGCCAAATTGCCGGGAAGCCGGTCCAGTGAAAACCACCGCACCTCTCCGATGGCGCCGCCCTCCTCCATATTGCGCGGTTCTCCGCCCGTCACGGCCACTTCATATAACGCCGAAACCCAGTGATTTCCCTTCTCCGGTTCGATCAGTTCCGCCGTGCAGAGCAAACCCTTCACTTCCACGTCGAGGTCGACTTCCTCTTTGATTTCGCGGACAACGCAGGACTCCATCGTTTCATACGGGTCCACCTTTCCGCCGGGAATGCTCCAGGTATCTTTTTCCGGCTCCCGGTTTCGATGCACCAATAAAATTTCGCCCCGCTCGTTTAAAATAACGGCCCCTACGCCCAATCTCGGAACTTCCGGCACAACACTCACCCTATTCCCCGCCTTTCAATGAACATATTTGTCCATAATTATAAGGCTTAGGGAACGGGCGTTCCAATCAAAATTTGAACCGTTCCACCGATTTGCCGAGCTGATCCGCGATGGATTCCAGCCCTTTGGCGGAGGCCGATACCTGCTCCATATTGGCCAGCTGCTGCTGCGTGGAGGCCGAAATCTCCTCCGTGGAGGCCGTGGACTCCTGCGCTATCGATGACATGCTCTCGATCGTTCCGATCACCTCATCTTTGTCTTCGTTAACCTGCGCAATGCCGCTGACCAGCACCTCGATTTCCTGGGTGATTTGCTGTACCGTGTGATCTATCATGTTGAAAGCTTGTCCGGTCTCCAGGGACGCGGCGCTTGTCCGATTGATGGCTTCGGCTCCCTGCTGCATATAGCTTTTGGCGTCGGCCACGGCCGTGCCGACTTCCCGAACCATGTCCTCGATCCCCTGAACCGCTCCTCTCGTCTGCTCCGACAAAACCCGGATTTGTTCGGCGACCACGGCAAAACCGCGCCCTTGTTCGCCTGCTCTTGCGCTTTCGATCATGGCGTTCAAGGCGAGCATATTCGTTTGCCCTGCCACCGCTTTGATCACCGCCGCAACCTCCGTAATCGCTGCCGATTTGGTGCTGAGCGCGTTCACCTGTTCTTCGATTTTCACGGTGATCTCCGCATTTTCACGAATGGCCTGCTGCAGCTGCTCCATGCTGTTCATGCTGGTATGGTTGGCCTTCCGCGTCTGTTCAATGCTCGCTTTCATCCGGTCCGCGCGTTCTGTCAGCGCCATAATTTCCGCCGCCAGACGGTTAAGCCGGTCCAGCCCGGCCTGTGAATTCTCCGCCAAACCGCCGGATCCGGCCGCCAGTTCATCCGCGGCTTTGGAGATTTCCCCGGCCGCAAAGGAAGTTTCATCGATCATGGCAGTAAGCTTCCGGGAACTTGCAAACACTTGATCCGCGTTCTTCTGAATCGTTTCGACCATTCCGCCCAACGTTTGCCGCATATGAACCAGATCGCCGGCCATCGCCCCGATCTCATCCTTGCCGTGATGAGTCAATTCCCCAGTGAAATCCCCTTCGGCAAAACCTTTAATCCGCTCCGACATCATGGTGATCGGCCGGATCATTTTTCGCGCCAGGACGAGCCCGATGCCCGCCGCCAAAACGAAAATAATCAACGAAACAACAAGCGTTTCAAGCTGCGCCTCGCGGATCTGGCCGTACATGCTTTTGAGCGATAGTCCCACGTTCAATGCCCCCGAAAGCTCCGGACTGTACGTAAAATCGGTGGAAATATTGTAGACTTTCTCCCCGCCGGCCGTTTCCAAAATGCGGCCCTGCGTTTCCTGCCGCTCAACGACCGCCGACAAATCGCTGCCAGTGTTGGCGGTCGAAGCCGAAGAGACAGCATCCGCCGCTCCGGCTCCCCCTTCCGTTTGCAGGCTGCTGTCCGAAACGATCACCTGCCCCTTAGCATCGGCAAGCGAAATGTAGACGATATTGCCGCCGCTGTCTTGTTTGATCGTTTGAAACACCTGCTGCAATTCCTGCAAATTCAGCAGCTCATCCTTGACGATTTCCCTTTTTATGTTGGCCACAAGGGTTGTCCCGTCGCTTTTCATTTGGCTGGTCATCGATCTTTGGATTTCCGCGTACGAGACCAGCGCAAAAGACACGGCGCATACCGCAATCAACGACAGCAGGACGGCAAGTATTTTTCCGGTTAGCGATCTGAAAAACTTGATCCGTCCGGAGGAGAATACCGGCTGAGGCGTGTTGGGCTTAACTGATTTGCTTCGCTTGTTTAGGTTGTTCGAGTTGTTTAGGTTGTTCGAGTTGTTTGGCCTATCTGATTTGCCCGGCTTGACTGGCCAGATCATAAAATTCGCCACCTTGTACGATGATTTACACAACAAAACTAGATGCTTTTGCTGAATTTATCCTAGTAATTGAGACCTGACACCTAATAGGACTACTAAATTTTAACAATTACCACTAAAATCACAGTGACTATTTTCATAATGTCTATGACTTAGGACACGGGTCAGTAAAACGCTGGCGATAAAAACAGCACTATCTAGGGATGGCAAGTCAGGAGGAGGATGACCTGCAAATCCCACGAACGACCAGCAAATCCCGCGAAATGCAAAAGTGCATGCGGATTTCGTCGAACCCCCTCGAAAATGGCTCCTCAAATGCAAATGTGCAGTTCATTTCCGGTCAAAAGATACTTTTTGATCAAATCACTCTAAAACAGATGTATTTTTGCATTTCAATCGCTCTAAAGCGGAAATTTATAGAAAATGGAAGGCATTTTTGCAGTTGATTCGGCCCAAACCTCCAAAGTTTCGAACGCAAGCCGTCACAATTCTTTCACCAAACTCCCCTTTCCTGGAACGGAAAAACACGGCTGCCCGCATATTTGTCCGCAAACGGAAGACAATAACCAGTGAATACCAAATGAAAGGAGCAACAGGATGACCCAAATCAATGAACAGGAGCTGCAGAACCTGCGGCATCTGATTGGCGCCCATGAGACGGAGAACCAAAAAATGCTGACTTACGCGCAGCAATGCACGGACCCGCAGGTGAAGGCTTATTTTCAGAAATCAGCCCAGGACGCGTTAAACACCAAACAACAGCTGATGTCATTTTTGAAATAGGGAGGAATTAGGTCAATATGATGCAAGACAAAGAAATGGTCAACGATGCGCTTTCGATGGTCAAAAGCAGCCTGACCACCTATACCAACGTGATCTCGGAGTGCGCCAATCCCCAGTTGAGATCCACGATTCAGCAGATCAGAAACAACTGTGAAGCATCGCAATACGAGCTGTTTCAACTCGCCCAATCCAAGGGCTTTTACAAACCGGCGATGATGGCCGACAACCAGGAAATTCAGCAGGTAAAGTCGCAACTGGGCGGCTGATATTCGGAAATCTACGAACAGAAAAAAGATGGCCTCGGATAACCGCCGAAGTCATCTTTTTTTACGCGGCTGCCATAAGGGATGCATATCCCCTATACATCGCCATGAACGATAAATCAGCTCACCACAAAACGCGTGTAGCTGTGGCCTTCTTTCGTTTTCTTGACCTCGAGAATGGCCGGGATCGCCTGCTTCAGCTCCTGAACATGCGAGATCACGCCGATCATCCGCCCCGATTGCTGCAGGTCGATCAGCGTTTCGATCGCCTTGTTGAGCGATTCTTCGTCCAGCGAACCGAAGCCTTCGTCGATGAACATCGTTTCCAGCGAAATCCCGCCTTCGTAAGCCTGAATCACGTCAGCCATACCGAGCGCGAGGCATAGCGATGCGTTGAATTTTTCCCCGCCGGACAACGTCTTGACGTCGCGCAGCTGGCCCGTGTAATTGTCGAATACGTCGAGGCCAAGGCCGCTCTGTTTCCCGCGTTTCTCCATCCGTTCGCTGCGGACGAGATAAAATTGGCCGCCGGACATCCGGGCCAGCCGTTCGTTGGCATGGTGGATGATTTTGACCAAAAACTCGATTTGCAAATAACGCTCGAACGAGATTTTTTTGCTGTTTTCCCCGCGTACGACGTCATACAGTTCTTTGACCAGCCCATGTTCCCGTTCGGCATCCTGCCACGTTTGCTCCGCGCGCGCAATCTTCTCCTTGCTCTCCTCAGCTTCCTTGAATTGCCTTTCGGCTGTCTGGCACTCCGCCCGCAGCGCCTCCACTTGACGCTCAAGCTCCTGCAGCCGCAGCTCCAGGGAGGCCAGATCCCGCCGTTCCTTGCCGGCCAATTGCGCCGTCATTTCCTCAAGCTGCGCCCTATTGGCAGCGACGGCCGTATTGTAGGCTTCGATTTGCTCCTTCAGCGTCAGGCGTTCGGCATCCGCCATTTTTACGGCTTTATACTCTGCCTCGGTGGCAAAACCGGCCTGGGTCAAAGCTTCGGCATAATTTTGCCGGGCTTTCTCCCGCTGCGCCCGTGCATCCGTCAGCTGGCTCTCCGCGTGGCTGCGGTTTTCCTGGGCCTTGATGTTCTGTCCGCTTGCTTCCTGATACCGCTGCTGGGCTTCCTGCCACGCCGATTCCAGCCGATTTTTGTGCTGCTCCGCCTGCCGAATCCGCTCTTCCAGCTGATCCAGACTGCGCGCATCCTCGGGCAATGCCGTTAGCGCCTGATCGAACAGCGCCTTCTCCCGGGCGTAGCTTGTCTTCTTTTCCTGATAGGCATGGTCGGCCTGCTCTTTGCGAATCCGCAGCTCCTCCAGCCGCTGATCCAGAGCTTCCAGCTCCTTGCGTAGCTCCAAAAGCCCAGCGTGTTGCTCCTTGAGCGCTTTTTCCTCGTCGGCGAGCGCTTTTCCTTCCTTCACCAGCGCGTCAAAAACATGACGGATATCGGAAGGATTAAATCCGTGTTCCCGCACCTCCTGCAGGCGCTCGTCCATTTGCCGCCGCGTTGCGGCGAGTTCCGCCTGCGCTTGCAGGTAGGCTTTTTCGGCAGCCGATTTATCGCGGCGCAGCCGGTCGAGCGCTTCTTTGTCCGGGGCATCTCCCGAGGCCGCTGCCTTCCGGGGATGATGAACGCTGCCGCACACCGGGCAGGCCTCGCCGTCCTGCAAAAGGCTTGCGAGCAGGGCCGCCTGTCCTTCCATCCAGAGCTCCTCCATCGCCGTATACGCCTCGTTGGCATGATCGTAAGCCGCTTTTGCCGTTTGTTCGGCCTGAAGCTCTTTTTTCGCTTTTTCGGACTGCTTCAAATATTCCTGCACGATCTGGGCCTGCTGCCTAAGAACCGCCAATCTCGCGGACTTATCCGGCAAAGAGGCGACCCGCTGCTCGATTTCTTTAACCTGGGCCCCTTTGGCGGTCCGCTCCGTCCTTAACTGCTCTAACTCGCGCTGAACTTGCTCCGCCTGCTTGGACAGCTTCTCGGCTTCTGCGGCAAGGCCAGCAACTAGCTGCTGCCTGGCGTCGAGTTGTTTGACCGTCGGCAGGTAGCCCTGCAACCGGTCGAGCTCGCGCAAAGCCTGCTCCCTGTCCGCCTTCCTGCCTTCCTCCTCGGCATACCGGGCCGCCGCCGTCTCCAGCAACTGCTTGGCCGCCTCGCTTTGGGCTCGGGCCGCTTCCAGCAGCTTTTCTTTACGCGCCAAATCGTCCGCCGCCTCAAAGTCATGCCGTTCATACACCTGCAAATGTACGGCCTGCTCCGCCCGCTTAAGGCGCCCTGCTTTTTCCCGGTATTCCGGCTCCTGTTCGGTCAACTGCTGTTCGGCTGCAGCTTTCTGCTCGAGGAGATCAAACTGCTCGTTGATGCTTTTGGCCTGATGATACAACGCGGTCTGCCGCTGCTGCTCGGCCGTTTCCCGCTCCAGCAGCTGCTTTTTCTCCTCCGCCTGCCCGGCGTAATAGGCGATCTCCTGATCCAGCGCCTCAAGCACTTGATGGGTATTGTAATATTCCTGCCGAAAAACGTTGTAAAGCGCAGAGCCTTCGCGCCCGTCCAAAGCGCTTTTGACCTGCTCTATGTACAAATCCCGCGTCTTTTGCAGACTGTGGCAAATTTGCTGCATTTCCTTGCGCTTTTCGTTGAGGTGGTCGGCGACGTGCTTGTACAGTCCGGTCTTGAAAATCCGCCGCAAAATCTCCTCTTTGTTTTCCGTTTCCGAAGTGAGCAGCTTGCGGAATTCGCCTTGCGGCAGCATAACGATCTGAATGAACTGCTCTTTGGTCAAGCCGATGAGCTCACGGATTTTTTGGTCGATTTGCGAAACGATCTGGCGGTCGGTCAGCGCAACTTCTTCACCATTTGCCAATTCATACAGCTCGTACCGGTCGCCCGTCGCCACCTTGTTGCCCGCTTTGATGTGAGCAAGCTGACGGTACACCCGGTATACGCGTCCTTTCAGCTCGAACTCGAAATCGACCGAGGTGTACACTTGATCGTCCGCGAAGTGACTGCGCAGCATTTTGCTGTCGTTACGGTCCTCCCCGCTGGCGCTGCCGTACAAGGCAAAACAAATCGCATCGAAAATCGAGGTTTTTCCCGCCCCGGTATTCCCGGATACCACAAACAGGCGCTGCTCCTCCAACACGGAGAAATCGATGACTTCCGTATCTTTATACGGCCCGAATGCCGTCATCGTCAGCTTCAATGGCTTCATCCCGTTCCCCTTCCTTCAAAACGATTTCCTGCAAGGTTTCGGCAAACAGCCGTTCCGTTTCCGCGGAAGGCTCGTCGCCCGTAACTTCCTGGTAAAAAGCCCTGAACAAAGAATACCCGTCCATTTGCGCGCGGCCCTGGGTTTCCTGCAGATCTCCTGTGAGGCTGCGGATCGCTTGTTTCCGCTCCACGTGCATGGCGTTCGGATACACCGAGCGAACCCGCTCCATTGGCGCAAGCACCAGCGCCTCGTCCAGCAGACGCACAAATACGTAATCTTCGTTGACGGGATGGCGCTCGATATCGGAGATCAACCCTTCCACCGTGCGCATATCGCGCCTTGGGAGAAGCGGCCGCTGTTCCACTCGCACCTGCCCCGTACCATCCAGCTCGACGATCAAATATCCTTTCCGGTGATGCTCCTCGGAAATCGAATACTTTAGCGGCGAGCCGGCATAACGGACCGTTTCGTCGCCGACAAGATGCGCCTGATGCAAATGTCCCAGCGCCGTATAATGGAATCCGGCAAAATGCCGGGCGCTCACATGCTCGGCTCCTCCGATCGCGAGCGGCCGCTCCGAATCGCTGGTGTTCATTTCCGGCTCCCCATGCGGCGTCACGAAGGCATGTCCCACCAAGACATGTCTCGCGCCCTTATCCATCGTCCGCTTGATCGCGTCCGTGATGACCCGCATTGCATCATCATGGGAGCGGACTTCCTCCGCGCCGAACGTTTGCCGGATTTTGCCGGGTTCAGTATAAGGGACGAGATGAAAATGAACTTCCCCATGTTCGTCGTGAAGCACCACTGGTTCGAGCGGGGAGGACAGCAGCCCTACAATATGTAATCCCGACGCCCTCATAATGCGGTGACCGAAATCGAGCCGCGTCGGGCTGTCATGATTCCCGGCCACCGCCAGCACCGGCACCTTGAGCCGCAGCACGATGTTCTCCAGCAGATCGTCCAGCAATTGCACGGCCTCCGTCGGCGGAACCGCCCGATCGTACAAGTCGCCCGCAATGATCACCACATCCGGCCGCTCCGCTTCAATCTCTTTTACAAACTGCTGCAATACGTGCCTCTGATCCTCCGTCATGTATACGCCCTGCACTAACTTACCTAGATGCCAGTCCGCCGTGTGAAAAATTTTCATCAGCTTCCGACCATCCTTTCTGTTCTATAACCAAAACACGATTCTAGTGTATTTATACCTCGCCGGTTTCTATTTTCGTCAAGCAACTCTATTATATCAGAAGATCTAGCTCAACATGCTCCAACTGCCCCGTAGTTCCTACGCCCCGACCGCTCCAAATACCCCCGTGGTTCCAACGCCCGGCCGCTCCAAATGCAAAAGTGCATTTGAAATAAGCTAAAATCGGTAACTTTGCCCAATGAAATGCAAAAGTGCAGTTGAAAATAGGGTTTGGAGACAAATTTGATCAAAATGGAAAAAATCGCCTGCACTTTTGCACTTGATCAGCTATTTTGGGGCATTTTGGTGAGAATAGACTGCACTTTTGCACTTCGTTAGCTTGCGAGATAACATGAGGGTGACCACTTCTTTCAAAAGGCGCTGTCATTCATGGAAGAGCTATGAAAATTCGTATACGCTTACGGGAAATCCTCGCCGAACGGAATATTTCGCAAAGACAATTCGCCCTGTCGATGAATATGCGGATAGCGACCATTAACCATCTCTGTTCCGATTCGGTGGACAGAGTCTACATTCGCACGCTTGAGCAGATTTGCGATGCTTTGAATATTACGGTCGATCAACTCCTCGTCTCCGTAGATGAAAATGATCAATAGAGACTGCCCATAGTTTCGAAAAAACGACAAAGTTCTCAAGCCCACCCAACGGGTTTGAGAACTTTTTTAAGGCTTAAAACCAGAAACGGCGCTTGATGATCAGGAAGGCGGCCATCAAGAAGGCGACAATCAGCCAAGCATAACCTCCTCAAGCGGGGCCGCCATTCTAACGGTTGTGCCAGAGCCTATTTTGCCTTTTTTCTGCAGATTCGAACCCTTTTGTACCCAAATAAGCGCGCCTGCATCCGTTAGAAATTGAACCCCCGTCTTTTCGGCGAAATAAGCGCGTATACAATCGTTTAGCGAAAGACTAGGGTCCCGATATGCAGAGCCGTCGCTCCAGACAAACGGGTTGACCAATCACCCGCCCGGCCACCTGAAAGTAACCGCCGAATGCGCGGGCAACGAATAAGCGAATGAACGCGATTTCCAGACCACCTTGACGGTGCGCGGCGTCTCGCCGGTATTGGCGGCGATCAATACGATCGTTCCGTCCGCGTTGCGGAACGCGACGTTCTCGATGTCCGCTTCGGCCGGCGAGGAATCGATCCGGACCGCTCCGGGGGCAACGAATTTGCTGGCGTGGCCCAGCGCGTAATATTCCGCATTCCGGGTGACCGCCCCATTCTCCGGGTCGATGGTCACGACGCCGCGGCAATCCGCGCAGCCCCCGTTTACCGGTCCGCCTTCCGGATCAAGCGCCAAATTCCAGAGCAGCACCGTCTCCGACCAGTTGCGGGTGGCGCCGATAAGCAGCTTGGACATCAGCCAGCTCAGGTTATTTCCGAAATCCTCGCTCCAGCTCCCGCCGCTGCATTCCGTAAAATAGATTGCCTTGTCCGGAAAAGCGTCATGGACTTCGGTCATAACATCCGGCTCGCCGCTGTAACAGTGATAAGCCGTCCCCTCCGTGTACTTGTTCGCTTCCCTCTCGCCCAGCACGGTTCGCGCATACGGTTCACCGAGATCCCAGTTGTGATCGAAGGCGATAATTTTGGTGTCCAGCCCGCTCCGCTCAAGGGCCGGGCCGAGGTAGCCACCTATAAACTTCGCCTGCTCCTCCGCCCCCATGCTCATGCTCGGATAATCCGGGGTGGTGAATTCGGGTTCATTTTGCACCGTAATCGCATTGATCGGAACGCCCGCCGCTTCATATGCCTGAATATATTTGACAAAATAGTCGGCATAAGCGCGGTAAACCCGCTCGTCGGTATAATTCAAATACCAGCCGTTATATACGGTTTCTCCGTATTTCATCCAGGGCGGAGCAGTCCAGGGGGCGCCGAGGACCTTGATCTGCTGATTTTTATTGACGATTTCCCGCAGCAGACCGATAACCCGGGCGTCCCGCCGAACAGAGAAGTTGTTCAATTCAAAGTCTGTTTCTCCCGGAGGAACATCGTCATAGGTGTAGCTGCTCGGCTTGCCGGATCCATCCACCGAAAAATCGGAAGCACCGATCGTATGGCGAACGTAGCTGAGCCGAATTCCGTCTTCCGTAAACAAATCGTCCACAAGCGCCTCCCGCTGCGAAGCGGACAGCTTCCCGCCGATCAAATAAGCGCTTGAACCGGTAACGGCCGCGCCAAAACCTTCCATCGTCTGATACTGCCGACCGGCATCTACATTGATGACCGCGTCGGCATATTTGTCTGTCCCGCTGAAGACCGATACCGGCTGGGGTGTCATTAAATTTTTCCGGTCGGGAGTGGTAAGCCAGGATTCCGCGGTCAGTTTGCCGGCCGGAAAGCCGGTTCGGGACAACTGAAGGTATAGCAGGGCGGCAACACACGCGATAAAAACCAAAACAACCCGGTAGCGGATAAGCGTCTCCCCTTTCTCTTGACTTATAGACAGAAAGAGCCGAAGCGAAGTGCTGCGGCTCCTTCTGCTATGCGGTTTATTCCGTCCCTGACGGATGGCCTTGGTATACCTGCCGGTGTTATTTCCCCGACGGGCTTCCAACCGTCACGCTGGTCTTCAGGCGAACATCCTCGGAAGAGCTGCCGATATAAATCGGAACTTTCCCTTGCGACATCACCCATTCGCCCGACTGCTCGTCCCAATAAGACAGTGCCTTGGGATCCAGTTCAATCTCCACCCGCTTCTGTTTGCCCGGCTGCAGCTCGACCTTAGCCCATCCGGCCAGTTGTTTCGGCGCCGTTTCAACTGCGGCCGGCAGCTTGCCGGTGTAGACTTGCACCACTTCCGCCCCCGCTACCTTGCCGGTATTGCGCAAGTTCAGCGACACCTTGATTTTACGTTCGTCTTTATTGCCGCTTACCTTCACTTTCGTGTTGCGGTACTCAAAATTCGTATACGACAAGCCATGTCCGAAGGCGAACGCCGGCTTGATGCCGTCAAACTCGTATCCTCGATAACCAACCATCACGCCTTCGCTATAATCAGCCTTACTGTCGATCCCCGGGAACTGCTGCTCGGTCGACACCGGGGTGTGGTCATCATCCACCGGGAAAGTCACCGGCAGCTTGCCGGAAGGATTGACTTTGCCGAACAAAATGTTTGCGATGGCATGGCCTTGCTCCTGTCCGGCATACCATGCTTGGAGGATGCCTTTAACGTCCTGCCGCCAGGTGTCCATTTCGACCGCTCGGCCGCTCATCGAAACGACGATGGTGTTCGGATTGGCGGCGGCCACCTCGGCAATCAACTGATCCTGGTTGTTCGGCAGCTCCAAATCGGAACGGTCGATATACCCTTCGCTCTCATAAGTGCGAACCACAACGATCGCGACATCGGAACGCTTGGCGAGATCAACCGCCTTCTGCATCGTCAAGTCGACGGCTCCAGCGGGCGGCTCCCATCCGAACCGGATCAGTCCGCCGAAATCGGAATCCAGGTTGTCCGGCCAATCCGTACGGTATTCGATGCGCACATCGTGTTTTTCTCCGGCGGCAAGGTTCACCTTGGCTTTGCTTGTTCCTACCTTTTCGCCTTTGTTGTCGATCAGCAGCTCGCCGTCAAAATACAGCTTGCCGGAGCCGATGCTCGTAATGGACAATGTGTATTCGCCGGTTTTCGGCGCGGCGATGGTGCCCGTCCAACGGGCCGACATCATACCGTTATATTCGTTGGGCAGCTTCGTCAGTTTCTGGGATTGTCCATTGAGCCCATCATAGTTATAGAAGCCGAGATTCATGTTGACTTGGCGGTCCGTGCGGGTAAGCGACGGATTGCCTTCCATTTTGTTGTTGGTCCAGTATTCCCCACGCAGTCCTGATTCTTCGGATGACCCGTAAGCGGATGACTTGCCGCTTTGCGGGAACAGCATGGAAGAAGGCACCGCGGACGGACCGTTAACGATATCGCCGGTAGAGATCGGGTCGGTTCCCGGCGCATACTCCACTTGAACCTCTTTTCCGGCCTGCTCCCGGATTGCTTCAAGCGGGCTTACGGTATAGTTCGGCTGGACCAGGGAACTGCCGCCGACCGTTGCGTAGCTGTCCGCATCCGGGCCGATGACGGCGATGGAGTCCAATTTGTCCGCATTCAGCGGAAGCACGTTATCTTTGTTTTGGAGCAGCACCATACCTTCCTCGGCCATTTCCAGTGCGGCCTGACCATGTTCCTTGGCAGGGATCTGCACATTCACGGCCGGCTTATCGAACAATCCTTTGTCAAACATCTGCACCAAGATTCTTCCGGCCATACCGTCGATCACATCTTCTCCGACCTGGCCGTTCTTAACGGCAGCCAGCAGCTTGTCCCCCCATTCGCCATAAGGTTTGCCTGGCGTTTCCAGGTCGAGACCGGCCAGCGCCGACTCCGCCGTGCTTAGATTGGCACCGTAGTCGCTCATAATAAATCCTTTAAAGCCAAGGCGTTCTTTGAGAATTTTCGTCAACGCCGTCTCATTTTCGCAGGCGAAGACACCGTTGATCCGATTAAAGGAGCACATGGCGGAACCAAGGTCGGCTTCTTGAACCGCAGCTGCAAACGGACGCGAGTAAATTTCCATGATCGCCCGTTCGCTTGCCCGTGTATCGACCGCAAACCGGTCTGTCTCCTGATTGTTCAGCAAATAATGCTTAGCGGTGGCAATCACCGGATACTTTTGGACATTTTTCACATATTCGACTCCAAGCTTCGATTGCAACAGTGGATCTTCACCCAGCGATTCAAAATTGCGGGAACCCCAAGGCAGCCGCGCGATATCGAAGCCCGGACCAAGCAAAACGTTGTGGGTCGTATTGTACGCTTCATTGCCGACCAGATCTCCGTAACGTCCCGCCGTTTCCGTATTCCAGGTAGCGGCCAGCGCGATCGGCGTCGGAAAAGCCGTTGATTTTTTTCCCTGAACTTCAGGGTTTGCCACACGGACGCCGGTCGGGCCGTCGGCCATCGTCAACGCGGGGATTCCCAGGCGTTTAATCGGGGCATTGTAAAAACCGTAGTTGTTGTTTACGTCCCCCGTTACAAAATCGACCTTCTCCTCAAGCGTCATCTCCCGAAGCAGCAGTTCAGTCCTCTCCTCAGGGGTTTTGGACGTATCGAACCAAGGTTGTTCAGCGCTTGTCCCTGCCGCCTTGACCGTGCCAAACGGCGAAATGATTGCGGCCGAAGCGATCACCGCAACGAGCATCATGCGAAACAGCATTTGTGATGTTCTTTTCACTGGTTGTTCTCCTCCTCATGCATAATCGGATGCTGCAAATTTTTTCGTCGGTTGCCTCTAGTTCTCCTCCGTCTCTTAACGGTATGTACGTAGGAGGGGCAACGGTTGGGGCTGACATGCATCAGGCAATTTACGTGATCAAACGCTCTTAATATTAATTATTCACATGTGAAAAATAAGATTTGATGACGTTTTTCATCCCGGGCGTGTTTGGGAGCGTCCTATCTGCTGACCGCCGAATGCCATCATTCTCGGCTGCGTACTCTCGGATTGAACCGCTGCCCGTGCATGCCTAGTAACACGTTAAGCTAAAAATTAGCTGAATGCACTGTACAAAAAATGGAACTTTCATTTGTATATTTGGAAAATAATATAAGTAACCGTTTTATTGTAGGACTTTATAACTTAAAATTTTGTAACTTTTATGTCCTTTATAAGACTGGAGTTTCAGAAAAATAGTTCTCTTTTTTCATCTATTTATTACAAAAAATTAACTATTGAAAGCTAGAACGAAATAACCAGAAATCCAAAGAAAAAAGCGAAAGCGCACGAGTTATGTGCACCTTCGCTTTTGGGATCACTGGACCGTTTTTTTTAAACCGATGACACCTGCTTGCTCAACACATCAACCGCCAAGATGGCGTTGGCTACTTGCTCGGCGGTGATTTCGTTCGACAGGTTCACCATCGTTTCATTTGGCTGCGTGGCGGCTTGGCCCACTTTCAGCAGTTCCTCAAAAGTCACATGTTCCAGGTGCAGTTCCTTCAAGGTTGTCGGAAGCCCCAGTTCCTGGTAAAAGTCAATATACTTGATGATCTCCGCCTCAGGATGCAATTCCAGCACCAGTTGAACCAGCGTGCCGTAGGCTACTTTTTCGCCATGGGTTAAGTGATGGATATCGCCCGACAACACCGTAAATCCGTTGTGAATCGCGTGGGCCGCCGCCAAACCGCCGCTTTCGAAACCGAGGCCGGACAGCAGGGTGTTCGCTTCGACAACCGCCTCCACATGCCGGGTGACCAGTCCTTTTTGCACGGCTTGATAAGCGGGAATTCCGTACTTAAACAGCGTTTCTTCACAGGCTTGGGCAATCGCTTGCGCGGCAATGCTCGTTTTACCGCCGGACATGGCGGTACCGTTGCTTTTCACCGTGGCGCGCACTTCAATCCATGTCGCCATCGCGTCGGCGATCCCCGAAGCGAACAGGCGGGCGGGCGCTTTAGCCACAACGGCCGTATCGACCAGAACCAGGTCGGGATTTTTATGGTAAAACCGGTAGGACTCGAATACGCCTGCATCGCTATAGATTACGGACAAAGCGCTTGTGGGCGCATCGGTCGACGCCGTGGTCGGAACGATCACCACTTTGGATTTCAGTTCGTCGGAAACGGCCTTGGCCGTGTCCAGCGTTTTGCCGCCGCCGACGCCGATGACGAAATCGACGGATTGCGACTGCCCCTCCTGGGCGATGCGGTTTACTTCATTGCTAGAAGCTTCGCCGTTAAAAGAAACGAAATGAAACTCCTTGCCCTCCGAGGACAAGCTTTGTTTGATCACGTCCCCGGTAATACCCCAAACCACCTCATCGGCGATGAT
Source organism: Paenibacillus lacisediminis (assembly GCF_046567315.2). Classification (NCBI taxonomy): domain Bacteria; kingdom Bacillati; phylum Bacillota; class Bacilli; order Caryophanales; family Paenibacillaceae; genus Paenibacillus; species Paenibacillus lacisediminis. The sequence goes on along the minus strand of NZ_JBKIAX020000007.1, from coordinate 257,412 downwards.
CAGCGGTTTACGGCCCAACTCTTTAATGTGTTTACCCAGTTCCTTGAGCGCTCCTGCGCCCTGAATGTATTTGCCCGGTGAGATAAAAACGATGTTTGCCATTGCGATCACTCCTTACGTGGTTTTTGTCCATATTCGGTTTTAACATGTGCCAATCATTCTATATTATGCCAAATTTATCATACCCAATTTATTATACCAAATTTTTATTTAAAGTTCGTGTTCAAAAAGTCAGGTTTTCAGGACCGAATGACTTTTTGAACAACCTCTAAACGTGGTATTTCTCGATCGGCTGGTTCAGCACCCATTCCAGCATCTCAATCTGGGCTTGTACAACAGGGTCATTGGCTCTTTTGGCCGACAGTTGTTTTAATTCGTATAGTTTGCGCTTGATTTGGTCTTCCGTTCTCATGATATTTCCCCCTTTTGCAGCGGGCCTGATGTAATTATTTCACCGTTCCGATGTATCTGCGCAAGCTGTCCTCCACGCACCCAGCGATCAGCTCCACAAACGGCTCCAGGTCACCCTGAACGCTGGCTGTTTCAAGAGCCTCATAATATCTCAGCCGCTCCGCACTTTCGGCTTTGACGATCGCCGGCGGGTAGCCAGATTTCATTAAGATCAAATTCATCAGCAGGCGTGCCGTCCGTCCGTTTCCGTCCGTAAAAGGGTGTATGTAAACAAACCGAAAATGGAACTCCGCGGCCAACTGGACGGGATGGAGCTTATCCTTATGTTCGTTATACCACTTCATGAACTGCTCCATTTGTTCAGGAACAACCGTAAAATGAGGAGGCGTATGCTTGGAACCGGATATCATGACGTTAATCTTGCGGTAATTGCCGGCATTTTCATCATCGATATTTTTTAAGATAAGTTGATGAAGCGACTTGATGACAAATTCCGAAAGCTCCGCTTCGCGCTGCACAATATCTTCCACATAGTCGATAGCTTCGGAGTGATTGATTACCTCAAAATGCTCACGCAGCTTTTTGCCACCGATCGTTAACCCTTCCTCAAGCACAAGCTTCGTTTCCAGAAGGGTAAGCGTATTGCCTTCAATCGCATTCGAGTTGTACGTCCATTCTATTCGATAAACCTCGTCCAGATTTTTGACGGCCGCCGGTGGCAAAGGCCGAAGTGCGTCCAGTTCTTTTTTTAATTGATCGATGTTGTCAAAGCGCATATCACCCCTCCTTAACTATATTTACCATTATAGCATCCCCCTTTCTGGAATCTACCTTCTCCCCTGCGGTATAATAAACTTACTGAATTATTTTTAGACTTCTTAGCAAAAAAGGACGGTAAACATGACCGATATTTCGTTACCCTTGGAACAAATGAAAGCCTTACAGAAAAAGCTGACCCGTTTTATGATGATGTATAAATTCGCTCTGCAAGAGCTGGAGACGAAGATCGAGATCTTGCAGGAAGAATTCCAGATGCTGCACGACTACAATCCGATCGAGCATACGAAATCGCGCCTTAAATCCCCGGAGAGCATCATGAGAAAGATATACCGCAAAGGCGGTCCGTTCTCTTTGGACGGCATCAAAAGCAGCATTCACGATATCGCCGGCATCCGGATCACCTGCTCCTTCATTTCGGACATTTACCGGATCAGCCAAATGCTGCAAAACCAGAAGGATTTAAATGTGTTGTCAATCAAGGATTACATCAAACACCCAAAACCTAACGGCTACAAAAGTTTGCACATGCTGGTCGAGGTTCCCGTGTTCATGTCGGACGGCGATGAGCCGGTGTGCGTGGAAATCCAGATCCGCACGATCGCTATGGATTTCTGGGCCAGCCTGGAGCACAAAATTTTTTACAAATATAACGAGTCCGTCCCCGAGCGTCTGCTGCAGGATTTAAAAAACGCCGCCGACACCGCGTACGAACTCGACATTAAAATGGAGCAGCTGCAGCGGGAGATGGAGGAGATCAAGCTTGCCAATCAGGCCGCCGCAGCAGGTGAATTTCAGCTGCTGATCGACGACCGCAAGATCAACATTCCCGAGAATTTACTCAGGCTGTTGTCGGGAGAGCCGGAATAATCCGCTGTATCAGGAGTTTTGAGATCAGCAAGGACAGCAAAAGCCGAGGTCCGCATCAACAATATGCAGCCTCGGCCTTGCGTACGTTAATCTCCTCGCTTCACATTCCGAAGCAGTGATTCTTCCCTATTAATCCATATGCGATCCGCCATTGATATCGATTTCTTCTCCCGTGATATAGGAAGCCTCTGCGGATGCCAGGAACGCGATGGCGGAGGCGATCTCCTCCGTTTCGCCCGGTCTGCCCATCGGGATGGAAGCAATGACGGAATCCGCCGTATCCCGGTCCAGCGATTTCCAGATGTCGGTGTTCACCAAGCCGGGGGCTACGCTGTTCACGGTAATTCCATCTTGAGCCACTTCGCGGGCAAGGTTCTTCGAGAAGCCGAGAACCGCCGCCTTGGAGGCGGAATAATGCGCGCCTCCGAACACCCCGCCGCCGCGCTTGGCGGATACGGAGGACAGGTTGACGATCCGGCCGTACTTTTGTTTTTTCATCGTTTCAAGAACGGCTTGCGTGCACAAGAATAAACCAAACATATTCACGTTAAAAATTCGCGTGATATCTTCAAGGGTCATGTCTTCCACTGTTACTTTTTGCGATATCCCCGCGTTGTTAACCAGAATATCGATACGGCCCAAGCTCCGCACTACTTGCTCAACCATGGCATGAACGGATTCCCAACTGGTTACGTTCAATTCAACGCCAAACGCTTCTCCCCCGGCTTCCTTGATGGCGTTTACGGTCTCCTGGACTCCGTCCAGATTGATGTCGGCCACGACAACCTGGGCTCCTTGCCGGGCAAGTGTCAAAGCTATCGTACGCCCGATCCCTTTTGCCGATCCGCTTCCCGTTACTATCGCTACCCGATTGGTCAATTCAAACATAAAATGCCACTCCTTTATGAATAATTGGTTTATTGCTTTCCTATAGCTTCAGCATGGCTTTGGCCGTGGCGACAATATTTTCGGTCGTGATTCCGTTTAGCTCCAGCAGCTTTTCATAAGGCGCGGACTCTCCAAACCGGTCTTGGATGCCGATTCTTCTGAGCACGGCTCCTCCCTCTTCGGCCACCACTTCGCTTACTGCACTGCCCAGACCATTCAGAATATTATGGTCCTCGACGGTAATAATTCTTCCGGTCTGCAGGCATTCGGCAACGGCTTCACGATCCAACGGCTTAATCGTATGCATATCCAGCAGCTTAACCGAAACGGATTGTTTCTCCAGCTCCTTCGCTGCCTCCAAGGCAAGATGAAGGGTGTCCCCGTTGGCGATAATGGCAATGTCTTTGCCTTCCCTTAGCTTCTTGGCCTTGCCGATCGCAAACTCTTCATGCTCGTCATAAACGACCGGAATGGCGTCCCGGGTAAACCGCAGGAAGACCGGCCCGACATGCTCCGCTGCGGCCGCAACGAGCTTACGGGTAGAGTAATAGTCCGCCCCCATGATCACCGTCATATTGGGAATGGTACGCAGCACCCCCATATCTTCGATCGCTTGATGGCTGCCCCCGTCATTCGCCGGAGTCAGTCCACCATGGGAACAGGCGATTTTCACATTCAGGTTCGGGTAGCACACCTCTTGCCGGATCTGTTCCGCCATCCGCAGCGACCCAAAAACGGCGTACGTGCTGACAAACGGGATTTTCCCCGTCGTCGCAAGCCCTGCCGCCAGACCGCAGGCGTTCTGCTCGGCAATCCCCACGTTAATATGCTGTTCCGGCAGTTGATTGGCAAATTCGGTCGTTTTGCAGGACTTGCCGATATCCACATCGACCACATAGATGCTTTTGTTCTTTTTTCCCAGCTCGACAATCTCATGTCCAAACGCATCCCGGGTCGCAATTTTCTTGACGATCGTTGTCTTATCCTGTGTACTCATGATTTCAAACCTCCCGCGATTTCTTCCATGGCTTGTTTGTATTCGGCTTCCTTCGGCGCGGCCCCGTGCCAGCCGCACACATTTTCCATAAACGAAACGCCTTTGCCCTTAACGGTATTGCATACAATGCATTTGGGCTTGCCGTTCTTCACGTCCCTGATTTCGTCCAGCGTATCAACGATTTTCCGCATGTCATGGCCATCGATTCTTTTGGTGTCAAAACCGAAGGCCTTGAACTTCAACTCCAGGTCCAGGTTGGGCATAACCTCGTCACATGTGCCGTCGATCTGCAAATTGTTGTCGTCAACGAAAACAACCAGGTTGTCCAGCTGGTATTTATTTGCCGTTTGAGCAGCTTCCCAGATTTGACCTTCCTGGCACTCGCCGTCTCCCAGCATCGCGAATACCCGGTAAGCCTTGCCGTCCCGCTTCCCCGCCAAAGCCATGCCTACCGCGCAGGAGAGACCCTGGCCGAGGGAGCCGGTGGAAATATCAATGCCCGGGCACTTTTTCATATCCGGATGCCCCTGAAAAGGAGAGCCGTATTTCCGCAGCGTGTGAATGTTGTCAAACGGAACATACCCATGGTGCAGCAAAGCCGCATACTGGATCGGGCAGACATGCCCTTTGGAGAGAACAAACCGGTCCCGGTCCTCCCACTTGGGGTTGGAGGGATCAATGTTCATTTCTCTAAAGTACAGGGCGGTTACAATATCCGCTGCGGAAAATGAGCCGCCGGGATGTCCGGATTGCGCCTCGTAAATCATCGTAAGGGCGGTTTGTCTCAACTCTGCCGCTTTCCGTTTCAGCTCCTCAATGCTTATAGGTTTCATGCCAATCCCCTCGCTCCTTATTTTTTTAATAAGACTTAAACATTTGTCCTGTTGTCTACTTGTCTCCTAAGTTGTTTGGAATAAAAGCGAGTATATCTTTTGCATCGCTATACTCGCCATCTGTATCTCTCTTTTCCGCTTCTGTTCCTTATGCCGACCGCATTCGGAAGCTGGCTGCCAAAAGCGGTTCGATCAGATTGAATTTTTAACGGCTTGGGCAGACTGCCGGGCTCTGCTCTTCCCCGACTGCTTCACCAGCAAAACGATAATACAAGCGCTTACAATCATGCTGATTCCCAAAATGAGCATGCCGAGCTTATGCGAACCTGTGGAATCATTAATAAATCCTACAAAGTACGGGCCGAAAAATCCGCCGAGGTTGCCGATGCTGTTGATCATCGCAATGGCTCCGCCTGCCGCCGCGCCGGTCAGGAATGAAGGCGGTATGGCCCAGAACGGAGAGTATGCTCCAAAGGCCCCGCACAAGCTGACCGTCAGCATAATAAAGGCGCCGACCGTACTGAATTCCGCCAAATATACGCTGCCGATCATAGCGGCGGCGCTGACGATCAGGCATCCGGCAACATGGAACCTTCGCTCATTGGTTTTGTCGGAGCTTTTTCCGATCAGATACATGACTACCATGGCGCAAAGGTACATCAGTCCAAGCACCCAGCCCATATTTTGCAGCGAAAGCCCGGTCGTTTCCGCCAATCCTTCCGAGATGGTCGGCAGGAACATGTTGATTCCATAGTAGCCGAACATCCAGAAAAAATAGCCGAGGGCCAGTATTAGCACATCCCGATCCTTCAGTACTTGCAGAAACGTATATTTCTTTACTTTTTGTTTCTCGATAGCCTCTTTGGTGGTCACGTCGAGAAGCCAGGTTTTCTCTTCTTCGGTTAGCCATTTGGCATCTTCAATACGATCCGTCAGATAGAAGTAGCAAACAAACCCGAGAATGATGGCTGGAATCGCTTCCAAAATGAACAGCCACTGCCAGCCGGCCAGCCCCAGCCAACCATGCTGCAGCAAAAATGTGGAAATCGGCGAGCCTATGGCGTTTGCCGCCGGAATGGCAATCATAAATCCGGCAATCGCTTTCGCATGGTGCTTGGATTGGAAAAATCCGCTCAGATAGTGCACCATGCACGGGTAAAAGCTGGCCTCCGCGGCTCCCAGCAATAAGCGGACGATATAGAACTGCAGCGGTGTCTGAATAAAAGCCATGATGACAGCGATAATGCCCCAGGATACCATGATCCGGCTGATCCACCGTCTGGCTCCAATCCTGGTCATAATGGCGCTACCCGGGACCTCAAGCAAGAAGTAGCCGATAAAAAAGATACCCGCCCCAAAACCGAAAACAGCGTCGGAAAAACCAAGGTCCTGATTCATGCGCAAGGCTGCAAAACCAATGTTTACGCGATCAAGTATCGAAATCGTAAAGCAAAGAAACAAAAAGGGAATCAGTCTTAATGTCACTTTTCGAACGGTTGACTTCTCCAACTGTTGAATATCCATTTGAACCCCCCCAAAAATGGCGCACACGTTGTCCACCGTTTCATTTTTTATTGTTCTTTACCCGCACTCCGGAAAATCAAGTCATATCCTTTCCAATTTTCAAAACATATAAATTGCTTACATGTTAATTACAGCGCTTTCATCAACCTCCTTTAAAAAATGCCAACAAGACCATAGATTTGATCACAGGCAATTTGTAATTGGTAATCTTAATCACTTGTATACTAAGGTACCTTACATCCGTAGTATAAAGTGTGACTTTTTTAATGTCAATAGTTTATAAAAAAGAAAAACCATCCGACAGTAACGTCGGACGGTTCATTTTTTCAATAAATCAGTGCCGGAACGTGGCGGTCCGTCAAAGTTCGACCTCAGTCCTTCCAATATCGATCGTACAGATTCTGCATATGGGAGGTCATGAGACGCATGGCCTCTTCGGCATCGTGATTTTCAATCGCCTGGATAATCCGCTTATGTTCGCTGAAATTCGTATCCCTGTAGTCCGGACGGGTGACCGTTCGGTCCCGGATAAACTTCCACATCTCCTGCTGCTTCATGGCATTGACAATGACAGCCATAAACTGCATGAACAGGTCATTGTGAGAGGCCTTGGCAATCTCCGTATGCAGCTGTTCATCAGTCTCCGGCACATAGTGGCCCGCCTTGGTTTCCTTCTCCATCTGCTTAATGGTGGCGCGCAGAGCCTCAATGTCTTCATCCGTCGCTCTTTGCGCCGCGAATTTGGCAATGAGGGGTTCGATATTCATTCTCGCGTCAACGATATCCTCCGGAGATACGGATTCAAGCATAAAAGCCGTGGCGGATGGCGGCTGCTCCGCCGGATTCTGGGTGCTTTTTACAAATACCCCTTCCCCCTGGCGGGAGTATATGTATCCGTTCATCTCCAGCGCGCTCAGCGCTTGCCTGATTGGCGCCCGGCTTACGCCAAACTGGGCGCAAAGCTCCCTCTCGGTCGGCAGCTTGTCTCCCACCTGAAAAGAGCCTGAAAGGATTTCGGATAATATCTGATCATATATTTGTATGTACAGCTTGTTGCTGGAAACCCGATTAAATTGAATTGGAATCGCCTCCCATTAAAACCCTCTTCAAGCTTAATTATATTCCGTTTCAACTTGTTAGACAACATCATATCATATAACCCTCCATCCTTTTTTGATTTCTAAACAAATTCCTCAACAAAGCCCAAGAGCCGGTTACAACAGGTTTTCCATCGCTTGCACTGCTTTTCTCGCGCCACCGAGACTTAGTAACTTTTCTCCGGCTATTTTGGCATTATTGGCGTATGCGGGATTTTCCTTAAAGTCATGTACGATTTTTTTCAGGGTTTCCGAGTTAAAATCAGTAGCTTCAAGAAATACGCCCGCATTTAACTTGGCTACGGAAGAGGCATTATACCGCCGTTCAAACACGCCGCCCGGACATACGATTTGAGGTACGCCATATATTAAGCCGGTCATAATACTATTTTGTCCTGCGTGATTGATATAGGCGCTGGCTTCCGGCATCAGTTTACTGAAATCAAATTTTTTGCCGGCAATGATGTTGCTTGTCTTAAAAGGTTTTACTTGCTCCGATGCAATATATACTTCATAATCAGATCCTGCAAAAGCTGTAGTCAACTCTTTGATCACTTGCTTTGGTGAAATCACGCCGTTTCCCATATAGGCTATTATTTTGTTTTTTGCCATTGTAGGATTTATTCCCCCTGACCCGGAGAGAGCTCCCACAAAAACTACATCTTCTCCATCCATGGGTTCCAGCTCATAAGAACTGGGAATAATCTTCAAATCCGCCCAATCAAAGATTTCCAAAACCGATTCCACTTTGTCCAAGCCGTTCTCTTGCAAGTATTGATTAACGCCCTTACTGTACTCAGGGTTGGAGGCAAAGCTTTTTTGCACCGGATAACTGAAGCCTGTGGCAATTTTCACTTTCTCCAACCGGGCGGCGACAATCGCTGATATTCTAAATTCCGAATACATCACATCGGGTTTAAACGCTTGAATCGCTTTTCTAATGCTGGACACATCTTTTCGGAAATACCGTCTATCAATGGCTCCGATAAAATGTAAAATATCTTCAAAGCTGTTGGCTTTTTTTTTGGGCTGAAATCCTAAGTGTTGAAACAGTTTAAACATCCCCTTGCCGATCAATACAGGCATCCCTAAGGGTGAAGGTACAGGCGCATAATAATTTTGCACTTTATTTATACTGTAATAATTGTTATCTTCCGGTGCGCATAACGCTACTTCATGACCTCTTTCCATAAATTCGTTTGCCAATACGGCTGTTCTTGAAAAAGGTCCTTTGGTCTCTACCATCGCCGACATGGGTGAAATTAAAACTTTCATAAATATTCACTCCCATTTCAAGGTCGATTCTCATTCAGAACTCCATGCTGAAAAATACGTATGGCGTCTTTAATGATCGCTTCGTGCTCATATTTCCTGTCTTTCAGGGGAACCATCTCTTGGAAAATCACAAACGACCAAATCGAACCGATAAACAGCCTAATCGAAAGAACGGGATCTAGCTCACTGGACACATAGGGCTTTAACATGTTGCCGATGTGCTCGGAGGTTTTTTCGATGACTTCATGGAAAAACAGTTCCCCTATTTCCGGAAAGTTAGGCGTTTCTCCGATAATAATCCGCATGAGCTTGATTCTTCGCGGATCTTGAAAAATAGATAAAAACACCCTGCCGATTTCAGCCAAAACCTCCTCTATATTTAGATTTTCCTGCTTAAACTTGGTAAGCTTTAAAAGGGTCCGCATCTGTGAAGATTCCTTAATGGTGGATATGAACAGTTCCTCTTTGCTTTTAAAATATTGATAAATCGAGCCTTTGGACATGCCGATTTCTTGGGCTATATCCTCGATATTTGTGCGGCTGTACCCTTTTGTCCCAAAAACATGAAGAGCAGCCTCCATAATTTCCTTCCGCCGGAGGTCCTGAGAAATGGAAAAATCCTTCAAATCCATTCGGCCTATGTCCATGAGGATGTCGTCCTTGCTTTTGTAATAGCGGTAAATGGTCCCCACCGCCACCTTGGCCTTTGTTGCAATATCCTGTATGGTCGTGTCCTTGTATCCCTTCTGTATAATCAGCTCCTCTGCGGCTTTTTTGATTTTTGTCTTAGCGTTGTCCTTCATAGGAATGATGCCCTCGCATTATGAATATTTTCTGACTGATTATTCAATTTACATTCACATTATAATGCCGCTTTTTCCGTTAATCAATAGGTTTTTTTCCTAAAAAATGTGAACAAACAATGATATAAAAGGAGCCGCCCGCACGTCAAATGATGACGCTTCGGACAGCTCCGCTTTGAAATCCTTGTATTACTTTAACGAGAAGCCGGCTTTATCGAAATTGCCGATGTACTTGTAGGTCGATCCGGTCGTACCGCGGAACACCACATAAAGGTCTTGCACGCCCGTTACGGTCTGCGTCAAGTCGGCGGTTACCGTAGCATAGGTGCCCCAACTGCTTGCCGTCGGCGGCGTGGCAACCGTACCAACCAAGGTGCCGTCCACGGAGCCAAGATGGATTTCGACTTTCGAGTTGGCCGCCGTGTTCGTGGAGTTGCCCGCATAGGTAACCGAGAACTGGTTCACGCCCCCACTGCCGAAATCCATTCCCTTGTAAGCCAGCCATGCGCCGTCAAACGTATTGGCTACTTGCTGGCTGTTATTGCCATTTTCCGTTTTCAGTGGACCGTTGTTGGCCGGATTGACGTCGGTTGACCAGGCATCGTATTTTTCCAGTTCCAGAGGAGCATAATCGCTTCTGATCTTATCAAACGTGAAACTGTCAAAGTTGCCGATATACGGAAGATCGCCCGTCGTCGTGCCTTTCAGCACGATATATACATTCTGGACACCGGTGACGGTGGTGTTCAGGTTCGCCGAGGCGGTCCGGTACGTCCCCCAGCCGCTGCCGGTATTCGTCAGCGCTACGGTGCCGATCAGGGTGCCGTCTACCGAGCCTAGGCGAATCTCCGCTCTGGCGTCGGCCGGCGCTCTCCCGGTTGGGGCGTCATAAACCACTTGAATCCGGTTCATCCCCGCCGTTCCGAAATCGGCCCGCTGATAGGCCAGCCATGCGCCGTCAAAGGTGTTTTTGACCACGGTCCCGCCGTTGTTCGGTTCCGTACCTAACGGCTTGCCATTAGGGTGCATATCCGTTGACAAGTCGGTATAAGCTTCAAATTGGATCAGGAGTTTCCCGTCTGCCGCCTCGAAATTCGGCGTTTCCGCCGGCGGTTCCGGCTCTACCGCTGGTTCCGGCACATCCGGTGTCTTCACCGGCACCGGCAATGGCTCCGGCAGCGGTTCTTCTTCGCCCGGTTGCCCCGGCTCTTCACCGCCCGGCGTACCCGGGTCCGGCTGCGGTTCGGCCTGCGAGACGATCGGCTCGGCCAGCCAAAGCGAATCATAAATGTTGCCGTCGTATTTGTCGACCAGGTAAATATTCACCTGATATTTGCTGGCGTTGACGTTGAAGCTTTGCGTCAGATCAAAGTTTCCGGTTGCCACCGGCACCGCGCTGGATACAAATGCCTGTTGGCCGCCGTTCATCAATTGGATGACGGCAACGGCCGAATCCGCATAAGCGCCTTTCAGTGTGCCTGACACGTCAACGACCATGTTGCCGGTCCGTTTGACATCGGCGTTCAGATCAAACACGTCCCACTTTATGTCGGAGGTGTATGCAGCATCCGAAAGCAGCGGCTCCCCAGCGGTTACGCCCAGGCTTTCGTTCGCCTTGATTCTGACCTGCACAACGCCCGCGCCGTAAGCGACCGGACCCACGATTTGCGGATTGGCTGTGGCAATCGTCCAGGTGCGGCCTCCGTCCGTGCTGAATTGATAGTCGGACGGCTGCTCGAAGCCCGGCACGTTGGTCCAGCCGAAGGTGTTGGCCGTATCGTCCACGACCGGTCCGGTCGGCGCGGCCGGCTTCGCCATTTCCTTCACCGCGACAAGACCGAAGTCAAAGGCGATATCCGAACTGGTCGCATTCACCTGATGCACCTCTGCGGTCAGCACGTTGGTGCCTTTCACGAGCAGAGAAGGATCGATTTGATAAACATTCCGGTCCCGCTCGTCATTAACGGTCGCATTGGCGTACGTGTTATAGCTAACCGGTCCGGTTGGCATATTGGTACGAATGACTTCATGCCCGTTCAGGTACACAACGGCCCCGTCATCACGGACCAGCGTAGCGTCCAGTTCGAGGATGCCTGCGGTGTCCGCAACCTCGAACGTTTTGCGGAAATACGTCGCCGGGTACTTGTTGTTGCCGTCCGGCCCATAGCTGACGACTGTTTTCGCGTAGCCTTTGTTGTCGTATCCAAGCGGCGCCGGACCCGACTTCCACGCGCTGACGTCATAGGCCGCGCCTGTCCAGCCGTCGCCGGCGTATTGGCCTTTGTCGTAGTATTTCCAGGCCGAGCCTTCGACGATCAGCGCTTGACGGGACAACGAGTTTTCGAAATCGGTGCCGTAGTTGGTCATCGGCGGTGCCGCTTTGGCCTTGGCTCCCCAGGCGGTGTTCGGCTCCGAACCCATGTCGAATTCCAGCGTGCCGCCGGCCATAATATCCTCGTACTTGATCCAGGCTTGATCAAATTCCCCGCCGTTCAGCGTGGCGGATTGAATAAAACGGTTTTCGCCGGACACATTGTCCGCTTTGATCGTAAACGTTTTGCCGCCATCCAGATGCAGCTTCACTTCCGAGAAAATCGGCGATCCGATCAGGAAAGCCGCGTCGCCCGGATTGGCGGGGAACAGCCCCATCGCGCTGTAGACGAACCAGGAAGCCATTGCACCCGCATCATCGTCCATCGACGGCAGGTAGCCTTCCGGGTCGGCCCGGTACAGGCGCGATTTCAGCGGATAGGAATACGCCCCGTGGTTATGGTATTTATGCGTCACCACTTCCGTCGTATACTCGCGGGCAAAATATTGGGTCAAATACGGATAACCCAGGTAGTTGAACAAATATGGCGCCTCCAAATCCTGCTCGTTGACGGCCATATATTCGTCTCTATTGAAAAAGTCCAACAGTTGCTTGGCCATTTCCGTTTTACCGCCCATCAGTTCAGCCAAGCCCTTCATGTCCTGTGAAGCGGACCAGCGGTAATGCCACAGGTTCCCCTGGTAGGCGTATCTGTCCACCGCCGTCACATCCCCACTGCTAACGGTAATCCCGTTCGGGGTAAAGAACCCGATCTTGTCGCCGTTTTCGTCGACCTGATCCGGATTCCACAGGTCCTTATAAGACAAAGCTGCCTGCTTGAATTTCTCGTAAGTCGCTTTGTCGCCGAGCAGCTCGGCCAGTTTCATCGGGAAATAACCGCTTTTTGCTTTTTCCAACTGACCCGATACTTTATCCTGATCGCCGAAGTTGTTCACGTCGACGCCCATGCCCTTCAACGCCGCGTACGCGTCAAAATCCCGGAATCCCTTGGCATATGCGTCCAGAAGGACCGCGCCGTTAAATTCGTTCCGCACTGTCGGGCTCGGCCAGTATCCGTCCCCAAATTGCGTATAGGTGCCGCGTGTCTCGTACAGATCCGCCAAAGATTTCACCATGTTGTTGTATTCCGTTGGCGTCAGCACGGAGAACAAGGCGTATTTGCGAAAATCGTCCCACGTCGCCCAGCCGTTGTAGTACTCAAAATCGTCGCCCAGCTCGGAAGCCTGCCGGATCGTGTTTTCGTCCCGGCCCGCTTTGAAGGTACCGACGGAGCTCGTTACGTTTTTCGGATGAAGGAACGTATGATACATTTGCGTGTAAAAAATCCGTTTGTTCTCTTCGTCGGCATCGGTGATTTCCACTTTGCCGAGCAAATCGCTCCAGGCGCCGCGAATCTTGGCGTGCTGAGCGTCGAAATCCCAGCCCTCGATGTCGTGATCGCGCTCATATTTCGCCTGTTCCACGCTGATCGGCGACAGGCCCACTTTCGCCTGAATCACTTTGCCGGCGGCGTTTTGGAAGTTCACCCACACGCCGCTGTTTGACCCGCTGCGAACCGCGTCCGTTCCCGTCGCATCGCCCTGCCAGGACGTGTAGGAGTCGAAATCATGGTCGAACTGGATGGAATAATACATAACGTAATATCCGTATCCGCAGACGTTTTTCGATTTGACCATGCCGGAAATTTCATTGTTGTTTTCCACTTTAAGATTGGCGTCGATCATGCCGGCATACGAGTTGGACAGATCAACCAGCACGGAGCCGGTCGTTGCCGATGCCGGAAACGTATACCGGTGAAAGCCCACATTGTCCGAAGCGGTCAACTCAACGCCGACACCGGAGTTCAGGTTCACTGCGTAATATCCGGCGGAAGCCTGTTCGCTGGCTTTATCGTATTTTTGCTTGTACTCGTTGACGTTTTTCGTGAAAGAGCCGGTTTCCGGCATCATCAAAATGTTGCCGCCCGCCCCGCTGCAGCCTGCGCCGCTGAATCTTAGGTGCGAGAAACCCTTCAGGTTCTTATCCTGGTAGTAGTACCCGCTGAACGCTCCGCCATCGCTATCGGGCCCCAGGGAAACAAGGCCAAACGGCATCGTGGGTCCCGGATTCGTCTGGCCGTTGTCGCCGAGCGTATTGATGAACGGATCCACGTAGTCGACCGGATCGAGGTTGGCCGGCGGATAAGCCGGCGTTTGACCGGCATCAACCCCGTAGAGCTCAAGCTCATACAAGCGCACGGTATTGGAGTCATGTGCTCCTTTGCTTACGTAAAACCGGACGTACCGGGCGGAAAAAGGCTCCGGCAAATAGCGGTCGACGATTGTCTGCGCATTGTTTTGCACGACATCGACGTCCGTCCAGGTTTTGCCGTCAGCGCTTTTTTGCAAGCGGAAATTTTTCGTGTTCCAGAACGGGCTGTTGCTTTCGTTGATGCCCGCGTTGATGACGACCCATTCATTGATGTTGTACACTTGGCCCAAATCAAGCTTCATCCATTTGATTTTGGCGTTCGTATTGTCGCACCATTTCGTGTCGGTTTTGCCGTCGACGGCAAATTTGGCGGCTTCATTGCTGTTGCATTGCCCCGAGGCCGTCACGGTCGCGTTCAAAGCGACGTTCCGCGTCGGTTCTCCCTGGACCGCAGGGCCCGCGGCCGCGGCGGAAACGGGAACGGCGCCCGGAAGCATCGACTGGACCAAGCCGCTCAGCAGCAGCACCGTCATGAGCGCTGCAAAAATCCTCTTCTTCATTGCGTTTGGTTCTCCTCCTTCTTGTTCGCACTTATAGAGGTAATTCAAAAAGTCATCTTTTGATCACGAAGCAGGTCAAGGAGCGGACTCGACATCGAATCTTGAATTCAGCCGGGCCTTCCGTTGCTCACGTACCCAAAACGTACGCTCCGCTACTCAGTCCCTAGCTTCATCCAACCTTCTCGGTGCTGAAAACCTGACTTTTTGAACTCCTATTATAGAGAACTGTCCGTAATCAGCCGTTTAACCATAACAGCAACCTCGGCACGGGTCACGGCCCGGTCCGGGCTGAATTTCTGCCCATCGCCTTGAATCAGGCCTTTGCTCCATGCGCTGCTGGCGGCGGCCTTCGCCCAGCCGGAAATGCTGCCGGCATCGGTAAAAGCGGGCTGCCCCCCGTTCGCCGCCAGGTTGAAATAATCCGCAGCGCGGACCAGCGCAACGACCGCTTCCTCACGGGTGATTTGGTCGTTCGGCCGGAACTTGCCGTTATATCCGGTAACGATGCCAAGCGCCGCCGCGTCAGCCACATTCCGGGTGTAATATTGGCCAGCCGGCACGTCCGTAAATGCCCCCTCAGTGCTTTGGTCTGCCAGCAGTTTGCCCGATTGCTCAAGCGTCCGCATGATCAAAGCGACGAATTCGGCGCGGGTAATGCTGCGTCCCGGCGCGTAATGGTTTTCGTCGACGCCCTTTACGATACCCTTGGCGGCCAGCGATTTGACGGAGCTTTCCGCCCAATGCCCGACCAAATCCACAAATGTTTTGCTGTATTGCAGAATCGTGTAATAGGAGAAATGCCCAACGGTAAAGTTAAACGTTCCGTTCTTCACCGTACCAGGCGTATATACAAGCGTTTTGCCGTCCGCATAATAAACACCGGCAAGATCCGCAGAAATCTGCTTCGCCTGCTCGTCCGTCAGCTTCAGCGTTACCACAGCGGGTTTGTCCAACTGATGGATTTCCGTCACGTTGTCGCCGGAGATCAGTTGTATCACGACGGAGAGCACAACGCCGGTGGATGTATAGTCAGGATTTGCGCGCAGCGACTGCTCGACCACCGCCTTGGCTTCATCGCTCCAGGCCGCGTTCAGCACGATGCGGACTCGCGTGAGCTCATCGGCGGAAACCGCCAGTGAGCCTGCCGGGAAACGGACGGTTCGGTTGCCGGACGTTACGATCAGATCGATCTCGCGATCCTCCAGTCCGGTTAACGATTTCGCCGGGAATTCCAGCGCCGATCCGGCTTCCGCGGCGGATGCGGGCAGTTCGATCGTCACCGCATCGCTCGCTTGCTGCGCGGCTTTCGCCAATACGTCGCTGCCGGCAATATACCGGCCGTCCTTGGCCAATTCCAGCTGAACATTTGCGCCGCTCACCTGTCCCGCGGCCGGCGGAATATCTTTGGAATCGGAATTATTCGCCGGTGGAGTCGTTGTGACGGGATTCGAATTCGAGCCTCCGCTCGGGTTATTTGGTCTGGAGGGCTCCTCGGGATTATTTCCGCCTTTGCGCGGAATCGTAAACGTACCGGACTGAGTCAAGCCGCCGTTGCCGGCAACGACCGTATAAACGCCGGAGGGCGCCAGGTCTTCCGTCTCCGGAATTGCCACCGTCTTCGTATAAGCTCCGTTTTCGGCAGAGATAACATCGATATATAAAACCGTTTGATTCGGGCTCACAATTTTGACCACGACGTCGTCCGTTTCGTCCGCCACCGTTCCGGAAAGCGTAATTTCGCCGCCGCGCAGCACCTCCTTCACGCTTAACTCCAGCGTGAAGGAAGCCGCGGCGTAGACCGAAACCGGCGTAAGCACGAACAACAACGCCAGGATGGCCGCCACATATTTTTTCACCGTATTGTCCTCTCTTTCTGTCCGTTACTGAAACATAACCGGTCTAGCCAGCTGGAGCGGCACTTCAAGGTTGCTGTTAAACTCGTCGAACACAAACACTTTGACACTGTACTTGTCTCCGCTGACATTAAAATATTGGGAAACATTTAGCTTGCCGTCCTGCAGCGGAATAGCGTTGATCAGCAACGGCTCGTTTCCATTCAGCAGCTCAAACACCACGTAGGCGGGGCCGGTGTAATCGGCCAACCGCTCGACCTCAACGTCCACCTGAAGCTGGTTTTCTCTCTTGAGGACGCCCGACAGGGCATACGTATCCCGAACTCCGTTTACGGTAAACGGTTTATCCGAAGCCAACGGCAAACCGGCTACGGTTCCTGCCGCTTCGTCCCCTTTTACGCGCACCAGCACCGTGCCTGCGGGGTAATCATAATCCCCTACCGGCTGCGGTTTGGCCGTTACCGGCTGCCAGGTTTTGCCGCCATCGACGCTATATTCGTAAGCGGATGGCTCGTCATAACCCGGAACCGCGGTCCAGTCAAACGTGTTGCGCGCGTCGTCGACCACCGGAGCGGTCGGCTCCGGCGGCACATCGCCCTGCAAAACGGCCGTTTGAATGTCCGAATTGTCCCGCTTATCCACCGCTCTAACCGCAAACTCGTACGTTAAAGCAGGATCCGTTTTGTCTACCGTGTATTGATATTCCGTTTGACCTTGTACCGCCGGTACGTATACGCTCCAATTCGGGCCAAGTCTACCGTTCACTTCGTAAATCCGGAAGCCTCGAACAGCGTCATCAGCGTTTTTATCTGTCGGTTTGGTCCAGGAAAGCTCCGTTTTCTTGCCGTCAACCATCTTGGCGGACAGCCCTTCAACCGGATTTGGTTTTTCACTGTTTTGGACGATCGTATACTTGTCGAACGGAGTATCTTCACCCGAAATATAGGTGCTGATGGTCAGGTTGTCCTCCGTGATATGAACGCCCGAATAAATCGGTTTATTCGGTTGCTGATAAGTCGCAGCGTAATACTTGTCCGCGTTTGGATTGATTTGATAATATTTCCGTCCCGGCGAGTTGTTGATCATATAAAGCGTTCCGTCCGGATTGAGCAGCCGGCCGTTCGCGTCCTTCTTCACATTCGTCACGGGTTGGTTGTTGTACATTTGATAGGATCTCATGAAAGTATGGTCATGCCCTTGCAAAACCAGGTCGATCCCAAGCTCGTCCAGCACCGGATAAAGCTTCTTCCGCAACTCTGCAATATCGGTATCGGTAGCGTGATTGCCCACGGAATAAATCGCTTTGTGGAAGGCTACAATTTTCCATTTTTTGTCCGTTTGGGCCACTTCTTTTCTCAGCCACTCGATTTGCTTGTTGAACGAATTTGTCTGCGCTGCGTCCCAAGGGATATCACCGGTATTCAATACCATGATATGAGCGGGTCCGTAATCAAACGAATAGACCGTACCTCTCGGTTTGGGATCAGTGTGCGAGTCGTCCGGCAAATTAAAATGATAGAAAAAATTGTTGTTGTTCGGCCCCTCATGGTTGCCGATCGTTGCCATCAAGGGCAGGTTCATCAGCTGGTCTTGCGGCTGGCCGAAATAATCGCTCCACTGTCCTTCGTTCGCTCCAGCATCCACCAAATCACCGGGCATGACCAGAAATCTTGCGTCAGGATAGTCGTCCAAGGCATTCTTGAGCGAATTGGCCCAGACGCGGTAATCCTCGGTATTCGCGCCCTGCGAATCCGTCATATACAGGAAATCGTATTCGTTCTCGGTATTACCCTCAGTCGTAATGCGACCGGTTTGGCTCCAGTTGCCGTCACTGCCCACCCGGTATTTGTAGGCCGTTCCAGGAGTAAGGCCCGTCGCAATCGCCTTATGGCTGATAAAAGAGCCGGTGGTGCTGCCAAGATTTAAGTTCTTAAGGATCTGCGTATCCTTAGGATCGCCGACAAAACGCATCCCCGCCGCCGAATCGAAATCCTGATCGGCAGGCACGACTTCCACGATGCTGTCCAAAATATTGGCCGGCGCGTTATCCGGGATCTCATAAGAGGTATACCAGGCAAACGAACGGGTCGTTTTCGCGTCGCCGTAAAGGGACATCGCTATATCCTTCGGCGAATAGTCCACGGCTTCGGATTGGTTGACCGGACTGAAGGTAAAGCCGTCCACGCTTCCGCCGCCGGCAAACTTCAGCACGGCTTGCCCGTCATAAACGACATTTACGAGTTCCTTGGGCTTGACGGTAGCCTCCAGCTTAAGCTTAAGCACGGACAGATCGGCGCCCTGCTCCACGCTTTCGACTTTAAGCTCTTTGCCGCCGGCTTTCACCGACAGATGGTCCTTCAAAGCGGATGGCAAATCACTCAGATCCGCCATCAGGTTAAGCGAAACGGTCAGGCCGTCCGCCGCCAAGTTGCCCGAGATCGGCCCGGTATAATTTTCCGGCAAATAAAAAGCGGTCGCCGGCACGATATCCTTGAGCATGTTCGGCGTCGACCAGCGCAAATACAGGTTCGAGCCGCCGTAATCCTCGAAATACTCAACCTTGAAGTTGTATTTGACACCGCCCTCCAGGGTCACCGGCTGGCTAGTCTGCTCCTTGTCCCAGTCATTCACCCAATGGTCGATGACGACTTTATCGTCGATCCATAACTTGAACCCGTTGTCGCCGATCATGTAAAACGTATAATCGCCCGATTCCGGCGCCATGATCTGCCCGGTCCAACGCACGTTGGCGTCGTCCTGTCTGCCCGCCCAGGTTTGCAGGACCGGGTCGAGATTCGTGAAGTTGATTTGCGAGTCGACGATAGTCGCTTTGTGTTCGACAAAATTAAATGGCATATCGCCGTTGTTGGTGTAATATTCGCCCAGCAGCCCTTGATTTTTTCCAAGTACGGGCGGGGTCGAGTCGGAACTGTTCAGTTCTAATGAAAAATAGAGGTCGGAACTGTCCGCGCGCTGCTGATGGACTTCCGCGGCAATCACGTTCGTGCCGTCAACAAGCAGGGACGGATCGATATCGAAATGTTCCTCGTCCCGCTCGTCGCCCACCGCTTCGGGAGCAAGCGTATTGTACGTGATGGCGCCTTGAGGCAGATTCGTGCGGTGCACCTCCTGACCGTTCAAATAGATGACCGCGCCATCGTCACGGATCAAAGCGGCGGAAAGCTGTTTAATCGCGTCGGCATCCGCTACCTGGAATTCCTTGCGGAAATAAGTTGTAATGTATTTATTGCTTGAACTGGAGCCGTATTCGATCACGGTTGTCGGCTGCGGTTTGCTGCTGCCGGCATATCCAAGCGAAGCCGGAGCCGTCTTCCATTCGCTGTCATCAAAGGCAACGGCGCGCCAGGCCGTTCCCTGATCGGTGCCGTTGTCGAGATAGGTCCAAACGCTGTTCTTCGCAATCAGTTGTCCGTCAGCGAGAGCTACCGATGCCACCTCCGTGACGGTGACCAGCGCGGACGCTTTATAACCGCCATCCGCCGTGGACGCGGTGATTCCGGTCGTACCCGGCGATTTGGCCGTAACGAGACCGTCGGCGTTTACCTCGGCGATAGCCGGATTATCCGACGACCATGTATAGGCAGGATTGGTCGCATCGCTAGGCACAACCGTCGCCATCAACCGCTCCGATTCCCCGGCCGCAAGCTCCAAGCTCGGCTTGTCCAGCTTAATGCCGGTCACCGGTACGGCAGCCGGATTTTCCCCGAACGCACCGTAAGCCTCAAACTCATAGATGTTCGCCTGATAGTTCCCGTTTTCGTTCGCATCCCCTGGATCGGTGATGTTCAGCTTGAAATAACGAGCCGTCACCGGTGTATCCAATTCATGTTCCGTCGTGCCGTACGTGTTGTCCGTCACTGTCACCGCGGTCGTCCAATGCACGTCATCGGAACTGGTTTCAATCGTAAAATCGCGGGTATTGAAGCCGTCCGGTTCGCCCGCCGCGCCCGCATGGGCCACCACGAACCTGTGCACCGTCGCTTCCGAGCCCGCGTCGATTTTGAGCCAATAAGGGTTCTGCGCGTCAGGGGACTGCGTATCTCCCTCATAAGACCACTTACTATCTGTAACATTTCCGTCAATCGATTTAGACGAGGCATAACCGCCCGATATCTCTCCGTTTGCCGTGGCCGTTACGCCCGCGCCGGCAAACACATTGACGTCCCCGGACTCCGCCAGCGCCGGCCGAACCGGAACATACCCCGCCGAGAATAACGAGGTTAAAAGCATAACCACCGCAAGCACCCGGCTTGTCAGCGCAACCCTACTTTTCACTCCCAAACTCCCTCCCAGTCAAAGTAATGATGATCGAAGGAAATGATACGCTTTAGCTTGGTTTCATTCAATTCATGCATCGTTAAGGGGATATTAAATTTTCGTTAAAGACTTTTGATAAAATGGCCCGATCCAAAAACCCCCTCCCATTCGCGGCAAGTTATTAATCCCGCGGCTGCTTTTTTTTGTAAGGAAAAGGATGATAATGTGAAGGATTTAGACCTATGCGGAAAACAAGCCAATCTGCTAATGCCTCTAGAAACCCGATAAGTAAGCGTTTGCAAAAATGTTATTATCACCGCTCATGTAAGCCTTATGGAACGTCCTCCCCCTTTGTTAAATCTATGTAAAAAACGTCGCTATATTTCCTAAATTATGGGTGATTTATTTTTGCCGGAAAACGCAAAAAAAACGCTGGAGTGTCAGCGGCTTTCAAATATATGTAAATCCCGATATATGCAAAACACGATAGCGGTATTTTTTGTACTTATTTCGGCCCCATTGCCTTTTTCGAATCAATAGCGTCATTTTTTGTACCTATTTCCTCACGCCCCCCTCGGAACCCTCCTGTTTTACCCGGTCTACGGAAAATAAGAACCTTTAAAGTCTCTATTTTGCTCATAGCCCGGATTTGCCAAGAAATAAGAACATAATTTTCCGCTATTCCAGATCCGGAGGGCCAGCGGCATTACTCCTGTCCGGGAGCATGTACTCTGTCGTAGGAGACATGCACGTCTGTCCGAGCCCAGAGAAGCCGACGATTCCCTCACTTCACGAAATCCCTCACATCGCACAGCCAAATCATGTGATCCTGGCCCGGGCCCCAGTAGTCTTTAGCCACCTTATAGGGTTGGCCGAATTTCCGCAGCCATTTTTGCTGCGCGCGCCGGTAGCCGCTGTCCAGGCAAAACCGGCCGACTCCCTGCCCGGCCAGCAGCGTCAGCATCTCCCTGATCAAAGCCGAGCCAACGCCCCGGTCCTGGTATGAAGGCAGCACATACAGGCTCCCCAACTCTCCGACGTCATTCAGCTCGTTTGCCGTCGTGCATTGCCGGATTTCCTCCCCGCACGGGCCAAAAGAGATCGTGCCGACCACCTCCCGCCCCACTTTGGCGATCAAAAACTTGACGTCCGCATCCGCCGAAGCCAGCGCCGCGTCCAACAGCTTTTGCTTATGCCCGATTTCCCCACGGATGTCTTCCTTTAAATGTCCGAGCCCTTCCCGGGCAAACGCATCGGGGATGGCCAGCTCAAAAACCCGGCAGGCCGCTTCCCGGTTGCCCCGGGACAGTGAGGTTACAGTGATGCCGACTGTCATCATCGCGCTTCCCTCTTTTCATTATTTTTTTCAGACCAATAAAAAAACTTAATATCCAGTTCATATTCTAAATAATGTAACGAAATAAAAGCAAAGGGATGATTCCATGAAGAAAACGCAGTCTTACGTGTCAACATGCGGGAATATGCGGGTTTTACCTGCTGATGGATATGGTATAATCTCCATGATTTGCAAATTGGAAAAATCATCTTTCAGCGTAAATGAGAGAACAAACAGAAGCAGGTGATCAGATGTTTGAACTAAAATGGCTGTGGCAAAATCTGCGCGGGGACAGGACCAGGTACATACTGGCACTCATCCTCTCCGTCGTGGGCTCCTCGCTCATGATCGTGAATCCGTACATAGGCCAGCGTATCGTCGATACGTTTATCGCCGGGCCCGATGCCATGCAAAACTTGACGCAGGAACGGCAATTGCTGATTATGCTCTGCCTGGGAATGGTCGGCTTTTCCTTGCTGCGCACGGGTCTGGCTTACTTAACGATGATGCAGTACGAGCGGGCCTCGCAAAACATGCTGTACCGCATCCGCATTTATCTGTACGACAAAATCCAAGAACAGGACATGCATTACTACGATCACAACCGCACCGGCGATCTCATGACCAAGATGACAGGCGATCTGGACATGGTTCGGCACTCGATGGCGTGGATTATCAAAACGATCATCGAATCGCTGACGATTTTCGTTGCCGCGGTTGTTTATTTTTTCACCATCGACGCCGAACTGACCTGGTGGCTGCTGATCCTGTCGCCGCCGATTTTCATCGTGGCCTACATGTTTGCGAAACGCGTTCGCCCCATGTATGTTGACCTGCGCGAACGGCTGTCCCAGCTGAACACGACGACCCAGGAAAATATTTCGGGCAACCGCGTCGTCAAAGCCTTCGCCCGCGAGAAGTACGAAATCGAGAAATTCATCGAGAAAAACGAAAACTTCTCAAAGGCCAACAAAGCGGCCGCGCTCGTATGGCTGGACTATTTTCCTTATCTGGAAACGTTCGCGCAAGCCTTCAACGTGATCCTGATGATCGCCGGCGGGCTGTTCGTGATGAACGGACGGATCACCTTTGGGGAATATTCGGCGTTTGCTGCGCTGGTGTGGGCGGTTTCCAACCCGATGCGCAACATCGGTATCATCATCAACGACATTCAGCG
Organism: Paenibacillus lacisediminis; assembly: GCF_046567315.2. NCBI lineage: Bacteria > Bacillati > Bacillota > Bacilli > Caryophanales > Paenibacillaceae > Paenibacillus > Paenibacillus lacisediminis. Next base: position 234,211 of record NZ_JBKIAX020000007.1, on the reverse strand, counting down.
CTTTTTCGCCAGCTTGACCAAAATCGTGGAGATCTATTATGCCAAACCGCAGATCGTCAACGGGCATAATGCCGAGAAGCCCCAGCGCTATGAAGGACGGATCGAATTCGATCATGTCAGCTTTAAATACGACAATGCGCTGGTGCTGGACGATGTGAGTTTTACGGTCGAGCCGGGTGAAACCGTTGCCATCATGGGCTCGACCGGATCGGGCAAAACGACGCTCGTCAACTTGATCCCGCGCTTTTACGATGTGACCGAGGGGCACGTGCTCGTAGACGGCACGGACGTGCGGCAGCTTGAGCTCGATGAGCTGCGCGGAAACATCGGCGTCGCGACCCAGGACGTGCTGCTCTTCTCCGATACGATTGACGGCAATATCGCTTTCGGCGATCCCGACCTGCCGGAGGAGGAGACCGTCGAATACGCCCGGCTCGCCGCGGCGCACGACTTTATCGTCAAAATGCCCGAAGGATATGACACCATCGTCGGAGAGCGCGGCGTCGGCTTGTCCGGCGGCCAGAAGCAGCGGATCGCGCTGGCACGCGCCATGGCGGTCCGCCGGCCGATTCTGATCCTGGACGATACGACCTCGGCGGTCGATCTTGAAACCGAAGAGCATATCCAGAAAAGCCTGCGCGAGCTGGAATACCCCTGCACGAAAATCATTATTGCGCAGCGGGTGTCCACGACTGCCGAAGCCGATCGTATCCTCATTCTAGACGGAGGCCGGGTGATCGAGGAAGGAACCCACACCGAGCTGCTGGCGAAGCGGGGTTATTATTACGATGTGTTTATGCTGCAGAACGAAGGCGTTGGAAGGGCGGTGACGGCAAATGGCAAGGAATAGATTCGACATCGACGAAAACCTGGAATCGCCTTTTGACATCAAGCACTTCCGGCGTGCGATGGTCTATATTAAGCGGCAGAAAAAGCCGATGCTCGTCGCCTTTGCGCTCAGCGCTTTGTCCGCGGCGATCGGGCTGTCGGCCCCGCTGATCATGCAGCACGTCGTCGACGTGACGATTCCCGAGAAGGCCGTCCTTCCCCTGCTGGGCTGGTCGGCGCTGATGCTGGCGACGATCGTCGTCAGCGTGATCCTGGCGACGATCCGCTCCCGTATTATGACGGTCGTCGGCCAGGATATCATCTTCGACATCCGGACGGACCTGTTCAAGCATTTGCAGGAGCTTCCGTTCAAATATTACGACGACCGGCCGCAGGGCAAGATCCTGATCCGGGTCGTCAACTACGTCAACGCAGTTTCCGACGTACTGTCCAACGGCATCATCAACTTTATTTTGGAATTGCTCAACTTGATCTTTATCGCCGCGTTCATGTTCGCCGTTGACGTCCGGCTTTCGCTGATCACGCTTGCGGGGCTGCCGGTGTTCCTCGGCATCATGCTGATGATTAAAAACAAGCAGCGCCGGTCATGGCAAGCGGTATCGAACAAAAGCTCCAACATGAACGCTTATTTGCAGGAGAGCATCAGCGGCATTCGCGTGACCCAGATTTTCTCCCGCGAGCAACGCAATGAGGGGATATTTACCCGCCTGGCCGGCAATTACCGGCGCGAATGGATGCGGGCGATCCACTACAACGCGCTGATTCCGTTTTCGGTCGACAATCTGGCAACGATCGTGACGATGCTGATCTACATGATCGGCCTGCTTGCGCTAAATCCGGCGGAGGTCACCTTCGGCGTGATCCTTGCAATGAGCAACTATGCGGCCCGCTTCTGGCAGCCGATCCTGAACCTGTCCAACCTGTACAACAACTTTATCAACGCTGTCGCTTATCTGGAGCGGATTTTCGAAACGCTGGATGAGCCGGTCACCGTCAGCGACGTTCCGAACGCGAAGGAACTGCCGCAGGTGAAAGGCAATGTGACCTTTGACGACGTCACCTTCGCGTATGACCCGGGACTTAACATCCTGGAGAATCTCTCCTTCGAGGTGAAGGCCGGGGAAAGCATCGCACTCGTCGGCCCGACCGGGGCAGGCAAGACGACCGTCGTCAACCTGATATCGCGGTTCTATAACATAACGGACGGCAGGATCCTGATCGACGGTGAAGACATTTCCCAGGTAACGCTGAAGTCCCTGCGCAGCCAAATGGGGATTATGCTGCAGGACAGCTTTATTTTCTCCGGCACGATCTTGGACAATATCCGCTACGGCCGGCTGGACGCCACCGAGGAGGAAATTATCGCCGCCGCCAAGACGGTATGCGCCGACGAGTTCATCCGCGAGTTCGATCAGGGGTATCAGACGGAGGTGAACGAGCGCGGCTCGAAGCTGTCCCAGGGGCAACGCCAGCTCATCTCGTTTGCCCGGACGCTGCTCGCCGATCCGCGCATCCTGATCCTGGACGAAGCGACCTCGTCCATCGATGCCAAAACCGAACGTTTGCTGCAAAAAGGCTTAAACGAGCTTCTCAAGGGGCGCACCTCGTTCATCATCGCGCACCGGCTGTCTACCGTAAAAAACTGCGACCGGATCATGTACGTCTCGGACAAAGGCATCGCCGAATGCGGCTCGCATGACGAACTGATCGCCCGCCGCGGCCTTTACTACCGCCTGTACACGGCGCAGAAGATGGAAGCTATGTAAAAGAACCGCCGGGGCATCTCGCTCCGGCGGTTCTTTTGATGCAGCTCCATACTTTAAGCGTTGCTAGAGGATGGGAGAGAAACCTCCCCTGCCGCTTTAAATCCGGCCGAGAAGATGATCACATGGAAAGCTAACTTGACATTCAACGTTTGGGTGTGTTAATTTTTATGTAAAGTTAACTTTCCATTTCAAGTATTTGAGGTGAATATGTGAAAAACAGGCTTGAGGAAATACGCAAACGGGACGGGATTAGTCAGGAAGATCTGGCTGCTGCGCTCAAGGTTTCACGGCAGACGATCGGCTCGCTGGAGAACGGGCGGTACAATCCGTCCATCATCCTGGCCTTCAAGATTGCCCGATACTTCGGTATGCGTATAGAAGACATTTTCATCTATGAGGAGGAGACATCATGAAAATAAAAACATCGGTTTATATAGTTGCGTTGATCGCGGGCATTTGCTGTATCGCGGCCAGCTTCGGTTTCAAAAGCGAGGAGGTAAAAGCCGTATCCGGAATGCTGATCGGCGTCGGGGCGGGATTGATCGGGATGAGCGTGGCTCAGCTCTATATGAAACGGTATGAATCCAAGAATCCCGAGTTCGTAAAGCAAACGGAAATCGAAATAAGCGATGAGCGGAACACGATGATCCGCCATCGGGCCAAAGCGAAAGCCGGTGACATCACCCAGTGGCTCATTATGGGCATTGCATACATGACGATCCTCATTTCAACCCCCTTATGGGTCACGCTGGCGGTTGTAGCCGTTTTTCTGCTCCATACCGCAATCGGCCTCTATTATATGAACAAATATCAGAAGGAAATGTAGGCCGCCAAGAACTATCCCTCCATCGGCAAACATGTAATTCGAGAGAAAATGAGCGGATGCTCCCGCTTGGAAACTTTGTCCTCCGGATCAAAGATTTTCATTGACTCCCCCTCTCCAGGAGGCTACAATTTTCGACATGAGCATGGATTATCCGAGGAGATGGGGAAAATAAAAAATATCATCATCGGCATTCTGAAGAACACCGGAGTTCTTCTATTATATGCGTGTTTTCTTTTTATCGAATTCAGGTTTTACGGGCATATTCCGCTGCCGATCCAATTGCTGGCCATCGCGCTCCTGATCGTGTTTACCTATTTCGTCGCCTCGCCCCTATGGATGAAATCGTTCCCCAGGAAAAGAAATTTCGCGATCCGCCTGATGTTGGGCATTATTATCTTTTTAAGCTACGCTTGGGATTTTCTGAGGTCTCAACACTCGAACCATGTGTTCAGCGTTGAGATTTTTATCGTGCCTATCATTTTAACGTTATTGTTTTTCTCTCTGAAAGAATCGGTTTTCGTCCTGATGTCCTGTGTCGTGATCAGTGCCGTCAACGTCCTCTGGCATATGCGCGGCATCAACGGGGATGCGGTTTTTTCGGGGGTGCTGGAGGTGGGGATCTGTACGCTGCTCATTTTCATCATGAATCGGGCGCTGAAAGTAAGATCCAGACTCATCAACAAGCAAAACATTTTCGTGGAAAACTCTCGCGCCTTAATGATCGGAATCGACCGCACCGGAAAAATCGACTTGTGCAATCCGGCGATGTGCCGGCTTTTGAAAATGAAACAAGACGAGGTGTTGGATCACTTTTTTTGGGAGGTTGGCGCCAAAGTATCCGGCGAAGCGGTAGATCAAATCTTTCAACTGCTGGCTCAGCGCAAAAAAACGGGGCAATTCGAGCTCCAGGTTCCGGACGGCCAGGGGGCTTCCACGTTTTTGGCGGATACCTATCCCGTCGAGGATGACGGTCTGGTAAGCGGTATTATCGTCGTATTAAATGATATTACCGACCGAAAAACCGCCGAAAAGAAGCTGTACGAGCTGTCCGTTACGGATGATTTGACGAAGCTGGCGAACCGGAGGCATTTTGAGCAGCGCCTTGACGAAGAAATCATTCGCTCCAATCGATATGTCCGCCCGCTTTCGTTATTACTGATCGATCTGGACCATTTTAAAGACATCAATGATACATACGGTCACCGCATCGGGGATCTTGTGCTGTCAACGGTAGCCAAGCAACTGGAAAGCCATGTGCGGGATACCGATGTTGTGGCCCGCTGGGGCGGAGAAGAATTCGCCGTTTTAATGCCTGAGACCGAACTTAAGGAAGCGGAAAAAATCGGAAACAGATTGTTAACAACGGTTCGAGAAACCCCCATTCCGGTTCCGGAAGAGCATGGAGAACCTATTATGGTGACCTTCTCGGCGGGAGTCACCACCCAAACATCCGGCATTGTGAAAGAGCAAATTATCGAATCCGTCGACACGGCCTTGTATGAGTCCAAGAATAACGGCAGGAACCAGGTTACGCTCGGTCTTTAGAAGGATTTGGGAGAGATTTGTCGAATAGGTCTACAGACCTGGAATTATGAATTGGAGGGAATCTAAGGAAGTGCAACGCCCATCGAAACCAACCGCAAGCCCGGCGCAAAGATCATCCGCGCCTCAAGCCGGACGAACGGCCAGCGGGCAGGTCAGAGCGGCCGGCAACTCGCCAAGCCGCGCGTCTGCCGCTACGTCCCCAGGAGCAGGAAATCCGGCTAACAGCGCAAACCAAAAAACCGTTGTTTGCCGAAAATGCAAGTCCCCGCAGATCGCTGCCAACAAGCGGGGGTACAGCTTCGCCTACCTGTTTACCTGTCTTGTCACCATGATTCTTTTCGGCATTTTCCTCTTTATACTTAACGGCGTGATGCTCATTTCCGCCAATACGGCTTCGGCTTTTGGCTTTTTGGGGCCCCTCGGGCTAGTTTTTATATTCTTTTCATTGCCTGTCAGCATATTGGTTGGCTTTGTCGGAAGAAGCACGATTGTAAACGGCTGTATGAACTGCGGACACAAATGGACACCTGCCAAGAAAAAATAAGAAAACAACGCTGCCGATCGATATTGGCGGCGTTGTTTTCTTTCCGGACTATGAATTGTTTCACACAGTTTGTGAATTTGTTCACAAAATTTTGCAGGCAATCATGCTATAGTAAACGGGAACAACAGGCATAGAAAGTGGAGGGGTAATCATGACCAAGAAAACAACGACAGCACTGATCCTCGTTCTCTCGCTCGTCCTCGTACTGGCGGGATGCGGCGGCGGGAACCAAAATCAGACCAAGAACCAGACCCAGGACCAAAACCAGAGCCAAAACGCCGGAAACAAGGACGCAGGCAAAGAAGCCGAAGCCGTTTCGGGCGCGTCGCAAACGAGCTATACGCCAATCGACCAGCTTAAGGACAAATACGATATCATCATCGTCGGCGCGGGCGGCGCCGGGATGACGGCCGCGCTTGAAGCGAAAGCCAGCGGGATGAACCCGGTGATTTTCGAAAAAATGCCGGTGGCCGGCGGAAACACGACGAAAGCCTCGTCGGGGATGAATGCTTCCGAAACGAAATTTCAAAAAGAGCAAGGCATCGAAGACAGCAATGATTTATTTTATGAAGAAACTTTAAAAGGCGGCCATGACACCAACGACAAAGAGATGCTCCGCTACTTCGTTGATAATTCCGCAGCGGCGATCGATTGGCTGGATTCGATCGGGATTCGCTTGAACAATATTACGATTACGGGCGGGATGAGCGAAAAACGCACCCACCGTCCCGAAGACGGCTCCGCCGTCGGGCAATACCTTGTCAACGGGTTGCTGAAGAACGTCAATGAACAAGGAATTCCACTGTTCGTGAACGCTGACGTCAAAGAGATTACGGAAAAAGACGGCAAGGCAAACGGCGTCAAAGTGCTTTTTAACCAAACGGATGAAAAAACGATCACCGCGGGTGCCGTTGTCGTGACGACCGGCGGTTTCGGGGCCAATATGGATATGATCTCTAAAGTTCGGCCGGATTTGCAAGGATATGTGACCACGAACCAGACCGGCAGTACCGGCGACGGCATTCAGATGATCGAAAAACTCGGCGGTACGACGGTCGATATGGATCAAATCCAGGTTCACCCGACCGTGCAGCAGGAAAAATCGTATCTGATCGGGGAAGCCGTTCGCGGGGAAGGCGCGATTCTCGTGTCCAGCGAAGGCAAGCGGTTCACCAACGAGATGGACACCCGGGACAATGTCACGGCGGCAATTAATAAACTGCCGGAAAAATCCGCTTATCTCGTATTTGATTCCGGCGTCAAATCACGCGTGAAAGCGATCGAACAGTACGAAAAAATGGGCTTTGTGCTCCAAGCGGATTCCACCGAGGCGTTGGCCGAGCAAATGAGCGTACCGGCGGATGCGTTGAAAGCGACGCTGGACACGTGGAACGGCGCGGTGAAAAACAAAAACGACGCCGAGTTCGGCAGAACGACCGGGATGGACAACGACTTGTCCGCGGGTCCGTACTACGCCATCAAAATCGGCCCCGGAATCCACTACACGATGGGCGGCGTAAAAATCAACACCAACACGGAAGTATTGAATAAAGAAGGCCAAGCCATCCCAGGCCTGTTTGCAGCCGGAGAAGTAACCGGCGGCCTGCACGGCCAAAACCGGATCGGCGGCAACTCCGTAGCGGAAATCATCATTTTCGGCCGCCAAGCCGGGATCAAATCGGCGGAATATGTGAAGGCGCAGTAAGAAACTAAGAACAAACGATGCAACAAAACAAACAAACGCTTGGGCCAGGTGGGCCCAAGCGTTTGTCGTTTTGGGTTGTTATTTCAAATCAAGGCAAGCCTACCCCTCGAGAGCTAACGTATAAGGTGTACCATTCATCGCGGCTCAATACGATGTTTTCGGCTTCCGCGCACGCCTGAATTCGGGAGGGGCTGGTTGTCCCGATGACCGGTTGGATGGCGGCAGGGTGTTTCATCAGCCACGCAAGCACAATCGCTTCCGGCGAAGTGTGCTTCTCTTCCGCCAGCCGCTTAACTAGCTGAGCCGTATTTTTCACACTTTCGCTGGCATTCTCCAGGCTGGCTCCTGAATATAAGCCTTTGGCCAACGAACCCCAGGCTTGGAGCTGAATGTTTTCCAGTTGGCAGAATTCAAGTGTGCCCTCGGGAAAAATATTGCCCTTCGCCGCGTCTTGATTCACATGGATGCCGGTTTCAAGCCAGCCGATTTTGTGCAAGCTCAGTTCCAACTGGTTTATCACCAGCTTTTCACTGCAATGGGCTTGGAATAAACGAATTTGTCCGGCGCTCATGTTGGAAACGCCAAAATAGCGGACTTTTCCTGATGCTTTTAACTGATGAAAGGCTTGCCCTACTTCCCGCGCGTCCATGAGCGCGTCCGGTCGATGCAAGAGCAGAATATCCAAGTAGTCAATCCCCAGTCTGGAAAGAATCCCGTCCACACTCTCCAAAATATAGGCCTTGGAAAAATCATAACGAGCCGGAATGCCCCCCGCTTCATCCGGAAAGCGAATCCCTAACTTGGATTGAACGATCATTTTTTCTCTTAACTCCGGTTTTTCCTGCAACACCTGGCCAAAGACGGTCTCAGCTTTTCCGTAGGCGTAAATATCCGCATGATCGAACATATTGATCCCGCTGGCCAAAGCCGTCTCCACCGCTTCATGCGCCTGCTTTACATGTTCGGTTAGAATGGGATCCCGGCTCCAGCCTCCGCCAAGCCCCATACATCCAAAAATAAGCCGGCTTGCGTTCAATCCGTGATTATGAATTGGCAATACTGTCATCTCAAGCACATCCTCTGTTATACAAAATATTGTTTCATAACGCCATTTTCATCCGTGTAATCGATGACCGACTGCTTCGTTTTAAGATTAACGAACAAGGTGCACCGCGTTTCATCCTTTTGCCAGGAAAGCCGAATTTCATCCGCCGCGGAGTTAAGCACCTGGAACTCCCCGTTAAACGCCTCATATTCATTGCGAAACCGGATCAGCTTCAACAGTCTCTGAACCGCTGCTTTTTCCAAAGCTTGTTCGATTTCCCCAAGGGTAAAATTGTGGCGGTTGATTTCCCGCCCTTCCCCGGTTTTTTTCACATTTTCAAGATCGTTTTCCCCGGCCAGCAGTCCGACATAATAAACCTGGGGTACGCCCGGCGTAAAGAACTGCAGCGCCCGGGCAGCCAAATAAGCATCGTCATCGCCATTTAGAACGGAGTAGTATGAGCATCTGATTTGATGAACATCAAAACCATCCTCGGCTTTATGCTCGTCCGATAAAATCAGGCTAAGATTCGCCCCTCTTTCCAGGCAGGTATCGACTAATTTTCTCGCTTCTTGGGTATCCAGCAAATCGTCCAAATCCGGCTTGACCGGAATGCCATCATGGCAGTCCAGCATCGTAAACTGTTTAGGCGGCCGAGCTTTCAGATACTGCTTCAGAGATTCGCCCGACTCATTGATGAACGCCTCCAATATGCGATAAGGCAAAATGAAATCGTAAATCCAATAGCCGCGTTCCGCCAGTTTGTACTGGATGGAGTAATGAGCGTGCACTTCGGGAAGCAATTCGATTCCCAAGGACTCGGCAAGCCCTTTGATCCAATCGAGAAACTCGTAGATTTCCGGCTCCACGAAAAAGCAGCTCGTGCCCAATTTTTTAACGACATATCCGACAGCGTCAAGACGTACGATTTTCACATGATGCCTTTTAAAATGCATAAAGAAGTCGCTAAACAGCTGCTTGACCTTCGGCGAGTTTACATCCAAATCGATTTGTTCGGAGGGATCGGTTTTTCCAAACGTCGTCCACACCTTTTCTTCCTGGCCGGTTTCTTCGATGGTAAACGCCGAATACGGCAGCGGTCTGCGCAAGAACATTTTTTCAATATCCGCTTGTACCGGTTCTCCGTCTCGCCAAATCTTATCCAGCGTAATAAAATAATCAGCGTATTCGGATTTCCGGCCTTTTTGGAGAAAATCCTGAAAATACTGTGACTGCCGCGAAATATGATTCACCATCAAATCGACCAATACGTCAAAGTTTTCGCCAATTGCTTTCACATCGTCCCAGGTGCCGAAGTTCGGATCAATTTCCAAATACGTAAGCGGAGCAAACCCCCGGTCTCCCGAGGAAGGAAACGGCGGAAGAATATGGACTCCGCCTTTAAAGATATCCGGGAAATACGTGGAGAGAACGCGGTTGAGCGTCTTTAAATCACCTCCTAACGAATCCGGATACGTGATCAGTTGCACTTGATTATGGACTGCCACTTTTTTACTCCTCCCGTAATCCATACATGTCTTTTATGACTTCCAGCTTTGGCAAATCGGCAATGGCGCCGGTATATTTCAACTTATAGGCGCTGACCGCAAACCCCAGGGTCAAGGCTTGTCTGATCGTATACCCTTTTACCGCCGCCGCGTAAAATCCCGACCAAAAGGCATCTCCCGCACCCGTCGTATCCGCCACCTCGGTGGCCAAGGTGGCGAAGCGGACGGTTTCCGAACCGTTGGAAACCAGGGCGCCGTCTTTTCCCAAGGTCAGGATGACAAGTTTCGCCCCAAGCTTCAGAAACGTTTCCAGATATCGTTCGGGCGTTTGTTTGCCAAACAATCTTTCCGCATCGTCCTCGGACGGTTTTACAATATCCACCTTCCCGATGAGCGACTTCACATACCGGACGCCATCTTCACCGTCTTCCCACAACATCGGGTGGTAGTTTGGATCAAAACAGACCAATAATCGATTCGTTTTTGCCGCTGCTATGATCTTTTCAATCGTGTCTCTCGCCGGTCTCCTGGAGATGGGCCAGCAGGAGAAATGTACGACTTTGGCATTTTTCAAAGCCTCTTCAAGCTCCGCAGTGTAAGACAGGTGATAATCCGCTCCTCGATAAAAAACAGGAATCGGCGTAGATTGACTTTTTGTTACGACGACCATACTCGTGGAATAATCAGCTGCCCTCTGAACATAACTCGTATCTATACCGGCGTTGTTTAATTCATTGATTAAAAAGGCTCCTAATCCGTCTTCCCCCACGGCCGATGCTACAACAGGCCGAATTCCTAATTTCTTCGCGTTCATCGCGATATTGGAGGGCGACCCGCCAAAAAACCTGTGGTAAGTATGGCATGTAAAATCATCATTATAGTCCGCGGATATCATATCGATCAGAATTTCTCCTGCCACGAGCAGATCGTTACTATTATTTTGAAGCTCGATTGGATGATCAAAATTGAACATGTCAGTCCCCCGGAATCCGCTTACTGAGCCCATATTCTTGTTGAAGTTCTTACTTCTTGATGCGGATTTTTAAGCGCCGCGTCCATCATCAAAGAAATATAAGTATCCTGCAGCGCTTCTTTTAATGAATAAAATTCGATTCCGTCAGCCAAGTATTCCCCCATCCGCTCCAAGCAAGCGGACACGGCGATTTCATCATCGTTCAATCGAGCATTCGCAAACGGATTCCTATAAACGAATTCTTCACCCAACATGATTCCGTAATGAGACCATTCCTGATTGTTGTATTTGCCTAAGTCGATACGGTTTAATTCCTGCGTTACCGGCACGTTGCCAGGCGCAAGATATCGCACGGTCAGGTCATCGATTTCGCCTCTTACGCCTTGTACGGTCAGTTGGCGGGTACGGATAAAAGAGTGGTACTGCGCCGGATCGGAAAAATCAAAAAACGCGACTTTCCCATGATCGAATTCCAATGTCAAACGGTCTCTTGTACAGGAAAAAATCTGCCCGTCAACGACCATCCCTTCCCGTCCGTACGTTTCCGTGACATCAAAGGAAAACCTTTTCCCGTAGATGATACAGTTTTCATATCCCGCGTTCAAAAACTTTCTGATGATGCTGACGCCGTGATACCCATGCAAGGACGATAGATTCATATTGCTGACTTCTCCTAGTTTACCGTCTTGAATCACCTTTAACCAAGCGGCATACAGCGGTTGCACAAAATATTGTTCGGCGATTTGAATTTTGGCGTTGTATTTATTGGACTGTTCCCATAGCTCTTCCAATGCTTCTATCGATTCTCCCGGTGGGGTCTCGCATAAAACGGGGATTCCTTTTTTAAATAAATCGATTAAATAATCGGTAACAAAACCTCTTTTGACGGATAACACCACATAATCAGGCTGGCTTTTGAGCAGCTCGTCCAGCGAATGGACGACGTTTACTCCAAATTTCCGGGCGAACTCCTCTCCTTTTTCCCGGTTCCGAATCACCACCCCGGTTAATTCGAATTTCTCGGGAATGGCCTTTGCAATACGAATGTAAAATTCAGCTCTCCACCCTGAACCTATAAGCCCAAATCTTATTTTATTCATCCTCATTCTCCCTTTGAAGTTTCTATCCTTTAATCCCCCCGGAGGTTAAGCCGGCAATGATTTTCTGCTGGAAGATTAAAACCAATACGATGAGCGGAACCGTTACAACGATGGACGCCGCCGCCATGTCACCCCATGGCAGTTCATAATTGCTGGGAAACAGCGCGATCCCAACCGGCACCGTTCTCATGCTGTCGTCCGTCATAAAAGTCAAGCTATAAATATACTCATTCCAGGAATTGATAAAAACCAAAAGGCCTACCGAAAAGGTGGCGGGTTTAATGAGCGGCAGCATAATTCTGAAAAAAGTTTGCAGCCTGGAACACCCATCGATGGTTGCCGCTTCCTCGAAGCCCTTCGGCAGTTGACTGAAGAAGTTCGTTAATAACCAGATCGCCATAGGCAAAGCAAAGGTTGTATAAGGGATAACAAGCCCGGCATACGTATTTAACAAGTCCATCTTTTTCAAGATTAAGAACAAAGGGCTGACCGTGGAAATGGTGGGAAACATGGAAATCGTCAGGATGGACAGCAGGATGACTTTTTTCCCTTTAAAGCGCAGTCTCGCCAAGGCATAGGATGCCGAAGCGCCAATTAAAATGCTTACAACGGTGGTGATCGTTGCAACAATCACACTGTTGAATAAATATCTGGCAAACGGATGTTTCTGGAATACATTAAAATAATATTCAACGTTAATTTTGCCAGGTATCCATTTGGCCGGAATGGCCGATATCTCCGCAAGCGGTTTAATCGAAGTTAAAAATTGCCAGATATAGGGCAGCAAAATGAAGGCTAAAAATAACAAAACCAACACATATAATAAGCTCGACTTTAACGTCCTCGATATTTTAAGATCCATTGGAACTTCCCTCCTTTCCGAAAAATACTAGGCCAGATTTTTGCCGATTAATTTCATATAAATTAAGCTAATGGCAAACACGACCAAGAAGATCAGAATCGATAACGCTGAACCATAGCCAAAATTCAGAAATTTCATCAGGTGGGCGTAAGCATATAGAGATACGCTTTCCGAACCGTTTGCCCCGCCGGTCATCACGGAAACCAAATCGAATACCCTGAACGCGTCGATCGTTCTGAAAAGAAGAGCGACGAGCACGGTGCTCTTGACCATCGGCAAAGTAATTTTTACGAACGCCTGAAAAGCATTGGCGCCGTCGATTTTCGCCGATTCATACAAATCGCCGGGAATCATTTGCAGCCCCGCCAAGATGAGCAGCGCCATAAACGGAGCCGTCTTCCAAACATCCGCAATAACCAGCGCCATGAATGTACCGCTTTCCGTGCTTAACCAGGCTTTATAGCCGTCAATCATCCCAAGTCTGTACAGCACATCATTAAACAAACCGTACTGGTCATTATATATAAATTTCCACATCAGGGCCGATACGGTAGTCGGAATCGCCCATGGAATAAGAATCGCCGCTCTAACCAATCCTCTGCCTTTAAACGTTTTGTTCATAATCATCGCCGCAGCAAAACCAACGATTAATTCTAAAAAAACGGTTGCAATCGTGAATTTAAATGTAAAAAAAATCGAAGCTCCCGCTCTTTCATCCCGAAATATATCGGAATAATTTTTTAAACCGACGAACGGATATCCTGAGCCCGGATCCGTAAGCACCATCTCATGCAGACTTAACCAAAATGTCCTTAAAATCGGATAAACCGCAATGACCAATAAAATAACTAGCGCAGGGAACATCATCAGCCAGGCGTCTCTGGTTTCCTTTCTTTGCTTTAAACTCTTCATTCCCTCATTAACTCCTTCTGGCGGCATGGACTGCAGCGAAGCGGGTATTATTTAAGTTGCCCCGATCCGTACAATCAATAGTTCAACTTTTTAACCCTGCCTGCAGTCCAAACCGTCCATTTTCTTTATTTGCTTAATGCTTCGAGATCACTTTGGATGGTGTCCAAAGCCGTTTTTATATCGATATGTTCCGACAGCGCCGCATGGATATTACGTTGAATCGAATCGGAAACTCTAGAATAATGAGGAGACATCGGTCTTGCTTTCCCATTCATAATAATGTCATAGAAATCCGCGTAGAATGGATTCGCTTTCAAAACTTCGGGATCTTGATAAACCTCTTTTAATACCGGCGGTTGGGCGGCGATCAAATTCATTTTCTTCTGTACGCTTTCGCTGGACAAATATTTGATAAAGTCGACGGCAGCCGCTTTATGCTCGTCATCGATGGAGTTATTGATCACCAAATTCAGACCGCCTAAAGTGGAATGCGCTTCGGTTCCTTTAGGACCAACCGGCAGAGCGGCAACGCCCACTTTATCCTTTACTTTGGAACCTTCTTTGTTGGCTTGGCTCCAGAATCCGGACCAATCCCGGATAAAAAGCGCTTTGCCGTCCAAGAATACTTGCTCACTTTCCGGCTCGGTATAAGTTGTTACACCTTGAGGAGCATAGTTTTTGACCATATCAAGCATGATTTGCGTCGCTTCGATATTATTTTCCGAATTGACAACCGGTTTGCCTGATGCATCCAAGATCTCTCCACCGTTGTTGGCTACATATTCAACCCAGTTGCATACCAACGCTTCGGACAGAGCCGCTTGAAAAACCCCTGTGTATTGAACATCGTTCATGCCTTGCACTTTGCTTTGCAGATCCATCCAGCCTTGATACGTAGTAGGAGGTTCTACACCCAATTGATCAAGGACGTCTTTACGGTAAAAGAGAGCGCTTGCATTTGTAAACCACGGAAAAGCGACAAGTTGACCGTTGTATGTTGCCGTTTCAATGGTACCCGGCAAATATTTATCCTGCGTTGCTTGATCAAAATACGGAGTTAGATCGGTTAACCACCCGGCAGCCGCGAACTCTGCCACATAGACGACGTCCAAAGCCATAACGTCCACGCTTTTATCGCCGGAGGCCAGCTTATTCACAAAATCATCGTGAACCACATTGGCGTCCTGCGGCAGGATTTTCGTTTTGACAACGTACTGATCCTGGCTTGCGTTGTATTCATCAACAAGCGTTTGCGCCGGCTGCCCGATTCCTTGGTCAAACGAAAAGGTGATGGTCACCGGGTCTTTTGTGCCGTTTGTTGCCGGCTCCGTTTTGGCCGAATTCCCGCCGCATCCTGCCAACGAAAAAACAAGAGAACCCGCAATTAAAGGCAACCAAAATTTTTTCCCTTTTAACAGTGTCATGAAAGTACCCCCATCTAAGTATAAATTGCTAACCTTCTAATACAAAAAAACAAATAGGAAACGCTTTCTTGAATGGCTAAAAAAATTTATCCCCCTTTAAAATCATCTTTAGGAAAACCTTTTCCTGCTACTCAAAAAAATAACTCTCATTTTTACCCCTAATCCCCCCCTTATTTCCTCAGAAGCAAGGTTTTCCGAATCAATTTCAGGAAAACCTTTTCCCGATGTGTGTATATTATACCTCGAATTTTTGGTAAAAATCAATAGAAATTTTGCACCTTTTCAAAGAGATATTTGGCGCACACTAATTCTTCTTATAATTTTATGCGGAATAAATTGGGTTTTTGGTATAGCTTGCTGCTTATGGTGAATCAGCTTGAACAGAGTCTTCACGGCTTTTAGCCCCTCATCAAAATACGAGATTCGAACCGTTGTCAATTCGGGACTGAAATACTTGCCGAACTCCAAGTCGTCAAAACCCATAATGGAAATATCCGCAGGTACCGAAACCTTCGCATTTTTTAAAAACCGGATAGCCCCAATCGCCATAACATCGTTGCATACCATGACGGCGGTTGGCAGAACATTATTTTCTTCATATATTTTTCTCATGCACTCATACCCGGATTCGAAGGAAAAGTTCCCATGCTCGATATAAGAATCCGGAACTTCAATGTTCTGTTCTTTCAGGGCCAGCTCGTATCCTTTTAAACGTTTTTGTCCAGAGGAATAGTCGTTTTCCGGTCCGCCTATAAAAGCAATTTTTTTATGCCCGTTTTCAATTAAAAAAGAAACCGCATCATACGTAGCCTTCACATTGTCATGAATAACCGTATGAATAACCTCGTCTCCTTCCGAAGCTTCTTGGGTGACCAGCACGATGGGGTAATCTCTCCTTTTCATTTCTTCCACCAGGGTAGAATTAACGTCGACTCCCGCAAACAAAACCCCATCAACCTTTTTATTGGCCAATACCCCCAGCAATTCAATTTCCTTTTCCTGTTGTCCCCCCGATTCACATACCATTAAAGTATAACCTTTCTGTTGGCAGAAACTGTTAATCCCCCTGGTCAAGGCACCGAATACCGGATTTGAAATGTCCGGAACGATGATCCCGATAATGTTGGTTTGATTCATGATTAAACCTCTGGCCAAGGAATTCGGCTTAAAGTTTCTTTTTTGAATTACATCATTTACTCTTTTTTTCAGCTCCGGACTAACCGCTTTGGAATTATTGATCACTCTGGAAACGGTTGCGACCGAAACCTGGGCCTCTTTGGCAATATCTTGAATCGTAACAGACATGACACCACTCCTAAAAACTCACTATTTGCTTGTAATCGGATTTTCCGAACACATACTAATTTTGACAACATTGAAGTATTAAATCAACGTGGAACTTTTGTACAGCCGGTACATCGGCAGCTCCTCGCTCATCGTTATGGCCAGGGCGTAAGCTTCTTCCCCGCTTTTTCCGTGCTGGATCATTTCATAGAAAAACCGTAGCACGAACATGAGCGCATCATTCCCGTCCGGATAATCGTCCGGGCCGATATAGATGTGGCAGCCGCGCTTGAGAAACGCCCGGGCAAACTCTGGATCGCCGAGCGTACACCCGTTGCCGATCACGATTTTCCCGTCCAGCTTGGCATAGCGTAAAATCTCGGCCGCCCCGAAGTCTCCTTGGGGTTCCCCTTCCTCGTAAATGTCCTCGCCCAATTCCGGCATGATGAATTTCCCTTCATCGCCATGAAAACTGAGGACGATCATATCCGTCCCGGCGTACAAATCTTCGCCCGACAGGACGGAAATCAAATCATTGGGCCGGCCGATCCAATACGTAAACACCCGTGCGCCAAAAAGCTCCAGCGCGGCCCGCACCGCCTGCGTTTCCATATCGCAATCCGGCCCGCATACCAATGCAATGTTCATTACAGGCTTAGACATCCCAAACCTTCGCTCCTTCCGCTTATTTATCGTTATTTCGCTTTTGCCCGCTTTAGCTTTCTTTTTCTTTCTCTTAAATAATGAGCCAGCCCTTTAAAGAAATGTCCGTTGGCAATCAGCAAAATCCCGTCGAGCATCGGCATGTTGACGACGCCGCCGGTCATTCTGGCGATTCCTCTGAACGGCATATGATAGACCGACATCATGATCAGATTCGCCGTGCTGCGTTTGCCTATCTTTCTTAGAAACCAGTAAGCAAACACGATGGTATGATAGGCCAACCGGGCAAATACGCCCTTGGCATACTGACATTGCTCGATCGTATCGTTGTACCCGAGCGGTTTGGCGCGGTCCCAGTTGGGAACCGGCACCTTGCGTCCAATCAGGGTTTCGAATTCCGCGGTGCCGACGTCGGCGATTTGGCCCGAATAATAGGCCGGAAGCTTCGCCTTGTTATAAGGCGCAGGCGCGCCCGTACCCGCCACAAACAAGGTATCGGTCAACCGGATGTCTGCGCTCGAGGCGCCAACCATGATGGTGTAGTCCGCTTCTTCGATTTCCCACCCGTTTGTTTTTACGTTAAAATAGCGGAACGTCTTGTCGTCAAACGGAATATACACCGTCTTGGACTCGCCGGCATTAATAAATACTTTGACAAACCCCTTTAATTCTTTGCGGGGTCTGAATATTTCTCCGGAATTGCAGCCGACGTAAAGCTGCGCGACTTCCATCCCGGCAACACCGCCGGTATTGGTCAGTTTGAACGTGACCCCCGCCTTATCGATTTGCAGGCCGGAGTACTCAAACGTCGTATAACTCAGCCCGTATCCAAAAGGAAATAGGACGTCGACATCCGCCGTATCGTAATAGCGGTAACCGATATAAACGGCTTCCCTGTACTCCGCGCTGGCTTCATTGCCGGGAAAATAGCGGGAGGACGGGGTGTCCTCATAACGAAGCGGATACGTTTCCGCCAGTTTGCCCGAAGGATTGACGTCTCCCGACAACACCCGCAGGATCGCTCTTGCCCCGGCCTGTCCGCCCAAATATCCGTGCAGCAGCCCTTTCACTTTATCGATCCACGGCATAGCCACGGCGGAACCGCAGGAAAGAATCGCCACGATATTCGGGTTCACCCTGTGCAAAGCATCCAGCAGCTCAATCTGATTGTCCGGAATCCCCATGCTCTGCCGGTCCAGACCGTCCGCCTCCGTCACTTCATCCAGACCGATATATAATAGAACGACGTCCGCTTGCTCCGCAAGGGCGCAGGCTTTGCCGATTTTTTTCCGGTCCTTCTTACCGTAGCGCTCAAAGCCGGGTTCATAGCCGATGCTGACGATGCCCGACTGCTCAAAACAATCAAGGGTATGATCCAAAATAGTCGGGTTGACGATTGAGGAACCTGCTCCCTGAAACCGGGCGTTTTCCGCAAAATCGCCGATCACCGCCACCTTTTTACCAAACTTGAGCGGCAAAATATTCCCTTCGTTTTTCAGCAGCACGATCGACTCTTCCGCCACCTTCTGGGACATCCGGTGATGATATTCCACATTAAACTCCAAATGCGGCCGCTGAAAAGCCTCTTCGCTGGTAAAAACCAGTTCAAGCAGCCGGTCCACGTTTTCGTCCAGCACTTCTTCCCGGATTTTTCCGCTGCGAACGGCCTGGACAATCTCCTGATCGGTCTCGCCGGCGGTTGTCGGCATTTCCAGTTCATTTCCGGCCAAGAGTCCTGCCACCCGGTCGTTGCTTCCGCCCCAATCTGTGATCACAACCCCTTGGTACTCCCACTCGCCGCGCAAAATATCCTGCATGATATGTAAGTTTTCGTTCGTGTAGGTACCATTCAATTTATTGTAAGAAGACATGATCGCCTTCGTTTTGCCTTCCCTCACCGCAATTTCAAACGCGGTCAAATAGATCTCCCGCAGCGTTCTTTCATCAACGATGGCATCGATCGACATCCGCCGCTTCTCCTGATTGTTGACGGCAAAATGCTTAACGCAAGCGGAAATGCCCTGCGACTGAATGCCCCGAATGTACGCCGCCGCCATTTTCCCCGCCAGATAAGGATCTTCGCTGAAATATTCGAAATTCCGGCCGCACAGGGGATTGCGCTTCATGTTGACGCCGGGACCCAGCAGGACGCTGACTTTTTGCGCGATCGCTTCTTCCCCAAGATACTCTCCTACGGTTTCTCCCAGTTCAACGTTCCAGCTGTTGGCCACCGTCGCGGCCGTGGGATAACAAGTGGCAGGGACGCCTTCATTAAGGCCCAATTTGTCCGCCGCCACCGCCTGTTTCCGGATTCCGTGCGGTCCATCGGCAAGAAATATACTTTGAATGCCAAGGCGCTTAATGTCCTGGGTCTGCCAAAAATCTTTCCCCGACATTAAAGACGCTTTCTCTTCCAATGTCATTTGTGCAATGATCTCTTTGTATTTCATCTTTGGTTCCTCTTCTGTATGATGGACGGGATATTCAAAGATATTCTACTATAGATTTCCTTCACTTTCTAATCGGAAAAGAAGAAGCAGGACACCCTACAGGCTCCTGCTC
The DNA here is from genome assembly GCF_046567315.2 of Paenibacillus lacisediminis. Classification (NCBI taxonomy): domain Bacteria; kingdom Bacillati; phylum Bacillota; class Bacilli; order Caryophanales; family Paenibacillaceae; genus Paenibacillus; species Paenibacillus lacisediminis. The sequence goes on along the minus strand of NZ_JBKIAX020000007.1, from coordinate 214,643 downwards.
TCCTCGTTAGTTAAACCCTACCAATCGTTGCGAAATCTTGTAAGCCCCCACGGAAATGCGGCGGCCGGCCCGTCCGGGCAAATTGATCATTCTTCCCATCAGGCCGTATTTCAGATCCTGGTACAGCTTCATATCTTTATTTTTAATATAGTCCCATAATTCATCTTTCTTCTCAAGATGTTCGTCCGTTCCCGAACGGATCAAAAGAATCACCGATACGACCGTGACGATTTCCAGATGCCTGAACATATAGCGGCGCAGGTTCGGATTTTCGATCATATCCAGCTGCACTTGGTCAATCATCAGTTTATTGACTTTAATTTGCTGATCGATTCTGCGGATCATAATGCTCTCCTGAACCGACTGGCCTTCCCTGCCAATAAAATACCGGTAAAAATCAACGTTGACATAATAGAGCGTTTTGACATGCGCCAGCGGCGTATAAACAAATAAATTGTCGACATAAAAGGTGTGCTTCGGAAGCTCCAACCGGCAATCCCGGAGAAGCTGCGTCCTGTACATCACGGAATGCATCAACATGTACTGGCCTTTGCGAAAACACTGGATATCATCCCACGTAAAAATCCGGCCTTCCGGAAGCACATCATCGTATTTCATGATTTTTCTGTACTTCTTGCCTTCTTTTTCATAGACGAAATTGCTGACCAGCATGTCCACATGTTGATCTTCCCGGGATAAACCGCTTAGGGTCTCCAGGATTTTCAGATATGCCCGGACATCCACCCAATCATCGCTGTCGACGACTTTAAAATATAAGCCCGTTGCATGCCGGATCCCGGCATTGACCGCTTCCCCGTGTCCGCCGTTTTCCTGATGGATCGCTTTGACGATCCCTGGGTACCGGGCTGCGTACTCGTCCGCGATTTGCCCGGTCCGGTCCGCCGAACCGTCATTGACGATCAGCAGCTCCACCTGCTCTCCCCCAGGCAAAAGAGATTCAATGCAGTACTTCATATAGTCTTGCGAGTTGTAGCAAGGAATTACCACGGATAATAGTTTCATTAACTCACACTACCTTTAAGAGGTTGAACTCACACTTTAACTGTTCCTACTTTTCGGGTTCCTGTTTAAAAATGATTTTGAAAATCGGGAAAAACACCCAGAACGAAATGGCGCTGTTGATAATCATCGTAATCACGTCGGCTGTCGTCTCGCCGGTGGCGCCCCATCCCCACGTGTTGATGAACAGGTTGTAGATCGGCGCTTTGTAGAAGCCTTGAGCCGCCGCGGCGCCGAGCGTGATCACGATATAAGCGACGACGTACCAAAACGCCGCCTGCCAAATGTTGCTGTTCGATTTGAACGTAATGCTTCTTTGCGCAAAAAAATTGAGGATCTGGGCGATCGCAATCGTGATTTGCACGGCGAGAAAATAGGCCAGACCTCCTCCTCCGCCCGCGGCCAGCGGGCCCGCGGCATAATCGAATACATAATAAAGGCTGCCGTCAAAGTTATGCCCAAACTGCAAAATTTGAAAATTGCTGTTTACTAGAGACGTCCGGGCGAACAGGCTTTTAAATGCGGGCATTAAAAACAACTGCAAGACGGTAATGCCGTTGCTCAATATAAAGAATATCAGAAACTGCGCAATATGGGGATGTTTTTCTTTGTATCTGGCCCAAAGGCCCAGCGGCCTGGCCGCTGTTTTTCTACCGCTCATATTTCTTCTCCTTTTGTGGCTTGGGCTGGCAGGCTTGCAGGCGCTTTGACGCCCTTTAACATCTTGCTTCTCTCTTTCAGAAAATACTTAAGGCCCTTGAAGAAACGGCCGTTAACCATCATTAGGAGGCCGTCCAGCATCGGCATATTTACGATCCCGCCGGTCATTCTGGCAATGCCGCGAAACGGCATATGGTAGACCGACATCATAATCAGGTTGGCCGTGCTTCTTTTGCCGGTTTTCCACAAAAACCAATGGGCAGCATTCATCAGGCGGAAGGCCAATCTGGCCACGCCGCCCTTGGCATACTGGCATTGGGCAATCGTATCGTTGTAACCGAGCGGCTTCGTCCGATCCCACGTGGAAACCGGGACTTTCCGCCCCAGCAGGCGTTCGAATTCCTCCTGACCAACTTTGTTCGCTTTGCCCGAATAATAGGAAGGAAGATTTTCCTTCTCATATGGCAGCGTCGCCCCCGTCCCCTCTACCTCAAGGGTTGCGGTCAGCCGGATATCCGCACTGGAGGCGCCGATCATGATTTCGTATTCTGCGGCTTCGATTTCCCACCCGTTCGTGTTCACGTTAAAATAACGGAACGTCTTATCGTCAAACGGGATCGTGACCGTTTTCGTCTCGCCCGGATCAACGAATACTTTAGCAAATCCCTTCAGTTCTTTATTAGGCCGGAAGACTTTTCCCGATTTGCAGCCGACGTAGAGCTGAGCGATTTCTTTGCCGGGCACGCTGCCGGTGTTCATGATTTTAAAAGTGACGCCATCCCGGTTCACTTGCACGTCGGAATAGACAAAAGTTGTATAGCTAAGACCATATCCAAACGGGAAAAGCACCTCTACCTGCGCCGTGTCATAGTAACGGTAGCCGATATAAGGGCCTTCCCGGTACTCGACGCTGACTTCCTTGCCGGGAAAATGGTGAAACGACGGCGTATCCTCGTAACGGAGCGGATATGTTTCCGCCAATTTTCCGGAAGGATTCACCTTCCCCACCAGCACTCTAAGGATCGCTTTGGCTCCCGCCTGCCCGCTTAAATAACCATGCACCAGTCCTTTTACTTTACCGATCCACGGCATTTCCACCGCGGAGCCGCAGGACAGAACCGCCACGATGTTCGGATTCACCTGATACAAGGCGTTTAATAGTTCGACCTGGTTCTCGGGAAGCTGCATGTTTTGCCGGTCCAGGCCTTCCGCTTCGGTCACCTCGTCCAGGCCGATATATAACAGCACGACATCCGCTTGCTTGGCTAGGTCGCACGCTTTGGCGATTTTCCCCCGGTTTTTCTTGCCGTACCGTTCAAATCCGGGTTCATACCCAACGCTCGTCAAGCCCGCTTCCGCCAAACCATCCAGAGTGTGGTCCAGCACGGTCGGGTTAACGATCGAAGAACCGGCGCCTTGATAACGCGCTTCCTTGGCAAACTCGCCGATGATCGCTACTTTCACGCCATCGTTAATCGGTAATATATTACCTTCGTTTTTCAGCAGCACGATAGATTCTTCGGCAGCCTCCCGGGCCGCGCGATGATGCTGATTTACGTCAATCTGTTGTTTATCCGCCGCTGTCTTAAACACTTCTTCCGTGGAAAAAATCAGCTCAAGCAGCCGATCCACACATTCGTCCAACACTTCTTCTTTGATCTGTCCGCTTTGCACGGCCCGGATGATCTCCGCATTGGTTTCCCCGGCCGTCGTGGGCATTTCCAGCTCGTTTCCGGCGATCAGACCGGCCACGCGGTCATTGCTGCCGCCCCAATCCGTGACGACAACCCCGTCGAAATTCCATTCCTGGCGCAGAATTTCCCGCAGCAAATGAATGTTTTCATTCGTATACTCGCCGTTCAGCATGTTATAGGAGGACATCACCGTCTTGGTCCGGCCTTCCTTCACGGCGATTTCAAACGCGGTCAAATAAATTTCCCGCAGCGTCCGCTCGTCGACGATCGTATCGATCGACATCCGTCTTTCTTCCTGATTGTTGACGGCAAAATGCTTCACGCAGGCGGAAATGCCCTGCGACTGAATGCCTCGGATATAGGCCCCCGCCAGTTTGCCGGCCAGATAAGGATCTTCGCTGAAATATTCGAAGTTTCTGCCGCACAGCGGATTTCTCTTCATATTTACGCCCGGCCCCAGCAGCACATGGACTCGTTGGCTAAGCGCCTCTCTGCCGAGATATTCGCCAAGCCTCTCGCCCAGCTCGGTATTCCAGCTGTTGGCGACCGTTGCGGCCGTCGGATAGCAAGTGGCCGGAAGGCTCGGATTCAGGCCGAGATGGTCCGCCGCCTCCGCCTGTTTGCGAATGCCGTGCGGTCCGTCCGCCAGAAAAATGCTGGGAATGCCAAGGCGCGGAATATCTTGCGTTTGCCAGAAATCTTTCCCCGACATTAAAGAAGCCTTTTCTTCTAACGTCATCTGCTCTATCAAGTGTTCGTGTTTCATCTCCAAATACCCCATTTTAGCCTTCGGGCGGTAGCCGACAAATCAGCTACCGCCTAAAGATCTTATATAATCTATATATTTTGGTTTTGCATTTCAATCGCTTCGATTTTACGGACCTTCCGGTGTGCCACTTTATAGAACCCGAGTGTCAGCAAGGCCAGAAGGATGATGTTGGCGAGACCGAGAAGCAGCAGCCAATACGGATACGGCGCGGCGTTGATTTCCAAAGCTTTGCTGTTCGCCACAGTATAAAGGATGTTGTGGCTCGCTTTGCGCATTGCCTGTTTCCCCGTATTCGTGTCCGTGCTCAGTTTCGTCGGTTTGTCGCCCAGCGTTGTCAGCATCAGGTCGCCCCCTGCGCGAATCGCCCGGTCCACATCCATATGCGGGAACATGTCCCAGTCGGTGATGACCATGCCTCTAAAGCCCCATTCATCGCGCAGCACGGTGGTCAACAGGCCGTAATGTTCGCCCGCCCATGTCGTGCCGATCCGGTTAAAGGAGGACATGACGGCGGTGGTTTTCCCTTGCTTGACGGAAATTTCAAAAGGCTTCAAGTAGATTTCGCGAACCGCCTGCTCATTGGTCCATACGGCCACGCCGTCGCGGTTTGTCTCCTGATCGTTCAGGGCATAGTGCTTGATGTAAGCATATACGCCTTTGGACGCGGCTCCCTGAACCACAAAGGCCCCCATTTGGCCGGAAAGGAAAGCATCTTCCGAATAATATTCGAAGTTTCTGCCCGAGAACGGCGTACGGTGAATGTTCATGGCCGGCGCGTACATCCCGGTCACGCTGTAAACCAGCGCTTCGTTCGCCAGAGCTTCGCCCATTTTTTGAGCGAGCTCCACATTCCACGTCGACGCCAGCACCACTTCGCTCATAAACTGCACGCCGTTAATGCCGGTAAGCAGCGCATTGATCCCGGCCGGGCCGTCCAGATCGGTTGTAGCCGGCTTGTTGATCGACTCGACCGGCTGGGTCGCGTAGCCGCCAAACCCGATTAACTTCGCCATATCCTCAACGGACAGCTGCTCCAGCAGTTCGCCCCATTTCGGATCGTTGTAGTCCAGCCCGGCCATATCTTCCAGTTCCAGGCCGTGTTTGGCCAAGACGATATCCTGGTCGTCCGGATTGTCGGCCACCTGCTTGTTTTCCAAAGCCTGGACCAGTTCCTGCGGAGCATCCTTTTCCGGAGTCCGCTGTGCCGGCAAGGTGCCTTCCCAATCGGCTCTGGACACATAGGTCAAATCGCCGATCGCATCATCAAACACATTCGTTGCCGTGACTTGATCCGAAGCACGTTTGTTGTCACCGCCATAAACCATCGTGTCTTTCACTTCATACGTTCTGGAATCGATCGCCTCATGGGCGTTTTTCATCAGCTTGATTCCGTAGGTTCCCGCTTCGAGTACGTATGCTTTCTCATTCTTGTAGTCGTAAGACGCCATGTCTTCCACCGGGATTTCCAGCGAGACCGTCGCGGAAGCGCCCGGCTCGAGGATTTCCGTTTTATCGAACGCGCCCAGCACGACATGGGATTTTTCAATGCCGCCCTCATAGTAAGGCGGAGTGTAATACAACTGCACGACGTCCTTGCCGGCTGCATCGCCGGTATTCGTCACTTTCACCTCGACGGTAATCTTATCGTTCGTCGTTTGATAGTTCGTAATTTCCTGTTTGAAATTCGTATAGCTTAAGCCGTAACCGAACGGATATTGAACGGCTTTGCGGTACGCCGCCTCATCCACTTGCCCTGTCGCGTTGTCGGCGTAGCGGGTTTCGTAGTAGCGGTAGCCGACGTAAATGCCTTCGGCGTAATTGACGAAAGCGTGGTATTTTTCGCTCTCTTTGCCGAATTTGTCTACGGATTTATGTTTGGTGTTCAAGTACCTGAAGTCGCCCGCATTGTAAAAAGCCGGGGATGTCGATACATCGTAAGCATAGGTGTCGACCAGACGGCCCGACGGATTCACTTTGCCGGCCAAAATGCTGCCGACGCTGTTGTTGCCGGTCGAGCCGGGACCGCCGATCAGCATTGCGGCATCGATCCCCTTATTTCCCAGGAATCCAAGTTCCATGGCATTGCTGGAGTTAATCACCACGATCACCTTGGCGAAATCGCGTGAAGTGACCATGTTGATCATTTGTTCTTCGGCTTCCGACAGCTCAAGATAATGACGGTCTTTGGAACCGCCGTATTCCGCCGTTTCAAATGGCAGGTCGCCGCCTTCGCCGCCCGATCTGGAGAGCACGATAACCGCCACATCGGAAAATTCCTCCGCTTTAGCGAGCAGCTCGTCGCTGAAATCGCTGGTAGCCGGTTCGCTGAGCGTATAGTCGCCGCCGTCCAGATTAAAGGTGTCCGTTTTCTTTTTCTCGGGGGCATGGGCTTTATAGAACTCGGTGAGTTCGCTGTTCACCTTAAACCCGGCCTTCTCCAGACCTTGCTGGATCGTAACGTTCGCGCTTTCGTCGCCCGAACCGGAGCCGCTCCCGCCGTAAATCATTTTTACCGAAGCCTGGCCAAATACGTTGACATTTTTCTCCTTGGCGTTGTTCATATCCAGAGGCAGGGCATGCTCTTTATTTTCGAGCAGCACGATCCCTTCGTCTTCGATTTGTTCCGTAACCGCTTTGGAATCCGCGGAAGCTTTCGCCAGCGCCGCTTCGTCAATCTTCGCTTTGGTCAGGTATTGGTTAACGACAACCTGATACTTGTATACGGCCACGTCGAGGCCAATCACGATGACCAGCCCTAAACTAAGCAGCGCCATCAGCGTTCTTCTTAAGCCTTTTCTCTCTGTTTGGTTCCGTCTCGCCCACATGAAACCGCTAACCAATACAATAATGGAAACAATAACGGCCGCAACGAGCAGAATTTGGATCGTTTTTGCAACCGATGCCATTGAAACGGTTACAACCATACCGATGGCCAGCGCCAAAAATAATGCCGCCCATGCCTTAAAAGTTTTCTTGCCTTTGCCTGACTTGCCCACTTCTTCGCCTCCTATGTAAATAACCGAGTTGCAACAATCATAAAAATTTTGTATGTGCTTTCATGATTGCAAATTAACGGGTACCCTTAGCTAAGGTTACTTCATCGGCCGGCAAATAACTATCAACCAAGCGTTAGGGGGCGGCAACTTTTAGTTTATAGAGGTAATTCAAAAAGTCGTCTTTTGATCACGAAGTAGGTCAGGAAGTATTCTCGACGTCGAATCTTGAATTCAGCCGGGCCTTCCGTTGCTCACGTAGCTCATCCTACGCTCCGCTACTCAGTCCCTAGCTTCATCCAACCTTCTCGGTGCTGAAAAGCCGACTTTTTGAACCCGACACTTATAACGAAAAAAGCCGTTTCGACGGGCGGTTCGTTCCGTCAAAACGACTTGCATTTATCCGTGACATAGCTCTGGAACAAGGCGATGGCTTTCGATTGAATCCCCCTTTTGCGGAATACGAGATAGATATCCTGGGGGATCTTTTCCTTCAATCTGATCCGTTTCAGGTTGTCATTGCTAAGGGAGTCCTCGACAAAATCGATCGAAACGGCCACGGCTCCATTTCGCTCGCACAGCCGGTGAGCGGATATAATATTGCCAAACTCATGGATCACATTGGGGGTAAAGCCCTGCTCCAGGCATTTTTCGACAAACCCGTTTTCCTTCCCGCTTCCCGCCGCTTTAACGACCAGCGCCTCGTTCGCCAGCTCTTTGACGGAAATTTCATCTTTGCCGGCCAGGGGGTGGCTTTTCGCAACAACAACAACGACCTCGCCGCGGACCAGCATCTCAAATTCACAGTCGTCCATCTCTTCGATTCCGATCACTAGCCCAACATCCGCTTCTTCCTGAAAAATCTTCGTCAGGGGATATTCGTCGGGGAATTCTTTTAGCTTGATTTGAATCTCGGGATAATTCGCCGAAAACCGATACAAAAAATCCACCGGCAGCACCGATGAGATCGAATAGGTGATCACCACATTTAAAGTCCCTTTTCGGCCGTTCATGATCCGGATCTCTTTTTTGATGTCTTCGATCAGGTAATGGATATGTTTGGCCCGGGCATGCAGCAGCTCACCGGCTTTGGTCGCCTCCATCCCTCGCGGGCCGCGGTAAAACAATTCGGTTTCCAGCTCCATCTCCAACTGCCTGATGGTTTTGCTGATGCCTTGCGGAGTTATGTACAAGTCCTTGGCGGCCGCCGTAACGCTTTTTTTCTCGTAAACTTTGATAAAATATTCCAATGCTTCGGTATTCATTCCGGCTAGAACCCCCTACATCCCCGTCCCGGACACTCATTAGCCAATAGTATAGCATAAATTTCTTGGCACGCTGTAGTTGGCACCGCGCGATTATGCTAAGATGTGATGGGAGCAAAACATTACGAGGAGTTTCTATCATGTATGATTACTTAATCGTCGGCGCGGGTTTGTTCGGAGCCGTCTTTGCTTATGAAGCCAAAAAAAGAGGCAAAAGCTGCCTGGTCATCGATAAAAGAAACCATATCGGCGGAAACGTCTACACGGAAGAAGTCGAAGGCATTCAGGTGCACAAATACGGCGCCCATATTTTTCACACGAACAGCAAAGCGATCTGGGATTATGTGAACCAGTTTGCCGACTTCAATCGCTATACCAATTCGCCCATCGCCAATTACAAGGGAGAAATCTACAATCTCCCGTTTAATATGAACACGTTCAACAAACTATGGGGCGTCGTCACCCCGGATGAAGCCAAACGGAAAATCGACGAACAAAGAAAAGCCGCCGGCATCACGGAGCCGAGGAATCTGGAGGAGCAGGCCATTTCTCTGGTCGGAACCGATATCTATGAAAAACTGATCAAAGGCTACACGGAAAAACAGTGGGGAAGATCCGCCAAAGAGCTGCCTTCCTTCATCATCAAACGCCTGCCCGTGCGTTTTACTTATGACAACAACTACTTTAACGACACGTATCAAGGCATCCCGATCGGCGGTTACCAGGCCATTATACAAAAGATGCTTGAGGGTGTGGACGTTAGATTAAATGCGGATTTCTTTCATGACCGGGGAGCGTTGGAACCACTGGCCAAAAAGATCGTTTATACCGGCATGATCGACCAATATTTCGAGTACGCCTACGGCGTGCTTGAATACCGGAGTTTGCGGTTCGAGACGGCCGTATTAGGCGACAACGCCAATTATCAAGGCAATGCCGTGGTCAATTATACGGATAGAGAAACACCGTATACGCGAATCATCGAGCATAAACATTTTGAGTTCGGAACGCAGGACAACACGGTCATCACCCACGAATATCCCACAGAGTGGAAGCCGGGAGACGAGCCTTATTACCCGATAAACGACGATAAAAACAATGAAATCTACAAGAAATACAAGGCTCTGGCCGATGCCGAGGCAAATGTGATCTTCGGCGGCCGGCTCGCCACCTACAAATATTACGACATGCACCAAATCATCGGCGCCGCCTTGGCTGCGGTTGATAAGGAGTTTGGGGACTAAGCAACCTTGTATGGTCGTCCAGTACCTTGTTTTGCCGTTGGCAATGCATGAAAATGTGAGAAATGAGTATTATCGTTAGAGGTGCTGATCCCAACTTGACCTATTTCATGCGGGAGGTTTGACATGAGCGAAACAACGATCGTTATCTTACTCATCGTATTCGGGTTGACCACAGGTTCGTTTACTTTGATTGCCGCCCTAAAAACACTCCGCGCCAATCAGAAAACCCAGCGGGAGCGTCAGGATATCTTGGACGATGGAATCCGGGCAAAAGCACTCATCCATTCCGTTCAGCAGACTTCATCCAGTATAAATGATCGTCCGGGCATCCAGCTCGATTTGACGGTTACACAGGAGGATGGCCAAACCTTCCGGGCCACGGTGAAAACCTTTATATCCGTCGTTCACATTCCCCGTTACCAAGAGGGGGCCGTCATTGATGTAAGATACAAAATGGTTGGGAATGAACGTAAGGTCGAAGTGGCGGAGGCCTATATTCCATCCGCGTAAATGATCCGGAAATAATATGGCTTCTCTACGGACAGGGGCCATGGATCACTTTGTTCTATTAGTCTTGTGCTCAGTATCATCCCCATAAAATAGAGGAACTTTTGGGTCTTATTTTCCGAATTTGAGCCTATTCATCACCATAGGGGAACTTTAGGGTCTTATTTTCCGATGAACAGGTCCAAAGGCGGCCTTTCGCTAATAAATCGCAAAAATAGCTCCATAAAATTCCTCTATTTCACGCAATATGGGGATATCGCTAAAATAGCGCCCTTTTTTTCCTTTAAGTTGTCACCCAGGATCTTCAATTAGAGACTAATTTTGCCTTTTTCTCAAGTCTTCACTTGCCATCATGTTAACGTTATTTCCAGAATCGTCTACTAATTGTTTTGTCAAGCCCCGGTTTGATCACTAAACCTAAAAAAGACGCTGATTTGTTCAGCGTCTTTCATGTTTAATCTCGTCGACGATCCCTTCCAGACAACGATTCAACTCATCTAGCGTAACCCCGGTTCGGCCAAGCAGACGGCCCTCTTCAACGGCTAACAGTTCTGCACGAAGGTTCAACTTTTTCTCGCGGCGGGAAAAGGCTTCCATATCCATGACAACAAGATCTACCTTGCCGTTTTTGGTTAAGAATACCGGTTCTCTGGAAGACATCTCTCCGCTTCATACTTTTTTAAAGAAATTCTTAGAACTCCCGCTAGTGTTGCAGAATTTAGATACGGATGACCATAATGAAATGTTGTATTACGAATTTGCTCCGATACTATTTTTTTGAATCTGTCGGTGTCATCTATACTCCTCTCTTTAAATTCTTCTTCCAAAGATTTATGATATATAAATTCATATTCTTTGATCCCTTGAATTACCCAAAATGTGTCGTACAACGGCGTCCCATATGCCCGAAGCCAATCCCACATAATCTCTGGATCTGTGACATTAGGGTTTTCCAAATGGCATCTATGGCATAGCAATACAAGATTCGAGGGAGCATCCTCACCGCCCAAAGAAGCAGGAATAATATGACACCTTTCTAATGACTTTTCGGATCCACATCTCCAACATCTCTCATGTGCCTCGGATGCGTCAACACCTAATCCACACTCATCTACTATTGAAAACCAATAATCTACTATTTCCTCTTTTGAAATTTTCATTTTTTCCCTTCCCATTTTGTATCTCCTCCGAACATTTTCAAAACTCTCCCATTGTTAAATAGACCACGTACGAACTTTTCATTAAGGATCAAGGCCAGGCCATAAATTAAAAAGATAGTGCCGAGAAAAAGCCGAAACATGGCGGGTACCGATTTGCTTAAGATGCGAATAACCAAAAATCAGACTTCCCCTGCTTCATCCATGCTTAAAAATCGCTGCCGCTGCTCCGGCGTTGGCAACATGCATTCGCTGCGTTTGCCGAACCAGCGGTATCGGTTGCGGGCAAATAAGCGGTAGGCCCAGTTCCGAACCGGTTTGGGGACGATGAGGAACAAGGCCGCTGCTTTCCAGATCCCGTCCAGCTTTCGAGCGATACGAAGCACCGCGGTGGATTCGGTGAACACCCGATCATTTTCAATCAAAATGATCGAGTCAAGACTGGGCGCTTCCACCCGCCCTGCGAGCAGCAACTTCGCCGCATCCGACTGTAGCGAAGCAAACCGGAAGTAACCAGCCCGATCCCTCCGAATGATGAACTGCACTGATCCGTTGCAGAAATTACATACTCCGTCAAAAAGAACAACGGCATGGTTTTCCGATTTGCCCACGGCGTGAGCCCCCTTTCACCTGTTGCAATGTCTATTGTAATATAAAGTGGTTAACTTTTAGTAAGATATTCATTTAAATTTGAATTAAAAAAACTTTGCCTTTCAATATAAATTTGATGATTTATTTTGTACTTTTTTCGCAAAACGGTATATAAGATTTGACTTTAATCAACACTAATGCATATATTTAAATTGTAATTTGCGAAAAAACCGCAAAATGGAGGTGTCACTTGTGTTGCTTGAGTTTAGAACCAAAAACTTCAAATCGTTCCAAGGTGAGCTTGTTTTCTCCATGATCCCTGCACCCAAGCAAAAGGGACTGGACTTTAGTTTGTTAAAAGAAAAAATCGGAGCTAAAGAATACAAGGGCCTAAGTTCAGCGGTCATTTATGGTCCAAACGCATCGGGCAAATCAAACATCATCGGGGCAATGGATGTCCTAAAAAATATTATTTTAAGAGGGCATATCCGAAATGAGGATAAAAAATCCCGATTCAATCCTGCAGCGAATACATTGGAACTAATCCCCAATAAAGCAAACAAACATAAAAGTCCTGTAGAGTTTGGCATAAAGTTCACAGACGGCGGATTTCTCTTTGACTATAGATTGTCCCTTGATTTAGGGAGTTTTTTGGAAGAGGACTATGATCGTCAAATACTGATGGAAACTTTGTATATAAACGAAAAGATGCTCTTTTCGCGGAATCCTTCGCTGGAGTTCGGCGATACAAAATTAATCAAAAATTATTTGATCAACGGGTTTGAGGAGAACGAAACCGGCGTAAAAACTTTAGCCAAAAACAATTTAATTGACGATGAGCTATTCTTGATGAACGGCTTTAAAGCCTTGTTCAGTTCAAAACTGGTCACCATTATAACAAAGTGGCTTGAGGATAAATTCATGGTTTTCTGCAGAGCGGACGCTCTTCAGTCCCGGCCTTCCAGTTCCAAGAAAGATACCATCTACATCAACACAACGGTGAATGATGCAGCCCGAATATTCGGAATCAATTCCAATGCGCTTGGCTACCTTTCATCGGAGGAAAATGCCGAACCGAAACTTTATTCGATTTTGGACAAAAACATGATAGTTCGATCAGACACTTTTGAATCTTTCGGGACCATCCGCTTTGTAAACATCTTCCCGGTTGTTATCGATGCTCTACTCAACGGGGGGACGTTAGTCATTGATGAATTCGATGCTTCCCTGCATCCGATGGCTTTAATGAGTATTGTGAACGTCTTCCATAATGATGACCTGAATAAAAAAAATGCACAGCTCATCTTCAACACACATAATCCTATATTTCTTAATTCGAACCTGTTCAGACGCGATGAAATTAAATTTGTCGAGCGTGATGAAGAAACTTTTTGCAGTACCCACTATTCATTATCCGATTTTGGTACTTCAGGAGAAAAGGCCGTCCGGATGGGCGGAGATTACATGAAAAATTATTTTATCAGCCAGTATGGCGCTATCAAGGATGTGGACTTCACCTCTGTGTTTGAAAAATTACTGGAAGCCAGAGGGGAGTTGTAGAATGGATGGCCGCTAAGAAGACAAATATGAAATATTATTTTACCGTCGAAGGAGAAACGGAAAAATGGTATCTGGAATGGCTGAAGCAATTAATAAACAACAATCCTTCGTCAGTTCACACAGTAACCATTGATAGCAAGAAAGAAAAAAATCCGGTGAAGCGAGTTAAGTCATTAACAGTGCTAAGTGAAACGACCATCACGCATTGGTTTGACTACGAAAGTAATGATGAAATTCATGAGAGACAATTTAAAGAAACATTGGATGCCCTAAAAAAGACCTCGACCTTAAGAAAACAAATCAAATACAAACTAGGATACAGCAATTTCACTTTCGAGCTTTGGATGATCTTGCATAAAAAAGATTGCAATGCTGCTCTTGCACACAGACGGCAATATCTGCAATGGATAAATAATGCTTTCGGAGAAAGTTTTGCAGAACTCTCTGATTATAAAGAAGAAGCAAATTTCAAAAGAGTCCTCAAAAAAATAACTTTAGATGATGTACGGGCAGCAATAATACGTGCAAAGAGTATCATGAATAGAAACAAAGAAGCCGGCTTAACCTTGCATGAGTACAAGGGATACAAATTTTATAAGGAAAATCCTTCTCTCTTGGTTCATGAATCTATTGAGAAGATATTGAGAGATTGCGGACTGATCTAAATGTGTATTGCGGTCGCCAAGTCAATGCAACAGCCATCACTAAAGTCAGCGTAACAAATGGCTGAAGCGGAATTGTCTTGGCGACTTCCAAAACAAAGTACTTTTAGAAAACCACTATTAAAAATACATCTGCTCCGTTTCGTTTTCCATAATCCGCTCAAAATGCTCTATTTTCCCCCGAACAAAATCATAAGTCCCTTTGTCTACACCTATACCTTCTAACTCCTTTAGAGAGATCGGGACAATCATCTTGCCACCGGAAAGTTGGTGTTTAATTTCTTCTATAGCAAACGATGTAAAACCTGCCCTGCTAAAAACCATTGCCCCAGTAATTCCTTTAGCCTCCATAGTTGGAACCAGGTTGCGAATATCCGATACCTCTACCTTATTTTTTCGATTCTTGCATTCGATCAGAATCAAGGCACCAAGTCTCCAAAGCCAGGAATCATACGAAACATTGCAGCAGTATATATCGACCTCGGCCCGTCCTCTTTTTGATCTGATGTCCGTGACTCTTATTCCAGGTATGGCACTCATAAAATACTTCGTCAACTCTTCCAACTTCTTTCCCTTTTCATATGATCGTGAGATTTCTTCCAGTTGAGAAAGAGCCTCCCTCCAATAGCCATAATCCAATGTAATGGCGGGTGTGTTATTCAAAACTAGACCAGAATTCCTGCGAATAAATCGATGAACTTCAGGTAAAAAGGCATGTCGGTTTCGCATCATCAGCAAAATATTTTTAGAAACTCCCGTTTCCTCACCCCCTTTTAAAAACTCTCTCATATTGGCCAACGTTTTTTTCAGTACTACTATAAATTGATCTACCTCTATAATTTTTTGTTCGATTATAATGTAGGAGCAGATATGTTTTCCTAAAAATTCACAAAAACGACGGTATAAGAATTCGAGATTAATGGTTGCTAGTTCTTCCTCATCAATTGTCGCCAGCCCGTAAAGAAAAACGTAGAACCACTCACAAATTAAATCAATGTGTTGATAATCGTATCCAAAAGCATAAATTGGATTGAGCAATATCTCTTCCACTTCTCCTATGGTCCATTGGCCAATATGCATACTATTCAGCTTGCTTAGGCCTACTTCAAAATCGTCTGCTAACGGCAAAAAAATTCCACCCTCCAATAGCATGCCCCAGTTTCCAAGCCTGTCGGGGAAAGTAGCCAACACCTTACGTCCGACCATATTCCGCAAAATAGAAGAACGGCTTAAACATTGATAACCTCTTAAAGCTAATTGCTCACGATCCAACCAAAAAGAGATAGTATGCCCCACCTGATCTATAGGATCAACGTTTGGACTAGGAGTCCAATAAAAAACTAATATAACCAATTCCTTGTCCTCTGTTGAAAATTCTGTCATTCTAGGATAATAAACGTTATCAGTAGTTATCAACTCAGCTAGGTAAAGCCAAAACATTGATTCCAGACAGTAATGATCTGTTTTTTTGATCATTCCTTTTATTCTTCTCTGGATATGCTTATTCCGTATAAGTTGTTCAAAGACTTGGTTAATTCTT
Source organism: Paenibacillus lacisediminis (assembly GCF_046567315.2). Taxonomy (NCBI): domain Bacteria; kingdom Bacillati; phylum Bacillota; class Bacilli; order Caryophanales; family Paenibacillaceae; genus Paenibacillus; species Paenibacillus lacisediminis. The sequence goes on along the minus strand of NZ_JBKIAX020000007.1, from coordinate 198,981 downwards.
GTTCTCCAAACTTGCCCTACACGGCGGATCTTTTCATTATGACCAGCGATAATATACAGTCTAGGAGCTTGTACACAATCTTTAAGATCCACCGAGGTCAAATCTCTTTTTAGGGCCTTCACTATAAAATCACGAAAGGGATAGTGATAATTATCAACACACTGAACCATCATTTCTTCATCCTTGATAAAACCATCGACAATGGAAAGTAATAACCCTGAACTGTTAGGAAATCTCATACCTCTCCCCCGTATTAATCGAAAAATGCAAATCTGCGAATCTTCGAATCATGTGCATAAGAATCAAGGCGGAATTTATACTGGGCAGCTACTGTCTCTTCTACCTTTCCTAATACTTGATGGTACGAATTCCACAGAAACTCGCATACGCCTAAAGAATCAAGAATGTCCAATAGTTCTAGATTTTCACAGTGTTGAGCTAAGTCAAGTTCATATTCTTTCTCATCGTTATCTATTAAAGAGCCCTGTTGCATAATGAACCGGCCTAACCGTAATAAAGCTGAGTGATTGTTCTTGCTTTCCCCCTCAGAACTACTCATATAAAGTTCCACTTCCAACAAATCGTGGCCAATAAACTCTAACGCAGAAATCTGTAACCCATTGCAGCATGATCCTGAAAATTCAGGAAGAAATGTATCCTGGGAAATTTTAAAATTTATAGTGAGTTCAAGAAAACTAAAAGTTGAGGAACCTACTGTCTTGGGACTGGTTGTGTCTACAGCATCTAAGTATTCCTTTAAAACCGGGATTAAATAATAGCGATTAAAATTTTGAAGATCTAACTCCGAGCTTAATATCCAAATATCGTGTTCAATATCAATAAAATAAGAACCAAGATCCAAAAAATTACTATAGGTAGCTGCACTTTCTTTTTCATTAAGGCAAAGAAATTTTTTTAATGACAAATAAGCCTGAAACTCCAAAGTTTGGAACTCATACCACTTACCTCTTAGAACTAAGAAAGGAAAAGACAGTATACTTAATAAGTCTATCTGACTGTCTTCCAGTTTCTCCTTAAAGGCAGGATGGCTTTCGATCATTTGTTCAGAAAAAATCGTCTGTCCTTTTTTCATCGTATCAAACGCAAATTCAGAAAACATGTTTACGATAGAATTTACATTGCTAAAAGAAGCCGTCTCGCAATACTGGTAAATTAGGTAAGACGCTAATTGCTCATAAAATAATGCACCAGTTGGCGGTAACTTTTTCACATCATGATAATAAGCCAGCAAAAGTGATAATCTGTTCCAATAACTAAAAAACGGCCAAATATACCATGGATTTTCATTCTCAAATAAAGAAATCAGCTCCGAAGCTTCTGTTACACTTTGCGAGTTCTTTTGAATGAAGTCAATGATATCTTCGTCATTCATTTCATCTGTTACTCCTAAAAGTGCGTCCCTTTCCGCCTTCATCATTTCTTGTATTTCTTTCTCGTTTTCTTCTTTATCTCCAATTCTTGTTCTGTCTTTTATATTCATATCCAACGTTTTTTCATAGTTTTCGTAATCTTCATCATCATAATAACCTGCAGCTAACCTTAACTCCTTCCAAAATGACTTGATGTCACGGAGTCTATACTCTTTCAATATCATTGGATAGATATAATCGATAAGAAAATCGATTCTGTCATATTCCCCATCTGAAGCAAAAAAATTGATATCATCAAGGAGTAAAAATTTAATATTATGCTTTATCGTTCTATAGTTAATTTTCTTAAAATCGTTAAATTCCTTTGGGAAAATCTCTTCAAAATCATTAAGTACCAATAGATGTTCAGCAAATCTAGACCGCTTATAATAGTCATTGATTAATAAATTTCCGTCAAATTTAATTCTTAATGGGGTGACCGTTTTGATTAAATGAGGGAACTCAACCATATCATCGTAAGAAAATGGGTACTTTTTCTCGTGAAGTCTCGAACATAAATATTGAGTTTTATCTATAATAAAGTTATCCATTTTAACATTTTCATTTACTTCAAAATGAAATGAAACATCCTGTAATTTTCTTACAATACATTCTTCAGGATCAACGTACACGGAAGGTTTATTTTCGAAAACATCTTTTTCGACATAAGAGTACTTTAGAGCATCGAATTCAGAAATAATTTTATCACTCAGCATATCTTTAAGTTTTTCGGGTAAATATATCTTTTTTTGATAAAAAATATCCCCTTCTGAATCAATATCATCAATATAACGTACTGAATTTGTAGCTTTAAACATAAATAGAAGTTGGTTTAAAAAGACGCACCCTTTGATAAGCATCTTGCCGTAATAAAGCACATTTTCGGCCAAATGCTGGTATAGAAAGTCCTTAATAGATGGATTCTGAAACTTTACTAAAATTGTTGCTGTTTCGTTCTGATAGGTCTTAATGATGGTTTTTTCTAATTGAGCAACAATGCTATCGAACTCTAGCTCTTGAATTGTTACGTTACTTTTCCCACCAGCCTCTATGCAAGAGTAGTAAGAGGCCTTTAAATCGCTTAATCTCATAGGTTGGGAAGATAGAAACAAAATAAGAGCTGTTAGTTGAGCACCATAAGTCTGCTTCATAAAGATACTCTTCCAGAAAGCTAGCGGCTCTTTTAAGTATTTTAGGAATTCCTTATAATACTCCGATGGGGAACTATTCTTCAATAAAACCGACCCTTGACTGAGAAAAGTTTCAATTATTCTTGGATTATAATTAGGATGGGTAATAATTCGTTCATATTCATCAGCAATAACCCTGACATAATCCCACTCAAGGAGGCGGGAAAAATAAAGGTGGTTGAATAAAATTTTTGCCTTGACTAAATCCGAATAATCTTCTAGTTCAAGAAGGCATTTTCCAATATCGAATGTTCTTTTGAGTTGTTCATCTTGGTATTCGGCTAAACCTTGCTGTAATACATATTCACGGGAGGTTAAAATCAAAATTTTATTGTGAGAGTTAGAAACACGTTGAATAAATTTTATCAAGTGTTTTTCTTCGTTATGGGGGAGTTTTTCATCTTTAAATATATCTCCCCAAAAATCATTAAAAAAGAAAATCTGTTTTTCCTTCTCTTTGTACATCCTGAGAGCTGACCCTACCGTATCTGCATAAATAAACTCTGCATATCCCCTTTGCTGTAAAAAATAAGCAGCTAAACAGCGGCCTAAAGTTGTTTTTCCAATACCGGGCTCACCCGAAATCAATACGTATTTGAAATTTTCTAACATATCAATAGCCCGTCCAAAACTAGGATTTTGAACGAAAACTTTAACCGTGTTCTCTATTTCTTCTAACTCCGCCCTTGATTCCGCATAGATATCTCGGTGGACAATTTCCTCAATAAGCGAAGTCAAGACGCCGGTACTGCTAAGCCATAGTTTATAATGGGTACGTTCAACATTTTGATAAAGCTCTTGACCAAGTAGTTTGTTCAATACGCCCCTATCTATAATGTCATCCCGAGTCTTTATCAAACCGTCAAATAAATCAAATATTTCATCCCGCTTCTTAAAATCCAGTTCAATGGAGGTGACAAGAATGTAGCGGGTTGGCTCTAACGCCTTCGCTTTTTGTTTTTCTTGGTTTTTTAAGACATTGAACAACTGGCTGTAATTGTTTTGATAACATTTTACCTGAGCGATAATTTTTGTCGTGCTGTCCCAAAAGCGGAGATCAGCTCCCCCATCTTTCCCCCGACCGGAAATTTCAAATGGAACTTTTTCCTTGATCTCCAAAATATCTCGGACCAATTCCTCAAACTCACGCGGAGACAAACAATTATGGAAATCATAATTAGGCATTTACTCACCTGCTTGGGTATTATTTAAAAATTGCTATCTTTAATCAACAAAGGTCGTGACCCGCTATGGCTCGCATCAAAAGACTCCACCGTAACGGAGGAGTCTGATATAATTTTCCGTTTCATTTACCTTCCGTCATGGTTCCAATAAATTAAGCCAAATAAACATTCTCATTATGCCATAAAAGAAACTAAGCTGATGGTCGTTCGTATTGCTCTTGTGGCATTTCCATCATTTTTTTGCCGTGAAAGGCATAGTATTCTTTCCCATTGCCAGTCCTCTTTAATACGTTTACTTACTTCAATTCGAAGCTCTTCATTAATGGTTAAGTAACCGCGGTCAAACAATGTATGCATATCTCTACTTAACAAAAGGCCATTACTTGTAATATTGGTGCCGTTTTGAGAATACGGCTTGATATGTGCAGCCCCAAAACGGGAAGTGTTTTTTCACCTATTATTGCACATCTTCGATGATAGGCTTCCGTTACCATAACCTTAAACGTTCCCTGGCCAATTCTCGGGTACACAATTGGGGCCGCCCCGTAACGCTTCAATTCACTCTCTTCCATTACGTGCTGAGAATCTGAAATTAATGGACCCTGGATTATAGACAACCTTCAAATGAAGAAGCTGACCCAATCAGTATCTGTATCATAGATTTTACCTTGTACAATATTGGGTTTCCAATCTACAGGAACGGGAATCCAGTCTTTCATATCAAAGAAAAACGACGTGGTCAGGATAATACAACCAATTGTCGGATCAGGCTCAGTACGAAAATCAGTCTTTCTATATCTATAGATTGCATTTCTAAAGCTCAGATAGTCGGTTGTATCATTCTTATTTCCAAAGGCTTCCCATGCCAACGAGATCGGTAAAAAAGAGTGACGGACAAAAAAACGCCACCAACAATGAAATTCCGAGGACTATACAAATAGAAACAGATCATTGGAATGTATCGCTTTAAAGGACCGTTTTCCACCGGGTTGCCAAAATTCAGCTCACCCGGCTTTTCGGTAGCCAGGTATTGAAACCAATTCTGGACTGTACCCCCCACATATATCTTCATTGTCGGCCTCCCATTTTCTCCCACGGACAATCCATATTATACCATACGCTCTATCTCTTTCATGGTAAAAAAATCAAGATTCTCAGGTACCGATTGAATATTCTCACATTTGATAACAGCATCGCAAGCAAAGACTCCGAAACTTTTACTTTCATTTATCTAAAAAATGCCTGACACATTTTTGTGTCAGGCTTATTTAATCAAAGGCCATTGCCTCAGTTATTTATCGCACGCGAATCATGATACAGGGAATTGATTTTCTCCACGGAATTTTTATTCGTCAAGTATTCGGACCAGGTCATAAAGTAGACAAACCGGGGTTGTCTTTCCTTTAAGACCTTAGGGTCGGGCAGCTCCCCGTTTTCACCGATGGCGATAGGTCTTCCGCCGCTAAGTTCCATCAGCTTTTCGTAATAGGCGTCCTTGTAGTCGTTATTGTAGATGTCCATGGCCAGCACATCCACATAATCGTGGCCGGGGTAATAAGGAGCTGAGTCAAAGGCCCATTCGCTTTCCGCGTTTGGACTCCATACCCAGATCAAGTTATTCAAATGGTGAACATTGGTGAACCTGTCATACATGTTTGTCCATAATTGCTTGGACAGTTCCGGACGTCCGCCCCACCAGAAAAATTCGGCGTTCATTTCATGGTAAGGCCGCCATAACACGGGAACTCCCGCAGCCTTAAGCTGAGTCAGGTAACCGGCTACCTCGTCCACCTGGGCGGCCCACTGATTATACAGGTCCGTACCGGGCGTAACGATCTGCTCCATTTGCTCCTCCGTCACCTTCGCTTTAACGCTTTCCCATCCGGCGGTTTTGGCGTCAAAAGGACGAATCTGATGATAAGTCAGGGTGATCATGGCGCCGCTTTGGGCTTTGGCGATGGCGGTATTAATCATCTTTTGCCTTAAGCCCGCAAAGTCGCCGCCCGTATAATAGGCAAAATCGGAGCCCCACAAGGCCGGATAAACACCGGTTATTTCGGCTGCCTTATTGTACCAATTGGAGGGGTCCTCATAGTAATTGTGCTGCCCGGTAAAAATACCGTTCCCCGTGGTGTCATACAATCGCTCCAGCAGAGATAGCGCCTCGGTGGAGGCATCCGGGTTGGAGGCTCTCACAGAGCTTGTGGCTGCCCGTAAAGCCGCTCCCTCCGAAACCAGATCTCCTTCGCTGACAGCTTTTACTTCAATGTCATAATCCGTTTCCGGGGATAAACCCTCCAGTTTATAGGAATAAGACGTCTGCCCCTGGACAGCGGGAACCGTTACCGTCCGCCCTTCCTCATTTTCCCCCTCTTCCTTATAGGATATCGCATAAGCCTTGACTCCATAAGGTCCTTCCGACGCCTCCCACCTCAGGTCCGCCGATACCCAGTCCACTCCGTTTACCTTAGCATTGGCCGGGGCGCTGGGCTCAAGGTTCTCCGGAAGCTCAGGCAGGGCCCCCACAAAAACATCATCCATAAACATATCGACGCCCGTCGTATTCCACATGGCCAGTCTCATCAGCTTGTCGCTGCTTCCGGCCTGAGCCTGTCCCTCAGTCTTGGTCCATTCCGTGCTGACCGGGACAGCCATTGGCACCTTGGTTTCCGTTGACCCGAATAAGCTGAAATCCAGTCCGAAGCTTGTGACCGGTGCGCTGGCGAACCGGGTCCAAAAGCTGACCAAATAGGTAGTATCGGGTGTTGTGTTCATTTTTTTGGTGCCGCCGCCGGTCAGATTTTTGATTTTCAGGGCGTATTGGCCGCTATGCGGATTGTCCTTTGTGGTCTCAAGGTTTTTCCATACCTCCCAAGGGGATACGGAACCGGTCTCAAGCCCCGGATTTTCCACCAGGTTGGGACCTGGTGTGGCTTCCAGCCCAATAACGGCGTCCGAGATGTTGCCCGCCTCGTCCACGGCAGTCAGCTTGATGGCATATACCTGATAGGCTTCCAGATTTTTGAGGTTATAGGTGTACTCGCTTTGTCCCTTCACATGGGGGACATTCACGGTCTGCCAACCGGAATCCTCCGTCTTCTTGTAGGAAAGCTGGTATGCCTCCGCGCCGGAATCATCCGCAGAACCTGTCCAGGTCAGCTTAAGACCATTTTGAATATGCTCCGTCTTCAATGCCCCGGGTGCGGTTGGCGGTTCATCGTCCGCATATTCCTGAATCATCGCATCATCAATAAAATAATCAACCGCCGTGTTATTCCAAAAAGATACCCGGACATGCTGCACACCGGCAGTAGGAGTAAATAAGACTTCTTGATATTCCCAGTCCGTTGATCCGGAGAATTTCAGGCTTTCTTTTCCCTGCTGGGAACCGAAATACTCCATTGAAATCGCATGGCTGGTCACGCCGGTGCCGGCAAATTTAACCCAAACGCCGATCCGGTATGTTTTTCCGGCTTTCACGGCTACGGATTGGGAAGCACCGCCCGTATTTCGCTTCACCTGAAGGGACTGACTTCCGCTGTGTTTTTCCGCCTTCGTAACCACCGGGTTCCCCCACTTCTCCCAAGCGGTATCCCCGGCTTCAAATCCGGGATTCGTCAGCAGATTGTCTCCTGCGGCCAGAACTTGGCCAGGCGATGCCACGATCACCGTTGACGCCAGAATGACTGCCAAAAACGCAGCCGCAATCCGTACAAAAATTGCTTTGGACCTTGCTCGTACCCTACTTGCCATAAATGTTTTCCTCCTTGTGCGGAAAGAATATACAACTTTTCTAAAGGCAAGTAGGTAATTCGCCAAAATACGCTATTTCCCTTCATATTCCATTCATGATTTTTCCAGTAGAGAGCCGGTTATTGCATACGTCTGTATATTAGATTCCTGCTTAAACGTTTGCCCAGGCTCTTCATGGCGTCACCCACAACAACAACAATTATCACAATGATGACAGCAACAACTTTGAAAGCTTTCATTTTCGCACATCCTTTCAAATTTCACATCCCTCGAAGAAACGGCAAAGTTGCTCTCCGCTGGATCCCGTATTTTCAAATGTTTCCCCTCATGATGTCGTCCCTATTCTACCGGTGCGTTGTTTTAGAGTTGCTTCTGAAATGTTTAAGAAATATTAATCGTTAGACACAAAAAAACAGCACATCTTCGTAAATAACCGAATACATGCTGCTCTACCTGCGTGATTACCGCGTAGGGTTGACTTTCAGCCTTACGGTGAAGGTAGCCCCTTGGCCTGGAGCGCTCCGGACCGTAATTGAGCCGCCGGCCAGTTCAATGACACGCAGCGAAAGCGCGAGTCCAAGACCGTTGCCTTCGCCGGAATGGGAGGTGTCTCCTTGATAAAATTTATCGAAAATATGCTTCATCGTTTCCTCGTCCATGCCGCAACCGGTGTCGGAAATGGTTACTGTCACATGATCCTCATCCGAGACTTGCGTTAAAGTGATTTTGCCGCCGGGTTCCGTAAATTTTAGCGCATTGGAGAGAAGGTTATGCCATACAATCTCCAACATGCTTTCATCGGCATGGATGATCGCACGGTCCTCGATATCGGCCACAAACTCAATCTCTTTCCGCTCCCATTCATTCTCAAAGGTAAGCGCGCAGTCGCTGAGCTGACGGCACAGGTCAAAAGGCTTGATGGCCGGAGCGATCTCCTGGTTTTCCAGCTTACTGAGCTTTAAAATATTGGTCACCAGTGCCGTCAGTTTTTTGGAGGCAGCGATGATCGTGTCGGCGTATTCCTTGCGCTGTTCCGGCGGCAAATCTTGCTTTTGCAGCACCGTGGCGTAGCTTTGGATCACCGACAGCGGGGTCTTGATTTCATGGGATACATTGGCGATAAAATCGTTTTTCAGCGTTTCGATGCTGCCCAGTTCCTCCACCATTTTATTGAAATCCTCAAACATGACGTCCACATAATCCCGTTTGTCCGCGGAGTGGATAGGCTCCAGATAAACCGAAAAATCGCCCTCGGCAACTTGTTTGGCGGCCAAGCTTAGTTTTCTCATCGGTTTGTCGAAGGTACGGAACTTTTGACGGGCGGTGACAAAGCAAAAAATGGCGGTAACAATCGCCCAATATCCGAGCATCCCAAAAATAAAATCCGGCGGCATGTCGTAAACCTTCATATCCATAGTTCTGGCATAAATCATCACTTGTCCGGCGGACAACGTCAGCAGTACAAAATAGATCAGCGCGTATTCCTTCCACGAAAAATGCTTTGCCTTGACCCGGTCGTCCTTTTCGATCGGCTTCTTTTTCATTCTACGACCGCCTTATATCCCAAGCCATGCACGGTAACGATTTTAAAATCGTCACAGCTGGAGAACTTGTCCCGGAGCTTGGTGATATACACATCCACGGCGCGCAGGCTGGTTTTGCTGTCGATGCCCCAGAACTCATCCATAAGTTGGGCACGGGAAAAGGTGTGCTTCGGATAAGACAGCAGCTTATACAGGATATTGAATTCACGCACGGTCACCGGAATGTCTTCCCCGTTCACCGTCGCCGTCATCGCGTCCGCATCCATCACCAGGCTCCCCACCGTCAAGCGCCTTTCATTGGCTATATTCGCCCGGCGGAGCAGCGCACCCACCCGCAGCACCAATTCATCCAGATCGATCGGTTTCACCATGTAATCGTCAATGCCGACCCGAAACCCCCGCTGCTTGGAAGAAATATCGTCACGGGCCGTCATAAACAAAATCGGGATATTCTTGTTAAGATCCCGCACGGTTTCGGCAAATTCATAACCATCGATCTCCGGCATCATAATGTCCGAAATGATCAGATCGTACAGATTGTTATACATCAAATCATAGGCCTCTCGCGGATTCAAACACCCTTTGGCGGCATATCCGTGATCGCTTAAATAACTGCAAACGATTTGATTGAGCTTTATATCATCTTCCACAACAAGTATATTGATCATAATAAAACCTCATTTCTCCGCAAGTGGAATCATCATAACAGGCAAATGTTAAAGAAATGTTTGAGGGGCTCAATAATCAGATTACCCAAAATGAGAAATTGTTGCATCTCCAATCCTGACAACCATGGTGTCAGAATTATTAGTGTAGGATCGATCTCAGATGACCTGCACAAGTTTATCGGCAGAGGAGGCAATGGCTGTGAGATTGGACCGTTTGCTCGGAATCACGCTGGAGCTTATGGCTAAAAAGAGGGTGACCGCCGCGCAGTTGGCCGGCAAGTTCGAAGTGTCGGTGCGCACCGTCTACCGTGACGTCGAATTGATCAATCAGGCCGGCATCCCGGTCGCCTCGTTCACCGGCGCGGATGGCGGATTCGAGCTGATGAACGGATTTTTTCTGACGCGGCAGCACTTCTCGCTCGAAGACTTGTCGGTGATCTATTCGCTTTTGAAGGCGATGGAAAGAGCGATGGGCGGCGCGGCGGCATCCACGATGCGGAAGCTGGCCAGCCTGCATCCGGCGCTGGCGAACGATGGAAACCATGAAGCCGTCATTCTTAGCATGAACGCGCCGGAACAGGAGCGGGACTACGTCCGGCGGCTGTTCCAGGCCATCCGGCAGTCGCGCGTGGTCGAACTGGCATACGCGAACGCCTATGGCGCGCCATCCGAGCGCAGCGTGGAACCATTGAATCTGCTGTGGGAAAACGGCGTCTGGTATCTGGAAGGGTACTGCCGCTTACGCCAGGCGAAAAGGTATTTCCGCGTATCGCGTATCGTCCGCCTCGATGTGTCGGAAGCCACATTCGTCCCCAGAACTACTCCGGACGAGCCGGAGCAGGAAGAACCGCCAGGGATCCGGGCCCATCTTCGCTTCGCCCCCTCGGCGCGCACCCGCGTGTTTGAGCAGTTTCCTGGCGAATGTACGTACCTGGGGGATTGCATCGACGTGCATACGACCTTTTATACGAAGGAGTATGCACTCTCGGTGATCGCCAGCTACGGAACAATGGTCGACATTGTGTCGCCGGGCGAACTGCGGGACGACATTGTCGCCCATCTCGAAGCCATCCGCCAGCATTACGCGAAAAAACAAGGAGGAGATGCGACATGACGATTTTGGTGACAGGTGCAACAGGAACGGTCGGACAACATGTGACGGATTTACTGGTGAAGCGGGGAATGCCCGTGCGGGCATTAACGCGGAATCCCAGGCAAGCGAAAACGAAGCTGCCGGAAGGCGTGCAGATCGCCGCGGGCGACCTGATGAAGCCCGAAACGCTGCGGGATGCAATGCAAGGCGTGGAGGCGGTGTTTCTGATCACCTCCAGCGACGAGCCTGAGGCTGACCTCGATACGGACCCGCAAGTGGTGGCGCTGGCGGAAGCGGCCGGCGTGAAACGGGTCGTCGTGTTGGTCGGCTTCGAAGAAGGACCGGTCGAGACAGCGCTACAGGCCAGCGGTGTACAGTGGACGCTGGTGAAGCCGGCTGAATTTATGGCCAACGTGCTGGCGGATTGGCGGGATATGATCCGCACGGAAGGCGTCGTGCGGGAATTTTACGGCGAGGCGCTGAGCGCGCGGGTGCATGAAGGAGACATCGCCGCGGTCGCCGTTCGGGTACTGCTGGAAGAAGGCCATCACGGGCGGACGTATCCGCTGACCGGTCCCGAAGCGCTGACGCGCAAAGAAGCGGTGCGCACGATCGCGGCCGCCATCGGGAAGGACATCCCTTTCGTCGAGCTGTCGGAGGAAGATGCGCGGCAGCAATGGCTGGGCCAGGGCTATGACGAGGAGAGCGTCGAGTTTTTCGTACAGATGGCGAAAAACACGCCTGAAGCCGGCTACACCATCCTGCCGACGATCGAGCAGGTGCTCGGTAGGCCGGCCCGCTCGTTAGCCGAATGGGCGAACGAGCATAAGCGGGAGTTTCTGTAGAACGGAGGAAGCGTGTAAATGAACTTCGCCATCGAAGCGCACAATTTGCGCAAATCGTTCCGGACGCATGAGGCGGTGCGGGGAGTGGATCTGGCCATTCGGCAAGGGGAGTTGTTCGCGCTGCTTGGCCCGAACGGCGCTGGCAAAACAACGACGATCCGCTTGCTGACAACGCTGCTGCGCCCGGACGTCGGATCGGCGCGCGTCTGCGGCTGCGACGTCGTGCTGAACGCCGCTGAAGTGCGCAGGCGCATCAGCGTCACGGGGCAATACGCGGCGCTGGATGAAGCGTTGACGGGCGTCCAAAATCTAACACTGTTCGCCGGGCTGCACGGCTATTCGCGCAAGGAGGCCCGCGCGCTCGCGGCGGAGCTGCTCGAATCGTTTGGGCTTGCGGAGGCCGGCGGGCGGACGGTCGCAACTTACTCCGGCGGCATGCGCCGACGGTTGGACCTGGCCGCCGGCATCCTCACGCAGCCCGAGGTACTGTTCCTCGATGAGCCGACAACCGAGCTGGACCCGCAGAGCCGGCACGAGCTGTGGGACATGGTCCGCCGTCTGGTGAAACAAGGGACAACCGTGCTGCTGACGACGCAGTACCTGGAAGAAGCCGATCGGTTGGCTGACCGCATCGGATTTATCGCCGAGGGGCGGATCATCGCCGTCGGTACGCCGGCGCTGCTCAAAGCTTCCATCGGCGGCAAGATGCTGACGATCCGGCTGGCGGCAGGAACCGATCCCGCCGGCGTCTGCCGCCTGCTCGCAAGCGAGCATGGGTTGGCCGGCCAGCCGAATGAGGATGGGTCGATCGTGAAAGCAGCGGTGCAGGAAACCGGGCTGGCGCACGCCGTTATCGGCACGCTGCTCGGCTACGGGGCGGCGATCGACGATTTCACCATGGGCGATCCGAGCCTCGACGACGTGTTCTTCGCGCTCACCGCCGCTCGCGGAAAGGAGGTATCGTCTGCATGAATATCACCCAGGCAACCGGAGCGAGGAAGCCGCGGCGCAGTCCGGGCGGTCTGGCCGCGACGGCCTTGTTCATGCGAAGAACGCTGTATCACATGCGAAACAACGGCTTCGGCTTCGCCATAGAGGCGCTCTTGTCGCCGATCATCATGCTGCTCATCTTCGCCTTTTTGTTCGGCGGAGCGATCGCCGGTTCCGTTACGGAGTATATCCAGTATCTGCTGCCGGGCATTCTCGTGCTGACGGTGGTGCCGATGACGGTATACAGCGGGACGACGTTATGCACGGATATCGCTAAAGGCGTCTACCATCGTTTCCGTACTATGCCGTTTTGGCAGCCCGCCGCCATTTTGGGCTCGGTTGCGGCCGATGGCTTGCGTTATTTGGCCGCGATGCTCGTCGTCCTGGCGGTGGGTTTTACGCTCGGATTCCGGGCGGACGGCGGTGTCGCCGGTACCATCGCAGCCGCATTGTACGTTCTCTTTTTCGCTTTCGGCGCAAGTTGGGTATTTGCACTGATCGGCAATGTGGCCAAACGGCCGGAGACGGTATCGGGCACAAGCATGATGATCGTGTACCCGCTTCTTTTTGCCAGCAACGTGCTCGTCGACACATCGACCATGCCCGGATGGCTGCGGACGGCGGTTGATTTGAATCCAATCAGCATCGCCGTCCAGCTGACAAGGAAACTGCTGCATGGTACGGCCGACGCGGCCGACCTGGCGTCCGGCATCGGCGCAGGACTGCTCCTGATCGCCGTCTTCGCCCCGCTGACGATATACGTTTACTTAAGAAGGCAACTGCGGTGAAAAGGGAGGCATTTCGCCTCCCTTCGATCGCGCCTTGGTGACATCTGAGGCATTTTTTTCCGGTGAGGCTTGATTAGATTTTCCCTTCGCTGCGCAGCCACTCCAACGTGTCAGCGATGGTTTCTTGAAACGGCCTTGTGCGGAAATAGAGCTCCTGCCGTGCCTTATCGGAAGAGAACTGATTGTTGCGGGTTAAGTTGTAGATTTCAAATTTCAGAGCCTCAAGGTTGGCCTCGCCTTCGGATTGGGCGAAACTGTGTTGCGGCATGGCCTGCATCTGTTCCGGCGTCAAAATGGTCTCGACACGCGGGGCACCGCTGGCTTCGCTGATCAGGTCGAACATCCGCCGCATTGATACCATCTCATTGCTCAAAATGTACCCCTCCCCCTTTCGTCCCTGCTCCGTGCAGGCAATTACGCCTTCCGCAAGATCGCGGACATCCACTGCATTGAAGGAGCCTTCAACGCCCACGGGCATTTGCCCCTGGCAATAACGGATCACAAAACTCGTGAATGGCCCAAAGGCGCTGTCGTTGGGTCCGGATATTCCGGAAGGATAAATGATCGAAGCATCCAGATCTTTACCGCGCACCGCTTCCAACACATATTGCGTAGCGGTGGCCTTGGTTTTTGCATAATAGCCGACCACCTGATCCGGAAAAAACGCTTCCGGCTCCCGGATGACCTGACCGTGCGGCGCTTCAAGAATGGCCCCGGTGGAGCTGACATACACCAATTTTTTCACCTGTTTGGCAACGCACAAGTCTACAATATTTTGTGTTCCCGTCACATTGACGTCATATACTTTTTGACTTGCCTGCGGCGATGTCGTTACAAGGCTCGCACAATGAATCACAACGACCTCGTGGTTCTCGGGCACCGTAAAAAAAGATTCCAACGAATTCAAATCCGTTAGATCGCCATAAACCACATCCGCCTCATCCGGTACATATTTCACCGCGGGATCGCCGTTTAATACCAGAGTCCGTACTTTTTTGCCCTGCGATACCAGCTTGCGGGAAATATTGTTACCCAAAAATCCGGCCGCACCCGTCAGCAAATAAATTGTATCCTTCATCCTGTTAATCCCCTCTCCTATCCCAATTTCAATATTGTTTTTATCTGCCTCCTACCTTACTGAGAATTTGTTTATGAATTACTTCAGAAATGTTTGAGAAATGCTAATAAACGAAAAACGTTAAAGACGAAATTTGTTTAGGAGGTCATCTTATGAACGACAACGAAAAAGCAGAAAACCAGCTCGAACAGGCAAAGGCCAAGGACTCGACCGATGAGGGACGGACGAAGGCGCTTATGACGAAGGACGCGTGGAATCAAGACGGCAATCCCGCCGCGGCAGTTGATGAATTCGGTCCGGAAATGGAACAGGAGAACCCGCCGACACATAATGGGAGGCCGATGTAGATCAGCCATAGGGGAGTTTGTATTGTGTACTAAATTTCGGCGCCGGCGGATAAAGGAGCAGTTGCCATAAAACAAACTGCTCCTTTTTTATATTGCTACTTGTCTACAACGGATTCGGGTGAAGGTGGCGATTTGTAGGGTTAATCCGTTTACCGGTTGTCTAACAAGATGTCTGCGGTAAGTTGGATGTGCGCTCTAAAGATCTCGACGGCACGATCGCTGTCGCGGCTAAGAACGGCATCGGTTAATGCCTTATGCTCGGCGCGGCCATCGCGAGTTGGCTGCTGCTGGCTCGACCAATGCCGATAAAATTCGCTCAAGTCCCAAAGGCGTTTGCAAATATCCAGGAGAATCGGATTTGGACATGCGGCGATAAGTTCGTAATGAAATTGACGGTGGATTTCAGACCATTCCTCGCGAACGGCAAGCTTTTGATTCACTTCCATGTACTCGGGTGTTTGCGATAATTTGTGATGAACGGCGATTACATTGGATTCCCATGTGAGATCGCCATGAGCGATGGACAGGCGTAATGCTGCGGATTCATTGATCGAACGCGCCTCTATGATGCTATTCAGTTCTTCTTCCGACACCGTCTTCACGGAAAATCCGTGATTCGGGTTTTGCAAGATGAGGCCTTGGGTCGCCAACCGGGTCAGTGCTTCTCGAACGACGGCAACCGAGACATCGAAACCTTGGGCTAATTCTGAAACAGTTAATGAAGACCCCGGTTCATATTGTCCAGACAGAATATCGGACTGCAGTTTCTTTCTGACATTTTCGCTTAAAGTGGACGAACCGTTTCTTTTGGCCATGAAGCCAGCACCATCCTTCATGAAATTCGGGATTATACACGTTTAAATATTTTACATCAAATCTATAAAAAAACAAACATCAAATTCGATAATTAGTATATTAAACGATTTGTATTTACAAAATCGATTCTTATCAATATAATCGAATTATATTTTAATTAAGGAGGTCATATACAGTGAGCAATAATCCATTTGCCAAATTGCCGGAAGTCGCAGGCTTCCAGATAACAAGTAACGACATTGCGGAGGGCCTTCCTCTACCGCTTCAGCAATACTCGGGGATGTCAGGAGTTGAGGGCGGCAAAGATCTTTCGCCCCATTTGAAATGGTCGGGTGCGCCCGAAGGAACGAAAAGTTTCGCCGTAACCGCGTATGACTCGGACGCCCCGACCGGATCGGGCCTCTGGCATTGGGCCGTCATCAACATCCCGGCCAGCGTCACCGAACTGCCGACCGGCGCAGGCGACGAGCATGGCAGCGGGTTGCCGCAAGGCGCTTTGCAACTACCGAACGATTTGCGGCTCGAACGGTTTATCGGTGCAGCGCCTCCAATGGGACACGGCCCTCATCGGTATTATTTTGTCGTTCATGCGCTGGATGTCGAGAATATCGGGGTCGACCCTAGCGCCACGCCGGCTCTCTTGGGATTCACCATGCTGGGCCATACGCTGGGGAGAGCCGTTCTCGTGGCAACAGGGGAAATCAAGTAACCCAAGCCGTTTAGGGGACATAGGAGACGATGGTAACGTCCAATGCTAGAAGCGAAGCAGCGTCAAGTACGGAGGAAGTGGTGAAGCTGGGCGATCCGCTTCATCAAGGTGTATGCTCTATGTGCCACCAGCCAATTAAAAATTTGAAGCATACGATCATTTGCGGCTGTGGGAGCAAAATCAAAAACAAAATCAAATTCATATAACTCGAAAAAAAGCTTATCCTTGTACGTAAAGGATCACTTTGAAAAAAAGAGTCAGGCCACATTAAAGAGATGACTCCTGTATTGTACAGGGGTCATCTTTTTAACCCATTGGTGCAACTTCTTTAAGCGCCCCTTCTTTATTCTTATCGATTTGCTTTAATGGTCCCCCTATCAGTCTGCATTCGTGTTTAACGTATTCGATGTTATCTCTGGTTTTTCGGAAACGAAAGGAGGATCGTTAAACAACGCAACAACAAGTTGCATACCGTCGATCATCCCTTGCATGTATAAACGTTCATTTTCTAATGCCCGCCTGAAGTGGTGCTTGTCCTCCCAGTCCATAAACTCTGGCAGCATCGTTTTATTCACGCCAGAAAACATAGCATCAAAAGCCTCGTGTTCTTCGGCTCGAAGTTTACGTAAATCAGGCTGACGTTGAATCCGCGCCGAAACCTCGTCCAGCCTTTGCTGTATCGCTTCCCGAAACCATAATGGAAATGGCATCGCTGCTTAACCTCCTTTGACAATGGTTTACCCGATAAATCCATTATCCGTCTGTTATACCAACCACACCAGATAAGGTTTGCAACAAAGTGGAATTTATTTGCAAATTAAGCTTCATTTTTTGGAGTACTCTCCCTCTAAAAAATTAAAAAAGCGCCCTCAGCACTAAGTACTTAAAGGGCGCTTTGGTGCTATTCTTTTGATTTGAATTCCGGAAAGAAATAAGCCACCATGGCCGCATACCGGTCCTGTGCCGATAAACATGTATCGATTAGATACCCTCTTTCTATCTGAAACTCCTTTAATCCCCGATAATAAAAAAGCTTATACTCGTGATCAATAATGAAAGGCATGACATCATACTTCAGGCATTCTTTGAACATGATCATCCTGCCTACCCGGCCGTTCCCATCCTGAAAAGGATGAATGCTTTCAAACTTATGATGAAACTCTATTATATCCTGGGCGGTAATATGTTTTATCTGATGATAGGCAGCAAGCAGCTTTTTGATTTCTCCTTCAACCTTACCCGGTGCTATCGTCTCGCTATCCCCAACTACGTTGGGTCGCGTTTTGTAATCTCCAACACGGAACCATTCTTTTTTTTCATCTGAAGTATTTCTTTTCAGGAGCCGGTGAAACGCTTTGATCATTTCTTCAGATAAATCCTCCGCTGCGTGGTCCAGCATATAATCAAAGCAGGTAAAATGATTTACCGTTTCAATGATATCATCAACGCTTGCCGCTTCTTCCTGCTCCATATAAATAGTATTGGTTTCAAAAATATACCGTGTCTGATCCTCGGAAAGTCGGCTGCCCTCAATACGATTGGAATTATAGGCAAGCTTAATCTGGGTCTGATGGTACAGGCCTCCCTTTAAGCGCATCTCTTTTTCTTCCTGTAACAGTTTAAGCAATCTATGTTCCATGGGCATCGCTCCTTTCCTCTTATGTTATTAATATAAATATAGCATATTTCCATTCTTTATCTTTATTCCTTATTAAAAGTATTCCCCTGATGACATCCACATACAACATCAAAGCGCATAAAAAAAGAACGCCGGGGTTACCGACGTCCCTTTACACTCCCACTTCTCCGTTACACTCATATCTAATCAATCACCAAAACAAGCGGCGAACCTTATCGTTTCGCAGCCACAGTCCTCCCCAGGCAAGTATCGCCAAATAGACCGCAAACAGCGTGTTCGAGAACAAGGGAGCATCCACGCGAATTTGCGTGGCAACGACACCGCCATAAAATGCGGTCAGCAGTACCGCCCCCAGGATAGCCGTTCTCGGAATCGCATACAACACGGTAGGAAGAAGCGCGAGTATACCGATCGTCACGATATGATGCTCGGCAAACCCGAGCGTTACCGTGCCCTCAACTACGACGGCTGGCTTGAAAAGCTTGGATATGCCATCAAACAGCATAAACAAAATGACAATTCCGCTCATAATTCGCCCTGTCCAGAGCCGGCCTTTGGAGATCTTTTCGTTCATCGTTCATCCACCTCGATCATGAATTTACTCGTATCATAGCATGAACGACACTCCTTCGTTTCTTACGGATTGCCATCTTTCTAAGGCTAGCGTCCAGCATGCCCCCCATCACCCGGAGTCATACCTAGAAGCTTGCCTTGGCAAAACAACAAAAAAAGCCCTCCACTCGTACAAAAACGAATGAAGAGCTGCTCCAATTCAACTAGTTAACGGGTGAGGAGGAGTGAACCTCCATCTCCTTCTTAGCGGGAAGGTGTTCTCATTAAACCCAGCTGATTCTCCGTATCTGCAATTGCTGAATCCGGAACTAAGCTTGCTTGCTTCCTCTTCGCAGCTGCAAAATTCATGGACGGCGGAGTCCCAGCAAATTTCCGTGGTCGAGATGCTCGAAGTGCAATTAATCAACGTGACCGCGCCCTTTTTAATCAATACCAAACTGAAAAATGCCATGACGCAAAGCCCGAATCCTAACCGTTTTATCGTAAATGTGTCTGCGGCGGAAGGCCGCTTTCAAATGAAAAGAAAAGGGGGCTACCACGTTCACACCAACATGGCGAAGGCCTCGCTGAATATGATGACTCTAACCCAGTCCAAGGAATATAAAAAGGAGCGCATCTTCATTACCAGCGTGGATCCTGGATGGGTATCGAACCAGTTCCCGGAGCAGACGAAGGCCCGCAAGGTAATCGAATTGCCTCTGGACTTTGAGGATGCCGCAGCCAGAATCTGCGACCCAATTTATGAAGGCAAAGATGCCGAGCGCCCTTGGACCGGAGTATTTCTAGAGGATTACAAGCAGGTGGATTGGTGAAAAAGAAAGCTCTCTTTCGCCGGGAAAGAGAGCTCGTTTGCGTTCGAGGCGCGATTTTACGATTTTATTGAACTCTTCTCGCCTCCAATTCCGCAATAATCTCATGATGCGGTTTCTCCCACCGGTACAGAAAAACCAAGATGAGAATCGACAATATACATAAAAGGATCGGCAGCCAAATAAAGCTGATTTCTATCATATGAAGTGCGGATGGCGTCTGAGTTTGATTCGCAACATATCCCCCTGCCGCAAGCAACCAAGCCGGAATCGCTCCGCCAAGACCGGAGCCTAATTTAATCGCGATCCCGGAAGCGGTAGAAGCAAGCAAGCCTTGCGCGCGGACGCCCGATTTCCATTCGCCATAGTCAACCGTATCGGCAATGAGTGCAAACAATAACCCGACCGGCAAGCCTAGACCAACGGCGCCAATGACTATACCCGTAAGCACCATGGCCGTACTATTACCACCAAGATAAATAATCAACTGACCGAACATGCTGATGGCCATTCCGACGATCATCAACGTTTTTTTACTAAACTTCTTGGATAAGAACGGCACACAGATAATTCCCACCAGTGTCAATGAGCCGAGCGTATTGGCCGTAGTGACAAGGTCGGGCTGATTAAGATTGTAGGTAATGTAATAAATGCCCGACGACAATTTCACCACGTACAAGATAAAAAATACGACGCCTACTAAAACCCCGGCAACCCAGGGCATATTGCCTTTAATCGCTTTGACGCTCTCTCTTACAGGCAATGATTTGCCCCCGGATCGATCCTGAACCCGTTCTTTCGTATTGAAAAACGTGATCAGGAACATCACAAGCCCCACCGCGCCAAAAAGAATCATCGTATGGAAGAAGCCTTTTTGCTGATCCCCATTCCCGAAAAACGCGACAAGCGGCAATAACGTCAGATTGACAAGCAATCCGCCCAGTTGCCCGCCAAACATCCGAAAGGAGTTAGCTACCGTTCGTTCCTGAACATCGCTGGACAAGCTCGGAAGCAAGGTGGTTAACGGATTGTTAACGGCGGTATACAGGATGTTGGAAGCAATATAGAAAATGTAGGCATACGCCAGCTTCCCGGACGCGCTTAACTCAGGTCCCATAAACAACAGGATCGTCACGATAGTGAACGGAAAACAGGACCATAAAATCCACGGTCTTGATTTCCCCCACCTGGTATGCGTCTTGTCGATAAAGATGCCGAAAATGGGACTGTCCAGCATATCCACAAGTCTTGCAACCAGCAATAGCGTACCTACGGCGGCAGCGCCTATGCCATAGACATCCGTAAAATAGAAAGTTAAATAAGTGGTAACCACCGCATAAATCAAGTTTGAAGCCGTGTCCCCCAAACCGTAGCTTACTTTTTCCAATAAAGACAACTTTTGATTCGACTCTTCTCTTGTAGCCATTGTGCACCCTCCTGATGGGAACGTTTTCAAGGAGAAACTAGTGTAAGTTAATGCTTCCCTTGATTAAATCCTTCTCCGCGCTGCTGGTTCCGATGTACACTTCATAGACCATCTCTTCAAGCTCCCACCGGTTTGCGGCAGGATTAAACCACTTGATTTTTTCAACCGGGCAGGCGAGTTCAACCTTCGCTTTTTGACCCGGCTTCAGCGTAATCCGCTTAAACCCGCGCAAAACTTTAACAGGCCGATCTATCTTGGAGTTGGCGAAACCGACATACAGTTGCACGACTTCGTCGCCCGTTACGTCCCCTGTATTTTCAACCTCGCAAGCTGCGATGATTTGATCATCCGCTACTTTGAAGGAGGCATTGGAAATTGCAAAGCTGGTGTAAGATAAACCAAATCCGTATGGCAAGGAAGGCTCGATGCCTTCTTTCTCCAATTTGGCATACCCGTGATAATAGTCATATTTGATCTCGGTTGCATCCCAATCCACTTGGGGAAGGTGGCTTTCGCTCGTCGGCACCACAAAAGGCAGTTTACCGCCCGGGTTGACGTCCCCGAACAACGTTTTGGCTATGGCGGTGCCGCCTTCCATTCCGGGATAATAGGCCATCAGGATGGAGGAAACCGACCGCTTCCATTCTTCAATCATGATCATATTGCCGCCGATCAATACCGCAACGGAGTTTGGGTTAACGGGTCCAACCGCGTTGATCAGTGCGATATCCTTCGTATGCAAACCAAGACTGTTTTTACGGTCCCCGCCCGCCTTCAAATCGGCATCTTCGTTCGTGACGGATTCCCCTTCATCATCGTGGTCATATCCTACGACAAAGACAACAGCATCAACGGATTTCGCCAATTGCTTCGCCTGCTCCAGGTCTGCTCCGTTATCGAAGATCACCTCGGCATTTGGAAGTAAAAGTTTGATCCCCTGGAGCGGCGTAACAACGTATGGCGGAAACACACGGCTTGAACCATGATCGCCAATATTTCCTTTGCTGCCGAGTCCGCCAATGACCGCGATACGTTTTGTCTCCGTTTTGGAGAACGGCAGGACATGGTGATCGTTTTTCATCAAGGTCATGGACTTCTCGGCCGCTTCCAGCGCCAATGCGATATGCTCTTTGCTTGCGATCAGGTCTTTGCCGTACGTATCCTTGTCCGCTTCCGTAAATGCCAGTAATGTACGGACAATTCTTACTGCCGACTCATCGATTTTATCTTCACTGACTTGACTGTTTCTTACGGCTTCAACCAGCTTGTCGCCAAAAAATTTCGTATGGCACATTTCAACATCCATGCCGCCATTTGCCGCTTCGACCGTATCTTTGATGCCCCAGGCAAAATCACTGACCACAAATCCGTCAAAATCCCATTCATCCTTCAAAACCCGGTTTAACAAATAATCATGATGCCCGCAATGAATGCCGTGGTACAAGTTATAAGCACTCATGACACTGCCGGCACCCGCATCAACACAATCCTTAAAGTGCGGTAAAAAGACCTCGCGTTCCGTTCGTTTATCGGCGATGACGCTCACCTTAAACCGAGCCCATTCCATGCTATTGAAAGCATAATGCTTCACGCAAGCGATTACATTTTCTTCCTGAACGCCTTTTACCAAAGAAGAACCCATGACGCCCAAGTGGAACGATTCCTCGCCGTATACTTCCTGGCTTCTGCCCCAACCCGGGTTATACGGGAGATTAATGCAAACGCCGCCGAAAAAATTGCCGCCTTGCGCGCGAACTTCTTTGCCTATCGCATGCCCAACGCGCTCTTCAAGTTCCGGGTCAAAGGCAGCGCCTCTTGCCATGGAAACCGGAAAACAGGTGCTGTTGCCGGACACAACTCCGCGCGGGCCGTCGACAAATTTCATTTCCGGCACCCCCAAGCGGTCATTTCCGCCGGCGGGATAAGGTCTCCAGTTGTAATGTCTAACCTTAAAATCTTCCAGCATCTCTTCCATGGAGACTCTTCCGCTCATGAGATATACTTTTTCTTCCAAACTCATTTGGCTGACGATTTCCTTCGCCTTCGCGGTATAAGATAAGCGAACCTGTTTATTGGCCTTCATCCAATATCTCCTCCAATCTGTTTGTCAAATCTCTATAAAACCGCTTTCAAACAAATTTTAAGGCAGATCAGTCCGTGATTCCTTCCGATTTCTTGGCCAAGTGATAGGAAGATAAGCACAAGTACAGCGGATATCGTAAGAAAAAATAAAAAACCAAAGAATTACCCCCAAATAAAGTGGGGATTTCCTTGGTTTGCTTTCAGGAAAGTCGTTTTTCAACTCTTACTTGTAGAACTTATTTAAAATGATGCATTCGATCCCGTGAACCGGAACATGCAAAGTAAGATGAAAATCGCCTGTTAAGGTAAGCTGCTTTAATTGCAGAGAGGGTCTGGATATATTTTTCAAGTAATCCGTCTCTTCATGATTCAGATCAGCATATTCGCCCATGCGAATCCATTCGTCATAAGCGGAGCCATGTTTTCGGTTAAGGCTGTATTGTTTGCATTTATAGGTTCCGTATATATTTTGAAGGCGAATATTTAATAGTAAATCATTGGATTCCTCAAAAATATCATAAGAATGTTGCTCCGCTTGATCTCCCTTCATAAACAATTGGTCAGGATAGGTGTGATTATAGACCAAAATTTGGATATTGTCGCCTTGTTTAGTCATGATATAATTTTTGCCTTTGGCAAACACGGTGTTTCCTAACTTAGATAAAAATACAAAGGCATAGTATGCGGATTTCTTTATCCCTTCCGTATTAACCAATCCTGTCCCCCCAAAAAAGGGATTGCTTTTAATATCCCATTCATAGAGAATATCGGAAGCCGATAAAAAACCGATGGCCTTGGCATGTGCCGCCGACGGATCAAGCATATTATCGATAATAAAAGTGGCCATAAAGGCCGTATCATGAAGAAAGTTCGTAACATCCCAGCTAAAGTTCCAGCGTGTTACGATGAATTCAATATCCTCCTGATCGTGAGCTTTCAGCATGCGATGCATCTTTTCCAGCAAATGCTTGGTATGGTTTTTGGCTTCATATTGAAACGGAATTACCTTAATATCAACGGGACTTGTTTGGGACCGTTCCAGCCAATCTTTAAATTTGACGCGATTGTGGTAAATATTGCAACTGTAAAAGTCAAGGGGCACTGCATTTTTTCGACAGAATTCGAGCAGTTTCTCGGAAAGTTGATCGTCCGTATGGAAATTTTCCGCTGCAGGTCCCACCTTGAGCAATGGAGATATTCCCTTGATGAGCAGCGCCGTTTGCTTATATAATTCGAAATACTGCTCCAGCGTGCCGCTCCAATGAATACCCTGCACCGGAAACTCGGTCCATATTTGAAAATACCATTCCGAAACCGCATCAAGGCCGTAACGATTAATGCAATTCATCATAAAGGATTGAACCAGGGATAGCCACTGGCTCATTTCTTTGGGGGGAGAAGTATTTCCCTGATAATTAAAAAAACTGGTGCTTTTGCTGGCAAATAAAAGCGGCATGTAACTTAAGCAAATAAATGGTTTGAGTTCAAGCTCCCGTGTATAATCCAGAATATTGTTAATAAATTTCCAATTGAATTTTAACCCGTCTCGATCTTTCTGAATCACGTCCAATTCCTGATTGAATACGCCTTCAAAACGTAAATATTCGATCGGGATTTCTTCCCGCATCTCTTTGATTTGATCGCGAATATTTTGATTTAACAGCGTATTGGCCGATCCAATGTTCATCATTTTGTTCCACACCTGCTTCAATTCGTATCCATCCGATTGAATATCTTTGACAATGGCGGATTGGTTCGTATGTTCCTGTATTGTTTTTAATTCGATCGGAAGCGAAGCGTAATGATGAATCAATTGCTCCTTGGAAGCGTCGATCAAAGCCGGGCCTTCGTTATTCGCCTCTTGATTTTTTTTGCGCAGCTGTAGCGGGGTTAACGAAAATTTACTTTTGATGGCTTTATAATAGCTTTTTTCATCGCTAAAGCCTGAAGACAAGGCCACGTTCATGATGGATGTTTCCTGGTTTTGCAGCAAGAACAAGGAATACCTGATCCGAACTTCCTCCAAATAAGCTTTAAAAGTAACCCCGACGTTTTTTCGGAAGATATCAGACAGATAAGATGAATTATAATGTTGTTCCCGTGCGATT
The DNA here is from genome assembly GCF_046567315.2 of Paenibacillus lacisediminis. NCBI lineage: Bacteria > Bacillati > Bacillota > Bacilli > Caryophanales > Paenibacillaceae > Paenibacillus > Paenibacillus lacisediminis. The sequence continues at coordinate 173,909 of NZ_JBKIAX020000007.1, read as the reverse complement.
TGATTTAACGTAACTTTCCCTTTGAAATTCAGCTCGACCCTGTTCAATATTTGCTGGACAATATTAAAATCTTTATTCGAAGCAGGATGTTTCGGTTCCGGCGAAGGGAGCTGTTTACTGAAACGAGATGTTAAGTATCCGAGCAATCGAAGAACATCTTTGTTCTTTGCCCGACTCCCTTTGTTCGGATAGGCAATCAATTGACTGAATAAAATACGAACAACATCATACGGATGTTGATTATCTTCACTATTTTTAAAGGATTTCAGATTATAATTCAAGCTGTAAAAATCGTGATTGTGTTTATATATATAAAGACTGTCCACATGCAACTGAATAAAGCGAGTATTAAAAACTTGCGGAACGGCGCGATGGGATTCGAAATGGTTAATTAAAAACAGATCGTCTTCATGCAGATCATAATCATTTTGGCCGACCGTTACTTTCAGTTTTCCGGCCAAGAGCCAGATAATTTCCAGTCCTGAGTGTTGATGGAGCTCTTCGGAATTAGTATCATTCATCATGAAATGGATCGGACATCCCGGCAGATATGGAATCGGAACAACGGAATACTTCAAATCAACACCCCCTCTTTAATAAATAATTATAACCAACCGGTTTGTTACCAAGTCTACAAAAAAATCGTTAAGTTTATAAAAATTTAGGGATTCAACATACTCATTTGTATGTGAATCCCCGTTTTTTGATTGGATTTAATTCGCCATAATTCCACATGCCATCGTATAATTTATTTTAGTGTATACTTAGTAAATTAATCAATTATTATTTATGAGTACCGTTCACTCCCCCCGGCTCACCCGAAAACCTTGATCAGCCCCAAAGCCATTCGCCTCGAACTTGCCGCGAAAAAACAACTCGATGCTGTGGATGTCGCCAACCCAACCGCCGCCTTTTACAACCCGGTAAGATCCGCCGCTACTAGTATCCAAATCGTCTCCGTACCAGTTCCAGCACCATTCCCGTACATTGCCCGACATATCGTAAAGCCCCAACTCGTTGGGTTTCTTGCCGCCGACAGCTTTTGTTTTACTGTTGTTGTTCTCTATGATGGGCCAGTTCCAGTCTCCGGATAAGTATTGATCTCCGGCGTTTCGCCAATTCCATGCTGCTTCATCCGCGTTATTGCTTCCGCTGTAGGTGTAGCTCTTGCTCATTTGGCCGCCGCCCGCGGCGTATTCCCACTCCGCTTCCGTCGGCAATCGGTAACCGTTAGCGCCCGCATTGATCGTTACGGTCCATTTTATATGATCGTAATCGCTCAGATTATTCGGGTCCTTTTTATCCTTATCTATATTGTAGTAAGGTTCTAAGCCCTCTTTTATACTCCGTTTATTACAGTACTCAACAGCGTCATACCAAGTTACCATTTCTACCGGCATATTATCGCCTATGAAATGTGAAGGGTTGCTTCCCATGACCTCGACCCACTCTTTTTGAGTGACCTCGTATTTGCCGATATAAAAATCCGATAGGGTTACATCTTTGCCATAGTAATTGGACTTGGTGTTCTTAAAAGCTCCGCCTTTGACGAATACAAGGGTATTATTCTTGTCAGTCTTTTCTTGCGAACAAGCGCTAACCACAAACATGATTGCTATTAAAAGGAAAATCAATAGCTTTCTCACTACTATATCCTCCTTTAAAGCCATAGGCTGTCCTATAGTATGTAAATAAGTGCCTTTTGCTGAAATAGTTAAGGCCGTCGGCCGTGAGACCGTCCGGCCTTAAGCAATACCAATGATTAACCGCTTACCACACCGTTACGTTGGAGCTTCCGCTGCTTTGATATCCCTCCGTCGCCAATACCTGATAAGACCAACTGCTTCCCAGATTCATTCCTGCATTTCTCCATGCATTTACGTGGTTGCCAAAATTGATAGAGACGTTGCTCCCGGTTGGTCTCTTCGACTGCCGCACGCTCCAGAATTGTTGGAATGTTTGTACGCCGTCAATGGAAGGTGCGTTGTAGCGCATCGTCGTATATATGTCATAGGTGCCCCCATCGCTGTTCACGGTGCCTTTATACGTTCCGGTAGGTCTGTAAGTACCCCAGCTATCCACGACGTAATATTCGATGAGCGAGTTTCTCGTCCACCCGTAAAGCGTCAAATACGCATTGCCGGACGGCGCCCAGACACCGGCATTGTAGTTTACTGTTCTGGATGGCGATCCGGTAGTCCAACCTTTACCGACAACAAAATTCCCGGTATTTTGCCATGTGACACTATAGTTGCCGCCGGAACCATTGACCGCGTTGACTGTCCCGCCGCCATCGGTCCAATTTTGCCAATAGTCTGTCGCCGCATTTGAGGTTGCCGCCAACAAGCTAAAACTCATTAAAGCTGCCGTAAATACCGTCAAAATTTTCTTCTTAAACTTAAACATGCATTTACCTCCTCAACTATTTTTCATCGCCGCTTTAACCTCTACCCTACTTCTTACCGGCTGCTTCTCTTTGCGGTATACCGCTTATCCTGTGTCTAAGAACATCTTACTTCCACCCCCTTTATTAGAAAATTATAGAAGGTAAGCGCATACATTTCACTTCACAAATTAAAGATGTTACCCCCCTATTTTTTACATAAATGCACAGAAACTGCCGAAGAAGCGAGGTCATAACGGGTTCGGCAGCGTCTCCATAATGCGAAAAGCCGCCCTATTAAAGGACGGCTGGACGATACGACACTACTTTTGTGTGCCGCCATATCCTTCCGGCGCGGGAATCCCCTTTTCAGCCGATCTGCTTACAGATTCCCAATCTTCCCATGTTTTTATGCGCTCTTGATAGGTGTTCCTAACGAGGTCAAAGATCATACTTCCCAAGATCAGTCTTAAGGGAGGATTTTCACTTTCCACCAACTTCATAAGAGCCTCAGCAGCTAAGATGGGATCGCTATCTGACGAGCCTTCCGCATACTGTTTCACCAATTCTTCCCTAAGGGAATCGTAGGCGTCCAGCGGATTGCTGTAACGCATTGCTGTATACAAATCTGTCCAGTAGCCGCCAGGTTCCACCATCGTGAGCTTCACCCCAAAGTGGGCAGCCTCTTGTGCCAAAGCTTCACTCAATCCCTCTAGCGCAAATTTGCTTGCACTGTATAAGCCTGACATTGGACCAGAAATCAATCCCCCGATACTGGAAATCTGAATCAAGTGCCCTGCCCTCTGTTCGCGCAGGTAAGGAAATACCGCCTGACAGACCCAAAGAGCACCGAAAAAATTGGTTTCCATCAGGTCTCTTGCATCGCTTTCACTCAATTCTTCGACCATACCTAAAGTCATAACACCCGCGTTATTCACAACGATATCAAGATGTCCAAAATGTTCTACAGCTACTTTAACAGTTGCAAAGACAGCCTCCCGATCCCTTATATCGAGATGCAAAAACAGTAACGAGTCTTGGTATTGCTCCTGCAGCTTTTCTAATTTACCAATGGTTCTTGCAACAGCCACAACTTGATCTCCTGCTTCTAAAGCCGCACTGGTGAATGCATAACCAAGACCTTTGCTCGCTCCTGTAATAAACCAGACGCGCCTTTTTCCAATATTTCTATCCGTGAGTTTATCGGGCTTTTGTGTTGTCATTGAAATTCCTCCTATTGAAAAATAAAAAGCACAGGCAATTCTCTGCCTGTGCAAATCGTAATCGAATAGGAATATCCATATGAGTCCATGTTAACAGCAAAGATAAAGAAGCTACCCCAGAAAAACAATGGAGACAACACTTTATACTTACACTTATAAATGAACAAGACAGCATATGGACAGACTCATCCCGATTACTCTGCTAACAGGCAGAGTTAAAAGAAAGCTCAAATTAATGCAATGTGCATTAATGTTTGCTTATCGGGAAGAATCTATCACACATAACCCTCCGTTCATTTCAGATAGAGACAGTATAACAATGGCTATCACAATTTTCAACTATGATATCTGCACTTTATGAATTATTCTCCCTTTCCGGATAACCAATCAATTGTATAAAGCACGCTTTAAAGCCGCGTGATATTCTTGAATCACTCTCTGGCTGATCTCGGCTGAAGGAAAGTATTCTTCGCAGCCATGAAAACATCCGGGGTACAAATGAAATTCCGTTGGCACACCAGCCTGCGTTAGCCTTAGTACATAGTCGATAGTTTCATCGCGAAACGGATCCAGGTCACCGACACAGGTGTACGTAGGCGGAAGTCCCGACAAATCGGCTGCGCGTGCCGGAGCGGCATATGGAGATGCTTCACCTTGTTCCCCTAAATACATTTCCCAAGCCAATTGGGTTTTGGCTTTGCTCCACACTCTGTCATCCGTGATTTCATTGCTGGACTTGGTTATGATTCGATCATCAAGCATCGGATAAAGAGGCATTTGGAACAGAATCGAAGGGCCGTTTCGATCTCTTACCAAAAGAGAAACAGCAGCCGTTAATCCGCCGCCGGCACTGGGGCCCGCAACCGCGATTTTGGATGAATCACTCCCCAGTTCTTCAGCGTGTTCGGAGAACCATTGGAGTGCGGCGTAGCAATCTTCGAGCGGGGCCGGAAAAGGATGCTCCGGAGCCAGCCGATAATCCACGGAAACGATGACGCACTCGATTTCCGATACCAGATGCTGCAAAGCAGGGTCCATCATATCGGCGGAACCGAGGATATAGCCGCCGCCGTGAATATATAGAACGCCCGGAAGCGGTCTGTTCTTCACTTTTGGTTCGTAAATCTTGATCCGGACATCCGGATCTCCCGCTGCGCCCGGAACATATCTTTCCGAGGTCAAAACGGCGTCATTAACAGGCAACGAGGCTGCCGTACCGGCAGCAAACTCTTGCATCTCTTTCCTTTTGGCCGCTAAATTCTCCCTGGTGTAAACGACTTCCGGTAAAAGGGAAAACATATTTTTAAGTTCCGGATGTACTCTTTCTTCCATCGTCATTGAATGTCACCCCTGACTGTTTCGCCACGCCGTTTGCCCTAGCAGATCCCGCATGGTTGCCATGTACTTTTCTTCCGACTGAGACCATCTCAGTTTAGCCGTTTCTTCCGCGTCCGGACCTGCGAGATAACGCAGCCGATCCGACGGATCACACGCGGCGGCGTAAACCTGATCCGCAACCTGGTTCTCATCCGCACTATCAAACGGGTAGTTCATCATGGAGTTCATCATATGATCAAAATAAGACTTGTACGTTTGTGGAATGGATACGTTTTGGGCGGCGGCCATGGTGTTCGACGCGAAATTCGTGGTTCGCATAGCTCCGGGTTCCACAAGTTTGACGGAAATATTTTGCGATTCCAGCTCGTACGACAGCGATTCCGACAACCCCTCGACGGCATGCTTGGTCGCCACATAGACCGTCAAAAGCGGGTTGGATACAAAGCCCACGTTCGAAGTGATATTGACGATGGTTCCGCCCCCTTGTTCGCGAAAATAAGGGGTAATCGCCTGGATGACGTTCATGACACCGAAGACATTGGTCTCAAAAATCCCGCGGATCACATTCATCGGTGTGGCTTCAAATATCGATAGGATGCTGACTCCGGCGTTGTTCACGACGGCGTCGATCCGGCCGAATCTGGCGATCCCTGCCGCAATCGCCGCCTCGATGGTGGCGGGCTCAGTCACATCAAGTTCGGTTACGAAAATCCGTTCGGGATTTTCCTCCGCCAGGCGCCGGTCCGGCTTGCGCATCGTCGCAACCACGTTCCATCCTTCATTGGCAAACTTCTTCGCTGCCGTATTCCCTAGTCCGGTCGAACTCCCGGTAATCAATACCGTTTTGCTCATTGAAGATCCTCCTCTTCATCACTTTTGTTATTTCTCCCTTAGCTTACCGGGTTGAAGCCGCTCTAAGTCAAATCCAAAACTCGATCCCTTATGGACAAGGGGATGATAGACTGATAGCAAGTTCAGATTGTAAAATAGATGAGAGTAACTCTAACACTCAAAGGCGGTGAAGAAGGCTTATGGCTTATACGATGAAGGAAGTGGTGAAAAAAACGGGCATTAACCCGTATACTTTGCGTTTTTATGAGAAGGAAGGCGTATTGCCGGCGGTTGACCGGGATGCTAACGGGGTGCGTAAATTCAACGACCACTACGTCGATTGTGTAGAGATGGTACAAGCGCTTCGTTCAACAGGTTTGCCTTTGGCGGAAATAAAACAATATGTTGAGCTGTACAAGAGCGGAGATCGGACACTTCCTTTAAGAAAAACGATGCTGGCCAACCAAAAAAGCAGAGTGGAGGAACAAATAGCACGACTGATAAAAACGCTGGAAAAGCTCAATTACAAGCTGGCGTTAATCGATGCCCAAGAAAACAAATTTGACAGGCTGCCCTGAAAGATGGAAGCTGTTAGCACTGCTGAAGTGTACAAAAAAATGCCGTTTGAGCCTGGTTTCCCATTGGCATTGGCGGCATGGTGATCTTATTAGGCTTTCCGTAGAATATACGCGAAATCTTTACACTTTCTGAATGACTCTCCCTTGACCAAGCATAAAAGGAGAATAGCGATTTATTAAAAGCACCAGAGGAATGATGACAATCACCGCCGAAACGGTATAGCTAATTCTTTTAATGATCAAGGCATAAGTGTTATCCATCGCATATAGAGGAACGGTCTCCAGTATGATACCAATAATAGGGAACACAATGTATTGGTGCAGGCACAAATAGATGAGAGAATGCTTGCCAATAAAAGTCAGCACTCGGATTTTCTCCAGTTGCCTTTCAAATTTTTTCGCTAATGAGATCATGGCAAACACACCGCTAAACGCCGAAATATAAAATAACAGGTAAGTGCTATACTGGTTTTCAAACATGTTGACCCAGCCATTTATGTAACCTGCAACAATGTTGATAACCAGAAACGGAACGAACAACCCCATACTGCCATCTATTTTCTTTATTTTTTCCTTCAGAAGATATCCTGCTCCCAAAAACACAACCCCTGTGAGAGCAGCATCAAAACTCCAAGGCAGCTTTACACCGAGATATGTGCAATATAAATAGCCAAGTACTGAACAAAGCAATAAGCATATGCCTGCTTTCTTATAGGAATCGCCTGTTAATTTAACAATAAAGTAAAGCAATAGTTCACTCAAAAATAAGCACGGTAAAAACCACAGAGCTACGTTATGCAGGGTCCATGGCAAATCACGCATAGCCAATATTGTTCCCCAAAGCGGGCTTAATATATTAATGCCGCCATTAGTGTATGGGTTATTTCCGACATTGTGATAAACCAATAGCCAAAAAATATAATTCAATATAGAAAACGAAAGATAAGGAACAACTAAAGTTATAAACTTCCGTTTAAAAAATGAACCAAAACTGCTGTACTTCTGAACGGAAAATAAGATCCCCGATAACAAGAAAAAGAGCGGTACATGAAACGTGTAAATCGCTTTTTTCAGTTCCTCGGGAATGGGCGCATGTCCCAGCATAATCAAAAGCATACCGCTGCCTTTGCTGATATCAATCCAACCTAATCTCTGCTTTGATTTTTTTTCCATAAGTTTCTCCTTGATCTTTTCTTGTCACTGAATGCGGCAAAAACAATACCCGGAATGATAAAATAACATCCGTCTCTAAAAGTTGAACTATAGACTGCCTCAGCACCGGAATTTATTACCGGGGTGGAAGCCGCAATAGAATGAATTGTCTGAGCATTCATGTTTATGTTAAATAGAGATACGACTCTTCAATTCGTTTGGCAACCAATATCATTGAAATGATCCCAATCGGCAAGTTGATGAAAAAAACGGCTCTCCAACCGGCCATCTGAGTAATAACCCCACCAAGAGCAGGACCGCTGGCGGAGGCTAACCCGGCAATAGCGCCCCATAAACCGACGACCATTCCATGTTTTTCAGGAGGAAACAGGTTTACCGCCAAAGGCACTGTCACAGGAACGATAAAAGCTGCCGAAAATCCTTGCAGGACTCTAAAAGCAATCAGCATTTGTACATTTTGAGATACCCCCGCCAAAAGCGAGGAAATGGTAAATAACAACAATCCCGCTGAAAATAATTTTTTTCTGCCAAATTGATCGGCAAGTTTGGAAGCGGTGATCAGCATAACCGCAAAAGCCATGTTATACCCGTTGGCCACCCATGACATATCCTTGACCGTCGCATGGAAGTATTCCGTCATTTTCGGAAGTGTAATATTCACAATCGTCGTATCAAGCAATGCCATAAAGAATCCAAGAATAATGGCAATAAAAGAAATGGCGGTATTTGTTTTTTGGCGAATCATATGATCCTCCTTTTCACTTCCCAGTGTATTTTATACTACTATACTTTATAGTATATATTTAAAAAAATTGATGCTTTCGCATCAATCGTTATCGCGGTCCATCTTTTTCTGTAAATCCGCTGACCATTTGTGCAGCAGCCCATATATCTCTTTATATAGTTCTACCAACTCCGTCACATGCCCCGGTCTACCCTTCTTTATTTCCTGTTCATACACATCGTCCATCATCCTTTTTTTCTCATCCATCGATGCCTTGAAATGAGCAACAAGCTTTCTTTTCTCATCTTCCGGCATATGATAAAGATTCACAATAAATGCACTGAAATCAAAATAAACACCGGAAAAATCAGCTGCATTCTCTTCCATTAGCTCATAAAAATGGGCACGTCCGGCATCATTAATTTCATACATGGTTTTTTCCGGCATTTCGCCTTCTTTAACCGTTCTTGCGTTTAAATACCCGCTCTTATGGAGCTTTATAATATTCTTGTATATGGATGGATTACTTATTTTAACCCAATGACCGATGTTCCAGTTCTCAAACTCTCTGACCATCTCATAAGCACTTTTCTCTCCATTAAGCAAAGACCCCAAAATGACTAAATTAATTGAAGACAAGCATCCCATCCTCCATATCCTTTATACTACTATACAGTATAGTATGTGAATGGTTTTGTCAATTTAATTGGTATTTTGTTTAGTAAATGGAATTGCTCCGACCTTCTTAGGATGGTACAATTGCTCTAGATTGGGAACACGATTTGCTCGCGTCCCCATTCCATCGGAACAAAATCAGAAACCCAAGTGGAAAAGAGCGTGATGTATGAATATTAGGGCAGCAAGTGAGATTGACTTTCCCGAAATAAGGCAAATCTATCTGGAATCCCGCCGCGGAAGTTTTCATTGGGCAAAGACTGAGGAAATGAATTTGGAAGACTTTGATAGGGATACGGTAGAGGAACTTATCATTATAGCGGAGGAAGATTCGCACATTCTTGGTTTTGCTTCGCTGTATTTGCCGGAAAATTTCATTCATAATTTATTTGTGCATCCTGATTTCTTCGGCAGAGGAGTTGGCGAACAATTGCTTCATACCGCTCTGACAAATCTGGGTAGACCCGTTAGATTAAAGTGTGTCTCTGCCAATCATAAAGCAATGAAATTTTATGAGAAGCATGGTTGGAAAAAAATCGTTGAAGAAGGCCCCTCAATAGAAAAGTATTGGGTTATGGAATACAAATAACTAAAAATTATAGGTGCCTCCCTCTCTTTCAAACAAATCTTGCCTCCTATCCTGAATTATGGACGGGAGGTTTTTTTGCGTTAGGAAAATGGTTCAAACCCGATTTGGAACGAACAAATGGTGTTAACATGGCTCGAATTTGTCCGGATATCATTCCAATTTGAATCTATAAGAATAGAAAAGTAATGCTACGAAGCGATAAAACATGCGGCTAGGTATTCAGGTTATGGAGGTTGCGGGAAATGACGATCTACGGACATGCCCTCCGATCTGCGGACCAGGCAGCCGCCGATAAACTGGATCAGCTATTTGCTCCACGCAAAGACAAACAGGACAAAAAGACGCTCGGCTAAACGAATCCGGGCGTCATCTTTTATGTCGAATCATCGCCATTTGTTGGCTCTTATTTAGATTTTTTACATCAATTTAACATCAATACACCAATTCAAACACTGTAATATTCGATTTACGAAAGCTTCAACAACTCAAAATTCCTTTTACATAGCGGTTTTATCAGACTGTATCACTGACGTACCAATATCGCGACACTCTCAACGTGCCTCGAGTGTACAAAAATGATGCCGATTAAACCTGGAGGGGCCTTGGCGGAAAATCTATCGTTTTTAGATCAGATTCTTTATTGTATTAGTTTCATACCCTCATGGATAATAAATCATTGCCCGGATAGTAGCGGTAATGATGTCCGCAAACATAACAGAATCCGAATTTTGGGTCAACAGTACTGATATGGTTTTTGTTTTTTCCCTTCATACGTTTATTGTTGCTCGGCAAATCTCCACCAAGCAAATATTCCAACTATTCCGGCTATTCCCGTAAAGCCAAGAATAATTATACTACTCAAATTTAAGAACCCGATGCTTTGAAATATCGACGGGATTGTCCACGGAAAATAGGGGGCAAACCCAAAAGAGGCTAAAACATTTGAGAGAATAACGATTACCAGGATGAGTCCTAATGGGGCTAAGTACCCCCTGCTAACATTTGCCAGAAAAGCACCTGGTGTGGTAACAATAATAAACAATAGCGATGTTATAATAAATTTTGAAAAAATATTCCAAATAAGAGAAACTGACCAGCCCGTAACCCCTAGAATACCTCCAACGGCAAGAGCCGTGGCAAACATATAGATGGAAAGTAATATGCTCCACGCTAAAATTACCAGCAATTTGGACAGTACAATATTTGATCTTGATACGGGCTTTGCAAGCAAATCCTTAATTGTTTTATCTGTAAACTCTCGCCCAAATACCCATGCGGCGATAAATGTGTATCCGATCAGTCCCAGTGGGGCAAGATTATTAAGCAAATCTGTTAAATACATTTGCCAATTGATGCTACCGGTGTCACTGGATAAGATAATTCCGATTCCCATCATGATTGGCCCAAAGGCAAAAACAAGAAACACCAACCAAAACACATTAGCGCGGATAATCTTACGAATCTCACAATGTAAAACAGAAAAAATATTCATTAAATATTCCCCCGCGCCATACCAATTGTACGAAGAAAGTAACCTTCCAAATCTTCCGTAATCACTCGAAGCAGTGTTGGCGGTTGATTAGATTTAACCAGCAGTTCGGCTAGCCGTTCAGGACGATCTGCTGCGTGGTCATCGGTTAGTTTGATATAACCGTCCATTGTTTCCTCAAATTCATATCCATGCTCTTTAAGCACATTCTTTAAAGCATTTTTGTCGCGGCCATTCACCACCAAGTTTTTCTGTAACGATTGTTCCAGCCTATCCATTGCTATTTCCTTCATAAGTTGACCATTGTGAATAATCCCAATGCGTGTGGCAACTTTTGAGAGTTCTTCTAACAGATGGCTGGATATAAAAATAGTTACGCCGGAATTTTTCGCTAAGTCATACAACATATTCCGTATCTCAACAACTCCTGCCGGATCAAGACCATTTATCGGTTCATCCAGTATTATGATTTCCGGATTGTGTATCATAGCTTTCGCAAGTCCCAGGCGCTGTTTGTTTCCTAAAGAAAGATTCTTCGCCTTTTTCTTTTTGTGCGGCTCAAGCCCCAACTTACGGATAACCCGATTAACGGATTCTTTGTCAGGTACTCCTTGCATACGTCGTGCTATGTCAAGATTTTCAACTACGGTTAAATCAGGATAAAACGTAGCTTCCTCCAAATACCCAACCTTATCCCATAATTTATAGTTTCCGGCATCAACCTTTTCGCCTAACATATAGAGCTTGCCGGAGGTTGGCTTGAGCATCGCTAGGAGTGTCTTTATGGTCGTTGTCTTTCCAGCGCCATTCAGCCCTAGAAATCCAAATATCTCTCCTCGGTTCACTTCCAGCGAAAGATTGTTCAATGCTGTATATTCGCCAAATTTTTTGTGCAATCTCTCAATTTGTATTGCGGCTGTTCCACTGATTGTTTGCTTTGAGAAAATACTCATAGTCTTCAACTCCTCCCTCATGGGCTCTAAGTATGAAACTCCTGAACAAGCTCAATCAGAAATCTTCTAGCGATCACTTGGGCGAGGTGCGGCCGGCCCAAGCCCAATCGAGCAGAGCCAATTCAGCACTACCTCGTGCGGCATCCATTTAAGCATTGCATCCCAGTCGAACGCGTGCGTGCCGCCGTCGGAGATGACGGCAGCAATCCTGTGGTCGAACGAAGCGAATCGCAGAGAATCGTATGCCGCGAAGCTCTCCCCGTGCACAATAATCTTATCCGGATCGACTTCCGGCCGTGTCAGAAGAAAGTCGATCGCTCGTGAATGGAAAGCCTCGCTATCAGCTCGCCTCGCCTTTCCCTTTTCATACAGTGAGAGGCCGGTCCCAGGCTGGTCGTAGACCAAAAAGTTGTATCCACACGCAATAACGGCGGGACCTAGCCAGAAATAGTTCTCAATTGACCACTCATCGCCACCGTTGAGAGCAAAAATTGTCGGCTTCGGACCTTTTATCCAGGGAGGGGAGAAGAAGTACCCATCGAGCTTAACATTCTCGTAATCGACTTGGATCTTCTCAGGGGGGACATCGAAGTACTTTCCGGCGGCTTCGAAGAGTTCATTTACCTTCCTAAATAGACGGATTTTCTCGGTGTCATCATCCATCACCACATATTCCGAAATTCGGTAGTAATTGCAGGAGCGAATATAGCAGTTTCGCGCTGTATACCAGTTTCCAACCGCTTCGGCCTCCTTGCCGTGCCTTTCTAGGGCTTGAGCGGTTATGAGCCATTCCCTGTGCCACGTGCCCCCATCATTTGGGTCGATTTTTTTGCAGGCTTCGTAGATCTCGGTAACGTCCGTAGCACCGAGGCTTGCCATACCCAGAGCTTTGGTGACTTGGTACGACATCCCGTAGTTATTGGGCCAACGGCTGAATTCGATTGACATTGCAATATCCTCCTCTTCTAGTTCTAGCGATTATGGCGGCGCCGCGAAAATGACTACAAGTAAGTTTTACGACACAAAGATAAAGCTTCCCTAAAAGGAAAATAAATGTTTGTAAAGATAATATAAAAAATTATAAAGCACTGAAAAATAAAAATGGCCACTACCTTAGTGCTCACAGCTGGCAGCGGCCTTTAACTTTGTTATAGAGGTTGTTTAAAAAGTCCGCTTTTGATCACGAAGTAAATTCAAGAAGTTAATCGGCATCGAATCTTGAATTCAGCTGGGCCCTCCGGTGCTCACGTACCCAAAACGTACGCTCCGCTCCTCGGTCCCGGCTTCATCCAACCTTCTCGGTGCTGAAAACCGACCTTTTTGAACACGCACTTATAAAGAAAATGTGCAAAAATAAAATTAATGTTATGCCACAAGGGGGAGGCTGAACTTTATCCCCAAACCTCCGTATTCGGAAGGATATGCATAAATTTTGCCCCCATGATGTTCAATAATGGATTTACAACTTGCAAGGCCAAGCCCCAGCCCGCCCTTTTGGATTTGCCGCGATTTATCCACAGTGAAAAATTTAAGGAATAGAGAAGGTATATCCTTATCTGGCACTCCAATTCCATTATCTTCAATATGAAAATAGGCATAATGCCCTTGTGGGTATCCGGTCATATACACTTTTAACTCATTTTTTCCTCCATATCTTACAGCATTGCTGAAGAGATTACCGAAAACCCGGCGTATCATCGGTTCATTGACCGTCAGCAACATATTTCCCGTGAATGAATGGCAGCAAGTAAGCTCGCAATCAAGTCCTGCCAACTCATATTCATATTCTAGGGCAATGTCTTCGAATAATTTTGATGCATCTATAGGTTTGGCTATCATTGATTCTAAATCCAGTTTTTCTTTGGTGAAGCTGGAGAAGTCATCGATGAGTTCAACCATATATTTTGACTTCCTTTGAATCAACTCATAATATTCCTGTTTTTCAGTTTCTGGTAGATTCTTGTGCGTAGCTAGCAGTTCAGCAAAACCATTAATAGAGGTTAAGGGTGTTTTTAAGTCGTGGGCGATTGCCGCAATCATATCGGTTTGCTCTTTATGCGCTAGTCGGAGCCTCTCTTCCATCTTATTAAAGTGTTTATAAAGGTCTCCAATTTCATCATTACTCCTTTGAGCAAGTGGAGGCATTGGATGCACAATATTTACTTTCTCCAACCTGGTATTAAGAAGCTGAATTGGTTGTTCTATACGAAAATGAATATAGATAATCAAAATAATAAATATGAAACAGGCAATGGCAAATATGGGCAGAAGCAATCCTATATATCGCGGATCCAGCAAGGAACTGCGTATAGGTGAATATGCTGCAAAGATAATCTTCAGATATATTCCAATTGAAACCATAAAAACTATAAACATCAGCAGGAACAGCAGGGGAAGCTTTATTTTCAGTGTCATACTCTTACTCTCTTTCCGTGTATTTATATCCTATGCCCCAAATTGTTTTAATAAAGTCATATTCAGGACCAAGTTTCTTACGGATATTTTTTATATGAACCGTTACGGTATTTAATTCTCCGTATCCGTCTCCCCAGACATTTTCATATATCTGCTCACGAGTCAATACATTATTGGGGTGATGCATGAGGAAGGACAATATTTGAAATTCCTTCGTTGATAAGTCGAGCTTCTTGCTGTTCAGGAATGCTTCAAACGTCTTATCGTTCAAAATGAGCGGAGAATCCGCCTTTTCGTTATTGGGACTAAATTCATTCCACTCTTTAAACAGCCTATCAACTTTTCTGAAGTGGGCCTTTATCCTGGAGGTAAGCTCCTGAATACTGAAAGGTTTGGTCATGTAATCGTCTGCTCCTATTTCGAGCCCCACGATTTTATCAATATCCTTATCACGCGCGCTTAAAAACAGAATTGGAACATTATAAAATTCTCGGATACTTCTGCAGACATCAAGTCCATCCATATCAGGCATCACTATATCAAGAACAATGAAATCAATGTGATTTTCTTCCAATGCTGTTAAGGCTTCTTTCCCGGAATATGCCGGAAGTATTTCAAATTGCTCATACCTTAAACTCTTTGTGATGAGTTTTACGATATCTTCATCGTCGTCTACAACTAATATCGTTTTTAGCATATTTATTCCCATTCCTTCCGTTTCGTTCAGGGCAAATTGGTTTTCTTCATATCATTCTAAAATTGGCTGGTCCGTGTTACACATCTCTAAACTACTTTACCTCTCCCCTTAGTAAAGGTATAGTCACTTTCTATTATAATTTTAATTTCTAGCATTCTGAAAATACCGAATGTCACCTATAAAAACACTAAAAAAAATCGGGCTGAAAAACGCATTTTCAGCCCGATTTTGCTTATCTTTTTTTAAACCTGCCTAAATAACATCTTAGTTCTTACCGCCATAGCCCTTATAAGTAGCGTAAACTGCATCTGCATATTGATTAGCCAGAATAGGACGGCCATAAGAGTCTGTAGCTCCCGGATACCAGTTATCTCCTCCGTTATAGTGCAATAAGCCATTATATATGTTGCCGAATCTAGCAATCTTTTCATTTAAAATCAGTCCGCCCAAGCATACCTGATCTTGTTCACTGCCGTGATTATAAGCACGGCCAAATTTTGAGCTGAATTGAGATAAATAAGCATTACGTGTGTTTGGTTCTACCTGCATCAATCCGTCGCCGGCTGATGGACTACCCGGTAAGCCTGCTCCAAAGCTGCTTTCCTTTTTGATAACAGCACTCAGCAATAAAGCAAAGTCTCCGCCTTTACCAAATTTTTTGTCTACATTCATTGCATATTTCCATATGTGGCTTGGAACTTCGGATGGCTTTGTTACTGAAGGATTTGGTGAACCAGTATAAATCTTAACCGATGACATTTTGTCATTGGCAGCGTCTCCAACCCAGGAAGAACTAGATTTATAGGTCCATTTTTTCCCTCCAAAATTATCATTTTCATATACTTCAACAGTCCAGCCGCTAGGAACCTTGAGAGAGGACATCCAGTCATTCGGAATTCCTTTTGCGTTCAACTGAGACAGTGTATAATTGCCTACTCCAAGTGTTTTTGCTGTTCCACCATAGTTTTTATCTGCATAGAATGTCACTCCGTTTGTTGCTGGTGGTGTTGTTGGTGTAGTTCCGCTGCCGCCTTTCTTCCATAAAGCAGGAACATTGGATGGTTCCCAGCCTACAAGGGAAGTATGTGCCTGAAGACAGGTATAAGTACTTCCGCTATATGTTACTGTATCATTTACCGCATATGCAGTATTTGGAGCCCATGCTCCTCTACCGGCTGCGCTCACCGGCAAGACCGCGCAAAAGGTGGATATGAATACTGCTAAAACTACCAAAAGTGATGTGGCTTTAAAAGAAAACTTTGTATTAGTCATTATCAGATCTCCTTTGTACTTTATTTAGCCAACTTTTTCGTCCTGCTCATTTTTAAAAATTACTCCCCCCCTATGCTTTTACAAATACTTCAAATTTGTTTCATATTAATACGCGCTTAGACAAATTATTACAATGCAGATAATACAGTAACATGAAAATAATTCCAATAGGACATAAGTTCTACTTTACTTGAAATTTTTATTGGGCTGGAAATCTTAAAATGAGAGCAACGTATTATGGCAAGGAAGCACAACAGGTACCAATAATACAAGAGGTTCTGCAATCGTAAAAATAAAGAGGCTAAGCCTCCAGGTCATTAAAGTTAACCTAAATACTCAGCCTCTTGATTTCGCATAAAATTTTAAATAAACTTTTTCTTATTTAATACCGCAAATCCAAGCTGGCTCATGAAATAACATTTCAGCTTTTCCCGGCTGGCCACTCGAACCGGGGACGCTCCCAATCTACAACGTCTCCGTACTGAGCGTAAATCCTTCAATCACGGCGTCTTCGTCAACTTCGATCAAGATGCAGCGTTTCCCTTGATAATTCACCTGTCTCACGTACTTCAAATCTTGAGGACTGATCGATATCGTGGCAATCTTCGTATCGATCTTAATCGATTTCGAAGTGAACTTCGGAATAACGCTGCTCGCTTTGATTTCATAGTTTTTATCGTCAACGATCGTTTGGAACGCCCGTTCCACCTTTTCCGTCGTCACGTTCTCCACGCCGCTCACCGTCAGCATGCGTTCCACATCTTTATAATCCAGCTTCGGCGGTTCTTCCTCTTCGTGGGTCTCGATGACCTGATGAATTTCCTCGTATACGCTAGCGATCGTCGAGGCATCGAGCTGATCTCCCGTCACTTCTTTCACGATCTCCTCAAAAATGGCTCTCTCTTCTAACGCAGTCACGCTCTTCTCAGCATTCAAGACTTCCTCAACGAAATGCTGATTCGGTTCATGCGCTCTCCCCGAGGAATATAGAATACGATTCACATCGGAATAACCATCCGTCACGCTGGGGTAGAAAAAACCTTGCTCCGGCGAACTTAACTTTATGATCGGATCTACGATGACGTTATACTTGAATTCCCGCTCGACATAATCGAACATGAGCGTTTTCTTCTGTTGTTCCGTAGAATTTATGCTGCACAGAATGAAAGGATTCGCGAACATTTCGTCGTTTTCGCTCTCCTCGGCATCTTCGTTCCTGGCCTTGGTCGGCTGGTAATATTGCCCGCGAACAAAAGTAATCACCGTATCCCGTTCATATTGGGTATCCGCCAGCATTTTCTCCACCAACAGCAGCATCAGATCGTGCCATTCTTCGGGGTCGCCGGTCACCAGACCTTGATGAAGAAGCACCCGCGTTGGCGTCTCCGCCTCCTCATGAAGCTTTAACTCGAACAGCTTTTGATCCAATTCGCCGGCCAGCAGCTTTTTGAAATTGCCCATATGCAGCTCCTGCTTCTCCCTGTCCAATAGTTCGAACGGCTGGCGCTCGTAATGATAGATTTCATTGGTTTCCTTCATAATATACACATTAAGAATATCGTAAATATGAAGCTTTTCATGGTCCAGCTTAAACTGCTTGCGAATATACGCAACTTCTTTCTTTAACATGATGTATCAGACATCTCCTATGAAGTGAAATGGACTTACTAGAAAACGATGGAACTGGATGTTTATAACGGAATGATTTGGCTCTTGATCCCACCTGAAGCCGGCTTCCCTCCAAAATTCAGACCCTTAGCAAGCCGCGGAACCCCCTGGCAGCATAGTAGGATTCTGCTCCATTGTGGTACACAAAGACAGTCTCGTAGCGACGATCACAAAAGATGGCCCCGCCGAGTTTTCTAATATTAGCGGGTGTTTTCACCCAGCTCGATGTTTTCGTATCAAACTTTCCAAGTTTCTGCATCTCCCGGTATTGTTCTTCCGTTAAAAGCTCAATGCCCATGGCAGCAGCCATATCAATGGCGTTATTTTCCGGTTTATGTTCTTTCCTTGACTCCAGCGCTTCACGGTCGTAACAAACACTCCTGCGACCTTTAGGACTTTCCGCTGAACAATCATAAAAAATGTATTCGTCCGTCTCTTTATCATGACCAACAACATCCGGTTCGCCGCCAGTCCTCTCCATTTCATGGAGCGACCACAGTTTTTCAACATTAGCTTCGAGTTTTGCTTGAACATTAGCCCATTCAAGACCATTATGGCGGCTCATGTTTTTCTCAAATCGGGATTTCAATGTTCCGAGCAGCTCTTCACGCTGTTCTGGTGACAATTCCTTTTTGTTGTTGGTTTCATTACTCTTGGTCATGGTCGATCCTCCCTCATACGTATTTCAAAAATTACGCATTTGCTCCATTCTACCTCAGCTCTTTATACCACAACTTTATTATAGTTGTTTAATGCTCTTGTGAATATGTCCATAGGATTCGTTCCAGAATAGGCCGATGCTTTCTTTCGAAAACTTAACAAGCTTTTCATATACTCATAATGTTTTACGCCGTAGTTCATAAAAATACTGCACAATGGGATGCTTTAACTTCATCTGATCGGACATGTTTAAAATCCGCTTTTTCCCAACTCTTCTGTCCACCAAAGCTAGAATATTCAATAGAATATCATGGCTCTCCATGCTATCCTCTACAGACGTAGATAAGAACTTATTAGCCACAGCGATAAAATTGGATTTACTTAATGAAGCCTGTGCGGACAAAAGCTCTTTTGCATGCTCAGAGCTTTTTCTGCTTCGGGCAATGACTATTAAGCGATCCTCCGGCACGGGCCCCTTGGTATCTTTTCTGACCGCTTCAATTTCGTCACTGGTGATAGGAATTTGAATATCGGGATCATTCTTAATTTCCAGCTCCGTTTGATACCATCTGATGGAGTTCGTTTTATCACTCATATTGAGTACGTTCTTTTTATCAACTGAAATATAACAAATCCCTGATTTATCAGGTAAATAACGGTAACCCGGTGCGCGGTATTCTACCCTTCCATGTAACGCAGGACTGAGAAAGCTCTCCAGTTGTTGCTTCAATTTGCTCCAGGACAAGTAAAGTCCCCCTTCATATAAAAAACAGAGGAAAGGCTTGTTGGTTCTGGGTTTGTCCCCTCTCCATTCATCCGATCCTCATGCTCTTGATGTCTTTTTTTATTTCCCACACGGATTCATTTGGAATTACTTAATCCCCACGTTCCTCCGCCCCGGCATGCTCCTTGTTTCTAAACTCATCGAGCAGCGCGCGTACTTCACTTGTGGACCTTGCGTTCATTAAGCTGTTTCTTAATTCGCTCGCCCCTCGAAATCCGCGGACATATATTTTAAAAAATCTGGGTAGAGGGCTGAACGAACGCGGCGGCCCCAGTGCTGAATAGTGATCATGGAGATCCAGATGCAACCGCAGCAAATCAAGCAATTCTTCGCTGCTGTGTTCCCTCGGCTCCTTCTCAAAGGCAAACGGATTATGGAAAATACCGCGCCCGATCATAATCCCATCCACACCGTATTGCTCTGCGAGCTTGAGGCCGGTCTGGCGGTCAGGGATATCCCCGTTAATGGTCAGAAGGGTATCCGGCGCCACCTCATCACGAAGCTTCTTAATCTCCGGGATGAGCTCCCAATGCGCAGCCACTTTGCTCATTTCTTCTCTCGTGCGCAGATGAATGGACAGATTCACAATGTCTTGTTTCAAAACATGGGTTAGCCAGTCACGCCATTCGTCAATCTCGCTGAAACCAAGTCTTGTTTTTACGCTGACGGGCAGTCCTCCGGCTTTGGCGGCCTGGATAATATCCGCTGCGGCTTCCGGACGGCAGATCAGGCCGCTGCCCTTCCCGTTCTCCGCTACATTCGCTACAGGACACCCCATGTTAATATCGATGCCTTTAAAGCCTTCCTTCGCCATACCGATGCTCATTTGACGAAAGTATTCCGGCTTATCTCCCCAAATATGCGCTACCATGGGCTGCTCATCCTCTGTAAACGTCAAACGCCCGCGCACACTCTGGTTCCCCTCCGGGTGACAATAGCTTTCTGTATTCGCAAACTCCGTAAAAAACACATCCGGTCTGGCCGCTGCACTGACGACATGGCGAAAAACAACATCCGTCACATCTTCCATGGGCGCCAGTATAAAAAAAGGCCGTGGCAAATCACGCCAAAAATTTTCAATCATTTCAAAAACCTCTCTATATCAAACGTCTGTAAGTGTTAATGGTCTACATTTAAACGAGTATATCATAAACCCTGGAGTGAAGCATACTTACCCAACAGCTTCAAGATGAGGGGGAAGCCTCCTCGATCATTGGCCCGGATACATTTTCTGTTGATTTCTTGAATCGCACTTTTATGAAGGATATCACAGGAATTTATCGAAATATATATTGAAATAGACTCTCCAAAATTGGCGAGTGAGAATTCCCCTGTTCATGGGTAAAACGGAGGTTTAGAATATGGCGCTTTTTAAAAGCGGTGAAAACCGCGAGAAACACATACAGCAGCTTCAAGAGTTTTTATTCGAAGGTGAGCAGATTGAACGCACTTATGGCCTTTCCTCTGACTTCGTCGCACTAACCAATAAACGTTTGATTTATGTAGACGCTCGGCTGAACGAATCCGGGCGTCTTCTTATATGTCGAATTATCACTTATGAATAACTATTTATTTAATAATCTTTCTGTTTCTGAAATGAGCTCTTGAAGTATTCCAATACCTTCCTTTGTACTGTCTTGATTTGAGGAAATCAAAGTAATAATTTGGTCTATCTTTTTCTTATAATCATTGGGTTTTGTATTAAAACCTTCAATCATCCGCACTGCCTTTTTCTCATTGATGCAGTATTCCCCATTTAATGCAAATATCACTTGATTTAGACATGAAATAGAGCGGAAAGCATGGCCTGCAACGTACGAAATGTCATCCTTATCTAAATTTTTCTCAGCAAACATGAGGGAGAAGGATGATTCAAACATAAAATATCCAATCATTGCATCTTTTAATGGTTGTGGATACGGCATGGCTTTAGCTTTTAGTTCGGCTATTTGATTGGCGGGGTCAGATAATACTTTACAAATTGAGATTTCACCCATATACATAACGTTAATATAAGCATGGGGGTGTCCTGTCTGATAATTGGGAGAAACCTTTCCCATCAAACAGTCATCCATAACCTGTGATACACGTTTTACATCACGGAATAAGAAATCCACATGATATCCTTGAACAATGAGCCATCCCCCACCATTTACCCATGGACCCCATTCTCCTAAAGATGTAATGATATTTTCCCGATGTTCATCATCTAACTTTGTAGCGATCTTACTAACTTCACTGACATCAAAGCCTGCCGCTTCATCATAATAAATCCCAATATCAATGTCCGAAGTAGCATGATTAGTTTCTCTTGCTCGTGAACCTCCTAGAACTACGCCCACAATGCCCTTAACTCCACTAAGTTCTTTATTTATTTGATCAATAACCTGTTGTACAGTCATACATTCTTCATCTCCAATTCAAAAAAATCAGCATTTTATTCATTAAAACCCTTCCATAATACTCGTTTATATTAATATAGGTCATAGGTTTGCAGTTCATATTGCACCGCATTCCTTTTCTTCCGTGGCTACAAATCCCAGCCGGGCAGCGATATCTTGTAATTCAATATCTGTGTCCTTTATGACTAATACCTGCTTGTTTTGTATAATTTCTAAATTTTATAGACATAATTTTATCCTCCCTTTAAGGAGTATTGTATATGCTAAATCCGTACAAAAGTATTCCGACTTTATCTATAATCATTCTACACCAAGGTTTAGGGGGACGTAGAATTAACCACGCCCCCCCTTTACTAATCCAATCACCCCACGCTAATCTCCTCAAGGATTCGGCATATTTGCACACTCGCCATCCATCGTAATAAACCGCCTTGCAGCATAGTTGGATTCTGCTCCATTATGGTACACAACGACAATGTCGTAGCAACGACCACAAAGGATGGCCCTAAGGCCTGGTCGCCCCTTGGCGGAAAATCTATCGTTTTTAGAATAATTTATTGCTCAACTACCCCAAAATCATCCACATAAACATATGCTGTACCAGGATTCTTGTAAGCATACACTGTTGCCCTGGTAGCGCCTGCTCCGGTTGTAAAAGGAATGTTTACCATTGTCCAGGACGTACTGTCAGATGTTGCAGATGCATCCGTTCCTTCAAAGCCATTAACGCCAATCTGAATCTGCTCTCCTTTGTCTGCCTTAACCCAGGCGGTACACACATAGCTGGTATTAGGTCTTAGCCCCGTAAGTTCCTGCTTGATACCATCTTTTCCGGGTCCCAATCTAACGCTCTTAGAGCCGCTTCTTGGTACCGATACACTTGCAGCAGTATCTGAATATGTTGCTGCCCATGGTGAGATTATCCCTTTCTCGAAATCAGATTGCCTTACGTTATTAACATAAAGTAAGCTGACACTCTCAAAAACCGGGTCCGGAGGTGAAGAAAAATCATGCCCGGCAGTCCAGTCAGTTCCACCGAACTCATATGCTCCAATATCCGGTGCCGCACCAACATAATCATTCGTGATTCCGGATATTACAACCCCTGCATTAATAGCTGGAGAATTAGACTGCAGCCTGAAATCATATGCTGTAGGATTCACAAATAACGGATTGGTTTCTGAGGTAATGTTATTTCCCTCTATATGAGTACCAGGCAGTGTAAAGGCTGTAGTAAAGATATTGTTGAAAATTCTATCGCCGTACATATCTGACTGAAAATTACTTCCCCAATATCCTACATTTCCGTTACTGTAGGTGGTATTGTTATAAATCAGGTTAAAATTACTGGGTGTATTCAATCTTATCCCTGTATAGTTTCCCCATACAACATTATGATGCACAATATAGCCCTTGCTCCCGTTATCCAGATAGATACCCGTGCCGGAATAATTCTTTGCCAGATTATCATGAATGTAATTATGATGAATTACCGTCCCTTGCCCATCCCAGGCAAATTCATAGAGTATTCCGCAGTCTTTTGTCAGCTTTCCTGCATTGTACAGATTATTATATTGTATCTGGCTGTTTTGGGTAGGCATAAATATCAGGTGACGCCCAGCGTTATATACCGTATTATGACTGATTAGATGGTTTGCCCCCAATAGATAGATTGCCGGAATATCCGCTGCCGAATAATTGGCTTCATGAATAAGATTATTAATTATTTTATTTCCTGTTCCCTCTATACTCACCAGATTACCGGAACTGTAGGTCAAAGTACTGTCTCTAAGCTCATTATTGGTACCGGACATAAATATCCCTGTACTGTATTGTCTGGTAACATCCGAATCATGACTGACATATTTCGCAATCATATTAGAAACTTTACAGTAATTAGAATTAGACATTTTAATGCTGGAGGCAAAGATATTAATTCCGGTAATATTTATGTAAGAGCGGGAACTTAAATCAAATGCATAAGTCCGCTTCTTTGCTTCTACTGTCAAAGTATTCGGATCAACTCCACCAGACGCCCATAAATAAAGTCTGCCAGTAATGCTGTCATAATACCATTCTCCCGCACTGTCAAGATCTTCAAGATTACCAGTAATATAATAGCTGTTACCGCCTGTCGCTGCAGTAGCCATTTGATCAAAGGTAATGGAGCCGTCACTTGAGCCGGTAATGGTACTTTTATAAGATTTATAGCCTGTTCCCGGAACACTCCAAACCGTTTTGCCAACCCAGTATCCAGGTGCCTGAGTTAAGTCCCTATCCTTGATGGTTGTAGTGGAACCGGAATCAACTGTTGCATATGTTGAATTTAAGGGATCAAGTGTTGGTGAATTGGGCCATCTGGCTTCAAATTGCATTTGCTTATTAACAAATATCTGATCTTTTGTTCCAAGGGAACCCGTCATTTCCGCATAATAGATGGATCCGGAGTAATTTTTCCAGCCAGTAACCGGATCGGCACCGGATACCGTTACGTTCTCTCCTGTATAAGCCTTAAAGTTTATGGGATTTGCAGAAGTTCCGGAAGTATGAAGTGTTACTGTTTCCCGGTATGTACCACCTCGTATGATGCAGGTATCTCCGGCTTTCATGGTATCTGCTGCCTTTTGTATGGTTTTCCATGGATTTGATAGTGTACCGGTTCCAGTGATGTCATTCCCCGTTGTAGAAACATAATATACGGAATTTGCCTTTACAATTTCCACACCCAGATTAAAAGTAAATACATAAATCAACATAATTACAACTAAAAATCTAATGCCTGTTCTCTTATTCATAGCTTGCCTCCTGTAATGAATTCTATTTTTAGATACGGCTTCTACGCCTGAGCTTAAATTAACTGCTAGGTATGTTCTAATATAGAAATTTATGTATATAAGCCCTAATTATTTAATCGACTTATACCGACCTAAAGTTTATGATTCGTGAAAATGCGATCATCGTGGAAGCGGAAAACACCTCAGACTATGAGCCGGGATTATTCGGGCATGCCGAATTCAACCTTGTGCATAAACTGGCCAACAAGTACCCGGATAAATTATATTTGGCAAAAGAAAAGACAGCCCTGCGGCTGTCGTCGAGTTTAAGCTTTGGATGGTGATGTAGGGAGTACATTTTTGCTTACTGTCTCAGCACTTATACTTCTTCCATAGACAACCCCGTTGCTTCCGAAACAGTTTGCAGATCTACCCCTTTGTTCAGAAGTCTGATGGCAATTTCTTTGCTTGTTTCAGTCTTGGCTCCCTCAATTCGGGATTTCTCATCGCTCAGCACCTCCCAATTTGATTTATCTACACCCTTTAAAAATAGCAGCCAGTTCACCAGACCGCCTTCTTTAAGCTCTGCTCATGCTCATTCAGCTTGGTCAGCTCGATGGTATGTATCTCAATATCATTCAGGAGCGGAATCCCTGTGCGATCCTCACGTAGATGAAACACGCTATGGTAGCGGTCGTTGGGCAGAGATGAATAATTCAGTATATTGATAGTCACGCATTTCTTTAAATTATTGTAATTGCCGCCCTTCTGAGTTAATTGCCCCTCCGCACCAACAGTGAACATCACTCCACGTGCACCATATGCGGGAATATAGGCTAGTTGGTTCCCATCTGTCGTTCGGGAGCTAACGAGTTAGGGCTCAAGACCAAAATCAGTGCTTGACAAAATAAAAGATGACGGAGATAGGGGGTGTTGTCTCTCCAAATCACTTTGCACGATTATCCCTCTGGTTCAGGAAGCCAAGTCACCCGATCAAACGGGATAATCGTGAAAGCCCCCGGATCACGAGTCTCGCTTCAGGCCACGGTCTGTTGCCGGCTTGACTGTCAAGCACTGATAATTAGGTTTAACCCTTTATAGCAGGGAATACAACGTTAACGATAAAAAGCGGACCGCCAAATGTAAGGCGATCCGCTTCTGCTTGCTTCATTAGAAATTAAATTGTTCGACGTTTTCCTTCGTAAATTCGGTCGGCGGTCCCATGATGACCGTTTTGTTGTCCGATTTCACTTGAATTTTGCTTACGCCCGGCACCTCTTGCCCGTCGGTCGGAAGCTTGCCGCTAACCAAGTCTTTCGCTAAGGAGACCGTCAAATAGCCGAGGCTTTCCGGGTTCCAGAGCAGCGCGGAAGACATCGAACCGTCCAAGATGTACGGCTTCGAGTCGGTCGGCAGAGACGCGCCGACGAGCGCCACTTGGCCCTGCAAGCCTTTCTCTTGAATTGCTTGCGCCGCGCCGAGCGGAGCGACCGTCGAGAACGCCATAATTCCCTTCAAATTCGGATATGCTTTTAACAGGTCGAGCGTTTTTTGGTAAGCGACTTGCTGCTTCTCGTCGGTCGCGATTTTATCATTGACGAGCTTCAAATTCGGGTATTTTTCTTCCGCTTGCTTTTTCGCCCAGTCGATCCACGTATTGAGGTTCGCCGCCGACATGCCGCCGGTCAGGATTGCGATTTCGCCGGAATCGGTGCCCATTTTTTCGACCAATTTATCCGTTACCGTACGTCCGAAGATTTCGTCGTCAATTTGATGAACGGACAAATCGACCACCGATTGATCCGCAGGCGTATCCCAGTCCATCACTTTGATGCCTTGTTCTTTTGCGCGCTTGAGCACCGGCGTGAGCGATGCCGGGTCGTTCGGCGCCACCGCGATGACGTCGACTTTTTGCGAGATCAAGTCTTCAATGATTTTGACTTGCTGTGCCGCGTCCGCTTGGGTCGGGCCAGTGTATATCACTTTGACCCCGAGATCTTCACCCGCTTTTTTCGCGCCGGTCTCCGATGCGTTAAAGTACGGGATGCCAATCACTTTCGGCACGACCGCGATTTTGATCTCCCCGCCCTTCTCATCTTGTCCGCCGCCAGACGTCGCCGAATTCGTGCTGCAGGCCGACAGTACAAGCATGCTTGCCAATACTGTCGTAATAACTCTGGAAAACTTCTTCATCTCTAATTGCCCCTTCCTTTTCTTATAAGAATGGATTTATGATTCATGCCCTTCGAGAGATGGACAGGATCAATTTAAACCGACGCTTTCGAGCTTATCGCTTGCTTCAAAGCTTTTTTGCTTTCCTGTTTGGCCGAGAAATAATTCAGCGTCAGCACGGCTATCAAAATGATGCCCATCAGGATGTCGACGATCGTCCGCGGCACTCCAAGCAAGTTTAGCCCGTTGGACATCACCTGGAAAATAGCAACCGCGAACACCGTGCCGACCACTTTCCCGTAACCGCCCGAAATTTCCGTTCCGCCGAGTACCGATGCAGAGATGGTGAGCAGCAAATACGAGGAACCTAGGTCGACCTTCGCCGAATTGTAGCGCGAGATCATAATGAGTCCGGCGATCGCCGCCATTAATGCCGAGAACAAATAGACGCCCATTAACACTTTCTTGACATTAATGCCGGAAAATTGGACAGCGATCGGATTGATGCCGACTTTATATACGCTGCGCCCCCACGGTGTCCGGTTGAGCATCACCGACGTGATTACCGCAATCACTGCGAAAATGATGACTGGCAGCGGAATCGGGCCAACCGACACGTTGCCGAGCAAGCTGAAAGATTCCGGAAAACCGGAGATGGCGTTGCCCTTCGTAATCGTCAAAATAACGCCTTCGAACAGTACCATGCTTCCGAGCGTGACCAAAATCGGCGAGATGCCGATGACCGAGACGAAAAATCCATTAAGCAACCCGCACAATAGCGCGCTCGCGACGCCGGCGGCGACCGCCAGCGCCGTTGGCATGCCGGAAGCCAAGCAAAGTGCGGTCATAACGCCGGCGAAGGCGGCGGTGTACGTGATCGATAAGTCGATGCCGGAAGTCACAATGACAACCATCATGCCGAGCGCCAATATGCCGAGCTCAGGCAATTGGAACATCATGTTGCTCAAGTTGTACGGGTCCAAAAATCCCGGTGCAACAACCGCCATAAGAATGAACATGCCGAGTAAAATGACACCGAGTATCGATTCTTTGGAAAATTTGAATTTCATTCGCCACCCCTCCCTACTCCTGTACTTCGACTTTCATCAGTTTCGACTCGGCGCGCTTGCGCTGAATGACATCGTAGCTGACAGCCGTCAAGATGACGATACCGACGACGATTTTTTGCCAGTACGTATCGATGTGCGTTAGAATGAGACCGTTCTGCATGACGCCAAGCAGCAACACGCCGAGAAACGTCCCCCACGCGGAGCCGCTGCCGCCGAGAATGTTCGCACCGCCGATGACGACTGCGGAAATAACGGTCATTTCAAACCCAAGCATACCGTTGGGGTCGACCGACTTCGTATACATCGTCTGCGCCATCGCCGCGACGCCCGCCATAAAACCTACGTAGCCATATACGAACATCTGCGTCCGCTCCAAGCTTATGCCGGCGCGCACTGCGGACACCGGGTTGCCCCCAATCGCGAATACGGAACGGCCGATTTTGGTATGCTTCATGACATACCAGGTCAAAACAGTGATGATCAGCATCAAATAAACCAATATCGAAATGCCGGCGATTTTTAGATCAGCGAACCGGATGAAAACTGCCGGGAAGTTGCTGCTGTTCATGTACATGCCGTTGGTGAAATACAAAATACTGCCATTGATAATGCTCATCATGCCGAGCGTGGCAACGATCGGCGGAATTTTCACCCTCGAAATGAGTAAGCCATTGATGAGTCCAAACACGATTCCGCACAAAATTGAAACCGCAAACGCGATGATTACGGACAACGGCGAGTCCGGCAGCTTGGCCATCAAATGCCCCGTAATGACGATGGATGCACTCGTGACGGCAGCCACCGACACGTCGATCCCGCCCGTAATAATTACCAGCGTCATTCCCATTGCCAAAATGGCAAGTACGACGTTTGCTTTTAAAATATCATGAAGATTGCCACCCGTTAAAAAGACGGGATTAATGACGCTAAGCACGACGCATAAAAACAGCAGAACCGCGAGAATCCCCGTCTCTTTGGAACGAAATAACGCTTTCACTTCTTCCACCTGCCCCTTATTCTCACAATCCTAAGCGTTTTGGGTTTGTTGGTGATGCGAGCCCAGGACCGCCAGATTCATAATTTTCTCTTGCGTCGCTTCTTTGATGTCGAGCTCACCGGATAGGCGTCCTTGCCGCATGACGAGGATGCGGTCGCTTACCGCGAGCACTTCCGGCAGTTCGCTGGAAATGACGATGATGCCCATGCCTTTGTTGAGCAGCCGCCGCAGCAACCGGTGAATTTCCGTCTTCGCACCGATATCGATGCCGTTGGTTGGTTCGTCGATAATCAATATTTTCGGTTCGGTTGTCAACCATTTGGCGATGACGATCTTCTGCTGGTTGCCCCCCGACAATTGCCCGGCGTTCATCTCCGGCAACGGCGGACGAATGTCGAGAATTTTAACGAAATTGTTCGCAAGCCGCTCTTCTTTCGCCCGATCGAGGAGGCCGAGCTTATTTTTCATCTGGCCCAACACCGTCACCGAAATATTGTCGATCATCGATTGGCGCAAAAACAGCCCTTGCGTTTGCCGGCTTTCGGGGATATAAGCCATCTTGTGCTTCACCGCGTCGCCCGACGATTTAATGTCGACTTTCTTGCCCGAGATGTAAACGACGCCGGAGTCCGGCTTGTTCAGCCCGAATAACGCCTGAGCGAGCTCCGTCCGCCCCGAACCGACGAGACCCGTGATGCCGACGATTTCACCTTCGCGCAGCGTAAACGAAATGTCTTTGAAGTTGCCGCGTTTCGACAGCCCTTCGACGCGAAGCACTTCCGCGCCCGCTTGTGACACGTCCAGCCGTTCTACCATCTCGATTTTCCGGCCGACCATCAATCCGATCAATTTGTCCTCATCCAGCTCTTCTTTGTCGTAACTGCCAACGAATTTGCCGTCGCGCAGGACAGTGAACCGATGTGCAACCCTGAACAACTCTTTCAATTTGTGACTGATATAAATGATGGCGATGCCTTTCGCGCGTAAATTTTCGATGATTTTGTATAATTGTTCCACCTCGCCCGAAGAGAGCGATGAAGTCGGCTCGTCCATAATGATCAGCTTCGAGTCGAAGATGAGGGATCTTGCGATCGCCACCAATTGCTGTTTCGCAATGCTCAGTTTTTCCAGCGGCATGGACACATCAACCTCAAGTCCGAGCTCAGCGAGCGCCTGCTCCGCAAGTATTTTCATGCGGCTCCAAGGCACCCGTGACAATGCTTTGTTGGCGTTTTCACGACCGATACAGATGTTTTCGGCGATTGAAAGGTTCGGAAATAAACTCAAATCCTGATAAATCATTGCTATACCGCGAAGCGTCGCGTCGATCGGCTTTTGGAATTGCACCTTTTCCCCCTCGAACACGATGTCCGCTCCGTCGTCCGGCCGCTCGGCTCCAACCAATATTTTCATTAGCGTCGACTTGCCCGCTCCGTTTTCGCCGATCAAGGCGTGCACTTCGCCGGGCTTAATGGCGAGCTGTACGTTGTCCAGCGCTTTGACCCCGGGATACGTCTTGCTTACGCCGCGCATTTGCAGCAAATATTCCATTTACGATACACCTCCCTCGTTTTTCCGCACGTCTACGGAAATCCCGCGTTCTCGGCAAAACGCTTCCAATTCGGTCCGCGTCGGCAGGCCTTTTTGCGCCCCGAGCCGCGTCACTTTCAACGCGCTCACCGCGGTCGCGAACCGTGCCGCTTCCGGAAGCGTCGCGCCGTCGTCCAATGCAGCGGCCAAAGCCCCTGCAAATGAATCGCCCGCTCCCACCGTGCTGACTGCATCGACCGGAATACCTTCGATCCTGAAGGCTTTCCCTTCCGTGTATAGTACGGAACCTTGTTCCGCCATTTTAATGATGCTGCTCTTGACGCCTGCTTGTTCGAACCTTTTCGCCGCTTCGTTCGCCGACGCCTCGTCGGTGACGTCGATGCCGGTCAAATGTCTCGTCTCTTGCCTGTTCGGCGTTATAAGATCCGCATGTTTCACCATATCGAGCGTTAAACCCTCCGCTGGCGCGGGATCCAAGATGATGTAAACGCCATGCTTTTTCGCGGTCTCCATCGCGTACAGGACGACGTCGTGCGGCACCTCCATTTGCACGAGCAGTACGCTGCTCTCTTTAATCCGTTCTTCGCATGCGTCGATGTGAGCCTTCGTCAGCCGCTCGTTCGCGCCTTTGATGACGATCATCGTGTTTTCCGCTGTCTCGTCGATCGTCACGATAACAGTGCCCGTCGAAGCTTCGTCCGTCCTGGCGAGCAGGGCGTCGCTGACGTTGTTTTCCTTTAACGACTGTACGAGCAGGTCGCCGGCCTGATCGTTTCCGACACAGCCGATCAGCGCTACACTCGCTCCCAGCTTGCCGCACGTGGCGGCTTGGTTCGCGCCTTTGCCGCCCGGCAACATCTCGACCGATTTACCGATTTTCGTTTCGCCGTAGAGTGGGTATTTATCAACTACCGTAACGACATCCATATTGATGCTGCCGACCACTGTAATCATCGAATTATCCCCTTTTTTATCCGGGTAGCTTCATATTGAGCCGTTTTTGTTCTCCCGCAATAAATTGTTTCAACGTAATCGTGTTTTTCTCTAAATCGTTGCCGCAGAACAAACTGGATGTGCCGCACACGAGCATATCCGCCCCGCGCTCTAACACTTTCGGAATGGTATCGTAACTAATATTTCCATCGACTTGAATTTTTACGTCGACTTTCCGGCGGTCGATCAACGTTTTAAGGTCGGATATTTTTTCGTACATGCTCGGAATAAACTTTTGGCCGGCGAACCCCGGATTTACCGTCATGAGACAGACATAGTCCGTCACGTCCAGAACGTATTCCAACACCGCGAGCGGCGTCGCTGGATTGAGCGCCACGCCAGCCTTGAGCCCGAGATTGCGAATTTGCTGCAGACCCCGTTGGAGATGAATCTTCGTCTCTGCGTGAATCGAGATCATGTCGGCACCCGCACTCGCAAACAATTCGATGTATCTCTCCGGTGCTTCCACCATCATGTGAACGTCGAACGGTTTCTTCGTGAGTCCGCGCAACGATTTCACCATGTCCGGCCCCATCGTAAAGTTCGGAACGAAATTCCCGTCCATGATGTCGAAATGATAATAATCCACTCCCCCAAGTTCCAACTGCTCGATATTTTCTTGCAGTTTGCCGAAGTTGGCGCACATGAGGGACGGCCCGATGAAAGCCATTTCTCCCACTCCCTTACTGACCTCTTCTTGATCCAAAAGAGGTTCTCTCTGTTTTTTTATTTGAACCACATTGAAAACGCGTTCATATCTGCATTTTACACTATAATAATCTTTGTTTTCAACATATTTTTTTTGAATCAGACAAAAAAAAGACCGGATGCCATGTTAGCACCCGGTCACTTGCGCTTATTTTCAGCAATTCCAAGGAGTGTTTAAGAGGTTGTTACGATTTTTATTCCTTTGTTTTTCAGCGATTGAACATCGGAGTTCGCCATCTTCGTGTCCGTAATCAACAGTTCCACATCTTCGAGGCCAAGCAGGCGAATCAACGATTTTTTGCCAAACTTGCTGCTGTCCGCGACCAAAATATGTTGGTCCGAGATGTTCAATATTTTCTCTTTCAACCTGGCGTGCGACTCGTAGGGTTCGCTCACGCCGCGCTGGTCGTCGAACCCTTGGCAGGAGAAGAAAAATTTGTCCACGTGATACGCTTCTACCATATTTTCCGCCGACATGCCGGTGATCGCCATCGAATCGCTGTCGAAGTTGCCTCCGATCAAAATGACGGAAATCTCTTTTTTCTTGATCAGCTCGTTGACAACGGCCAGCGAATAGGTCAACACCGTCAGCGGCCTGTTCGGCAAATGCTTAACGAGCTGTAGACAAGTCGTGCTGGCGTCCAGGGCGATGATTTCTCCTTCTTCGACAAGGGACGCGGCGTATTTGCCGATCGCTTCTTTTTGTTCCAAATGAATCGATTCCCTCTGCAATACCGGCGGTTCGAACCCTTTCTCTTTCGGCACGAGCACTGCACCGCCGTGCGTCCGCAAAATGACGCCATCCGCCTCCAGCCGGTCCAAATCCCGCCGGATCGTTTCTTCCGTAACGCCAAATAGCTTGCTCAAATCCGCCACTTTCGCATTCCCGTTTTGTCTGAGCAATTTTACAATCTCTTCTTTACGATTTGTAGCCAAGGATGAACCTGCCTTTCCGCCCGAAACGTCCCGATCCCGGCGTCACCGGCACAAACATAAAATCTTCGTTTCACAGAAAAAACTGTGTTTAAAAATAAAATGACTCTACCTCAATATACCAAAATTGTTCCATTTGTTCAATTTTATCTTCTTTTCCGAATTTCTCTTTCATTATACCAAAGATATGTGTGCGCGTAACAACAAGGCGTCCTTTCCAACAAAAAAAGCATTCCGTATGTTTGATTCATCCATAATTCACAACTTAGAAATATTTTCTTTTAGAACTAGAACTGGCTTAAACCTTTATTTTATAGAGCTTGGCGAGCCCGCCTTCTGCAGTTTCGCGGTAACCACTGCTCATATCCAGGCCTGTTTCATACATGGTCTGTACAACCAGATCAAAAGATATTTTACGGGTTTTAGATAAGAATTTTGCCAGGCTAAGCGCATTGATAGCTCGCATCGCACCCACAGCGTTCCGCTCAATGCAAGGGATTTGAACCAATCCGTTAATCGGATCACAGGTTAACCCCAAGTGGTGCTCCATAGCAACCTCCGCCGCATACTCAATCTGGTCGATCTCCATACCAGACAGTTCAGCCAGTGCAGCCGCTGCCATAGAGCAAGCCGTGCCAACCTCCCCCTGGCAGCCGCACTGAGCGCCGCTGATGGAGGCGTTCTGCTTGACCAGGTTGCCAATGAGCCCGCCTACAGCCAGAGCCCGGAGGATCTGTTCGTCCGGGACCTGCATCTTTTCCTGCATATAACGAAGCGCGGCGGGCACGACACCGCTGGCCCCGCAGGTCGGGGCCGTTACGACTGTGCCGGCGGCGGCATTCTGTTCGTTGACGGCGAAAGCGTACGCGCTGACGATCCTGTTCTCCCGCGTCTCCGGGCTCTCATCCATATGCCGCTGATGATACAGATATTTCGCCTTGCGTTCGACATGGAGACCGCCTTCCAGAATACCTGTGACTGAAAGCCCTTCGTTGACCGAACGCTTCATCGCTTCCCAAATTCCTTGGAGGAAATCCCAGATCTGTTTGCCTTCACACTGCTCGACGTAATCGCTTAGGCGGATATTATTCGCTTTACAAATTTTACTGATTTCTGCAAAGCTGTTCTCCCGATAGACATCGGGCGCCAGCATCTCCTCCCGTCCCTCAATAACGATGTCCCCGCCGCCGATACTTACAGCACGCATGGATGTGGTTTGCCGCCCGTCTTTGTAAGCAATAAAATCAATGGTATTGGGATGGGGCAGAATAAAATCTGCGTGTGGAACAAATTCAATCTCCGTTGGAACGGGTGACAGTGCTTTAATAATGGCCTTGTCCGTCATATGGCCTTTGCCTGTTTTGGCAAGGGAACCATATATCAACGCCTTGAATTGTTCTGCGCCTTCATTTTCTGATTTGAAGATTCTGGCAGCTTTTTCCGGCCCCATGGTATGGGAACTGGACGGTCCACTGCCAACCTTATATAATTCTGTCAACGATTTCATAGCACCCTTATCCCTTCTCAGTTGTCCTTGGCATAAGATCTTCCTATTGCTTGACCAAAATATACTATCGCTCATTCCTCTGAAAACGTTCCCTAATTCTAAGCAGTCGCTCAAAAGCACCTTCTTCATCAATGGCCATGTCATACAATTGGTGAGTAAGCTGGAACCCTTGATCATTGGCAAGGGCTTTTTTCCATGGGTGCGACAGAATTGAATGAGTAAGATGTCTTGAAGAGCGGGGTGCCTGCATGATCATCTCTGCCAGTTCCCACGCACGTGGAAGAAGCTTTTCATGAGGCAGTACCTCGCTAACCATACCGAGCTCTAATGCCGCTTGAGCATTCATGTTCATACCCGTGTATGCGTAAAATGCCGCTTTCTTGATTCCTACTATTTTTTGAAGCGCTAAGACGATTCCATCTCCAGGAGGTACACCGCCCAGGTAGTGAGCATCGAAAAACTCTG
The DNA here is from genome assembly GCF_046567315.2 of Paenibacillus lacisediminis. Classification (NCBI taxonomy): domain Bacteria; kingdom Bacillati; phylum Bacillota; class Bacilli; order Caryophanales; family Paenibacillaceae; genus Paenibacillus; species Paenibacillus lacisediminis. Next base: position 138,885 of record NZ_JBKIAX020000007.1, on the reverse strand, counting down.
TGCCTTCAGCACAAATGGTAATATCACAAAGCGTTCCCATTTGCCAGTGTGATCCTGTCCCATTGATCACCCCAATGGTGGGAATGTCGATGCAATGGATCATATTTTCAATCATTCTCAACGATTCATGATACAATTCCAGTTTCCGGCTATTCGGCCAATCCATGAATTTTGTTGTCCAGACTTCAGGATTGCCTATTTGCCACAAATCTCCTGTCCCTGTAAGGATCATGACCTCATTCTCAGGGTCACGGCCAACATCTGACCATATATTACCATATGCAGTTTGGGCGGCCCAGTCAAATTGTAACGGTCCCCCGCGAGTGTGCATACGCACTTCGAGTATGCCGCTGCTGCGGGTCATTAAGAACAAGTCCTTGTACTTCTCCGAGTATTCTTCGAATCTTGTAGGTCCCACTATACATCTCTCAGACATTCCGATCCCTCTTTAGCATAAAATGTCATTTTTTCTTAAAGGGAATATAGCAAAGAGGCTGTTTGGCCTTTAGCATTATAGTTAAAGACAAGTACAGCCCCTCTGCCAATATTCCTTCACTTTCAACGCCAATGGACTGCTATTACACTTCTTTGCCCATTAAACGTCCTTGCATCTTCATCAGTCTCTCAAGAGCACCTTCTTCATCAATAGCCATGTCGAACATTTGGTGAGCAAGCTGGAACCCTTGATCACTGACCAGGGCTTGTTTCCATGGACGGGATATAATTGAATGTGAAAGATGTCTCGTTGAACGCGGTGCCTGCATGATCATCTCCGCAAGTTCCCATGCGCGAGGAAGAAGCTGTTCGCGGGGGAGGACTTCACTAACGATGCCTAGATCCAATGCGGTTTGACCATTGATATTCTTGCCAGTGTATGCGTAGTATGCTGCTTTCTTAAAACCTATCATGTTCTGCAGCGTAAGTAACATTCCATCTCCAGGAGGTGTGCCTCCCAGAAAATGCGGATCAAAAAAGTCTGCGTCTTCTGTACAAATGGTAATATCACAGAGAGTTGCGAGTTCACAATGCGTTCCCGGCCCATTGATCGCCCCGATTGTGGGGATGTCAATGCAGAATATCAAATTTTCAAGCAGTCTCAGCGATTCATGATACTGTTCCAGCTTCTTTTGCTTCGGCCAATCCATAAATTTTGTATTCCAGACCTCCGGGTCCCCTACTACCCATTTATCCCCCGTTCCAGAAATAATCATTACTTCGTTCTCAGGGTCGCGGCCAATATCTGACCATGCATGGGACCATGCCGTATGGGCTTCCCAAGAATGCTTGTACGGTCCTCCGTCGGTGTGCAGCCGTACTTCGATGATTCCGTCACGACGGGTCATTAATAGAAATTCCTTGTATTTCTCCGAGTACTCTTCAAATTTTGTTGGTCCAATCATACGTCTCTCTGTCATTTCAATTCCTCCTAGTTTTGTTTAGTTATTATCTATTACTTTCAAGCCAATCTCTGGCGAAAGCAGCGTAAGCCGCAGCCCCTCTATAGAGCACCTCATCCGAGAACATTGTCTTTGGATGGTGCACAGGGTAACCATAACCTTCTTCGGCATTGCCTGCGTTAAGAAACACTGAGGTACTTGGCACCGCTTGTGATACAAATGCGAAGTCTTCCGATCCCATTAATTTACCACCGGGTATCAATTGTGTTAGATCGATAAAGGAACTGGCGCCAAAGGTATTTGCAATAGTAATTCTCATTTGATGGTTAAGCTCACTGTCACTTTTCACCTCAGGACAGCCCCTGGTATACGTCACATCCACCTTTGCATGAAATATTTCTCCAATACCTGCAGAAATTTCGTGGATGCGGGTTTCGATTGTATCACGCAATACGGCGTTAAATGTGCGTACGCTGCCTTTCATTCTGGCAGTATCGGGAATCACATTGTTTGTACTTCCACCTTCCATCACTCCAATTGTAAGGACTGCACTCTCCATTGGCGAAATTTCACGGCTTATAATCCCCTGCAGCGCCAGATGAAGATGAGCAGCTACATTTAATGGATCCACCGCGGCACTCGGCATCGCTCCATGTGCGCCCCTTCCGCGGATGATTAGTTCAAACCAATCTGAAGAGGCTGAAATTGCTTCTCCGGCCTCAGGCACTACAAATTGCCCGGCAGGAATTGGCATTCCAGTCAACACATGAAGCATCATTGCCGCATCCACTTTAGGATTTTCCAGGATCCCATTTTCAATCATCATCTTGGCCCCGTGTAAAGTTTCTTCGCCCGGCTGAAACATAAGCTTGACCGTCCCGCGAAGCTGCTCTTCGATTGCCTTTAGGATCTCTGCAGCGCCCAGCAGCATTGAAGTATGCAGGTCGTGACCGCATGCATGCATATTTCCGTTGGATGACGCAAAAGGAAGATCTGTTTCTTCTTTCATTGGCAGCCCATCCATATCCGCGCGGATAAGGATTACCTTCCCGGGACGTTGTCCGCCGATGGTAACCATTAAGCCTGATTCTCCTACGGGAGTGGGCTCAAGACCAATCGACTCCAACACCTCTTTTACATAAGCAGTAGTCCTGGGTAAACTTAAATCAAGTTCCGGAATCGCATGAAGATGATGCCTGTACACGACCAATTTTTCCTGTAGCTGATTAGCCATACTCAAAATGTCTCCGGTCAATTCAGCCATAATTATTCCCATTCCTTTCGCTTCGTTCAAGGCACAAAACGGGATGAAATCCGTCAGCCGTGTCGCCTCGAACTCGTTTATAGCTGGGCAATCAGTCCCTGCCGGCTATCTCTGTACTACACCTCCCTAAACATGAATTGAATTAGCGGAACAACAGAAAGAAACTTGCCCTTTTTTATTTCAGGACATTTTAAGAACATACTTACTATACTTTAAAAAAGAAAATGGTGTCAACAATATTTTAAGACATTTTAGGAATAATATTTACTAGCTGTTGAGGAGATTGAACTTCACATTCTCTATGATATAATTTTTGTCATTGAATGGTTTATGAAAGGAATTTGCCATGAAAATCAGGTTGGGTATAATCACGACGGAATCTTATATAGACTATTTCCGCGACATTGAAGAAGAATTTCGGTCGGTATGTCAGTTTCGGATTCTTACGATTAGTAACTTCCGGGAAACTAAAGACGTATATCTGGAAAACTTAGGTTCGGTGGACGGATTTGTTATCAGCGGCAGGCTTCTTTACGAGTCAATAGATAAGGAATGTTTGGATGCGAAAATACCTACGCACATTTTACAAGATAATGAAACCCTTCTTTATAGAGAACTTTTCCGACTGCTGATTACGGAACCGGGGCTTGACATATCCAGGGTCTATGTAGACTTTGCATATATTATCGATTCTTTCAGTGAATTCCAAAAGTACCTGACTGATCAGGGAAAGCCTATTGACAGCGACGATCTGTTCGTAAGAGTGGAGACAATGCTCGAAAACCATATAACACTGTGGGAAGAGAAGAAAATAGACCTGTCCATCACGGCGTTTGGCCATTTTGTTCCGGAACTCAGAAAGCATGGGGTAAGATATATCTTAATACGGTCCACTTTGGAAAACGTTAAGGAGGCCATAAGCGGGATTATCAACGAAATTACCATCCTCAAGCTTAAGAACCGGAGGGCAGTTGTAGCATGTTTGTCGATTGAAACAGAGCACTCGCCATCCGAAGAGCAACTTTATGAGTTGAAAGTCCTGGCCAGCAGGTTTCTGCGAAACCTAAATCTTGCCGACACAGCCCAAATTTCGGAAGGCTCTGTCAGACTTTACACCACCTACGGAAGTTTTAAGAAAATCACCTCTAACGCACAAAACTGCACTCTACTGAAATATCTGGAAGAGTGTGTGAGCGACAAGGTAAAAATCGGGTGGGGCACGGGGTATGAATATTATCAGGCCAACGAAAACGCAGCCAAAGCTCACCGACAGGCCAAAGCCTATACAGGCAGCTGCAGCTTTTTTATAAACGAGGATCAGAAGGTTATCGGTCCAATGCAGAACATGAATGTTATACAGTTTAGCGAACAGGGGGATCCGGAAATCATCGCATTGGCCAAAAGTATTGGAATAAACAACATCAATCTTCAGAAAATCATGTCCTATGCAGAAATTATGAGAACAAATAAATTATCCTCTGAGGATGTTGCCGGGTGTCTGTCCATCACCGTAAGAGGCGCAAACCGCATCCTAAACAAAATCGAAGAAAATAAATATGCTCAAACGGTTTTTGAAAAACGAGAGACCGGCAAAGGAAGGCCCCAAAAGTACTATGAGCTACTGTTTCTCGACAAGGAAGGGCGCAATTCAGGATTGTAACCACGGTACTGCGGTTAAATTCCCTTTTAACATGGAGATAGCGGGATTCGAACCCATGACCTCTTGAATGCCATTCAAGCGTTCTCCCAACTGAGCTATACTGTGTCTTATTTTCTTTACAAATGCCTATTTAATAGACATTTCTCTGATTACACTCAATGTCATCCGTGGAAGAGCCAAAAAAACGGGGCCAAAAATCGCATTTTTCAGCCCCATTTTTTGCTCATTTTTCACCCAAAAGCCACTACATATTGTGGTACAACCCATCTATTTCTTCTCTTTACCACAATACGTCATCATTATCACTGCTTCAACATGCACCGTATGCGGGAACATAGGCTATTTGGTTCCCATCTGCCGCAGCAGGCTAAAACCTTGATTTATAAGGGGCTCAACGATTTGCATACGGTCCCGTTTGGCTGCCGTTGGCTCGAAAATGATGGCTTTCGTCCCCAATCCGTCCCCACAACAGTTCAGCATGGAGAAAATTATTATTTGCCAAGCATTTTCTCAATGACATGAGCGTAGTTGATTTGTGGTACCGATGCCATTTTCGCCACCTCTTCTCGTAAATGGGTTGTGCTACCACGCGAACCGCTTACACCTTATCAAGTGCTCAGTTGAATTGCCAATATCGAGTGCAGTACCGATACGAATATCTAATTTGAAAAAATCATCAAGTGTTGCCATGAGTATGCCTTGCTCCTTGTAAACAGATTTTTTATCTCTTCAGCGCAATTATTCGTCGTACCCTAGAATCATTTGGTCCAGCGGCGTGCCGGCAAGCACCATGGGGTACACATTCTCATTGGTCGGGATGACGAACTCGACGAGCACAGGTGCTGTCGTCTGCAGCGCTTCTAACCAGACCTTGGAGGCTTCATCCTTGTTCGTTGCCCTTAATCCCTTGATCCCGTATGCTTCCGCTAGCTTGACGAAGTCCGGACTGCCGGACAGATCAATCTGGCTGTAGCGTCGTTCGTACATCAATTCCTGCTGCTGCTTAACCATGCCGAGCACCTGGTTGTTCAAGACCACGATCTTGACCGGAATCTGATGAATCGCGCAGATCGCCATCTCCTGCGCGCACATCTGCATGCCCCCGTCGCCGTTGATCGAGACGACGAGACGATCCGGATTTCCGACTTTAGCGCCGATCGCGGCCGGGAAGCCAAAGCCCATCGTGCCAAGACCGCCCGACGTGATGAGCGAGCGAGGATGCTTGAAGCGGTAAAACTGCGCGGTCCACATTTGGTGCTGGCCTACATCGGTGGTGATGATTGCCTCTCCTTGCGTCGTCTCGCTAATCATCTCGAGCACATATTGCGGCTTAATGACTGCATCCGAATCGGTATACCGAAGCGGATGCTGCACCTTATACTCTTGAAGCTGCTCAAGCCAGGTGCCCGTCTGGGCTGCTTGCGCTTTCGTGTTCGCATAAGCCAGCACGTTTTTAATATCGCCGATGCATGCGAGATCTGTCTTGACGTTCTTGCCGATTTCCGCAGGATCGATATCGATATGGGCGATACGTTTGGCCTGAGGCGCAAACCCGTCCAGCTTCATCGTGACCCGGTCATCGAAACGCGAGCCGATCGAAATAATGAGATCCGCATTCTGCACCGCCATGTTCGCCGCATATACGCCATGATGTCCGAGCATGCCCAGCCACATCTCGTCATCGCTCGGAAACCCGCCGAGGCCGAGCAGAGTGGTCGCGACCGGAATCCGCGTAGTGTGGACGAACTTGATCAGCTCCTGCGAGGCGTTCGAATAGACAACGCCGCCGCCTGCGATAATAACCGGCTTGCGCGCTTCCGCAATCGCCTGAAGCAGCGCATCCATTTCTGCCGGATTCGGTTCCGGGGCTCCATGGTATCCGCGCAACCGAACCGTGTCCGCTGGACGATATGCCATCCGCTGATTGGTCACGTCTTTTGGAATATCGATCAAGACAGGACCTTTGCGGCCCGTATTTGCAATGTAGAACGCTTCATGAATGATGCGAGGAAGGTCGTGTACATCGCGAACCATATAGCTGTGCTTCGTAATCGGCATCGTAATGCTAATGATGTCCGCTTCCTGAAAAGCATCCGTGCCCATGACATTCGTAGATACGTTCCCCGTTATGATCACCAGCGGCACCGAATCCATATAGGCGGTTGCAATCCCGGTCACCAGATTTGTTGCTCCTGGACCGGATGTCGCGATGCATACCCCAACCTTCCCCGTCGACCTGGCATAGCCGTCCGCCGCGTGGATCGCGCCTTGTTCGTGTCGGGTCAAGATATGCTTGAAATCTGGCTGATGTACCATCGCGTCATAGATATAGAGCACATTTCCTCCAGGATAACCGAATACGCACTCTACGCCTTCCTGCAGCAAGCCGCGCAAAAGCACCTCCGAACCGGTGATATATTCCTCTGATGACGTCGTTGTTTCATTCGTCATTCCTAATTGCTGTTCCACTTGGGCAGCCTCCTTTGCAAAATAAAACCCCTCTCCTCCTGAGCAAACTGACAGCGGTCAGCTCATACAGGGACGAAAGGGGATTTTTTCGCGGTACCACCCAAGTTCGCTGCCACCCTCGCGAATGCAGCCTCATGAGGTAAGGCCGATGCCTTACCTGCGGCGCGTTAACGAGCACCATTTCGGTTAAGCCTACTTGCGGGCACGGAAAGAGATCAGCCGCGCTTTCGGTTAACAGCTCCGAGACGACACCATACAAAGGGTTAAGGCAAAGGTTTCAGCGTTTCCTCTGCTCTCTGGGCATAACCGCCCTTGCCGGCTTTCTCTTCATCGCCTGTTGGTATTAAATAACCCCTTCCTTCCCAAGGCTCAAGCTACTGCTTGAAGCCTTGGGACGAAAGGGGAATGTTCGCGGTACCACCCAGGTTTACTGCAATCTCGCAATTGCAGTCTCATGAGGTAAAGCCGATGCTATACCTGCAGCATGTTAACGGATGCCAGGCCGGTTGATCCTACTTGCGGGCGTGTTATCACGCCTTCCGCGTTCGGTCAACAGCTCCGAGACGACACTATACATACGTTACGACGGAGGTTTCAGCAATCCCTCCGCTCTCTGGACATAAACGCTAGTGCATAGCCTTCTCTTCTTCGCTATATTTGAACTTTTTCTGATAATAGCACAGACTCGGCTTTTTTCCAACCGAATTTATACTAAGCTGCTTTATGATTATTGAGCTCTTGTACCCGTTAAGTTTAACCCATTCATGCTCCAGATGAGAATTCACGGTTTCGAAAAATATAAAATTGCCGGCAACACCACATGATCAACAATCTCTTCCAATTTCTGATGCGACACCCGTCCATTTTCAAGCATAAACGTATAGCGAATTTGCTCAAAAAGAATGAGTTTGGTCGCTTTAGGTGGGAGCTTTGTGATTTCTCCCCGTTGTACGGCCTGTTGAAGAACGTAATCCATAATCTTAATATTGGAACCCGTTGCTTCGGCCAACATCTGGCTTGTCCGTTCTCGCTCCTGCTGGCTAATCATCTCGGAAAACAGCATTTTAAATAATCTAAACGGTCCATTGTCGGACTCCAAAATAAAATGCTGACCAACATATACTAAATGATCACGGAGACTGCCTTCGTCAAAATCCAAATTCTTGAATTTCTCTTCCGATTGTTGCATCCGTTGTTGGACAGCTGCAAACACTAAATCAAACGGGGTATCCCAATAACGATAAACCACCGAACGACTGGTATTCGCCTCACGAGCAATACGCGTAAAATTAATCGCACTGTACCCTTCCGTCTCCAGCAGACGATACGTTGCTGCATAAATATCATTTTGTAATTGGTCGCCGCGGCGGCGGCTTTTATTTGATTCCGTCATCACTCTTTCTCTCCTTGTACATTCATTATACAGCAAACTGTATCTTAAATAAATAAGATTCACTAGTGTATCTAATTGACTTTTTAAGATACGTTAATGTATCCTAATTATAAAATAAGATACAGCGATGTATTTAAAGGAGAGGTAATCATGAAAGTTATTGTTTTAGGAGCATCGCACGGGGGGATTGAAGCGGTTGAAGCGTTACGATTGATGTGTCCAAAAGCGAACGTTCAATGGTATGACAAAGGAGACTTCTCCTCCACTTCGGCCAAGGATCTTAAATCCATTCAACAACAAGGAGTATCCATCTTCAGCAACACTGAAATAACTAAAGTAGAACCTCGCAAACACCAAGTGGAAATATTCAATCATGCGACAGGGGAAACGCGAAAGCAGGGTTATGACAAAATCATTATAAGTCCTGGTGCAAAACCATTTATTCTTCCTGTCCCTGGACATCATTTAAAAAACATCGGTACGATGAGCAGTCGACAAGATCTATTCAATATGAGAAAACATGCTGCAGATCCAGATATTAAAAACGTTGTTATTGTTGGCGCAGGATACATTGGGACTGGAGCAGCTTCATTATTTGCCGAATCAGGGAAAAAGGTTACGTTAATGGACATCAACAATCGTCCTTTAAGCTCCTATTTAGATCAAGAATTTACGGATGTACTTGAAAAAGAAATGAAAGATCGCGATGTGGAATTGGCACTAGGCAACTCGATCATCGAATTTGTCGGTGATGAAAATGATAGAGTCATCGAGGTTGCAACTATAAAAGGCACCTATTCAGCTGACCTCGTCATCTTGTCTGCCGGCAATCGTCCCAACACGGAATGGTTGCGAGGCGCAGTGGAATTATTGCCGGATGGCAGAATTAAAACAGATGAATACATGCGTACAAGTGATCCCGATGTTTTCGCCATTGGGGATGCAACAACGGTTTGGTACAATCCCGGTAAAATGCGGATGAATGTTTCATTAGGAACCAACGCGCGTCGTCAAGCACATTATGCAGTAAAAAATTTATTCGAAGCCATTCATCCGCTTCCTGGTGTACAAGGCTCTTCAGGTGCGCATATCTTCGATTATTATTTCGCTACAGCTGGTTTGAATGATAAAACGGCAAAAAAGCTAGGCATTGAAATAAAATCCGTTTACTTGGAACAAGAGACGCCCCTGTTTTCTCCGGAGACGACCGTTATGTTCAAGCTGGTTTACGATCCAACAACTTTAGAGATTTTAGGAGGACAAATCATGTCTAAAGTTGATTTGACTGCTAATATCAATACGGTCTCCCTTGCGATTCAAACCGGATGCACATTAGAACAATTGGCCTATGCCGATTTCTTCTTTCAGCCAGAATTAAATACACCATGGAATGTAATAAATACGGCAGGATTAAAAGCACTACTACAAGAGAATTAATGTAACAGACTTTCATTTCGCATCCACGAGGATGTAGAAAGGGCTTTTGCTATCTAAGGAAAAGCCCTCAGATTGCAGACAAACTCTTTTGTTCCGAATAGAACTCAGGAGTTTGTCTTGTTTTGAAAGCAAACCCCTTTAAATGAATGTTGAGCAAAGGTGTTCCAAAATTTCATCGGGTGAATAGCCACGAACATCTCTTTGATAAAAATATGAATCAATACTTATGGCGATCAGCAGCATATCTGCTTTAAATATACTATTTGGGCTTGGATGATCCGCTGCTGCCATCTCATCGAATAACTCGACTGCGATTTGATGCATTTTGTTATAGAGCGGATTCTGTGATTGATACGGAAGTCGCTGAGCTGACGCGGATCCCTTGCCTCCTGTTAGCAGTTGTGCTTTCTTCTCAATGAAAGGCATGTAAATTTTGAGAATTCCTTTTAACCGTTGATCCGGCGGCTCTTGCTGATGCTGCAATAGATACTGCTCAATATCTTCGAAGAACCGAAGGACACTGTCTTTTATTAAATCCAAACACAATTCACCTTTATTGGCATAACGACGATATAGGGTGCCCGGACCTATCTGGGCTTCCGCTGCGATCTGGTTCATACTTACCTGGTCCACGCCGTTCTGCTCAAAAAGTTTATGGGCTGCGACCAATATTCGTTGACGATTCTCGGCGGCATCACGTCGTTCAATTCGCGACTGAATTACCTTGATTTCCTCAGACATGTTAACCCCCTTAATACTAAACTTGGTTCATATTGACATGTGGAGACCTCTCCGTTTAATGTAAAGAGGAGAACTCTCCGTTTAATGTTAATCTAAATTTAGTGCAAATTCAACAGAACTATGGCCGAAGGAGATTGAGGATGGATTCTATCGCAAAACCTATAAACGAAAAAGCATTACTAGCCCTATTATTAATTGCCTCATCATTGGCTACGATGAATGTCTATATGTTCAACATTGCTGTTCCATTTATTATTAAAGACTTGCATCTGTCCACTTCCGAAAGCAGTCTGGTAACGACGCTGTATGCAGTTGTACTAGCAGCAGGTTCGGGTACGTATGGAAAGCTTACCGACCGTTTCTCTGCACGGTCATTAATACTAATAGGGATAGCCCTATTCACTCTGGGTTCGCTAATGGGGGTTTTTTCGAGCTCTTTTCCGGCCGTTGTAACCGCAAGAATTATTCAAGCAGCTGGTGCTGCGGCTATTCCCTCCCTAGCGTATGTAGTTCCGCCTAAATATTTCAAACCCGAGAACAGAGGCAAAGCATTAAGCCTTGTGTCTACTACTTTCGCGCTGATGGGCGGAGTAGCCCCGGTCCTCAGTGGATTTATTATTCAACTGTTTGGTTGGCACGGTCTTTTTGTTGTTTCTCTCTTGATCGTATTTATTATCCCATTTGTTGTGAAACACTTCCCTACTAATGTTGCACAAGGGGAGAAATTCGATGTCTTAGGAGCTATATTATTCTCCTTGGCAGTAGGCATTCTGGTACTAGGTATCAGCCTAAATCCTTACCTTTTAATAATTGCTGTCCTGATGCTTATTGCGTTTTCATTCCACATACGCGGGAAGAACGCACCTTTTATCACCATCTCTTTACTCGCTAACAAAAACTACAGAAATTCCTTGCTCTCTGTATTTGTAGGCACATCTGCATATCCGGCCGCTTTATTTTTATTGCCCTTGGGTCTAAAACAGGGCGGTAACTTGCAAGCAAGCCTGATCGGCATCGTCATGTTCCCAGGCGCACTGATTGGTTCGTTGTTCGGCCCTTACATGGGAGCACTTTCTCGCAAGTACAATGGCAGGATCATTATCCTAGCTGGTCATGGTTTTATGATTCTGGGAGCACTGCTTATGGCGGTTTTGCAAGACATGCCCATCGGCATTGGGATAGTCATGTTCATCTTTGCGCTCGGCTATACTACATTAGTATCATCCGCTGCCAATGTTGTGCCATCGACCTTGAAAAAGACGGAGATTGGTATCGGGATGGGACTCTTCACGCTTTTAAGTATTTTAGGAGGTGCATTTGGTCCTTCTATTTTAAGTCGATTTTTATCCTTCAATACTAACTTTACAATCTCCTTTATCATTGTCATCGTTATGTCAGTTATCGGCATTTTTCTAATACTCGCAACGCGAGCAGATAATTCCCAAGATGATCTGAACAGGCATCCGGCCAATGGCTTAAGGTGAAAGCATTTTTTAAGCTTAGCCCCTTCCGCTGAACCAATAGCGCAAGGGGCTTTTCCTTTATCCGACACTTTGAGCATTCTGTCACCCTTCACTATGACAATGTCATACTCTGGCTGATTCGCACCTTACTGTACAGATACATCAAAGTCACACCATGCAAACAATATTAATAATTATATGGGTACACAGCAAAAACTTCGCCCTACTTGTGATAAGGTTCACCGCGCTGTCTGTAACGGCAAGTTTTTTCACGGCTTTTCAAATAAAGCCCCCTTTCGCAAGGAGGCTTTCAATTTTTCAGGAGAATAAACATGCCAGCCATCATCACCTGGCGGTTAGTTCCTCATACATACGCCACAATCGTTTCCGCACTTCTTCATCAAAATTAGCCTTAACAGGCACCACCTTCATTTTGTCGTTAATAAAGGCTCCATTCATGTTCTAAATCTCTTGTGCTGTATATCCTCAAAAGAACCGGATCCCGCTATCCGTGTCTTTTTGGCTTTGACATGCGTTCCATGATCAAGGCTACCCTGCGCCTGCTAAAAAATCGGACCATTTGAGCCATAAGGTAATTGTTACGGCCATCGATGATATAGCTGCGTCCCTGGTCAATCCCTCGAAATCCGACCCGTACAACCTTCTCCGGGGTCGAGAGCTTTTGGCCCGCCCCCATTTCCTCGCTGCCGACCGCATCGAAAAATCCCGTCTCTGTTGCACCCGGGCACAGTGCGAGCACGCGAATACCACGCCCGCGCGTCTCCGCCCATAGCGCCTCAGAGAAGGACAATACAAATGCTTTGGTACCCCCATAAACTGCAGAATATGCACAAGGCATGAACGCAGCCATCGAAGCTACGTTAACGATGACTCCATCCTTTCTCCTCAGCATATCGGGCAGCAGCCGATGCGTAAGATCGACTAACGCAGCCGTGTTCAGCATAATCTCTTCTTGCTCGCGCTCCGGGTCTATTTCCTCGAAACGGCCATATGTGCCAACGCCTGCGTTGTTGATGAGAATATCGACCGACAAGCCCAGTTCGGATATTTGTTCGGCCAGTTGACGCGGGGCATTCGCTTTGGACAAATCGCAAGCGAGCGCATAAGCCTGTACGCCGTACTGGCGGTTGATTTCCCTTGCCATTGCATCCAGTTTGTCCTTGGAGCGCGCTGCCAGAACGACATGACAGCCTCGTGCCGCCAGTTCTTTGGCATACGCTTTCCCGATTCCGGATGAAGCACCGGTGACTACAGCCAGCTTGTTTCTATATGCATACTTGTTCAAGATACAAAGCCTCCTATCGATAGCACTGCACTGATGTAAATTATCTTAATCGTACTATCGGTAGGAGGGGTTAGCCACAGCATGTTTATACTATTAACGGGAGTAACAGCATCGGTACTCGTTATGGTTCTCTTTTGTGGCAACGAAACCTTAACAGAGATTATAATGATCGTATATGAAGTGCTTTGAGTCCATTTGGTTAATTACGATACGTATTCTTCCATATAAGTAATTAGAGGTGAGCTTCTTGAAAACAAATCGTTTCTCATCCGCATTGGGTGAGTTCATAAAATCGCGCAGAGAACGCTTGCAGCCTTCAGAGGCAGGGATCCAGCCGCTGCCCGGACGAAGACGCACTCCGGGACTTCGAAGAGAAGAAGTCTCTTATCTTGCCAATATAAGCGCGACTTACTATGCCTGGCTGGAGCAAGGCAAGGAGGTGAATCCTTCGCCGGAAGTGCTGCTAAGTATCAGCAAAGCGCTTCAGCTTGACGAAGACGAGCAGAAGCATCTATTCGATCTGGCCAATGTAGACGCGGCGAGTGTCGTCACAGTGCCAAATAACGGAGGGCCGGATACGGGAGTTTTGCAGAAAATCGTAGATCAACTTTATTATCCTTCTTTTATCACGGACGAAGGTACGGATGTTATCGCCTTGAATCGAGCGGCAGAACTGATCGTAGCCGATTTCGGCAGTCTGCCGGACAACGAACGGAATATGATGAACATTATGTTTTTAAAGCCGGATTACCGTACAAGACTGCTGAATTGGGAAGGTTTTGCTCGTTACTCCGTAGCGGTTCTGCGGGCAAGCTTCGACCTTTACAAGAACAACCCGTTATATATGGAACGGTTCGAACGCTTGAGACGGGAAAGCGAGGAATTCATGCATTTCTGGGAGCTATATGAAATCAAACAAAAACGCGTAGCCACCGCTTTATTCTGTGTTCCTGACGGACAGGAGATGGAGTTCGAGCTCCATTCCGCGGCTGTAATCGATAATGACCCGGGACTGCACTGGTGTTTCTTTGTTCCGGTGCCCGGTTCAGGTACGGAGGAGAGATTATTGCGTTTACTTGAGCAGGACAGGCAGCTCCCGTAGACTGTTACTCCCGTTAATAGAATAGACGTGCTGTGGCTAGCTCCCTCTAGTTGTTTGTATAATTCAGTGGATGACAACGAATGGAGGGTGTTTAGCATGCAAACATGGTTCATTACAGGAGCATCAGGAGGCTTGGGTTCACGTATAACTCGCCAGTTGCTTGATAGAGGGGACCGTGTAGCCGCAACGGTACGCAAGCCGGGTGTGCTGGATGATCTGCAGGCACAGTATGGCTCTGGGCTTTGGCAGGCTAATTTAGATCTGACAAACTCTCAGCAAATTGCTGAAGTGGTGGAACGTGCATTTTTAGAACTGGGCACGATCGATGTGTTTGTCAATAATGCAGCCTATGGCTTGTATGGCGCAGTGGAAGAAGCAAGCGACGGGCAAATTGAGCATCAGTTTATGACCAATGTGCTTGGCTCCCTGCGTGTAGCGCGTGCAGTCCTGCCCTTTTTCCGTAAGCAGGGCGGCGGTCACATGGTACAGATTTCGAGTATGGCGGGTCATTATTCTATTCCGGGTATGGGACTGTATTGCTCTTCGAAATGGGCGGTCGAAGGAGCCTTTGAAGCGCTGGCTAAGGAAGTGGCTCCGTTCAATATTAAGACCACGATGGTGGAGCCCGGCGGAATCCGAACGAATTTCATTACAAGCAACGCCGTATTCGGTGAGCGGATGGACGAATACCGGGATACGGAGGCGGGCCAATTCGTTAGCCTGATGAAGGGAGAACTGCCTGGTATAGATATGAGCATGTTCAATCAAATGGTTGTCGGCGATCCGGATAAAATGGCGCAGCAGATTATCCGTCGTGTCGACCAGGGAGAGGGTCCGATACGTATGGCGTTGGGCAGTGACGCCTATGAGCAAATCCGGGCAGCCCTGCTGGACAGACTGGCCGCTCTGGAAGCACAGAAAGAGCTGGCTTACTCCACTGATTCAGATGATGTGGTAAAACAATTTTAAAGGACCAAAGAATTCGACATCCACGGCAACTGATATGCTCCTCTGAAGTAGCCGGTTTATTTATTAAACCTGCTTACTTAAAGGGGAGCATATTTCATACTTGCCGTTATTTGCGATATTGATCAAAATTCAGAATGTACCACACCCGCTTGAGGGATATAATGACGATGTATCAAGAAGAGGAGGAAAATCATTTTGACTATTGAACGTTTTCAAATTCAGGTCTCTGATGAAATCCTGGACGATCTGCAATACAGACTTCATCACATCCGTTGGCCGGATCAATTGGAAAATGCGGATTGGGAACGGGGCACGGAATTAAATTACTTAAAATCGCTAGTTTCGTATTGGAGGGACCATTATGATTGGCGCGCACAAGAAGCCAAGTTGAACCGCTTCTCCCAGTTTCGCTGCAAGATCGATGGGATCGACGTGCACTTCGTACATGAACGCGGTAAAGGACCTACCCCTTTGCCCCTGATTCTTACTCACGGATGGCCCGACAGTTACCTTCGTTACCAAAAAATCATCCCGCTGCTTACGGATCCGGCCAGCCATGGCGGCAACCCCGAGGACGCTTTTGACGTAATCGTCCCTTCATTGCCTGGCTTTGGATTCTCCAGCCGCCCTAAATATCCCGGGGTCAACAATTTTCGTGTCGCCGAAATGTGGGTTAAACTCATGACCGAAGAATTAGGCTACAGAAAATTCGCTGCCGCCGGTGGGGATATGGGCTCCGGTGTGACCAGATACCTGGCGGCAAACCATCCCGACCGGTTATACGGAATCCATCTAACCGATATCGGGATTATTCGAGATCGAACTTTCTTTAATTCTCTATCAAATCGCCATAATTTGATTTGAAGTCCCTCTTCAAACAACTCCAGTCAATCCAATCTAAATACACTTCTGTCTAGCAGATAATAAGAAAAGTACCACGGACCGCGGTCGTTCCATGATCCTGCATCATGTTGCCGCTCAGTTCCCCTGTCGGAAAACGAGCGGCTTTCTCTTGACCTTGTTGAGGTAGGTTAGCGATAGAAGTCAACCATATCTCCAAACAGCCGTTTAATAAATTCGAGCTCGCTTTCGTTATATCTTTCCAAAAATTCGTACATTCTTTGCTTTTCCTTCGCATGGAGCTCATCATGAGCAGCAAATAGCTTTTTGCCGACAGGCGTTAGCCGAAAATACACTTCCTTTTTGTTATCGTTGAGTTGGGCTTTTCGCACCCAACCGGCCTTTAGTAATTTATTTGCGATCTTGGAGGTATTCCCTTTGCTTAAATTTATCCTTTCCGCGATGGAAGTGACATTGATCGGCTCCTGCTCTCCGATACACGCAATGGCGTGCAGTTCCGTCATGTTCAAACTGAATTCCAGTTCGGTATGCTTCCGGATATCCTCCAGATATGTGGCAGTAATTCGGCTTTCATATTGCTCTTTTTGCTCAAGAAACTGAACGAAAAATTCATGAATTGCAGCTTTGTTTTTATTGGCAGTATCCATGGTTATGCTGGCTCCTTGACTCATTTGTTTTATTATATCATAGATTGTTTCGCTAGAAACAAACTTGTATGCTCATATTGAGATTGGGGTTGACAGGATATATAGTGACCAAATACAATAATATTGTTTCATATGAAACAAAAATTATATATAATTTTTATCACACCTATTTTTAACAAGCAATAAAAAGGGTTCTAACGAAACAATAATTAATGAAGGAGGTGCATACCTGCCTATGGAAATCGTGAATCCGAAGACATTGACGGATAAGGTTACACCTGTAATTTCTCATGTCGTGGTAACTACTGTCTCTAAACTGGCCTTCATCTCAGGTCAGGTTGCTGTAGATGAAACAGGCGCATTGGTCGGTTCAGGGGACTATTACGCACAAGCGATTCAAGTGTTCACCAATCTAAAGCATGCATTAGAAGCCGCACAAGCGGAACCATTGTACATTGCAAAAATGAATATTTTTGTGGTAAACCACAAACCGGAATTGATTTCGATTATTTTTGACGCCGGATTTCATGTGTTTGGCTCTAACTGGCCGAAGACAGCAAGTACCTATATAGGCGTTCAAGCACTAGCCGATCCTGAATGGCTTATCGAAATAGATGCTATCGTGATCTTCCCATAATGTTTAAGAAAAGAGGTAATTTATATGAAATATGAAGTCATCCTTATCGGTGGCGGACCTGTCGGCATGATGTTGGCTGGAGAGTTGGCATTAGCCGGTGTAAAGGTCTGCGTCATTGAGCGGTTAAAAGAGACAACCCCATATTCGCGTGCGCTTACCGTACATCCACGAACTCTTGAAATATTAGATATGCGTGGAGTGAAATCACAATTAGTCAGTAAAGGCCGCTTACTTTCGAGAGGACATTTTGCCGGATTAGAAACTCCTTTGGATTTCTCGGCGTTGGATTCTTCCTCCAATTACACTCTCTTTTTACCGCAGAGTGAGACGGAGAAGGTGCTGGAGGAATGGGCTCTTAGCCTTGGCGCAGAGGTCTGGAGAGGGGTTGAGGCTCTATCTGTGCATCAGGATGAGGATGGGGTCGACGTTAAGATCGCCGGACCTAATGGAGAAACAACGTTACGATCTGCTTATGTGGTAGGTACGGACGGAGCCAGAAGTTTGGTTCGCAAACATGCAAATATATCCTTTGAAGGTACAGACGCGACCTTCACGGCTATTCTGGGGGATGCCGTTCTATCTGATTTGGCTCCTATGAGTGTCATATCCCGGATTACAGAACAAGGTTTGGTCAGCATCATGCCGATCAATGATCATATCTATCGGGTCTTAATTATCGATATGGAGAGACGCAACATCGCTAAGGATGAGCCCGTTACATTGGAAGAGTTTCGTTCATCGATCATCCGTACGACCGGAAGCGACCTGGGATTGAACGATGTGAAATGGGTGTCCCGTTTTGGAAATGCGACGCGGCAAGCGGGACGCTATCGGAATGGTCGATTGTTTTTGGCGGGAGATTCGGCGCACATTCATTTTCCCGCTGGTGGACAGGGAATGAACGTCGGCTTACAAGAAGCGATGAATTTAGGCTGGAAGCTTGCAGGAGCAATCAAAGGCTGGGCTCCGGACTGGCTATTGGACAGTTATCATGCCGAACGTTTCCCATGGAATACAGCCTTGCTCCGGAATACCGAGGTCCAAACCCTGCTTCTGGACGTGACTCCTCCCATCACGGAACTGCGAAGCATGTTGGCTAATCTTTTTCAAATACCAGAGGCTAATTATCAAATCGCCGCACAAGTTTCCGCAATGGATGTACATTATGCTCCCGACGCCGAAGCGCCTTCCCATCCTTTAAATGGGAAACGGTTCAAGGATCTCAGATTAAAGCTGAAAGACGGGCAATTGATTAACTCCTATCCGTTCCTGCACAAAGGTACTTTTCTTCTGTTGCATTTCCATTCTAATGAACAGAATAGCGGCCAATGGGAAACGTATAGCAACCTCCAAGTTTTACATGCATCTTTGGCTGAGGCAGACGCGGATTGGAACGACGTCCACACGGCACTTATTCGGCCGGATGGACATATTGCCTGGGCAATTTCTCTATCAGATCCGAATCCAATGCAAAAAATAAATGAAGGAATCACTCGCTGGTGCGGAGACATTACGGATTAGTGATTCGTTTGAGGTGTGTAACCGCCTCCCCCTTACCCAGCTAAGGCAAGGTCTGTAGATAATTGAACAAGCACTGTCCTTTACGTCAATGGAATCAAGTTCTTGTCCTCAGATTGGATAAAACTTGATTCCTTAAATTCCTCTACGTTATGGCTATGCCGATTCTGAGGCGTAATTTCCGCTTCGATCTCCTACTCCTGCAAGATGCGCCCGTAGCTTTACATGATACGGTTCAGCTTAACGGGTCTTTCGGCGAAAAGCGCGAAAGAAGCTTGTCACCTCGCGTAGTTACCTACCTTTTTAATACCCGACCCAGAAGCTGTAATCAAGCTAACATGCACAGAAGGCCACCGAAGAAATCGGCAGCCTGATCTGTCAGTGATTCAAAGGTAAGCAAGTGAAAGAATGCGGGAGAAGCAAGCGTATGCTTCCGAAGCGAAAGCCCCTTCACCGCGTTTCGTCCCCAAATCCCCTAACTACCTACTCAAAACCCTTATAAATCAAGGAACAAACCGCTTCTACATGCACCGTATGCGGGAACATATCGACCGGTGTGACCTCGACCGTCCGATACCCGCCGTCCTCAAGGATGCGTAGGTCGCGGGCCAGAGTCGCGGGGTTGCACGATACGTACACCACTCGCTCAGGCTTCATTTCCAGGATGGTGTCCAGCAGGCGCGGATCGCAGCCCTTGCGTGGCGGGTCCACGACGATGACATCAGCTTCGATGCCCTGCTCCTTCCAGCGCGGGATAACATCCTCCGAGGCGCCAACCTCGAATTTCACGTTGGCCATTCCGTTCAGTTGCGCATTGCGGCGTGCATCTTCAATCGCCTCCCTGACAATCTCGACCCCGTACACCTGGTCTGCATGCCGCGCCAAAAATAGCGAAATCGTGCCGATGCCGCAATAGGCGTCAATGACGGTTTCCTTGCCGGTCAACCCGGCGTACTCCACCGTCTTGTTATACAGAACTTCCGTTTGCACCGGATTCACCTGATAAAAAGAACGCGCCGAGATCGCAAACTGCACCTCGCCAATATAGTCATAAATCACGTCTCGCCCCCAGAGGACACGCGTTTCGTCTCCGAAGATGACATTGGTCTGCTTCGTGTTCACGTTTTGGCAGATGCTGACCACCTGCGGGATTTGCTCCCGGATGAGGCCGATCCAGGTATCGGCATGCGGGATATCCCGCCCGTTGGTGACGAGAACCAGCATCATCTCGCCTGTGCGGAACGCCTTCTTCACGACGACATGGCGCAGCAAGCCGCGCCCGGTCTCCTCGTTGTAGGCGGTGACGCCAAGCTGGCGGCCGATCGCTTTGACGCGGGAAACGACATCGTCGTTATGTTCGTGCTGAATCAGACACGTTTCCATATCGACGATGCGGTGACTGCCCCGCGCGTAAAAGCCGCCGACCAGGCCGCCCTCGGTGACGCCGATCGGCACCTGCGCCTTGTTGCGGTAGCGCCAAGGCTCGTTCATGCCCAGCGTCGGGCGGACGACGATGCCTTGCTCCGGCACGGTGAGGCTGCTGGCGCTACCAACGGCATCATCTGTACCGAAGCCGCTTGGAACTGCACCTTCGGCAATTGCCGTGTCCATGCCAGGTGCGTCCTTCACCGCTTTGGTTGCACCTCCGCCCGCCGCAATAGCGCCCCCGTGCATACTGCCGGCCGAGTCGGCCGCACCAGAAGGCGCGGATGCCGACTGTGCCGCTGTGGGCACCACGCCTGACACGGCCGGTTGCGCCGCCCTCGCCACGCGCAGCTTGCCGATCCGCTCCAGCGCGTCGACGACGTGCTGCCGCTTCCAGGACAGTTGCGCCTCATAGCTCAAGTGCTGCAGCTGGCACCCGCCGCACTGGTCGTAGATCGGGCAGGGTGCCGCTACCCTGTCCGGACTAGCCTTCACGACGTCAAGCAGCTTAGCGTAGCCGTACTGCTTTTTCGTCTTCAGCACCTTGACGCGGACCTTCTCGCCCGGCAGCGCACCGGCCACGAACAATGTGTAGCCTTCGGCACGGCCGACGCCTTCCCCATCATGATTCATCCCGATGATATCGATGACGAGTTCATCGTTTTTGTTGACGGGAAGCCCGGTAAGCCCCGCCGTGGCTGCCGCGTTCCGCATATGCTTCTCCCCGCCGCCAGCCGCTTGTCCCTTACTTCCAGGGGGGCGCCCGCTTCCAGGGGCTCGCCCCCCTTTCCCAGTACCTCCGCCTGCTCTACCGCCGGAACCGGCTTTGAAGCTTTTTCGTTGCTTAGTCATGGAACTGCTCCTTCACGTTTTACCAAAGATTTATGCGAAAAGTTCGAAGGCTTCTTTTTCCCCGAAACTTGTTGGTTTGTCTATTCGCTCGCTATCATCATCATATCCTAAGCCCGGCCATTTGTATCCAAACTTTGAGTCCATCACTGGAAACTACACCCAAAAATTGTGGCAATAACGCGACCGCTTGATGGTACTGAGTGTTGCCGTTTCCCTAACGGACAGGAGAGACCTTATTCGCTCATTTCCCCGGTATTTCCCGCGCTAACGGACTCAGATGACGCTATTCGCCCCAAACCAGACGATTTTGGGGTGGTTTGACGGAAATAACGGCACCTCGGTCCGTTACAATTTTGCCGCGCCCATTTTGAGCTTTTTAAGGTCTCTGGAGTCCGTTAGCGTACGGGTAGCCGTACGGGGTAGCATACGAGTGGCCATACTTGTGAGAGCGTACGAGTTCGTACAGTAATCGTGTAGTCAATGTGTAGTTAGCATAGAGTTATCGTGCAACCGGCGTACAGTCTGCGTGCAGTCAGTGTGCAGTCAGTGTGCAGTCAGTGTGCAGTCAGTGTACAGTCTGCGTGCAGTCACATCCAGCCAGCGCACAAATCCCCCGCCATCCCGGCGGGGGACCCTACACCAATATTAGTGCTTCTCCTAAGCACTAAGCGAAAATCCGCAAATGCTGCGGCAAAATCTCGAACACGCCCGGCAGTTCGCCGCCCAGCTCCCCGTCGAGGTTGAGCTGCACGCGGGCCGGCGAGGTGACCTCCATCCGCCGCGTCTTGAAGTACAGCACGTGCGGATCGCTGAAATGATCGCCGCGCAGCGCCATCGTCACCAGGCGGATGAACTCCGCCAGGTTGCATTTCTTGAGGGCGATGACATCCAGCAGCCCGTCGTCGATGCGCGCATCCGGCGCCAGCTTCTCGAAGCCGCCGACCGAATTGCTGTTGGCGATCAGGAACAGCATGAACTCTCCTTCGATGACCTCGTACCCCTCGGCCTGAAAAATCAGCTCCGTCGGCGACAGGCTAGCCATCTTTTCAATGCCCTTCATATAATAAGCGAGCTGCCCGATCAGCGTCTTCAGCCGGCTGGGGACCTCATACGTCAGTTCCGTCAACTTCCCGCCCCCGGCGATGTTGATAAAGTGACGGCCGTTGACTTTGCCGATGTCGATCGGTCTTGTCTTATTCTCGATGACCAGGTCGCAATAATCCTCCCAGCGCCTCGGTATTCCCATCGCCCGGGCGAAATCGTTGGTCGTCCCCAGCGGGAAAATGCCGAGCGGCGGCAGATTGCTTTTCCCGGCCATGCCGTTCACGACCTCATTCAGCGTACCGTCGCCGCCGGCCGCGATGATGATGTCGTATCCACGCCCCACCGCCTCGGCGGCTTCGCGCGTAGCATCCCCCGCCCCTGCCGTCGCGTGACAGGACGTTTCGATGCCGTGGCGATCCAGACGCTCCAGTACATCCGGCAAAATGCGCCGCATTTCTTCCCTTCCCGAGGTGGGATTATAAATCAACCTAGCTCTTTTCATCCTAACGCCACCTGATTTTCATATTGTCAATGATCCCATTATATGCAAAATATGCTGCGACATCCAGCGGGACAGGAGCGGATGCGGCAGCAGGGCATCCCCCGAATACCGGTACGATAGCCCGTTTAACCGGGAAGGAATCATCGTTTTGGTAAAATACCCGGCGCTTAAAAACAACGGGGCCACGATGACGTCATATCCCTGCTCTTCCGTCCAATAGCCGACTTTGCGCCGCACGCTGTCAGGATTAAGCAGAGCGTAGTCGGCGGCCGCCAGCCCGCTGATTTGCCCCACCCGCGCGGCCAGCGAGGAAATCCCCCGCTCCCAGCGTTGCAGAAATGCCTCATGGATGCTGCCATGGCCCACGAGCAGCAGTACCTCTCGATCCGGACGCGCCGACAGTCCCTTCACCTTGTCCCAGACCATCTCGGCGACCAGTGGATCATCATCTATAGGATCGCCAAAAAACACGCGGGCGGATACCCGGAATCTTTCCAGATCGGTTTCCTTCTCCGGCGTATCCTTTACGCCCAGCGCGTAAGCGATCTCATCGATATGCGTGCTGCCCGAAGATACAAATAAAGGAATGACAAGCAAATCTGTCACTCCTTGCGCTTCCAGTTCGTTTATCCCGTCCTGAATGAGGCGGCCCTCCACGATTTCCAGAAATGCCGACACCACGGGAAGGTCCGCAGGCAAACAAGCTGCCGCTTCCGCGACAGCCTCGTCCACCAGAGCTATCCAATGATCGTCTGGAGACCCGTGGCTGATCACCAGTACTCCCGGTTTTGAAGCAAGCGAATCCAAAGGCGGCGGCTCCTGAAGCGGCCGAGCCTTTGCCGCCCGCCCCTTGTCCGCCGTCCGCATCTTTTCCTGCATCGGCTTACCGCCCCAAACGGTCCAGCGTCATCTTGTACCCGTCGTTGCCGTAATTCAGGCAGCGCTTCACGCGGGAGATCGTCGCCGTGCTGGCTCCGGTTTCCGCCTCGATCTGGTTGTAGGTGCTGCCTTTGCCGAGCATTCGCGCAACCTCCAGCCGCTGGGACATCGATTGGATTTCATTTATGGTACACAGATCGTCGAAAAAAGTATAACATTCCTCAATGTCTTTTAACGTTAAAATAGCTTCAAATAATTGATCGATCGTTTTGTCATTCAATTTCTTCAGCTGCACTGGATAATCATCCCCTACCATTACTTAACCACACCCCCATTGTACCCGAGCGGAGTCCCCCTTTTCAAGCATTAACGGTTTCACGCATCACAGAAAGAACGCCCAAAATCCGCGAACACCCACCGGAACCGGGACATTCGTCCATACGCCACGCGCCCGGGTCTCATAAAGTATAGTATTACAAACGCCTATATCCCCAAAAAAAGGCGTTCCGATAAAATACCCTAAAAAGGACAGTGATACCATGCCACATCATCATGCTTACCGGCAAAGCACCGCGCCCACGGCATTTCCGTATAGCGACTATTACCCGGGGGTAACGTCCCCCTCCGATTCTACGGCGCTCACGCCCTACACTCCGCCATCCATCGAACCGTTCGATGGCGCTTCGAGCGCGGCGGCGGGCGGTTCCGCGGGATCGGCTGGCGGCCTTTCCATCCCCAATCTGGGCGATCTGAAAGGCATCGTCGACAAGCTTGGCGGCGTTGACGGAATACTGGCCACTGTGGGCAAAGTGCAAAAGGTGATGGAAACCGTTCAACAATTCGCCCCGATGGCCAAAATGATTGCCAGCCTCCTTCCGTTCGGCAAAAAACGGCAAGGCGGAGGTTCTGGAGGACGGTACGATGAATACCGGCCCCGCCGCCGCAGAAAAAGCCGCAGCGGCTCGCGCAGACGCGGCAATGGCCGTAAGCGCAGCAGCAAGTCAGGCAAGCCGGCCAAACGCCGCCGTTAATCCGGCGGCGTTTGCCCTACACCCTATTTAAACCAGCCCCGCTTGCCGAACCAGAGAATCATCCACCCTACAAGCGCCAGCATCAGGGCTATGACAGCAAAATAACCGTATTTCCACGACAGCTCGGGCATATAGACAAAATTCATCCCGTAGATGCCGGTGATCAGCGTTAGCGGCATAAACACTGTCGTAATGACGGTCAATGTTTTCATGATCCCGTTCATCCGGTTGGAATTCAGCGAAATGTAGGAGTCGCGCAAATCCGCAGTCATTTCCCGGTCGGCCTCAACCATTTCGGACAGCTTCAGCAGATGGTCGTGAATGTCCGCATAATAGGCGCGCGGCTCCTTATCGCCCTGCACATGCTGCGAATTCAAGATGCGGTACATCAAGTCGCGCATCGGCACGATCGTCCGCCGCAGCTTCAGCAGCCGGCTCCGCAGATCGAACACCTGGTTCATCAGCAGCTCCACCGATTCATGGCTTCCCTTTTTCTCCAGCTCGTCCAGCTCATCCTCGATCGCATACACACAAGGGAAATACTGATCCACCAGGCTGTCGATCACCATATATGCCGCGGAATAAGGCCCGTGCACCCAAACCTTCCGGTCATGGGCCCGCTTCAGCATGTTTTCCCACGCCTCGTTCATTTCCCGCAGCCTGCGCTGATGGAACGACACCAAATATTTGTCCCCGATAAACAGGTTCACTTCCACCGTGCCCAAAGTGTCCGGGTCCAGGGCGTGCAGCACCAGAAACTGATAATCCTCGTAATAGTCCATTTTGGGGCGCTGCAATACATGCAAACTATCCTCGATCGCGAGCGGATGAAAGTGAAAAAAAGAACCCAGCAACTCGGCTTCCTCCGGCACCGGCTCGTTAAAATCGGCCCAGATCCATACGTATTTCTCGTCAAACGACCGCTCCAGCGGAAGGTCCGAAACGACTTTATGGTCGTGCGTCATCCCCATTACTCTGATCAAGCCGTCTTCTCCCCTTTCTCCATGCCGCTGCTAATGATGATTTTAGCGTACGCGAAAACGCCCCTTTTCGCAATTTGTCTCCGGCGCCCTATTTGGCTTTCCGCGCCCCCAGCTTGCCGCGGATCCAAGCTGTCGCCCCTGGGTAATC
Source organism: Paenibacillus lacisediminis (assembly GCF_046567315.2). NCBI lineage: Bacteria > Bacillati > Bacillota > Bacilli > Caryophanales > Paenibacillaceae > Paenibacillus > Paenibacillus lacisediminis. Next base: position 113,157 of record NZ_JBKIAX020000007.1, on the reverse strand, counting down.
TTTCCCTTTTCCACCATTTACAGCACCTCATCAACTTATTAAGCTGGAAAGCGGCCGGTACAGCCAGTCGATCAACATAAGCGGTCCCGGTATTTTCGGAAATAGAATGATCAGCAGGGCAGAGACCCAGCCTATGGCCATCACGGCGACGAGTGCCGCCCGTTCCCGGGTGCTGCCTTCGTTCAGACGAAGCCACTCGAACCTGACGATCAAAGCGGCGATCAGCGATATGCCCGCAATTTTCAGCCAGATCATTGCTTCTTTTCCTCCTGCTGCGTCAACCCGACGGGAATGCTGTTCATGCCGATGCGGCGCAAGTCCGTCTCAACCTCTACCTTGACGGCCATCTGGGGAAAGAAACGATCCCAACGGGGCGCAAGCTTTTTCCATTCGCGGGGATTCCGGCGGTTGATCGCTTCCCCGAATCCAAAAATATCGGTACGCATGCGCTGCGCCTCTTTTACAGTCTGCTCGACCATCTCCCGCATATGTTCAGCCATTGCCGTTTCAAGCTTCCGGGCATGTTGCGGATCGGCCATGGGCAGACGGGTTGTGTTTTGGATCATGCTTAGTTCCGAACCGATGCGAATTTCCATTTGCCATTCCCCTTCCTTACGGGATGGAATCAAGCGGGAGTTCGAGGCGGTGATCACCAGCGTTACGCGGGAGGGAGACCCGCTCCCCACGTTTACGGTTTGGACATCGTTTTTCAATTGATTCATCACCCATTTCGCGGCGAGAAAAGAGTCCCCCGTCATTGTTCCGATCATCCGCCCCTGGTTTAAGACCGCGAACCCCTTAATGTACGGATCCCCGCCATTCTCCCCTCCTTCTTGCGGAACATCTACAAAGGGCAGGATCGCTCCATTCTGATCACCGCTAAAACGCTGAACCAGTTGACTTATCGTCAACGGTTTATGAAAAACGCGCGCGGCTTCGCTCTGCAGAAAGTCGGCTTTCGTCTTTTCCAGTAAATAAGGCGATTCGAAAAAGTCCCGGACCTTTCCGCGCGTGACGAAAGGCATAACCCGCAAGCGGATTTCATTGTCGCGCACCAGATAATCCAGTTGCTCGCGCAACCCGTCCCTCGCGAGCGCTTCCCCGACAACAAGTACTTGCAATTGTCCCCAATAAATCGTACGCGGCAGCATCATTTGCAGCCGGCCCTGCGCATCTGCCGCCGTTTTCCCGGCCGCGGTGCGTATGATCGTTTTTCCGTTCTTTTGCTTTTGGTCCCCGCTTGGCGGCTTGCCGCTTTCTCCCTGCTGCGGAGCGGCGACTTCCAAAGTCAGTTCGATGGTTCCGTCCTCCGCCCGGTCAAAGCCCGCGCTCGTGACGATCGCAAGTCCGTTCACTTCCTCCCTGTCCCAGCAGCCGGTCAAGGACAGAAACGCCGCTCCTGCCAATATAGGCAAAAGCCGTTTGCCGAGCAGAAACATGGCGGATATCGTTTTACTTTTTCGCATATCGCTTCAATGTTCCCCGCCTTTCCCCGGATTCGGCCGCTGCCCCGGCGCAAGGCGCCGGCGGTTTCTTGTTCCTGAAAAGCTCGGACGCGTAAGCATTTTCCACCACGGTACCCGAACCGCCGCATCCTTCATCTCGCTCGCCACAAAGGGCGCGATCGGGGACAAATAAGGCACTCCGTAAGAACGCAGCGTGCACAGATGGATCGCAATGGCGATCAGACCGTACATGACGCCAAGAATGCCGAGCGTCCCTCCGGCCAGGATGAGCAGGAGGCGCAGCAGACGGACAGAGAACTCCAGCGAATAATGCGGAGCCGTAAATCCCGCGATGCCCGTAAAGGCGATGATAATGACGATCGGCGCCGATACGAGGCCGGCGGATACCGCCGCTTCGCCCACAACGAGCGCACCGACGATCGTCACCGCCGAGCCAATTTGCCGCGGGAGACGAAGCCCGGCCTCGCGCAGTACCTCGAACGCCAACTGCATCATCAACACTTCCACGATGGTCGGAAACGGGATTTCCTCCCGCGAGGAAGCGATGCTCATCAACAGTTTGCTCGGAACCATCTCCTGATGGAAAGTCAGCAGCGCGACGTACACCGCCGGAAGCGTCAGCGAAATAAACAGCGTGCAGTAGCGAAGAACGCGCAGCAAGCTTGAGTATAACGAGCGGTTGTAATAGTCGTCCGCCGCCTGCAGCAGTGTAACGAGCGTTACGGGAACGATCAGCACGTCGGGCGTACCATCGACCAGGATGACGATACGGCCTTCAAGCAAGCCGGCCGCGGCGATATCGACCCGTTCCGTAAACTGGTTTTGAGGAAACGGAGAAAACGGATCGTCCTCCGTAAGCTCTTCAATGTATCCGGTTTCCAGCATGCTGTCGATATCGATGCGTTTCAGGCGGTTCTCCACCTCCCGGATTAAGGCCGGCTTCGCAATGCCTTCCAGATAAGCAAGATAAACCTCGGTTTCGGTATAGCGGCCAAACCGGAACGATTTTAACTTCAGCTTGACGCTTTGGACTTTTCGCCGCAGGAGCGACAAATTGGTCGAAATCGATTCGGTAAATCCTTCGCGGGGGCCGCGCAGCGACGGCTCGGTCTGCGGTTCTTCCACCGACCGTTTATCCCATTTGGCGATCTTGAGCAGCAGTGCCCGGTCGCTGTCCTCGAGCAGCAGTAAAGGGTAACCTTTAATCAACTGTCTGACGCATTCGTGGGCATCAGCGACTTCCTCGATCGACCCAACGGGCAAAACCCGGTTTTTGATCGCAGACAAATCCCTGGGTTCCGCATCGGTCATCACCATAAGCGGCTTCAGGACGTTATTGTCGATTTCCAGTCTGTCCGACATATCGGGAATGTACACGAGCTGCGCCGCCAGCTCTCCGCCTATCCGGAAGGAGCGGAACATCACATCGTCGGCTTCGCCCAAAATGGTTTTCAGCGTTTCGATATTCCGGTCAAGCGATGGAACCAGCGCCGTAGCATCGGCTGGGGTGTTTTCTCCGGACTTTTTTGGGGGAAGCGAAGATCGTTTTTTCATTGCGGGCCACCTTACCTATCCTGTCAAGTCAATTCGATCATGATTTACATATGTTTTCCTCTTTCCGTTATTTTCACCAAAAAGTCCAATTTCATTTCCCGGTATTTGGGCTTATGTAAGAAAAACGCCTGACGGCGTCCTTTAGTGGCTCTGAATGGCTCTGACTTCTACGCCAGAGCGATTCCACGTCTTTCATGAGCCGAGGCACCGAGAACTTTGGCCCTTTCCAATCTTTGTACGCTGCTCTAACGGACACCAGCGACCATATCCGCCCATTTCCCGGATATTTCCCAGCCTAACGGACACAGGCGGCCCTATTTCGCTCTAAACCCGTTCATCCATGCCGATTTGAGGTGAATAAGGTCATCTGTGTCCGTTACATTTTGCAAACCTCCGTTTCTCCGCAAATAACGGCTCTGGTGTCCCTTACACCCAGATTCCTCTTCTCCCCCCTCTCTACCTGCGCTTCGCCTTCTACCATGCACAAAATTTAATAAGGTTTAAAAAAAGAACCACCGGAGTAATTCCCTCCGGCGGTTCTTTGATATCACTAGCAGACAAACGATTCTAACGGTTGCCACAACCGCTATTGGTTCTAAAAAAGTTGATTACAAATTCTAACGGTCGCCATGGCGCTTATTTCACTTAAAACCGGCTATTTGTGCCTCGATTAAGGCGGATAACGGCGCTCACAACCGTTAGGATTTAGAAAAGGTCTTTTTTCATTAAATAGCGGCTGCCACAACCGTTAGAGCTCCGGCGGGCCGGGCCCAATTTCGCTGCGAAAACCTAAGCTTTTTCCGGGAAATCCGAAACCGTTAAAACAGCAGCAAATAAATGCCGCCGGCCATCACGGCCACGATCGGAATCGTAATTACCCAAGCGACGACGATCCGCCCGGCCATCGACCAGCGTACGGCGGAGAAGCGCTTCGCCGAACCGACACCCAAAATCGCCGATGTGATGGCGTGCGTCGTACTTACCGGCAGGTGAAACAGCGTGGCGCCGAAAATCACGGATGCGGCGGACATGTCCGCGGCGAAACCGTTAATCGGTTCGATTTTGAAAATTTTCGTTCCCATCGTTTTGATGATTTTCCAGCCGCCGATCGAAGTGCCCAGCGCCATCGCCGTCGCCGCGGCGATTTTGACCCACAGCGGCACTTCCATGTGATCCTGGAACTTCGCCGTAACCAGGGCAAAGGTAATGATCCCCATCGCCTTCTGCGCGTCGTTGGTGCCGTGCGTGAAGCTTTGCAGCGCCGCCGTAACGATTTGCATCGAGCGGAAGCCTTTATTCACCGTATGCGGGCTGCGGTGCGCAAAAATCCACTTCAAAATCAGCATGACGATATAGCCGATCGCAAAAGCGATCAGCGGGGAAAAAACCAGCCCTTCGACAATCGTCCGAAAACCGCTCCAGTTCAGCTTGTCCGGCCCCCCGCCGACATACACCGCGCCGGCCAAAGCGCCGATCAGGGCGTGGGAAGAAGACGAAGGAATGCCAAACCACCAGGTAATCAGGTTCCATATAATCGCCGCCAGCAGCGTCGCAATCAGAACCTCAAGGCCATTGTCCAGCGATGCCGGATCCGCCACGCTGCCCCCTATAGTTTTGGCGACACCGGTGAACATGATTGCTCCGAGGAAGTTCATAACCGCCGCCATCAAAATCGCCGTGCGCGGCTTGAGCGCCCGCGTGGACACCGATGTCGCAATCGCGTTCGCCGTGTCGTGGAAACCGTTGATGAAGTCAAATCCGAGCGCCAGTATGATAACGATGATAATGATCAGTAAACTCGTATCCATATCTATTCTTTTGCACAGATCGTTTATCTATATGTGTAACCCGCGCAATTCCACCCTCCCGAATATCAAGTGTTAAGCGAAGTTCTCAAGAATTACGCATGATGATGGATTCCAGCATGTTGGCTACCTTCTCGCAGGCATCCGTCGTCGTTTCCAGACGCTCGTAAATTTCCTTCTTCTTGATCAGTTCGATCGGGTCCGTCACCTTCAGGAACAGCTCGTTGATGCAAATCCGCAACAGCTCGTCCCCCTGGTTCTCGAGGTCGTTCAAGCGGATCGTGTATTCGCGGATCGCGAGAAGTTTTTTCTGGGAAAGCAAATGAACCGCTTTTTGGATCTCGTATGCCGAAATACGCAAGATTTCCGCAAAGCGGGCGATGTATTCGTCCGGCTGGGAGAGGTGGTACATGAAGAACCGGGATGTCGACGCCTCCAAACCGTCTATGACATCGTCCAGCGCCGTGATGAGGTTCATGATGTCGTCACGTTCGATCGGGGTGATAAACGTTTTGTTCAACTCGACGATAATGGTATGTGTGTATTCATCGCATTTGGATTCGAATTCCTTCATCTTTTTGGCGAACTGTTCCACGTCCTTGAACTCCGCTACCTGCTGGGCGAAATAATCCGCCGAATGCACGATCGTGTCCGCCATGTTTTCTAACGTCTGGAAAAAGATGTCCTTCTTCTTCACTCGCATCAGTATCCCCTTTTCTCTGCATGAGGTATTTCTATCGGACTGCGCTTTTACACGGTTTTAACACAGCCCTGATTATCTTAACACAATCGGTCGAAAGATGGTTAATAATGTCGCAAACATTTCATGACCTTTAGCTTAAAGTTGCCTGAATAAGCCAGAAATATCCTTTATCCTCCTCAAAAATACAGACTTCCCCAGTGCGTCCGCCTGCTATTCCACGGCAACATGGCTGTCGAAATCCGGCGAAACGGGCACGACATGAATAAACGTATTGCCGGGAACAAATGGCAGCTCTTGATTGTCCACAATGAAGCGAATGATGTCGCCCTTTTTATGTATCCATTCTGCACGGATCATTTTGCCCTTTTCGAAAACGATCGCGTCTCCGCCCAGCTCCAAACCGACGTCCAGGCGCCCCACATCATCCAGCACCCGGTGTTCGGCGCCCAGAACTGCGACATTGGCGACCGTCAGCTGTTCACCGGTCTCCAGATCAGTGTGCGGTTCGCCATTAATGAAACGTTTATATCGTCCGCTCGCCGCGTCATATTCATAACTCACCCGGTAATTGTCCAGTTGAAACTTGATCTCTACCCGGTTTGCCGCCTGTCCGGAAACAGGTTCTTCTCCTTCGCGGTAAAACGTATACCCCGGCGCGTTCGTATCTTCGGTGGCAAACCCGCGTTTCTCCGTCCCTTCGAGCAATTTTTCCGGATTCGAGTACAGGTTGTGCGGCGCCTTCCGGGACTTGTCCCGCCAGAAGTAAGCCCCCGCGTTCGTAATCTCGTCGAGATCCTCTTTATGCTGCCGCTGCAAAATAGCGAACGCATCGTTGCTCGCCCCCGCGTGGACCAATACGCCGTGATGGCTTTCCCCCAGCTCGATCATGTACGGGCGAATGCTGCGGATCGGGCCGATTTTGGCGCTGTCCGCCTTGCTTTGGTAAATCGTCACCAAGCGGGTTACCCCGCCTTCGGCCAGCACTTCATACACCAGATCGGCGTCCATCAGGCCAGACTGGGGGCGTGCGGCCGGCGCATTGTTGATCATGACCGCCAGCGGGCGGCGGGTTACCGGCGCTTCAGCCGGCAAGCCTGTAAGCGGAGCCGTATAAGCGGGTACCTCCGGTTGGGGCGGCTCCGTCTCCTCCGGTGCTGTTTCGGGAGGAGCGATAACCTCCCGGGTGGCCGCCTCCTTCACTCCTCCGCAGCCGGAGATAAGCAGCAGAAAAACCGACAAGATCAGTAGTATTCCAAATTTAGATCGTATTAAGTTCATCGTACCTCCGTCATCCCATGCGTTTTTTTACATTATACGTCGAATTAAAGCGCTTGGTAAACGCCAAGGATCACATCTTAATTTTGAAAAATGATAATTTTAGATTTTCATATTTTCAGCTAACCTGTACAATAGACATGTCCCTTGAAAGCTAATTGAAAAGAAGAGGAGAGTGAATTATGATCGTTTCTTGGTTACGCGGCAGCGTGTCAGCCTCCTGGCTGCTCCTGCTTATCCGGCTTTACGTCGGGTACCAGTGGCTAACGTCCGGATGGGGTAAAGTGACGGGAGGATTCGACGCCGCCGGCTTCCTGAACGGCGCCATCGAGAAAAGCACGGGAGAACATCCCGCCGTTCAGGGATGGTGGGCAGCCTTCCTTGAGCATTTCGCCTTGCCCAATGTCGGATTATTTAACGTACTTATACCTTATGGGGAAATGCTTGTCGGAATCGGGCTTATTCTGGGGACATTCACCTGGGCCGCCGCGTTTTTCGGCATGGTGATGAATTTCGCCTTCTTATTTTCCGGGACGGTCAGTACGAATCCGCTGTTGCTTCTGCTTGAAATCTTCATCGTCGTTGCCGGAGCCAATGCCGGATGCATCGGTCTGGATCGCTACATACTTCCTTTTTTCCGAAGATCCTTCGGCCGCAGTTAGGCGAATAACAACAAAAGCGCAGCAACCGTACGAATCGGTTCTGCGCTTTTTAATTATGTTCTATCGGTCTTCATCCCTCGGCGCCGAACCTCCAGCAATTGAGGCTTAAGCAGCCATACTGGTAGTCCTGGAACAGCTTGACGGCCTGCCGGTCGTCATCGGCGGCGCCCATCGCATAGAGCAGCGGCACAAAATGCTCCCTGCCGTAGGGAGGAATGGCGTTTCGGACATGGGGGGCCTTTTTGTCGTAATCGAACAGCATACGCAAATTCCAGTCCTGAAGCTGCTCCCCAATCCAGGCGTCAAATTCGACAGCCCAGGGGAACGGCTCGCTCTCCTCGTCTCCGACCATGCGCAAATTGTGGACCAAACCGCCGCTGCCGATGATGAGAACGTTTTGCCGCCGAAGTTCGGTCAGCATTTTGCCGATCGCATACTGCTCCTCAGGCGAGCGCTTGGAATCGACGGACAACGCCACCACCGGGATGTTACCTTCCGGAAATAGCGCGCGCAGCACTACCCACGCCCCATGATCCAGCCCTCTCCCTTCGGAAAGCCGATATTGCAGATTGTGGGCATGAAACATAGCGCCGATCTCTTCACTGAGCTCCGGATCACCCGGGGCGGGGTAGCGAATTTGGTACATTTCCTCGGGAAAACCGTAAAAATCATGCAGCGTTTCATGTCTGCGATCCGTCGTCAGCCATTGATCGGGCGAATCCCAATGTGCGGAGAAGATAACAACGGCTCTGGGCGGCTTTAGCGCCGCTTGCCCCAGTTGCCGGAGAAAGCTCGTATACGCATTTTGCTCGATTGCCAGAGTCGGCGATCCATGTGCGATAAACAATGCAGGTTGAGTCATCGCTCTCAAACCTCCCTGCGCCAAATTGGTGATATCTATCTTCATTGTATCCCTACAGGAAGTTATTTACCAGTTCGGCATGATTTTATCGCCACATCACCTCGCCATCGCCCGCTCCAACGCTCGAAACTTAGATCATCCAGTGCTGCCAATCCGTCTGGATCGCCTCCAGGCTGTCAAGCCACTCCTTCGTTTTGTCGATGAGCTGGGCTTGATGTTCCCCGGAAGAATACGTATGGTTGGCCTGAAAAATAATCTCCTTGTCGCAGCGTCCTTCCGCACGCATCCAAAACACCTTCTGGTACAAAAAAGCATAATCGACCGGAACCGTATCGTCCGAAGTTCCGTGCACCACCAGCACATTTCCGGGAAATTTGAGCGCTTCCTGATAGGGCTGCGACGAACCCAGCGAATCGAAAAACTGCGGCGTCAAACCGTAGCCAAGGTAATCGGCGGACCCGTGTTTGACGGCCTCGTCATATACCTCACGCCCGGTAATCTTTACGATATCATTAAAAGGATATCCGACGGAGGACCATAGGACGAGATTTTTGATGCGGCGGTCCCTAACGGCGGCCAGCAGCGCAACGGTCCCGCCCAGGCTGTGCCCGATCAACGTGACCCGCTGCGGATCGATATCAAAGGATTCGAGGCCGTAATCCAGCACGGAGCGGGTTTGGGCGATCAGGGAATCAACGTCCTGTTCCCCGTAGCTCCCGCTGCTTTCGCCGCAGCCGACGTAATCAAACCGGACTACGAGAAATCCAGCCGCCGCAAGCACTCTGGCCGCTTTGAGAAACAGCCGGTCCACGCCGATCCGGTTGCCGACAAAGCCGTGGCAAATCAAGACCAGCGGAGCGCGCTGGCACCGCCCTTCCCGTTTGTTTTCCGACGGATAATGGATATTCGCCGCAATTTCTTCTGTCCCATATTTGATCGTAATTTGTCTTTCCATACAACCGCCTCCCGCCCGTGGATATCCGAAATTGTTTATCCATTAAATTCCGATAAGTTTAATGTGTTTTATGAAACTTATCTTATCACCGGCCGGAAAACGTGTCAATCAGGCTCACTGGTTATTCATAAGATTGCCTAAAATAGGCATGGGTTTGCACTCGTCCTTCCCACTCTTTCATGAACTGCTGATTGCCTAAGCGCTCTTCATCGCCGCAATCGTCCCCGCACAGAAAATCCGCGTTTTCTTCCGAGTTGGCCTCGTTCGAAGCCACCTCTTCCAAACTGCCCCGAGCGCTTTCGTTAAGCAAATACCTCCGGGTCAGCTCCGAATCATATTTTCCCACTGTATCCGCCTCCCGATCAAAAGATGACTTTTTGAACTACTTCTTTTAAAGTAGTTTTTGGAGGGATGGGGCGTTTTTATACCTTGTTCACCAAATGTCCATCATTCCCTGGTCCGCCCTACTCCCTCCTGAGGACTCTTGCGGAACGGACAAATTTTGCAGTATACTACGAAAGAAAATTAGTAATTTTTTGGCAGAGTGTCGTATGTTCGAGAGTGACTTGTACGGATCTGGGAGGAGAGATACTTTCATGTACATCCATGAAATGATCGGAGAGACCAAAAAATTAAGGCAGCAGATGACAGCAGAGAACGAAAGTTATTTCGGGGAAATGGTGATGTATTTCCGCTCCGGAGCCAGTTCGCTGACCGAAGCCAAAGGGGAGGAAATTTTGCTTAGCCTGGCCCGGCAAATTGTCAAAAATCAGGACAAAGGCGTGTCCGCCATGGATCTGTTTGGCGGTGATCCCAAGGCTTATTGCGCTGAGCTGGCGGACGATGTCCTGACGGGCACACCCCGCAGCCTGAAAGATAAAATCATCTATTATACGATGATTCCCTGGGTCGCTCTAACCTGGGTTTTCTTTATTTATATGATCACTGGCTTTTTCAGCAAATGGTTTGGCGGAGAGCTGGAATACACGCTGATCAGCAGTTCGTCGCTGATCATCATCGCCGGGTTGGCGATTGTGCTGGTCGAACTGGTCACGCGCTTTCTCGGCCCCGGCCGCACACGGGCCGGAGGTTCCCCCGAACCCGCGGAATCCCCGGAGCCTTCGGGTCCCCGCCGGTTTGATCTGAAGGCGCTGGGCATATACATCGGCGGCGCGGTGCTGCTCATCGCTTTGGGAACGCTGCTCAACCGGATAATGCCGGCATTCACCGTATCCCCTTGGAACAGCCTGATCATTTTTGTGATCGGCCTGGCTGGGCAAATCGTTTTGCTGCGGGTGCGCTCCAAAGCGTGATTGAAAAGGGGCCATAAGCAGCCCTATGGCTGCTTATGGCCCCGCTTTATATTTACTCGTTGGTCTTTGATTCCTCAGAGGAGTGCACAGGCGTTGGAGCTTTCACCTTGTCGATGACAATAATTCCGTCGTACTGCTCCTTCGGGGTAAAGCGCATGACGTTCGGCAGCACCTGCTCCGTGGTCATGCCGTCCTCAGAAGCGTAGATCGGCCGGAACATCCAGGCATTCTGCCCATTCTTCACTTTATGCCGGCTCAAATCAATAAAGGAATTGGCGTAACCGCTTTGCATGATCAGGTGCTCCAGGCTTCCTTTTGTCGCCGGCTGGATGGTGAATGGCTTGCCCGAAGTAATCGTTACCGATGAACCGCGATTCATGTAGAGCCCGATCACATACATTTTATCCCCGAGCTTCCGGTGCATCAGTTCACCCATGCTCGTAAAGCTGTTCGTCCACTTGCCGTCTTGCTTGACCCGCATTTTCGAGGTGTTTTTGGCCAGATGGTCATTGTGGGCCCACAAAATCACCTTTTTCCCCGGATACAACGTCTGCATCACCCATTCTAGATTTTCCGTCATCAACTCATCCCGGGAAGAATACATATCCTTCACATCCTTCAATCCGCTCTCAAGAAAGGCGACATGGTCGCTTAAAGATTTCAGGATGATTGCGTCAAAATGCGGCTGGCTGGGATAAAAAACTTTCAACTTGGCATTTAATTCGTCACGGTGCTGCTCAACATACTTGATCACCTCTTGATACTGAGGCAGATATTTGTCGACAACGGCCTGCAGTTCCTTTTTGTATGCCGGATCCTTGCTGAAAGGAGCGTCCGGGAACTTATTAAGAACCTTATAAGCATCCGGGATCGCTTGATATTCCATTTGCACGAAGGCCTTTCCCTTCTCGGAGTCCAGCTTGCCGATCGCCGCCCCTATAAACTGGGTCAAAAAGTAGTCCGTAAATTGATTGTCATATCCCGCCAAATACAGCGGTTTGTCGCCCTTTCCCTGCTCTTTGATATAATTAAACAACTCCAGCGTTTCCTTGGAATGCCAGATTGGAAGGAGCGACGCGCCCATCATCTCCTCCGGGGTAAGGGAATCCCGGTTTTCGTATACGGCCGCCGCGTCTCCCATCCCCGATTCAAAAGCGATCACGTCAAAGTCCATCTCTTCATGCAAAAACTTGATCAGCCTTGTTTTTATGCTGCTGTATTCGGCCACCTGGTGAAAATTTTCCCCGAGGCTGACGACGGTTTTGTCCTTTAACAGCGGCTTTAAAAAGGCCAGATCGCTATAATCCTCGGACTCTAGCGACTTCAACTGATGGGCGTTTTGCCGCAGCCATTCCTTTTGGCTTCCGGAGGCCGCCGCCGCAGCGCTTGTGGCTGACGGCAACATGGAACAGACTACTGCTAAAGATAACACGGCTCCGGCCAGTTTATTTAATCCCTTTTTCATCATTATCTTATCTCCCTAATTGGTTCTATTATATTTCCATTCTCTTGCTCAACAAATAAATCGTGGCATAGAACATCAACCCCGCAAACACCGCTTCAAACAAGAACTGGGCAATGCTCAGAAACTGAATGCCGCCCGTTGCCACCGTAAGCGCATCATTCGTGCTCCCGCGGAAAATACCAAGGCTTAAATCGGATGAGTCGCTGTTCCCGAACAACAGGCTTTCCAGCCAGCTCATCACGTTAATGATCACGAAGAAAGAGACGATGCCGATCCAGGTTCCCGCTTTTCCCCGTATGCTGATGCTCGCGCCGATGGTGATCGCTGTGAAAATGGTCAATACCAGCACGGTATATCCCCACGCCGCCGCCAAAGCGATTAGGAGCCAATCCTTCGCGCTTGCCTGCCCAAAAGTCAGATCGTACGAAATCCCCTTGAAATGGAGATATAACAAGGCGTGGGTAAACATAACAGCTACGAACACAGCCGCCGTAACCAGGCCGAGCAGCAGCGATGACAGCACCGTCCAGGCTGGATGGACCGGCAGCAGTCTACGGTTGTACGCCTTGATATTGGCCTCAAAGGTTTTGCATACAAGCACCAGCATGATAATGCCCGCCGACACGTACAAAATGATGTTGAAAGCTATAATCAGCCCGTCGTCCCAGCCCTTGACATTGCCGACGATCGACAACACGGCCTGCACAATCACCAGAATCGCCGCCATCCCCAAAAAGGTATTGGCATTCCGTTTCAAGTCATATTTCAGCAGTTTCATCATTCCGCAAACACCTCTTTAAACATGTCGTCTACGCTTTTACCATATTTGATCCGCAAGTTTTCGACTTCCTCCTGCAGCACGATCTCCCCGTCACGGATAAACAGCACCTCATCAAAGATCCGCTCGATGTCCCGCACCAAATGCGTAGAAACGATCAAGCTGCTGTCCTCGCTGTAAAACTCCACGATCGCATCCAAAATTTTGGCCCGCGCTAGCGGGTCTACGCCTCCAATCGGTTCATCCAGCAAATACAGCTTGGCGTTCCGCGACAGCGTTAGCGTAAGCTGCAGCCGCTCATTCATCCCTTTGGATAGCGAGCTGATTTTATCCCCTTCATTCAGCTGCATAAACTTCAGCATCGCCCGGGCCTTCTCTTCGTCAAAATCGCTGTAAAAATCCCGGTAAAACCCTACCGCGTCACGCACCTTCATCCATGACTCCGTCAGCGGCCGGTCCGGCATAAAAGCGACGAGCGACTTGGTCGCCAGTCCCACCGGCGTGCCGTCTACCGTCACCTGTCCGTTAGAAGCCGGTATCAAACCGGCGACAATCTTCATCAACGTGCTTTTGCCGCTGCCGTTCGTACCGAGCAGGCCGACGATTTTCCCCTTGCCGATGCCAAAGGAAACGCCGCGCAGCGCTTTTTTGCTGCCATAAGACTTGGACACGCCTTTCAGCTCCAATAGTTGGTCCGTCTGAACTGTCTGACCTTTCCAATCTATTTGATCCATTCTATCGCTTCTATCCATATGATCTATCTTATCCTTCTGATTCTTCTGATTCTTCTGATCCATCCGATCCATCGTCCTCCCTCCTATTCCCGTTTTTCGCCTTGCACGGCTTCCGCGACAATCGCCGCGATGTCCTGATTGCTAAAGCCAAGCTCCTGCATGCCGCCGATAAAGCGGTCGAGCAAATCGCCGGCCATTTCTTTTTTGATCGTCATAATTTTCGATTCCTCGCTTGTCACATATCTTCCGAGTCCGCGTTTCGTTTCCACGACGGCTTCACGCTCCAATTCCTGAAAAGTCCGCTGTACGGTATTCGGGTTGATTTGCAGTTCGGCTGCCAATTCTCGCACGGAAGGGATTTTGTCCCCGGCCTTCAATTTGCCGGTCACGATCTCCTTTTTCAAATAGTTCATGATTTGCAAATAAATCGGCAGATTATTATCGAATTCGATGCTCACGTTCGGGTCAGCTCCTTTCCGCCATTATGCCGCCAGCAGCGCCTTGATTTGATGGGACGGCATCCCGTTGATCTTTAAACCCAACCATGCCGGCTTCGGGAATTTCGCTCCCCGCATTAGCTGCCGCACATAACCACTCCTTTGATGTATCAGTGTTATAGTTAAATAGTACACTAGTGATTTGGTATTGTAAAGCCCTTTTTCAAATGCGTGTTCAAAAAGTTGGGTTTTCAGGACCGAGAAGGTTGGATGAATCTAGGAACTGAGTAGCGGAGCGTACGTTTTGGGTACGTGAGCAACGGAAGGCCCGGCTGAATTCAAGATTCGACGTCGAATCTTCTTCATGAACGGCTTCGTCATGGAAAGATGACTTTTTGAACAACCTCTAAAAAAATAAAAAAACCTTCCCCGACTATTAGTCAAAGAAGGCTGTATGCCACGTTATAACGGCCCATGTTACATTACTTTTGCCTAAGATTCCCCGTCAAAAAGCTGCCCGAAAATCTAACGGTTGTATCAGCGGCTATTTTCCAAAAAAAGCCCTTTTCAAAATTCTAACGGTTGTGAGCGCCGTTATTTGCCTGAATCTAAGCAAAAATAGCCTGGTTTAAGTGAAATAAGCGCCATGGCAACCGTTACAATTTGAAATCAACGTTTTTAGGACAAATAGCGCTTGTGGCATCCGTTAGAGTATAAGTGCAGTTGAAAAAGGTATCTTGTCAAATCAGCAAATTAAACAGGTTCAAATCCCGGTTGAGCTCGGTATAGGCGATGCCTTTCGAGGCCATTCTGCCGATCAGCGCTTCGTAATCCGCCTTGTCGCTCAGCTCGATGCCGACCAAGGCCGGGCCGTTTTCCTTGTTGTGCTTTTTCGTGTATTCGAACCGCGTGATGTCGTCGTTCGGGCCCAGCACCTGCTCCAGGAACTCCCGCAGAGCGCCAGCGCGCTGCGGGAAGTTGATCAGGAAATAATGCTTTAGCCCCTCGTAGATCAACGAGCGCTCCTTCATTTCCTGCATCCGGTCGATGTCGTTGTTCCCGCCGCTGATGATGCAGACGACGTTTTTGCCGCGGATTTGGTCGCGGTACATGTCGAGCGCGGACACCGGCAGCGCTCCGGCTGGTTCCACGACGATGGCGCTGTCGTTGTAAAGCTCCAAAATCGTCGTGCACGCCTTGCCCTCCGGCACCTGAACGATATCGTCGAGGATTTTCGCGGAGATTTCGTAGTTCAGATCCCCCACGCGTTTGACCGCCGCACCGTCCACAAACTTGTCGATCGCTTCCAGGGTCACCACTTGCTGCTGCTTTAACGCTTCCGTCATCGAAGCCGCGCCCGCCGGTTCAACCCCAATCAATTTCGTCTGCGGACTGACCGTTTTCAAATACGTACCCACGCCCGACACCAGTCCCCCGCCGCCGATCGTCACAAACACATAGTCGGCCGGCACATTGAGGTTCTCCATGATTTCCATACCGATCGTCCCGTTGCCGGCAACGATTTTCGGGTCATCAAACGGGTGGATGAACGTCATCCCGCCCTCAGTGCACGCCTTCATCGCTTCTTCATAAGCGTCGTCGTACGTGTCGCCGGTCAGCACCACCTCGACATGCTCGCCGCCAAAGCGTTTTACTTGCCTAACTTTCTGGTTTGGCGTCGTGCTCGGCATAAAAATCTTGCCTCGGATTCCCAGCGCGTTGCAGGAAAAAGCCACGCCCTGCGCATGATTGCCGGCGCTCGCGCAAACGATGCCCCGCTCCAAATCCTCTGGCTGGAGGCTGCGGATCATATTGTAGGCCCCGCGGATTTTAAATGAACGCACGACCTGGAGATCTTCCCTTTTTAAATATACATTACAGCCGTATCTTAACGATAACGTCGCATCCAGCTGCAGCGGAGTCCGCACCACAACCTCGCTCAGCACATGATGCGCTTTGACGATATCTTCCATCCCTACCGTTTGGCGTTCCGCCTGCTTCATCGCTTTCTCCTCACTTTGGCTCTATTTCTCTCATTCTTATAAAAGTACACCTAAAACCGCTTTCCGTTCAAGTCATTTTCCGATGCAAACGAGGAAATCCCCGCCAATGTGCAGGCTGCAAAAAAAGCCTCTCCGGCAAATCCAGCGCGTAGGCCGGCAGGCCGGAGAGGCTTCGAGTGGGCGGATCAGTCTTTTTTCGGAATCAAACGGTCATCGGTATGCCCCTTGGAGTTTTTCTCCTGAGCAAGCTCTTTAAGCTCCCACTCCATCGTCCCGTACACCGGATCGGACGGAAATTCCTCGCCCTTCCGCAAGTACTCCTCGCGCCCCAGCTCGTCCCGGTACACGCCGCTCACTTCCACTTCTTCGCGCGATACCGGAAGCATTTCCTTCATTTTGTCGCTCATGATGATGCCGCCTCCCGCAATCAGAGAATGACAGGGACTAATCTCCCCATTCTCCCTTAACATGTGCGAAAAAAGAGCGGATTATCCTCGCACGCCCCGAAAGGCGGAGCCTCGTCCGAACCGCTGCTAAACGAGCGCCTTGGCCGCAATATCCGTACGATTGTGTTTGCCCTCAAACGTGATGCGCTCCGCCGCTTGATAAGCTTTGTCCCGCGCTTCCGCGATCGACTGCCCAAGCCCGACAACGCCCAGAACGCGGCCGCCGTTCGTAACCCACTCGCCGGCTTCGTTCCGGGCCGAACCGGCATGGAACACAAGAGCCTCCCGCACCTCGTCCAAGCCTGCAATCGGCAGGCCTTTCGGATAGGAAGCCGGATAACCGCCCGAGGCCAGCACGACGCAGACGGCCGCTTCGTCGCTCCACTCGATTTCCGCCTGATCCAAGGTGCCGTTCACCGCCGCCAGAAAAATATCGAGCAGATCGCTTTTCAGCCGCGGCAACACGACTTGGGTTTCCGGATCGCCAAAGCGGGCGTTAAATTCGATCGTTTTCGGCTTGCCGTCCGGCGCAATCATCAGCCCGGCGAACAACACGCCGCGGAAAGGCCGGCCTTCGGCCACCATCGCCTTAGCCGTCGGTTTGATGATCGTTTCGACCGCTTCTTCAATGATGCCGGGGGCGATATGCGGCAGCGGGGAATAGGTGCCCATGCCGCCCGTGTTTGGCCCTTTGTCGCCGTCGTAAACCTGCTTGTGATCCTGCGCCGCCGCCATCGGCCGCACCGTTTCCCCGTCGACGAACGAAAGGATCGACATTTCCTGGCCTTCAAGGTATTCCTCGATGACAACCTGGCTCCCGGACTCGCCAAACACCTTCTCGACCATAATGTCCTTCAAAGCGGCTTCCGCCTGTTCTCGGGTGAAGGCGACCGTCACGCCTTTGCCCGCCGCCAGCCCGTCCGCCTTAATGACGATCGGCACCGGCCGGCTGCTCAAATACGCCAAAGCCGGCTCATAGCTGTCGAACTTCTCGTAAGCCGCTGTCGGAATGCCGTATTTTTTCAGCAAATCCTTCATAAACGTTTTGCTGCCCTCGATATGGGCCGCGTTTTTGCGCGGGCCGAACACTGGAATATTCTTAGCCTCGAACACGTCGACAATGCCGTCGGCCAGCGGATCGTCAGGCCCGACCACAACCAAGCCGACGCCCTTCTCCTCGGCAAACGCGGCCAGCTTGTCGAATTCATGCACCTGAATCGGAACCAGTTCAGCCACCTGGCCGATCCCGGCGTTGCCCGGGGCGCAATAAAGCTTGCCGGCTTTGGGGCTTTTCGCCAAACTCCAGCAAATCGCGTGCTCGCGCCCGCCCCCGCCAATCACCAATATATCCATTTGTCGTCTCCTCCTTGATAGCCCGCAAGCGGACCGTAATGACGTTATTCACTCATTTCCCCGCCCGCGTATAATCCGAAAATCGGCAGACCGCCGCACGCCGCAGCGGTCTGCCGATTGGAGCCGTGGCTTAATGTTTGAAATGGCGGACGCCGGTGAATACCATAGCGATGCCGTATTCGTTCGCGACTTTGATCGACTCTTCGTCCTTCACGGAGCCGCCCGGTTGGATAACCGCCGTAATGCCGGCCTTAGCCGCCGCTTCCAGCGTATCGCCCATCGGGAAAAACGCATCCGAGGCCAATACGCTGCCTTTCGACTTCTCACCAGCCTGCTCGATGGCGATTTTCGCCGCGCCCACGCGGTTCATCTGACCGGCGCCGACGCCAATCGTCATATCGTCCTTGGCCAGCACGATCGCATTGGATTTCACATGCTTAACTACTTTCCAGCCAAACAGCAGTTGCTTGAGTTCTTCCTCCGTCGGCTTGCGGTCCGTGACCACCTGCAGGTCCGATTCCTTCAGCACATGAACATCGCTCTCCTGAACGATCATGCCGCCGTCGATCGAGGTAACGACAAACTGGCTGCTCCGTTTGCTGCCGAGTTCCAAGCCGCCGAGCTTCAAGAGGCGGATGTTTTTCTTTTTCGTCAAAATGTCCAACGCTTCCTCAGTAAAGCCCGGCGCCAAAATGATCTCCAGAAAAATTTCCTTAAGCAATGTCGCGGTATCGGCATCAATGATGCGATTGGCAGCGACGATGCCGCCGAAGATCGACACCGGATCGGCCTCATACGCCTTTTGATAGGCCTCCAAAATGCTGCTGCCTACGCCTACCCCGCAAGGGTTCATATGCTTCACCGCAACGACGGCCGGCTCCTCGAATTCTTTCACGATTTGCAGCGCCGCGTTGGCGTCATTGATGTTGTTATAGGACAATTCCTTGCCGTGCAGCTGCTCCGCATTGGTCAGCGTATCCGCTGCGGCCAGCGGTTTGCG
Source organism: Paenibacillus lacisediminis (assembly GCF_046567315.2). Classification (NCBI taxonomy): domain Bacteria; kingdom Bacillati; phylum Bacillota; class Bacilli; order Caryophanales; family Paenibacillaceae; genus Paenibacillus; species Paenibacillus lacisediminis. The sequence continues at coordinate 94,346 of NZ_JBKIAX020000007.1, read as the reverse complement.
ATAGAACGCCGCTTGTTGGTGCGGATTTTCGCCGTAGCGCAAATCCTGGATTTTCTCGTAAGTGACGGTGTAGCGCTCCGGCAGCGGATCGCCGGTCACCTTCGACAAATAATCGGAAATCAGGGCATCGTAAGCCGCCGTATGGCGGAAAACTTTGGCCGCAAGCCGTTTGCGTGTGTCCAGCGTCGTATCCCCGCCCTCGCGGATTTCCGCAAGAACCGTGCCGTAATCGGCCGCATCGACAACCACGCTGACGAAGGCGTGGTTTTTGGCCGCGGAACGCAGCATGGTCGGCCCGCCGATGTCGATATTTTCAATCGCATCCTCATAGCTCACATCCGGCTTGGCGATCGTTTCCTGGAACGGATACAGGTTTACAACGACCAAGTCAATGTAATCCAGACCCAGCTCCTTCATTTGCGCCTGATGCTCTTCGCTGTCGCGGATCGCCAGCAGACCGCTGTGGACGGCCGGGTGCAGTGTTTTGACGCGTCCGTCCAAAATTTCCGGAAAACCTGTCACATCGGAAATGCCGATCACCGCCACTCCTTCCTTCGACAGCAGGTTTTTCGTTCCCCCCGTCGAAATGATCTCCACGCCTAACTGCGACAGCTCGCGGCAAAAATCCACGATCCCCGTTTTATCCGACACGCTTACCAGCGCTCTTTTGATACTCAAAATCGGCCCCTCCTTTAATTTGGCGAATCATGCCCGATATTTCTCGGGAAATATCGAAACCCCTGCGCACTTTATGTCCTATAAAAGTATGCCCTATTGTTCCTCATCCGACAGAATCGTCACTTTTCGGCCGTCTGCCTTAATCCGGCTTTTGGCAAACCACGACACGACTTGCGGGTACAACTGCTGTTCTGCAGTATGAATCCTAGCCTCCAACGACTCCAGGGTATCCGAGGCGAAAATTTCCACCGGTTTTTGGGCGATCACAGCGCCGCTATCCATTCCCCCGTCGACCAAATGCACCGTTATTCCGGTCACTTTGACGCCGTAGTCCCACGCTTGCCCGATCGCATTTTTGCCCGGAAAAGCCGGAAGCAGCGAAGGGTGGATGTTGATCATTTTTCCCGCGTAAGGCTCCACCAGCACCGGAGTCAACAGCCGCATATACCCGGCCAAAACGACCAGGTCAATTTGCCGCTTGTCCAGCTCCGCGGCGATTTCCGCCTCATAATCTTCCCGCCGCGCATAGTCCTTAGGTTGAAAAAGAAAGCAGTCGACCCCGGCCTTGCGGGCCCGTTCGACGACAGGCGCCTGCGGTTTATCGCACACCAGCAGCACGATGTCTGCGCCAAGCGTTCCCGCCCGGGAAGCATCCAGCAAATTTTGAAAATTGCTGCCCTGCCCGGAGGCGAACACCGCAATCCGAAAACCCGCCGCCATTACACGTCCGCCCCCGCAAACGTCACTTCCCGGCTGCCTGTGGTCACTTTGCCGATGACGTATGGGCTTTCGCCGGCTTCGCGCAGCGTTTGCAGGGCTGCCTCCGCCTGATCGGCGGCAACGATAATGACCAGCCCGATTCCCATGTTGAAGGTGGTAAACATGTCGCGGTTGCTGACGTCGCCCTTTTGCTGCAAAAGCTCAAAGATCGGCAAAATCGGCCACGAGCCGTGTTCGATCTCCACATTTACGCCTTCCGGCAGCACGCGCGGGATATTTTCGATAAATCCGCCGCCCGTAATGTGGGCCATGCCTTTGACGTCGGCCTGCTCAAGCAGGGAGAGCACCGGCTTCACGTACAGCCTGGTCGGCGTCAGCAGCACTTCGCCAAGCTTCTGTCCGCCCAGCTCCGGCAGGGTATCCTGCAGGTTGTATCCGGCCTGCTCCAGCAGCAGCTTGCGCACCAGTGAAAAGCCGTTGCTGTGCACGCCGCTGGAAGCGAGGCCGATCACCGTATCGCCGGGAGCGATGGTGCTGCCGTTGACGATTTTGCGCTTGTCGACGACGCCGACGGTGAAGCCGGCGATATCGTATTCGCCTTCGCTGTACATGCCCGGCATTTCAGCGGTCTCGCCGCCGATCAGCGCACAGCCGGACTGGCTGCAGCCTTCGGCGATGCCGGCAACGATCGCCTCGATTTTCTCAGGAACGACCTTGTCGCATGCGAGGTAATCGAGGAAAAACAGCGGCTCCGCGCCCTGCACGACGATGTCGTTGACGCACATCGCCACCGCGTCGATCCCGATCGTATCGTGCTTGTCCATCGCAAACGCGATTTTCAGCTTGGTGCCCACGCCGTCCGTCCCGGAGACCAGAACCGGCTCCTCATATTTGGCTTTGTTCAATCCGAACAAAGCCCCGAAGCCGCCCAGATCCGTCATCACTTCCGGACGAAACGTCCGTTTGACGTGTTTTTTCATCCGCTCCACGGCTTCATTCCCGGCCGCAATATCGACACCGGCGTTTTTGTATGCTTCTGACACGAGAAGGACACACTCCTTAGGTTTATTTTTTTGGGGGACATGCGTTTCTTTGTAACGCTGCCTGCTCTAATTGGAAAAAATCCAATAGATCGCCGGAAATCGCACGCCATTCTGGACCCTCATTGGAAAATATCCAATAGATATCGCTCAAACCGCCTGTTTTGCACCCTATCGGACCTCATCTATTGGAAATATCCAATCGCGCCGCTGTATTTACCACTTAATTTCCAATTCTATTGGATATATCCAATCACTATGTGGTGTTAGCGCAGAAACCTGTCACTCGACTATAACGGCTTGTAAGCTGGCTAAATCGGCTTGCAACTCGCCACCCACCAGTACTGCCTCGTACCTATGCCGAGTTCCCGCCATCACCTCAAAAACTTTTAATCATGTAAAATAAAGCTGCCTAACACGTACACCCGTACTTCTCTTCCCCGTCAAAATCCGTCCGCGTCGGGTAATCATTGTCAAAGCAGGCCATGCAGAGGCCGCCTTTGTAATCCCCGGCGTTGTCGCCGCCTACAGCCCGGATTAAGCCCTCCGGGCTCAAAAACTCCAGCGTGTCCGCATTGATCTCCCGGCAAATTTCCTCGACGGATTTGTACGAAGCGATCAGTTCGCCGCGGTCCGGGGTGTCGATCCCGTAGAAACACGGGTTCTTAAATGGCGGCGAAGTGATGCGCACATGCACCTCCGTCGCCCCGGCCTCACGCAGCAGATTGACGATCCGCCGCGAGGTCGTGCCGCGGACGATCGAATCGTCGATCATCACCACGCGTTTGCCTTCCACGACGCGGCGCACGGCGCTCAGCTTCATCTTCACGCCCTGCTCGCGCAGCTCCTGGCTCGGCTGAATGAACGTCCGGCCGGTGTATTTGTTTTTGATCAGACCAAGCTCGTAAGGGATGCCGGTTTGCTCCGCGTAGCCGATGGCGGCGGAGATGCTGGAGTCGGGCACGCCGGTCACGACGTCCGCGTCGACAAACGACTCCTGCGCCATCACCTGCCCCATCCGCTTGCGGCTCGCGTGCAAATTCGAGCCGTTCATATCGCTGTCCGGGCGCGCGAAGTAGATGTATTCCATCGCGCACAACGCCTTGCGCTGCGGCTCGGTATAACGGTCTTCGTGCAGACCGTTGCCGTCCAGCACCAGCATTTCGCCCGGCTGGATCTCGCGGATCGTCTCCGCGCCGACCACCTCAAATGCGCACGTCTCGGACGAAAACAGGTACGCGTCGCCGAGCCGGCCCATCGTCAGCGGCCGCAGCCCATTGGGATCGCTGGCGGCGATCAGCTTGTCGTTGGTCAGCAGCAGGAAGGCGAAGCCGCCGACCAGTTGCCCCAGCGCGTCCTTCGCCGCCTCGACAAAATCCTTCGGCGAGCGCGCGATCAAGTGCGCGATCACCTCCGTGTCGCTTGTCGTCTGGAAGATCGAACCGCTTTGCTCCAGCTCGCGGCGGATTTTTGGCGCATTGACGATGTTCCCGTTCGTCGCTACTGCCAAATCGCCGTCGCGGTATTTGAAAATCAACGGCTGCGCGTTCGTCAGCCGGCTGTCCCCGCTCGTCGAATAACGCACATGCCCGATCGAGCGATCGCCGACCAGCGAAGCGAGCTTGTCCCGGTCAAACACTTCTTTTACGAGCCCCATGCCTCTGTGGTAATTAAACTCCGATCCGTCCGTCACGCACATCCCTGCGCTTTCTTCGCCCCGGTGCTGCAGCGCATGCAGGCCGTAATAAGAAAGGGAAGCGGCATCGTGATGGCCGAATACGCCGAACACACCGCACTCCTCCCGCAACGTGTCGAACGGATCTACACGTCCCGCACCTTCGTTGTAATATGCTCCTGTCCAAAGCCCACGCGGCATTATTTCATCAGACATGGAATGACATCCTCCCAGATGCGTTTCAACTGCTCGACCGGCTTGTTCAGCACGGAAGCACCGTCCACCGCAACGGCCAGCTCCGCCCTAGCGGCAGCCGCGCCTGCAACCGACCCGATCCGCGCCACCGGCACGCCGCGCTCTGCAACGAGCCGCTCCAATGCATCCGCCTGATCAGGCGATGTCGACAGCAAAATCCGCGACTGCGACTCGCTAAACAGCAAAACATCCGCACGCAGCCCGCCGCTCACCACATCGACCTTCGCGCCCAAACCGCCGCTGATGCATGATTCCGCCAGCGCCGCGGCCAGCCCGCCTTCGGACAGGTCGTGCGCCGAGCGAACCAGCCCGCCTTGAATCGCTTCAAGCACAGCGCCCAGCAGCTTTTTCTCGACTGCCAGATCCAACTCTGGCGGACGCCCTTCAACGACGCCATGCACAACCGCTTGGAACTCGCTGCCCCCAAGCTCCGCCTTTGTTTCGCCGAGCAGAAAAATCACGTCACCCTCGGACTTGAAGCCCTGGGTCGTAATGTGGTCCACATCGTGCACAAGCCCCACCATGCCGACGACCGGCGTCGGGTAAATCGCGCCTTTGGCGTTTTCGTTGTACAAGCTGACGTTTCCGCCGATGACCGGCGTATCCAACTCGCGGCAAGCTTCCGCCATGCCGTCTACGGCCTTTTCCATCTGCCAGAAAATATCCGGTTTCTCCGGGCTGCCGAAATTCAGGTTGTCCGTGATCGCCAGCGGCTCAGCGCCGGAGCACACGATGTTGCGCGCCGCTTCGCTGACCGCGATGCGCCCGCCCACCTCCGGATCGAGGTATACGAACCGGCCGTTGCAGTCGGTCGTCATCGCCAGCGCCTTGCGCGTGCCGTGGATCGTCACGACCGCCGCGTCCGAACCCGGGCGAACCGCCGTGCTGGTACGCACCATGTAGTCGTACTGATCGTAGACCCACGCTTTGCTTGCGAGCGAAGGCGAAGACAACACTTGCTCAAGCGCCCCGCCCAGATCGCGCACTTCTTCATACCGCTGCGTATCCACCGCCGCGTTCTGCTCATAATAAGCCGGTACCGCCGAAGGCTTGTCATAAATCGGGCATTCGTCTACGAGCGCCTTGACCGGCATATCGCCGACCACTTCCCCGTGATGGAACAGCTTCAGCCGCCCGTCGTCCGTCACCTTGCCGACCTTCGCGCAAATAACGCCCCAGCGCTCAAAAATCTCCCGCGCCTGCGCCTCATCCTTCGGCTCGACGACAAACAGCATCCGTTCCTGCGATTCCGACAGCATCATTTCGTAGGCGGTCATGCCCTCTTCGCGCTGCGGCACCTGATCGAGATACAGCTCCAGGCCGTTGCCGGCCTTGCTCGCCATCTCCGCGCTGGAGCACGTCAGCCCAGCCGCGCCCATATCCTGAATACCCAGCACGATGCCGGTGTCGATCAGTTCGAGGCAGGCTTCCATTACCAGCTTTTCCATAAACGGATCGCCGACCTGCACCGCCGTCCGCTTCGCTTCCGACTCCTCCGTCAGTTCCTCCGACGCAAACGTCGCGCCGTGGATGCCGTCGCGGCCCGTTGGCGGGCCCACGTAAAACACCGGGTTGCCTACGCCCTTGGCGACGCCGCGCTGGATTTTATCGTGGTCAATCAGCCCGACGCACATCGCGTTGACAAGCGGGTTCCCTTCATAGCTTTCGTCAAACACTACTTCGCCGCCGACCGTCGGGATGCCGATGCAGTTGCCGTACCCGGCGATCCCGGACACGACGTGCTCGAACAAATATTTCACACGCTCGCTCTCCAGCTTGCCGAAACGCAAAGAGTTAAGCAGCGCAACCGGTCTGGCCCCCATCGAAAAAATATCGCGGATAATCCCGCCCACACCCGTCGCGGCCCCCTGGTAAGGCTCCACCGCGGAAGGGTGGTTATGGCTTTCGATTTTGAACACAACCGCTTGGTTGTCGCCGATATCAACGATCCCCGCGCCTTCCCCCGGGCCCATCAGGACGCGTGGTCCGCTGGTCGGGAAGCGGCGCAGCAGCGGCTTCGAATTTTTGTAGGCGCAGTGCTCGGACCACATGACGCTAAACACGCCGATTTCCGTGTAGTTCGGCTTGCGGCCCAAAAACCCGCAGATCAGCTCGTATTCGCTATCCGAAACGCCCATCTGTTTGTAAATTTTCTGCTCCGCAATTTGCTCTGCATTCGGTTCCTTAGCGGACACTTGCTGACTCATGCCGATCCCTCCAAGCCTTTAAAATGGATGTAAACATTTTTTTGCCGTCTTCCGAACCAAGCAGGGCGTTTACCGCACGCTCCGGATGGGGCATCATGCCGACCACGTTGCCGCGTTCATTGGAAATGCCGGCGATATCGTCCACCGACCCGTTCGGATTGTCCACATACCGGAAAATAATCTGGTTGTTTTGCCGCAGCCGGGCCAAGGTTTCTTCATCACAATAGTAATTGCCTTCGCCGTGCGCGATCGGAATCGTAATCTCTTCGCCCGGCGCATACAGCGACGTAAACGGATTTGCGTTGTTTTCGACCCGCAGTACCGTATCATGGCAGCGGAATTTCAGCGACATGTTGCGGCGCAGCGTCCCCGGGAGCAGCCCGGCTTCCGTCAAAATTTGAAACCCGTTGCAGATACCGAGAACATATTTGCCTTCCTCTGCGGCTTTGGCCACCTCGGCCATCACCGGAGCAAACCGGGAAATGGCCCCGCAGCGCAAGTAATCGCCATAGGAAAAGCCCCCGGGAACCAGGATGCAGTCGTACGCGGAAAGATCGGTCGCCGTATGCCACACGTAATCGACGGGTTCGCCCAAAGCTTCCTCCACCGCTTTATAACAGTCGATATCACAGTTGGAACCGGGAAATACGAGTACCGCGAATTTCATCGATTCAGCCCTCCAATTCAAAACGGTAATCTTCAACCACCGTATTGGCCAAAAGCTTCTCGCACATCGCCTTGACGCGGGCTTCCGCCTCAAAGCGGTCGTTCGTGTCCAGCGTAAGCTCCATATATTTGCCGATGCGCACGCTCTCCACTTCCTTGAAGCCCATGGAATGAAGCGCTCCCTGCACAGCTACTCCCTGCGGATCAAGTACGCTTTGCTTGATCGTGACATAAACGTTCGCTTTAATCATGTTACTCGTATTCCTCCTATTGTTTGGACTTATGCAGCGGTTTGGACTTATGCGCCCCGCCGCATGTGTTTGTCTTTTCCGCCTGCCTGCTCCCTACTCCAACTCGTGCCCGGTCAGCCGCCGGTAAATGTCGCGGTAACGCCGGGTCGTCTCTTCAACCACATGCCCCGGCAGCGGATCAGGCTGGCTGTTCTTGTCCCAATCCGAACCGGCCAGGTAAACGCGCACCGGCTCTTTGTCCATGCTGTCGATTTCGATGTCCAGGGCATAATTTTCCTTAGCCCAAAAACGCGACGCATCTGGCGTAAAAATCTCGTCGATCAAGATCAGCTTGCCGTCCACCAGCCCAAATTCCAGCTTGCAGTCGGCGAGCATGATGCCGCGTTCTTCGCAGGTATCGCGGGCAAAAGCGTAAAGCTCCAGGCTGCGGCTGCGCAGCTGCTCCGCCAAGTCCGCGCCGACCTTGTCCGCCATCTCCGCAAAGGAGATGTCTTCGTCGTGGCCGACGTCGTTTTTCGCCGCCGGCGTAAAAATCGGTTCCGCCAGCTTGGCGTTTTTGCGCAGGCCCTCCGGCAGCTTGATGCCGTTGATCTCGCCGCTGTGCTCGTACTGGCGCCAGCCGCCGCCGGTAACGTAGCCGCGCACCACGCATTCGATATCGATGCGTTCGGCTTTGCGGGTGACCATCACGCGGTTTTTCAGCAGCGGCTTGTGCGCTTCGGGAACGACATCCTTCAAAAGCTCCACATCCGCATGAATCACATGATTCTCCAGCAGATGCTGCGTCTTGTCGAACCAGAACGCGCTCAGGCGGTTCAGCACATTGCCTTTGTCCGGCACCGCCGGCTCAAGCACATAGTCGAAAGCGGAAATACGGTCGGTCACGACGATCAAATAATGCTCGCCAAGATCGTACAGCTCCCGCACTTTGCCTTTATACAACAGCGGGGCGTTCACCAACTCCGCCGCCGTGGAAATTGCCTGTGATGACATGTCGCCGTCCTCCTCAAATTACGCTTAATGATTGCAATAACGGTATAAAAAGCAGCTATCCTTCCGCGATTCAACAAAATTCGCAATATAGCGGTAAAATGGGGCGCTATTTTCTTCTGCTCCGGCTGCAAACGTCCATTTTGACCACTTTCCCCGAAAATAACGTCTTTTTGTACCGCTATTTGACGGTGCTACCGCAAAACCGGATAAATAGCGGTATTTTTTACCACTATCATCCGAGATGGCGCCCTTCCTACTCAGCCAAACCCAGCTTGCGGAAAATCGTATCCACATGCTTCAAATGCCAGGCCGGATTAAATGCGTCGTCGATCTCTTCCTTGCTCAGCACGGCGGTGATTTCCGGCGTTTCCTCGATGATGTCGCGGAACTGCCGCTGTGTTTCCCAGGCCTGCATCGCTCGCGGCTGTACCGTATCGTACGCCTGCTCGCGGCTGAAGCCTTTGTCGATCAGCTTCGTCATGACGCGGCCGGAAAATGGTACGCCAAACGTGCGGCCCATGTTGCGTTTCATGTTTTCCGGGAACACCGTCAAGTTTTTCACGATGTTTCCGAAACGGTTCAGCATGTAGTTCAGCAGCATCGTCGCATCGGGCAAAATCACCCGCTCCACCGAAGAATGCGAGATGTCGCGTTCATGCCACAACGTCACGTTTTCGTAGGCCGAAACCATATGACCGCGGATCACCCGCGACAGGCCGGAAATGTTCTCGCAGCCGATCGGATTGCGCTTGTGCGGCATCGCCGACGAGCCTTTTTGCCCTTTGGCGAACGCTTCCTCCACCTCGCGGAATTCGCTTTTTTGCAGGGCGCGGATTTCCGTGGCGAATTTGTCGAGCGACGTGGCGATCAGCGCCAGCGTGGCCATATACTCGGCGTGGCGGTCGCGCTGCAGCGTTTGCGTGGAAATCGGCGCGGCCGTTGTGCCCAGCTTCTCGCACACAAACTGCTCAACGGACGGATCGATGTTCGCGTACGTCCCTACCGCACCGGAGATTTTGCCGAATTGCACTCCGTCCGCCGCACGGCGGAAACGCTCCAGATTGCGCTTCATTTCTTCATGCCAAAGCGCCATCTTCAGCCCAAACGTCGTCGGCTCGGCATGCACCCCATGCGTCCGGCCCATCATCGGCGTGTCTTTGTAGGCGATAGCTTTTTCCTGCAAAATATCGATAAAGTTCAAAATATCCCGCTCGAGAATTTCGTTGGCCTGCTTCAGCAAATATCCCAGCGCCGTGTCCACCACGTCCGTCGAAGTGAGGCCATAGTGCACCCATTTCCGCTCCGGGCCCAGGCTTTCCGAAACCGCCCGGGTAAAGGCGATCACGTCATGGCGCGTCTCCTGCTCGATTTCGTAGATCCGGTCGATGTCGAACGAGGCGTTTTGGCGCAGCAAAGCCACGTCCTCCTTCGGGATGACGCCCAGCTCGGCCCAAGCCTCGCAGGCGCAAAGCTCGACTTCGAGCCAAGCCTTGAATTTGTTTTCCTCCGTCCAGATCGCTCTCATTTCCGGTCTGCTGTAGCGTTCGATCATTTGCGTTCATTCCTCCAAATATTGGTTTGCTCTATCCAACGAAGTCCGTCCTCCACATCCCGGCAGAGCAGATTGATATGCCCCATTTTACGCTTCGGCGCGGCTCCGTTCTTTCCATATAAGTGTACTTTGGGAATGACCGGGAATCCAGCTTGCCGTCCGGCCTTTTTCCCATCCACCGGGGTGGAGTCCAGCAAAGGCCGCCCGGCCGGCGAACCGTCTTCCTGCGCCGCCATTTCCTTCCCGCTCCCTTCGCTCGGCCAACCCCCGCTTACCATCGCCTCGCGCACGGCCTCCAAATGCTCGCCGAGCACGTTCACCATCACGACCGGCGAGAGCAGTTCCGCCTTGCCGAGCGGCAAATTGCAGATGGCCCGAACGTGCTGCTCAAACTGCGAGGTCGTGCAGGCCTCCATCGTATAGTGGCCGGAATTGTGCGGCCGCGGCGCCAGCTCGTTGACGAACAGTTCGCCGCCCTCGGTCAAAAACATCTCCACGGCCAGCAGCCCCACCGCTTCCATGCCTTCCGCGATGCGGGCGGCCAACCGTTCTGCCTCCCGCTGCACCCGCGCTTCCACGCGGGCCGGCACGATCGATAGATGCAAAATATTATCGACATGGATGTTTTCCGCCACCGGGAACGTTTGGATTTCCCCGCGCGGACTGCGCGCCGCGATCACCGACAGCTCCTTCACGAACGGAATAAACTGCTCCAGCACAAGCTCGGTGCCGGCTTTGCTCAGCTCGGCGTAGGCCGGGGCGATTTCCGCTTCCGAGCGGATGACCCATTGCCCTTTGCCATCATAACCGCCGGTGGCCGTTTTCAACACCGCTGGAATGCCAAGCCGCCGGACCGCCGCCCTGAGCTCCTCTTCGCTGCCGATCTCCGCATACGGAGCCACTTTCACGCCCGCCGCCTCGATTGCGCGTTTCTCGCGCAGCCGGTGCTGGGTCGTGTACAGCAGCTTGCTCCCCTGCGGCACGTACGACAGCTCCTCGAGCAGCGCGGCCACGCCCGCGTCCACGTTCTCGAACTCGTACGTGATCACGTCCGAACGCTCGGCGAGCTGGCGAGCGGCCTCTTGGTCGTCGTAGCGGGCGACGATTTGCCCGGCCACCTGGCCGCACGGGGAGTCCGGCGCCGGATCCAGCGTCACGAAGCGGTAGCCGAGGTTACTGCCGGCCAGCGCCATCATCCGCCCCAGCTGCCCGCCGCCGAGCACGCCGATCGTCGCGCCCGGAGCGATCACTCTCGCTTCGTGCCTCATTCCGCCGCCTCCAGCTCCGCGCCGCTCGCCAGCACCTCTTCGCGAATCCGGTCGCGGCGCTCCTGCACGCGGCGCATCAGCTCGGGATCAAACGCGCCGAGAATCTGCGCGGCCAGCAGCCCGGCATTGATCGCGCCGGCTTTGCCGATCGCCACCGTCCCGACCGGGATACCGCCCGGCATCTGCACGATCGACAGCAGCGAATCGAGGCCGTTCAACGCGGCCGACTTCACCGGCACGCCGATGACCGGCAGCGTCGTTTTCGCCGCCACCATGCCCGGCAAATGGGCGGCGCCCCCGGCGCCCGCGATGATCACCTTAAGCCCGCGCTCCGCGGCCTGCTCCGCAAACTCGAACATTAAATCGGGCGTGCGGTGTGCGGAGACGACATTTTTTTCATATGGAACTCCCAATTCATCCAAAACGGCGCAGGCGTGGGACATCGTCTCCCAATCCGATTTACTGCCCATGATCACTGCAACTTGTGCTGCCATCCCTCATCCCACTTTCTATCATTATTCTATGGTTCCAAAAAGGCTCAAAACCAAAAACGGCGCTGACATTAGAAGGCGTAGTACGTTAGGCGAATCCCCCATCAAGCGATGACGTAATTCTAACGGTTGTGAGTGCCGCTATTTCGGTAAAATGCAGGTGAAACCAAATTTAACGGTTGCTACAGAGCTTATTTTGCCTTTTTTCTGCGGATTCGAGCCTTTTCCATCCAAATAAGCGCGCTTGCAACCGTTAGAAGTTGAACTCCCGGCTTTTCGGCTAAATAAGTTCGTGTACAACCGTTAGCGAAAGACTGGAGCCCCGCGAGGCCAAACAATTGGATAGATCAACTATCCCTGTAGTCAAGCGCCGATTCTCTAGGTAAAGCCTTCAAAAAGGCCGGATACTTAAAAAGGCCCGCACCTCTGAAAATAACGAAGTATTTTCGAGAAATTCGCGGACCATGAGAGAATACGGTGGACGAGGCCTGAAGGTAAGAGTTAGGCGAGCGGCGCTGCATGACGGTGGCCGGTCCATCCGGCCGTTCAAGACCGGGCTAACTCGAGCCGCTTAAGCGGCGATGCGAACCTGCGCAGCCATCGTGCCGTCACCCTTACGCAGAGGCGAAAATCTTTCGCCAAGGGAACATAAAGCCCGGTGCATGACGCCCAGGCCTTATACGAGGTAGCTCAAAAAGTCATCTTTTGATCACGAAGCAGGTCAAGAAGCGGATTCGACGTCGAATCTTGAATTCAACCGGGCCTTCCGGTGCTCACGTACTCAAAACGTACGCTCCGCTCCTCAGTCCCTAACTTCATCCAACCTTCTCGGAAAACCTGACTTTTTGAACTCGCACTATAAGGAAATTCCCCTCCGATATCTTAAAAAGGCTTCCACTGCGGATCCGCCTTACCTTCATCACGTATTCGCTCGTAGTCCGAAAATTTACGGTTCTCGGGTAGAAACTTCCGGGCCTTATCCCCGGTATTATACGAGTTTAAGAGGTAACCCTCACTCTATTATGTTCGACAGAGGACTGCCGTTGCTCTACTAGTTTACCAATGGCGGACACGACATGTCAACTCAAACACGAACATTAATGGAATGTAAAATGCGAATGTTCGTTTTTAGAATCTCATTTCTCTAATCCCCTTACCTTATCACCCGAGTCCAGTTGTCAGGGTTACAGTCTGCGAAATACCGCAAAATTCCATCAAATGCAAAAGTGCAGGCGATTTCCGCCCAAACGCCCCAATACCGCCTGTTCAAGTGCAAAAGTGCATTTCATTTTCCAATAATCAACTAAAATTTACCACTTTCACCTTTATAAAATGCACTTTTGCTCGCCAACCGGCATCGGAATCGGCATTTTGCCCTATACGAGATGCACTTTTGCCGTTGCTTCATTTATTCTACTTGCAGCCGGAAAACAGATAATCCATCGTATAAAAAAGCTCTGCAAGACGATATATCAAGATCTTAATCCGCAAGAACGCCTATTGAATAAGTACAAAAAATGGCGCTATTCCAGCGATATCCGTTCATTTAAGTGAAATAAGGGAAATTTATGTTGCTATTTTCTCGAAGTGCGAGGAAATGCCTGCGTTCTGAACCATACAGAGGAAAATAAGTACATAAAATTCCGCTAAGGGTATGAACATGCTGGTGCGCCGGATAATAAGCACATAAATTACCGCTATTCTAAGGCAAGTACCGCTCTAGACGGCAAGTACTACTGTTTTACGGCAACTTCCGCTATCTTAAAGCCGACGCTACCACCCGGTCGTTCCAATCATCATCAAAAAAGCCGCAAGGCAGCGGCGAACTATCCGTTCATCTGCTCCTGCAGCTCGATATACAGCACCTGCAAAAACTTTTTGATGTTGACCTTCACCTTACCGCCGCCGCCCCCGGTCTCCCGGCCCTCTTCGATCTCCTTCATCTTCAGCCGCACGTCCTCGAAATCGAAATATAGCGGGGCATAGTACTCGAACCGGGGGTTGCCGTAGTCGGTCAAACCGAGCGAAGCCAGATTGGTCAGCCCCGCCGCCAGCGCGCGGCGCAGCCGCTGCTCGATCGCCTTGACTTCCTTGGCGATCTCCTCCGGCTTATCCTTGTACGTCGCCGCCGCCTGGCGGTACAGCTCCTTCAGCGGCGGCATGTTCGCTCCGGCTCCGCGTTCAATCAGCAGCTCCATGATCGTGATCATGTCGCGGCTGCCGCTTTCCCCGATCAGCCCCATATTCATCAGGATCGGCTGAATCGCTTCGCGCACGGCCCGTTTTCCGGCCGTTACGTGAGGCACAGGCCGAAGTCCCTCCAGTTTTTTCAGGCTGGAGCGGATTTCCTCCAAATAATGCCCCATGGCGTAACGTTCGTTCACCTTTCGCAGCACGGTTTCCACCTCGATCCGGTTGATCGGCTTACGAATAAAAAACTCGATGCCGCTCCGGTACGCCCGTCCGACCATATCCTGATTTTCAATCTGCGAGATCATCACGAATTTGGCGCTGCAGCCTTGGGCGCGCAGCGAATCGATCGCCTCGATGCCGTCCTGATCGGGCATCAAAAGATCCATCAGCACGATGTCCGGGGCCTCGCTCAGGATTTGCCGCACTCCTTCCTGCCCGCTGCCTGCCGTTCCCGCCACTTCGCCGAGCCCGCCGTCTTCAATGATATGCTGCAGCATTCTTCTCGCGCTAATATCATCGTCTACGATACAGAAAGAAAGCGCCATGCATGACCCCTCCCCAAAGTTTTGTGAGCACTACTGCAATGAATTGCCTCGAACAAAACTTACTTCGGAAGCGTAGGCTTACGCAGTTTTCCCGTCGGAATGCGGACCTGGAACATCGCTCCCCCGAGCGTGGGAGACGTGCCGACTTCAACCTCCCCCGCAAACATGCTCACGATGTCGCGCACATGGGACAGCCCGATGCCCGTGGCCGCCACCCCCTCCTGGTTAAACTTAGTCGTAAAACCCGGCTCAAACAGCAAATCGCGATCGCGCTCCGCCACGCCGCCGCCGCTGTCAGCTACAATAACCAATGTATACTCCTCACGCTCGCCTACCTCCAGGTGAATCATGCCCTTCCCCTCGATCGCCTCAACGGCATTGGCAGCCAAATTGTTCATGAGCGTCAGCAGCGGAACATAGCTTGCGGTCACATAATCGGTACGGATATCGTACGAAAAAGAAATCGTTTTGCCCAACATTTCGGCGTATTTGCCATTGCTTTTCAAGGTAAAATGAACGAGTGCGGACAGCGGCATATCCCCCGGCGCTTCCCGGTCGGTCAGCTTGACCAGCCCGGCCAAAATCCGCTGCGAATCCTTTTTGACCTCATGGATCTGTTGCGTAACGCGCAGCACCTGCTGCCGGTTCTCCTGCCGCCCCTCCTCGCTCAAACGCCGGTACAGCTCGTAACTGCTCAGGGTGACATCCTCCAGCGTGCCGATCGATTTTTTCAGATAAAAAACTTCCCCATACAGCCCCGAACTAAAACTGAGCATCTGCTCGATCCGGCGGTTTTGCTCCTTTTGAATGATCCGCATCCGGCTGACCGCAATGCTGCTGTAGATGCCCGTAACGAAATACGTCCGCAGCATGGCGATCGCCATCAGAAACGTCCACTCGTTCAGCTTGAACGTGGCCGTGCCCGTGACCAGCAGCCGGGTCAGCAGCTCCGCTTCATTGGACAGCAGATCGATGACCGCTGTCACCGCGCCCAACATAAGCGGGTAAAAACGATCCACCCTCGCCCTGATGAATTGCATCCCGCAGGCAAACACAATGTAATAGACGCCCGCCGAACAATGCCGGCTGAGGCTGTCCGCCACCGTCAACCCGCCTGCCATCACCTGGTCCAGCCCCATCCGAAACACCAGCACAACGGCGCCGGTGATGACGCCGGCCATGATGTAAGGCAGCTTCCTCATGAGCAGCAAAAACAGCAGAAACGCGCTGCTGCCCAGCCCAATCCTGAAAATATCGCCGTCAAACGGGTTGATCTTCAATTCCCCGGCCACAGCCGTCCCGGCCGCAACAAGGCCGAGCTGCACATATTTCGATTTGAAAAGAGCTGTCCCCATGCCCCTCTCACCCGGCTCCCGCAAGTAGATATTGCCCACTATACTACCATATTTCGGGCTGGGCGCCTATACCTTCCATGCCACGCCGTGTCAGGGTTAAGCTTAAACGTGCCGGGCCTCCAAACGCCTGGAAACGAGAGACAGCAAAAAGTTGACCGTAAAATAAATCAGCGCGACCAGCAGCAGGATCGGAATCGTGTAGGCGTAGCTGTGTCCGATTACAATGCCGGCGTGGTGCATCAGCTCCGGCAGGGAGATGACAACCGCAAGCGATGTGTCTTTCAGCAAGGATATGAACTGGCTGACGAGCGGCGGGACCATCCGCCGCAAGCCCTGCGGCAGCACGATGTGCCACAACGTCTGCAGCGAGCTTAAACCCGACGAGCGGGCCGCTTCGATTTGCCCTTTGTCGATGGAGGCCAGTCCCCCGCGCACGATCTCCGCGATCATCGCCGCTTCGAAAATCGTCAGCCCCGTAATCGTGGCGGTCACCAGCCCCAGCTTAATGCCGATCTCCGGCAGGGCAAACCGCATAAAAAAGATGATCAACAGCAGCGGCAAATTGCGAATCAGCTCCACAGCGACCAGCAAAACCGGCGACAGCACCGGCAACCGCGTATAACGAATAATGCCGACGATGCAGCCGAACAGGAAGCTAAGCACAATCGAAGCCACCGCCACCAGCAGCGTAAAATACAACCCTTCCAGCAAAAAATGCAGATTCTCCGCGGAATACGCCCCGGCAAAGTCCATCAGGATTACCTCCTTTCAGCCGCAAAGCCCCCTCAATATTTACGTGCCAGCTTGCGCTCCCAGACCCGCACGCCGTAGCTGAGCGGCAAGGTGAGCGCCAAATAAAACAAAGCGACAAAAACATAGGTATCGAACGTTTGGAACGTATCGGTATTGACGATGTCGGCAAAATACATCAGATCCAGACCGGCGACGATCGACAGGACGGACGAGTTTTTGATCAGGTTGATAAACTGGTTGCCCAGCGGCGGGATGACCAGCCGGATCGCCTGCGGCAGCACGATGTGGACCATCGTCTGCGCGTAGCTGAGCCCCGAAGAGCGGGCCGCCTCTGTCTGGCCCTGCGGGATCGACATAATGCCGGCGCGGATAGCCTCGGCGATGAAGGACGACGTGTAAACCGCCAGCCCGATCGTCCCGGCGGTAAAACCGTCAAGCGGCAGCCCCAGCGCCGCCGGACCGTAATAAAAAATATATACGACGAGCAGCAGCGGAATATTGCGGATAAATTCGACGTACCCCGTACCAAACCAGCGCAGCCCGCGAATGGGCGCGATCCGGAATACGGCGATGAGCGTCCCCAGCGCAAAGCTTCCGACGAGTGCAAGCAAGCTGGAAGCGACCGTCCCGCGAAATCCTTCCATAAAGGTGCCGAAGTAGTCGGTTAAAACTGAAAAGTCCATGCTCCCATCACCTTCCCCTGACCGGCAAAAACGCTCTCAACTTACAGCGCCCCGGTGCAACGTTGACAGCCGCGGCCCGCATACCCGCATTATTGCGCCGGCTTTTTGCCGATCCATTTTTCGTACAGTTTGTCGTATTCCCCGTTCTCATGCAGCTCCTTCAACGTATCGTTGATGGCCTGCACGATATCGGCGTTGCCTTTCTGCACCGCGATGCCGTACGGCTCGTCGGTGAACGGCTCGCCGACCACCTCGAAATTGGAATCCTGGGCGGCCATGCCGTACAGAATGGAATCGTCTGTCGTCAGCGTGTCGCCTTGGCCGGCTTTAAGCGCGTTGAATGCATCCTGGTAGTTGTCAAACTCCAACACTTTGACCCCGGACACCTTGTCGCGGATATTTTTTACCGAGGTGGAGCCTTTCGTCCCCAGCACGGTTGTATCGGCCGTGACGTCCTCGATGCCCTTGATCGGGCTTCCTTTCTTCACCAGCAGCGATTGGCCGGCTTGAAAGTAAACGTCGGAGAAATCGACCTCCTTCTTGCGTTCCTCCGTAATGGTCATCGTGGCGACGATCATGTCGATCTCGCCGTTGTTCAGCATCGGAATCCGCGTCTTGGAGGTAACCTCCTTCAGCTCAAGCGCATTTTCATCGCCGAGGATATG
The DNA here is from genome assembly GCF_046567315.2 of Paenibacillus lacisediminis. Lineage (NCBI taxonomy): Bacteria > Bacillati > Bacillota > Bacilli > Caryophanales > Paenibacillaceae > Paenibacillus > Paenibacillus lacisediminis. Next base: position 76,356 of record NZ_JBKIAX020000007.1, on the reverse strand, counting down.
TTTGGCAATCGCCTTTGACATGTCGATGTCGAAGCCCTCAACGTTGCCGGAGGCCGGGTCCTTCAAGCCAAACAGCTTCGTATCGAACTTCACGCCGACCACAAGCTTTCCGCGCTCCTTGATTTTGTCCAGCGCGCCGGAGCCGCCCTCCGTCGCCGCAGCATTGCCGCCGTTGCCTCCCGCACCGGTGGATGCACTGCCTCCGCCCGCGTTATTGCCGCCGCAGCCCGCAAGCACGAACAAAGCGCATACGATCGCGATCCCGGCCAATTTCCATCTCTTCTTTTTTGCCATGGTAAAAACCCCCTCGTTTTTAATGACTTAACAAACGACTAAGAAATGTTCGCGTCCGCTCTTCGCGCGGATTGGAAAAAAACTGCTCAGGCTGGGCCTCCTCCACGATTTGCCCCTGATCCATAAAAATAATCCGATCGGCGACCTCCCGGGCGAACCCCATTTCGTGCGTGACCACCACCATCGTCATCCCTTCGCGGGCCAGCGTGCGCATCACGTCCAACACCTCCCCGACCATCTCGGGGTCGAGCGCCGATGTCGGCTCGTCGAACAGCATGATTTTCGGCTTCATCGCCAGCCCCCGCGCGATAGCGACGCGCTGCTGCTGTCCACCTGACAGCTGGGACGGGTAGGCGTGGGCCTTTTCAGCGATACCGACCTTTTCCAAATAAAACATCGCCGTTTGCTCGGCTTCGGCCTTCGAGTTGCGCAGCACCTTGATCGGAGCGAGCGTAATGTTGTCGATTACTTTTTTGTGCGGATACAGGTTGAAATGCTGAAAAACCATGCCGATATCGCGCCGGACCTTGTTGATGTCCGTTTTGCGGTCGTTCACCGGTACGCCGTTCACCGTCAGTTCGCCGCTAGTGATCGTTTCCAGGCGGTTGATGCAGCGCAGCATCGTACTTTTGCCGGAGCCGGACGGGCCGACGACAACTACGACTTCGCCCTCCTGAACATGGAGATTAATCCCCTTCAGAACATGGAAACTCCCGTAATGTTTATCCACCTCGTGAAACTGGATCAATCGCAGCCCTCCTTTGTGGTCAGATCGTTTTTTACGACACTACGCAGGCCTTATGTAAGTAATCGTAACATTTGAATTCAACCTTACTTTAGAGACTATAAAAAACTACATAATCCTACGGAAAATGAATTTACCGTTTTAAATTTAATTTTATTAAAGCGTTTTCTTGGTAGCTTGTTTCATCCGCCCATTGGACAAGCGTCACCTTATCTGACACCGATCTCCCTCCCTTTTGATTATAAATCCGCACAAAAAAAGAAGACCGTCCATCAGGTCATTCATCGACCTAAAGGACAGCCTTCTTGCCTGCTGTTTACTGGTTATTTGACGACCAGCACCGGGATTTGCGCGTGTTGAACGACATTATGGCTGACGCTCCCGAGCACAAACTCGCGAATGCCGCCCAGCCCGCGGCTGCCGATGACGATCAGATCGGCTCCGTTTTTGCCCGCATATTCGAGAATCGTCTCCGCCGCCGGGCCTTGCACAAGTTCCATCTTAGCGCTTAACCCGGCTTCTTTGATCCGCTTTTCCGCCTCATCCGCCGTTTTCGACGCCAGATTGAAATAATCCTGATTCATCGAAGCCGGGACCGGAGCAAATCCCTCGGCCACGTAAAACCGCGGGAAATCGTAAACATGGAGTACCACAAGCTCCGTATCCGGCGACAGCTTGGCCAATTCGAGCGCCTTGTCCAACGCTTTGTTCGCCGCCTTCGACCCGTCATACGCAGCAACGATTTTGTTAAACAACATGCGTGACACCTCTCTTTTGTTATAATGTGAGTTCAAAAGATGACTTTTTGAACTACCTCTTATATTAGGAAATATCCGTAGAGTACCGCGTTAAGTAGAAGCAGAAGTGGAACGCCAATCCGAAAGCTAAGATGTTTCGTCTTATGCCGCTTCGTATTCATCGCCAGCAGCACGCCAAGTGCCCCTCCGATCGCGGCCAGCAGAAACAAGGTTTTCTCGGGAATCCGTTCCCGCCTCTGCTTCGCGCGCTTTTTATCATCGGACATCACCAAATAGGCCACGACATTAATAAACAAAAACCAAAACAGCAAAACCGTTCGCGTATGCGCCGCCTCCTTCCTGCTTGAGAGCATTCTAAGCGCTTGCCTTAATTCCATTATAACTTTATAGCCTTCATAAGCAAAAGCGGGTTTAGACAAGGCATATCCTCAATGATGGCAGATAGGCAAAAGCGATGGGCCGTCTTTACATTCCGGCATCATGTGACTCTATATTAAACACATAATATTCTTTCATAGGCACAATAAACTTATCATAGGTCATCCGAAAATAAATGGTTGCTCCATTCGGAACATACATTTGATTGTTCATTCACGGATATAGAAGCGCTGTTATCCGCAAACACACAGGCTGCAAAGTGATAAGCGAAGAAACGGCTAGCATGGCAACAATAAACTTTTTGACTTTCATTTCATCATCCACCTTTCGAAAATATAGAATATATTCAGGCTACATAAAGGCCCTTCACTATATATGACAATCCAAATCAATGATTTCATGACAAAATTTTTATTATTTGTCTGGAATTTCTTCGGAAGCTTGCTTGCTTCTATTATTTCGGCCCAATAAGAAAAACGTCTATCGGCGCACTCTCTAAGAAGCCAGACCGCCTTTAGCGATTGTTTTTCTTGCGATTATAGAAATTGTTCAGCTCCGCGGAGCTTATAACTCAACTTTCGCAGCAAAAAATCGGCAGGCAAGCCTTGATGTAGCTGGGTAAAGCAGCAATCCATTGCCGGAGTTGACGCTTCAGAGGCGGACAGTGTCTTCCCGGCTTTTTGGGCTTCTTCGTTGATCAAGAGCATAGGAGATCCCTTGTAAAACGTGCTGGTGGCATGATCTCTAAACCGGGCAAGCAACTCGACCGCTTTGCTGCAATTCCGTTCAAACACGGAAACATGGAAGCGTCAACGATGAAGAGGGCGTCACGATCCGCCGAGGTCAGCGCATCTACCTTTTGCACCGTAGCCGTTTCGAACAGTGTCGCAAATCGACGCCAAGTGAGGGGGCTGCCCAAAGGGTTGGTGTCTTGGTGTCTTGGTGTCTTGGTGTCCCTGCCTTGGTGTCCCTGCCAGCAGCCTTTGCACGATTATCCCTTTCGTTCAGAGGGCAGGGGGTGGGGGCTAGGCAAGGGTTCCAACAAAAGAGAGAAGAAAAAATAAAAAGATGAGGAAAAAATGAGGCGGTTCAGGTGAGATTTTCGGCTTGATAAGAGAACGTACGTTTGGTATAATGAAATAAACGGAACTTATGTTCGCAAATTCTTGATTTGGGGGCGAGCAAACATGGAGATCAATGCGGGAACGGAACTTCAGCCATTCACCAGCCGTTATAACAGCGAGCAGGCCTGCATGGAGGCGCTGATCGCGATGAAGTGGCCAAACGGCTTCGTCTGTCCGCGCTGCGCTCACACCCGGTGCAGTCGTTTGACCTCTCGGAATATCCCCTTATTCGAGTGCGGAAAGTGCAAGCATCAAACGTCGGCTTTGGTCGGCACGATTTTTGAAGGAACGCATCTCCCCCTGGTGAAGTGGTTCCAGGCGCTGGAGTTGTTCCTGCTCCCTGACGGCATCTCGGCGCTGCGGCTGAGCCAGGTGATCCGGGTGACCTACAAAACCGCCTGGTTGATGCTGCACAAAATACGCCATGCCGTCGGGGAATTCGATGCCCGGGAGCTGCTCAGCGGAGACGTGAAGGTGAACAGCGATCTGTATGGGCGTAACCCGTCCCGGTGTGAGCTTTCGCATCCATATGCCACGGCGGTCGTAGCGGGATGCACGGTGACGGAATCGGGCGAGCCAGAGCAGGTCAAAATCCGCCTGGTGCCACATAAGAGAGGAGACGGGAAAAGAGTAAACCGTCACGAACTCGCCGCTTTCATCAACGGGCATGTGGATGCTCGCACATCGGCGGTACAGTCATTCCCTCTAGCCTTTCGTCTGTATGCACCCTTGCGGAAAGTAGTGAGAGAGGCGTGGGAATCGCTGAAGAGTACATATATGGCCTTGGGACTGAAGCATCTGCAGGCGTACCTAAACGAATATACCGGACGCCGCTGGCTGCGCATGCCCGGAGCGGAAGAAACGATGCGGAAGAAGTTGCTGCGTATGTGTATGACGATTCCGGCGATCCCTTACCGCTGGCTGATCGCGCGCCAACCGAATCGGCCCCTTGCGGCTGCGGCCTGATCGAGACGCTAGAACGGTGGGGGGAGCTTGACCCAGATCAACTTAATGGGTAGGGGTTAGCTTAATGCGGATAAACTTGATTGGTGTGAGTTAGCATGAACGGTGCGGGCGTTGCTGCAGAGGGAAGGGTTTAGGCTACAGCAAAATCACGGTCTTTTCGTTTCCCTCGCGTCTTGTCCTTGATCCCTTGTCTTGATGTCTTTGTCTTGATCTTTTGTCCAATCTGTTTCACCTCCCCTAAACCTGATTCCTTCTCCTAAGCCCGTCTAAATTATTTCGAGCCTATCTGCTTCTCCACTAAATATTTTCTTCTCCCGAGCTTGTCTGTTTCTCTGCTACCCTGATCAAACGGGATAATCGTGCAAAGCGTCCGGCAGCGAGTGTTGATCTGCCGCCCAACCTACCGGTCTCGGTCTTCCTATCCTCAAGCTTTCAACGCCCTTGGCAGTTGATTTAGGTCTGGCTGATGTCTATAACAATGAAAGACACAGCTGCTGTCTTCTGCGAATGTTGAGTTATAAATTCTATAATTTTAAAAAAAGCTCCCTGCCAAGGGAGCCCCACATCGTTTAAATCAAGTTTCGTTTTTTGCAATTTCGTTCAGATTAGGGGGATAGTCCGCCTGTTTTTTCGGTTTAGCGGCGACGGTCTTCTCCAAAATGCTCGATTTGTTCTGCCGGTTTTCAGTATCCCGCGCTTTATGATGCGGCACCCTCATCACCTCCAGTACGTAGCGTCCCGTAGAGGCGGCCGTTTTATGCGGCAATCCTTACGAATTGTTCTTTTTCTCCATCGCCGCTTTCAGCAAATCGCCCAAATTGGAGCCGATCGATTCCGGTTTGGAGTATTGCTTAACGAGCTTCTGCTGTTCGCGTTTGTTCACATGCTTGTTGTCCTTGTCTTTGCCGAGCACCTCAGTAATTCCGCAAGACAGGCACTGTACGTACATTCCAGCTTTGCCTTCCTTCAGCTCCATCTTCTTGTGGCACTGTGGACAACGGCGGTTCGAAAGCCGCTTCTCCCCGGACCGGCGGTAGCCGCAATCCTCGGCCGGACATACAAGCAGCAAGCCGCGCTTGGTCTTCTTCTCCAGCAGCCGCGTTCCGCAATCGGGACAATGACTGTTCGAGACATTATGCAGCTTGTAGGTCGCGTCGCTGTTTTTCACTCCTTGCACCAGCCCCACGGCCATCTCACGGATTCCTTGCAGGAACGGTTCCGGCTTGCCTTTGCCGCGAGCGATGCGTTCCAGCTCCGCTTCCCATTGGGCGGTTAATTCCGGCGTGCGCAGATCCGAAGGAGCCAGCTCGATCAGTTGCTTGCCTTTGCCGGTCGGGTGCAGGAAATTGCCCTGCCGCTCGATCGTGTCGGAGTTGACCAGCTTTTCGATGATATCCGCCCGCGTCGCCGGCGTTCCCAGGCCGTGCTTCTCCATTTGGGTCAGCAGGGCCGCTTCGGTGTAACGCTTCGGCGGCTGAGTCCGGCCGGGCGTTACCCGGCAGCGGGTCACCGTTACCGTCTCGCCCTGGCTTAGCTCCGGCAGCGCGCTGCTACCGTCCTCTTCGCGGTCGTCTTCGTCCTCGTCCACCGCTTCGCCGTCGTACACCGCACGCCAGCCGCTGTCTTTGATCGTCGTTCCCTTCGCGTGAAGCGTCTCCCCGCCTGCCTCCACCGTAACACTGACTTGGTCGAAACGGGCCGGCGGATAAAACAAGCTGATAAACCGCCGCACGATCAAATCGTACAGCTTCCGCTCCTCCGTGCTTAACGCGTTCAGCAGCACGGTCTGCTCGGTCGGGATAATGGCATGGTGATCCGTCACCTTGCTGTCGTCAACGATGCGTTTGCTAATCGGCAGTGATTTCCGCAGCAGCGGACGCGCCAGCGGCGCGTAAGGCCCGACGGCGACGCTGGTCAGCCGCTCCTTCAGCGTATCCGCCATATCCGCGGTCAAATACCGCGAATCGGTCCGCGGATACGTGACCAGCTTGTGCTGCTCGTACAGCCGCTGCAGCACGTTCGAAGTTTGCTTGGCTGAAAAGCCGAGCAGCCGGTTGGCGTCCCGCTGCAGTTCGGTTAAGTCGTAGGCGAGCGGATGCGGCACTGTTTTTTCGTTTTTCACAAGCTTGACGATTTTGCCGGTCTTGCCTTCGAGTTTGCTTTTGAGACCAGCCAACCGATCCGCGGCAAAAATGCGCGAATCTCCGCCTGTCCCCCGCCACACCGCTTCAAACTTGCCAAAATCGGCGTGCAGGACGCTGTACTCCTCGGAGCGGAAATGCATAATTTCGTTTTCCCGCTGCATGATCATGCCAAGCGTCGGCGTTTGCACGCGTCCGGCGGACAGCGGCGCGCCAAATTTGCAGGTCAGGGCCCGTGTCACGTTCAGCCCCACCATCCAGTCAGCCTCGGCCCGGCAGCGCGCCGATTGGTACAACCGCTCGTATTCGCTGCCTGGTTTCAGCGAAGCAAAACCTTCCTTGATCGCCTTATCCGTTTGCGAGGAGATCCACAGCCGCTTAAACGGCTTGTTCCATTTCACCATATCCATAATCCAGCGGGCCAGCAGTTCGCCTTCCCGGGCCGCGTCGGTCGCCACAACCAACTCGCCGACATCCTGACGGCGCATGAGCTGCTGCACCGCCTTAAACTGGTGGCTGCTTTCCCGCAGCACCTTCAGCTTCATTTTTCCCGGCAGGATCGGCAAATCCTCTAAGGACCAGGTCCCAAATTTCCCGTCGTAATCCTCCGGTTCAGCCAAGCCCACCAAATGGCCCAGCGCCCAGGTAACCACGTACTTCGGTCCTTCGAAATGGCTCTTATGCTTATCGCGGCTGCCGATCACCCGGGCGATTTCCCGTGCGACCGACGGTTTTTCCGCCAATACCAACGTTTTCATGAGTTCTTTAGAAACACTCCTTTCCTCACTACATTATACCATTACCTATCTTCCGCGGAATCCACCGTTTCAAGCGGCTGCGTATTCCCATAGCCACACCGCTTCGCACTTGCCAAAATCAGCATGCAGGTCGCCGTACTCCTCCGAGCGGAAACATGAAATATGCGGGGCCCATAAGCTTTATCACTTACATAGCCGATAAAAATATGAGAAAACCTTTTATCGATTTGGAATTGTTTTCCATAAAACTAATGTGAGGTACATAAAAATATGGATAAATCGGGTTTGACGCTCCCGAAAGGTGGTTCGAGTTTCAAATGACCATCTGGGAACGATTAGGTATCGGCCGGACGGAAGATATCAAAGTCATTAAACGGGCCTATGCCAAACAGCTTAAAATATATCACCCGGAGGACGATCCTACAGGTTATCAGGCTTTACGCGAGGCCTTCGACGCCGCCATGTCCTATGCCAAGAGACAGGCCTCCATGGTAGAAAAGGAACCGGAGGGAGAACGACAAGCGGAACCAGTTCATATGGAATGGACGGAAACAGGGCATCCTGATGCTGCACCGGAGCCGGACGAGCCGGGGCCGCTTCTCCCGCCTCTCCGAATCCCGTTCGGCTCTCTTTGGAATGAGCTGGAGCCGGATGCAAGCGAACAAAGCGAAACGAACCGGCCGGCCCCGCCGGAATCTGCCCCAGAGTCCATTCCTGATTCCGCTCCGGTAAATGCGATCCGAACGGTTGAAGCGTTCCTGGAGCAAGCCGCCGCGCTGTATGACGATTTCCCGTCACGGATTTCCCTGGAGAAGTGGGTGGAGCTTCTGGATGCCGACGTAATGTGGAACATGGACGCCAAACCGGTCATCGGGTTTCAGCTTCTGAAGTTCATGCAATCACACCGGTATCTGCCCGCCGAAATTTGGCGGCTGCTTGAAAACAGTTTTGGCTGGCTGTATCTTTTGCAAGAATCGGAGCAATCCGACAATGATCCTGCCAGCGTTTCGTTTCTGATTTATTACAAAAGGCAGCTTGCCGACCCGGGCCTCCGCTATCGCTTTCTGCTGGGCGCGGAAGGTATCGATACCGATAAATTTCTGCATGACCGGGATCAGGGACAACTGGCCTTGGTTCGTAACGATTTAAAGAAGGCGATGGAGTTTTTAAAACAGGCTTACGCGATGTTCCCGGATGATCCCGATCTGCTTCGCCTGCTCGGCGAGCTCTATCTTCGCGAAGGCGATAAAGAGAAGGCGCTCGCTATGTTCGAGCGTTTGGTCGTGCTGGCGCCTGGGGAAATCGACGGATACCTGTACCGGGCTAGAATTTGGCGAGATTTGGGACAACCTGACCGGACGGTAGACGAATGTCGGTTTATCTTGTCTCGCTGGCCGAACCGGAGCGAAATCGCCATCTTAATGGCGCATGCCTTAGAAAGGCTAAGCAATCGCGATGAAGCGGAGAAATACCTCAAGCAAGCGGTACAACCCGGCGCTTCCGATGCCCCGGCGGACCGCTCACTCGACACTTCCGACGGCCCGGCGGACCACTCTCTCGGCGCTCCTGCTCCTTCCGGCGAAGGTAAGCGGTGGAAGCTGTTTTTTAACTGGCCTATTCTCCTGCATTTGTCGCTTTCGCTTGTCCTTGCTTTATCTCTGATCGTATGCCTGTACTACTATAGGGAGAATGTCCATACCCGTACGCCGGAAAAGATTGCCGGAGCACAAGAACTGATCGGCATGGACGAGCAGCGTTATGCTGAACTAACCATTAAGAATGTCACGGACATACACCTGGGCAAATATTTAACCAGCGATGGTAAGGTCGTCTTTCAAAATGAAGACTACGCCTTTATCCATGCTGACTACTACGTAAACCTGTCAGGACATGTGTTTCTTGAGGAATTTTCCGAAAAACAACTGATCGTTCTGGCGGATTACACACTTGGCCTGCTAGATGACCGGAAGGAGATAAACATTAAAGGCTATGTTCATCCCCTAGATACGGACATGAAAACGTCAGTGAGCAGAATGCTGCAGTGGGAACCGGCATATCCCGCCGATTCTACCGAAAGACTTCTGGAAGCTTACCAATACGACTTAAATAAAGTTTCGAGCTCCCAATCGGAGGAATCCGCCGCATCCGTCCCGGAATTTCAGCCCGTATACTTTGAAGTCGCCAAACCGCAGGTAAAATCGGAATTCACAATACCGAACCTGCTGCTCTTCGGATTTCTGTTGGCGCTGTGGATTTACAGTCTGTATCGGCTTGCTTTCGAATACCGAAAGGTACGCCTGCTAATCACAATCTTAGACTTGAGGGGACAAAACGATGCGGGTTAAATCTTTACTGAAACAACCCACCTTCTATCATTGGATGACCGCACCGCTGTTTAATGCGGGAACGGTTCGCTTCGGGAAACTCCGCAGTTATCATACGCTGGATACCTGCCCGAAATCCGGGCTCAAGGCTTGGCTGATATTTCAGGGAGTGCGCGATGGTAACAGTTATCATAACCAACGAAGGTGGCTGCTGTATGAAGGATACCGCAAGGAGTTTAACGAACTTTCCGAAACGTTATCTTCCTTGTCGTTTGAGGCCCGAGTACGGCACCTGTCGTCAGCCGAAGCGCAGGGCAAGAACGAAGCGCCAACGCTGGCTTGCGTACATCAATTAATGAATGTTGTTCCTACGGCCACGATCGCGGCCTTTGATTTCGCCCTGCTGGTAGCCTTAAATAAAGCGGGGGAGCGGTTAAATCTGCTGGACGGGAAAGAGGCGGCTTTCTCCAACATGGACGCCGTCAAAATCGTCCAATCCAAATACGCCAGCTGGTATGAATTTTATAGCGGATGTATCGCGGGAGTCTACTTCCGGAACCCGCCCAAGGATACGGCCACATTGCTGCCCGCCTATGCACAATGCCTGCTGGAATTTTCCCGGATCCCCCCCTCCATACGCTGGGATTATCCATTTTAAATGAACAAAGCCAACCCCCGATCAGGCCGTTAGTTAAGCTTCGGGGCGTTGGCTTCGTTATTTAGGAAAGTACATAATATCCGGATGTCTGAGACGGTATTCATCCCAAATCGTGCCTTCGCCATCTCCGTATACCGCAAATTTGATTTGTACGTTCTGGACATATTCGTCCAACTCGTCAAATCCTAACCTCCGAAACGTCGGAAAAATACCGTAATTCACGAACTCTTCCTCTACCTGCTCGATGAGCTGCTCCTTTTCCTTGTAATACTCAATAGCTTCAGGCGAGGACAACCTTCCAGGGTCAATAGATTGGTAATAAACTTGCTGTGCCAAAGGATATAACTCCTCGATCATTTGGGTTATACCCTTCGACTTTACGTCCTCCCCATTTTGCAGAGCTGTCAGGATTCGATCCTGTCTTGCCTTCAAGTCCAACAATTGCTCTATGTAGGGGGCTAAGCTGGTTTGCAGCTGGGCCATTTCAAAAACGGCCAAGTTTCTTTCGTAGCCGTCATCAGGGTTGTAGGGGTAGAACTCCCGGGCCAGTTGAAAGTAATCGTAGGCCACTTCTAACTGTTTGTCCTTGATCGCCTCGTCCCCTTTGCGGATCAGCGCATTCGCCACCTCGACCGCTTTCAGCGCCTTTTCTTTTTTCCACCAGGCCTCCGCATCTTGGGGGCTTCTCTCCAGAAGCAGCTCGTATTTATAGATGGCACCGTCGAAGTTACGCTCCCCCAATAAACTATCGCCTTGCGTCATAAGCTCCGGTTTTTCGCTGTTCGCTTGTTCTCCCCGGTCGGCACGCCCCCAAGCGAATATCAGTAAAACGCAAGCACAAGCTATAAAAAAGATTCTCCTCTTCGATCTCCGAAACATAAGTCTTCAAAATCCTTTCGGCATGGCGATTCAACTCAAGTCAGTTGCATATACAATGTATGTCGGCAAAAGCCGGGGGAAATGTTATCTAGACTTGATATTAAATTTCACGTCAAACCGGACTTTTTGTATTCAAACGGTGTTTTCCCCATCACTTCCTTAAAGGCCTTGCGAAAAGACTTTACGTTGGGGAACCCCGTTTCATAAGATATTTCCGTAAGCGACTTATTTGTGGTTTCCAATAAATCGATAGCCTTCTCCAAACAAAGAATCTGCTTATATTCGGTAAACGTCTGGCCGGTGTATTTATGAAACATGCGGGACAAATAAGCCTCGGAGTAGCCGCAGATGCGGGCGGTTTCGGCCAGGCTGATATTTTCGGCGTAATGCTCTTTCATGTAGTCCATAATGGTCTTGATTTTTTGTTGCTTTTCGCTGAATATTTCCGGCGGAATGTCCGCGGCCTGGCCAAAATGATGGACCAGCCGGTATTTCAGCTCAATAATCCGGCTTTGCTCCAGGATGTAGTCGTATTTGCCCGCAGAAAAATGCAGCTCGTATATTTCCATCAGCAGCTCTCTTAATTTAGCGAGGATAATTTCTTCAGCCTGATTCTCATGCGTATTTAATTGGATGATGACTTGTTCATTGGCAAAAAAAGTTTCCGGAAATTGCAGCACAAGAACGCGGTTTTCCGTAATGCTCTGGGTGGAATGCGGAACATTGCTGTTCATGAACAACATGTCCTTGTCCGTTAAAATCGTAATTTTTCCTTCATGCCACACCTTTAGGCTTCCACTCATACAGTAGATCAGCTCCATATTGCTGTGAAAATGCATCGGAATGACCCGCTCCGTATCTCTTGCTTGGAACATGAACAGGTTGATCATTTTTTTACGGTCGATTTCGATATGTTCATAAATTTTTTTCATCGGACACCTCACCTGCCAGTCATGAGCAATCGTCAGCTAGTTACTACTATACTGATGGTAAATTACCCGGACAAGCCGTAATTCATCCCGTAGGCCCCAGACAAAAAGAAGGCCGCTCTTTCCCACGCAAGCGGAAAAATGAACGGCCTTTCTCTCTTTAATCTAAACATTCTTGCAACCGATAAATGCTGACTTCTCCTTCATTGCCGCCGGCCTCGATCCGGACGCTTCGCTGCTCGGCATCTTCCGTGAAATAACGCAGAGAAAACACTTCCTCTCCCCCGTTCACAAAGATCTCCAGGCTTGAGCTTTCCAGAAATAACCGCATTTCAGCGAGTTTATGAGTTAATGGTGCTTTTCTGTGTTCTCTCTGCTTGGTCGCCCAGTTGGTTCTCCAGACGGTCAGACTGTTTTGATCCCGATCATAGTCAATTTGCACGGCATCCCTGATCATCATCCGGAAATTTTCGCTGAGCTTGGAAAAATTAATGATAAGTTCCGCTTGCAAAGCAGGCAGCTGCCATACTCCATTGTTGCCGAGATTCCCCTGCATGCCGTCCTGTCTTAACCCTTGCAATTCCCGGATTGGCTTCTGGTAAAGCCTGCCGTCCGCCAGCACGATTTCCCGGGGAAGGGTCAGCGTGTGGATCCAGCCTTCCTGAACGGTCGGAACGGCCTTCTCCGTTTCCTCATTCATGGCGCTCATCCAGCCAAACATGATGATTCGATCGCCAACCTTAAACGATTGCGGCGCATAAAAATCAAATCCGCGATCGAGCTCTTGAAAATCGGCCAGCTCACCGTGGAATTTGCCTGTCTCCGCTATTTTCCCAACAATATATCCCGATTGATTGGGATTTCTAAAGTTTTCTCCTTGTTCCGGCAATCCTTGAGGACAAAACACAAATACATCATTTTCGGGAAATTGCAGAACATCCGGGCATTCCCACATGTAACCGAATTTATGATCATGTTCCAAAAACGATCCTTCACAGGTCCAAGCGCTCAAGTCCGCGGATTTGTAGACCAGCGCGTCACCCGTTAAATCGTCCGTTTGCGCGCCGACAATGAGCCGCCAGATTCCGCTTTGATCTCTCCATATTTTAGGGTCCCGAACATGTCTCGTATAGCCGGAGGGATGTTCAAACAACGGGCCGATTTTGCGGAAATACTCGCCGTCTTCGGAAACGGCCGCGCACTGATAACTTTCCTTCACCCCGTCGTCCCGGATTACATTTCCCGTGTAAAAGAGGTACAGCTTGCCATCATGAACAACACTCCCGCCGGAATAAATCCCGTCCTTGTCATACCATTCCGAAGGCTCCAGCGCGGCGTTTTTCCTGCGCCAATTCACCAGGTCGTCCGAAACCATATGGCCCCAGCATTTATTTTTATGTTCGGTACCGTGTGGATTCCATTGATAAAACACATGATATTGACCGTTGAAAAAAGCAAGTCCATTCGGGTCGTTTAATAACCCGTAAGGCGGGGTGATATGATATTTCAAGTCATAAGCGCCGCTTCTATTCATGTTCCTCCTCCGGCAATAAAACAAAACTAAAACTCAAGGAAATGTCTTGCGAGCTTGCCCCGATATAAACTTCAAACTCGCCCGGCTCGCTTTTGTACTCCATGTTGTTTCCGTAAAATTTAAGCATCTCTTCGCCAATCGTAAATTGAACCTTTTCGGTCTCGCCGCTGCGCAGGAAGATCTTTTGGAAGTCTTTCAATACCTTCACCGGCCTTGCCACACTTGCAAACTTATCGCGAATATACAACTGGACCGTTTCTTTCCCGTCATATCTCCCGGTATTGGAGACAGCGACGCTGATCTCGATCGACTCATTTTTTTTCATTTCCTTCCGGCTGACAGACAAAAGGCTGTACGCGAACGAGGTGTAGGATTTGCCGTAACCAAACGGATACAACGGTTCATTCACTTCATCGATATAGCGTGACGCGAACCGGTAAGAGCCGTTTTCCGGCAAATTCGGTCTGCCTGTATTGAGCTCGTTGTAATGCACCGGAATTTGTCCGACGCTGCGTGGAAAAGTCATCGTTAATTTCCCGGACGGATTTGCTTTTCCGTACAAAATATTGGCCAGCGCTTCCCCGCCCATCGTTCCCGGATACCAGGCCTGAATCAAGGCATCGGCTGTCTCAGCAACTTCGGTGAGAATCAAAGGTCTGCCGCTATAAACGATCACGACGAGCGGATTGCCCAGCCCGCTTAATTCGCGAAGCAGATTCAACTGCGGTTCGGGAAGCGCCGGGTTTGTGCGCGAGCCGCCTTCCCCGCTCTGGTAAATGCTTTCCCCCAAGGCAAGGACGATGACGTCCGCTTCGTGCGCATTCCGGATCGCTTCCTGCAGCAATTCCTCCTCGCCGGCCGTTTCGGCAGACAGCTTGTCCGCATATTTGCCAAGGGCTTCCCGTTCGTCAAGGGGCACCATATACGCCCCGCGGCAGACCGAAAGCCGGGCGGGATCGGCATGCTTAAGCAACCCGGTTTTCAAGTTGACGGTATCCGCCTCGTTCCCTTTAATCGCCCATATGCCCAAGGTGGAGTTTTCTTCCGCGTAAGGACCGATTAAAGCGATCTTAGTTTGAGGCGGCAACGGCAACAGTTCTTGTTCATTTTTCAGCAAAACGACGGATTCTTCCGCCAAAGACAGCGCGGCCTCTTTATGTTCATTTGACAGAATGCTGCTGCTCCCCCGCCGTACGGTTTCCTGCAAACCGCGGAACGGGTCCTCGAACAACCCCAGATCGTTTTTCAGTTTTAAAACGCGGTATACAGCCTCATTCAAAAACTCCAGCATATGCTCATTGCCGGAAATGACCTGCTCCAACTGATTGGCGTATACCGCCGTCTTCATATCCACATCGACGCCGGCCAGCAGGGCCAGTCTGGCGGCGGCAGCCTCATCTTCGGCATAACCGTGCATGATCAGTTCCTCGATCGCGGCGTAATCCGAGATCAACACACCGCCAAAATTCATCTCCCGCCGGAGCACATCGCGATTAAGCCATTCGTTCCCGGTTGCAGGGACGCCGTTCAAGGTGTTAAATGCGGTCATCACCAGCTTGGCCCCCGCTTCGATGGCGGCTTGATAACCCGGCAAATAATATTCCCTGAGCGTATGCTCGGACATGTCCACCGCATTGTACTCCCGCCCGGCGACAGGCGCTCCGTAAGCGGCAAAATGCTTGACGCAAGCGGCGATTTTATCCGCCGGGACAGCGCCGCCGCTCCGCGCATTTCTTCCCTGGATTCCCAGCACCGTGCTTTCCGCATATTTCCGCGCCAGTAAAGTATCCTCGCCGGGCGATTCCATCACCCGCCCCCAGCGGGGGTCTCTGACGATATCCACCATAGGCGAAAAGGTCACGTGAGTCCCCTCTTCGTAACATTCCCGGGCCGCGATCGCAGCGGCGCGCTCGATTTGCTCAAAGTTCCAACTGCATGCTTGAGCCAGCGGAATCGGGAAAATGGTCCGGTATCCGTAGATAATATCGGCCATAAACAGCAGCGGAATTTGATGAGCCGAATGTTCCAAATACTTCGTTTGCAGCCGGATCATTTTTTCCGGATCGGTGACGTTCAAGATGGAGCCGGTGTTGTAAACATTGAAACTTGGATTTAGCCCCAATTTTTTCAGCGGCCCTGTTACGACCGTATCGATATCGCCTTCAAAAAAGTCCCCGGTCAGTTGGACCAATTGGCCGATTTTCTCTTGAACCGAAAGGCTGTCCAGTTTTTCACACAGTAATTTGTCGTCCATGTTTCTCTCCACAAAAGTTTTATTTGTTGTCTGTTTTCTCTTTAAACCCAAAGAACCAAGTGAGGCCAAAAGCCACCGCAAAGCCGATGATGCAGACGGCGATATACGGAATGATTTGATTGTTCAGATACAATAACATCCCCGGGATGGCCGTAATCGACATGCCTGTTGCTTGGACGTTGAATATTCGGGCGAAAAATCCGCCGGCCGCCCCGCCGATCAACGCCATCAGGAACGGCTTGCCGTAGCGGATATTGACCCCGAAGATAGCCGGTTCCGTTATGCCCAATAACGCGGATAAGGAGGATGGATAGGCGATGGATTTGGTTTTTAAACTTTTGGCCTTCAGACCAACAGCCAAGGCCGCCCCAGCCTGCGCACAAATCGACGCCGAGCTGATCGGGTTGACGATATTCCAGCCGCTGTCCACCAGCATCTGGATTTCTATCAAGTTCAAAGCGTGGTGCAGTCCGGTAATGACAATAAGCTGATTGATGCCGCCGTAAATCAAGCCGCCGATGCCAAACGGCAATTTCAAAATCGCCGTAACCCCCGCCAAAATAAGCACCTCAACCTCGTGAAAAACAGGGCCGATCACGAACAAGCCCAGCACCAAACTGACCAGCAAGGTTAAAAACGGCGTTAAAATCAGATCCAAGGCTTCGGGGACCCATTTTCTGATTCTCTTCTCCAGCAGCGCCCCTACGACCCCCAGGATGAAGGCCGGAAGTACCGAGCCCTGATAGCCGGCGACTTTAATGAATCCGAAAAACACCATGGGCTCCTTTACATGTTGGGCGACATCCCAGGACGTTGGCAGCGAAGGACTGACCAGCATTAATCCGAGCAATATCCCCAATAGCGGCGACCCGCCAAATACCCTAAAGGCTGACCAGCAGACCAGTACGGGTAAAAAGGCGAAGGCAGTATCGGTCAATATTTGCGTAATCAGCAAGAAATCCGCCGAAATATTCTCGGGGGTAAGACCAAATAATTGAAGCAGCGCAGGCTGAGTGACCAACCCTCTGACCCCCATGAACAACCCTGTAGCTACCAATGCCGGGATAATCGGGACAAATACGTCTCCGAATATCCGAAGCATTCTTTTGAAAAAGTTATCATCCTGGGCCGAGGCCTTTTCCTTCAGCTCCGCTTTGGAGGTGGCGGATACGTTCTGTCCGATCATCGCCTCGTAAACCCTATTCACAATACCGGTGCCGAAAATAATCTGATATTGCCCGGATGTAAAAAACACACCCTTGGCCTTGTCGATATTTTCAATGAACTCATCGTCGATAATGTCCCTGTCTTTGACGATCAGGCGCAACCGTGTGGCACAATGGGCCATGGAAATAATATTGTCTTCTCCTCCAAGCCCTTTAATCACGTCCTGGGCTATTTTAACGTATTCTTTGTCGGAACTCATCAGGCTCTCCCTTTCCTCTCAACTGGTTGTAGTATTGACCGGTTTGCTTCTCAAGCATATCATGAGCGCGCTTACAAACAGCGGGATTATTTTACTTCATTAAGGTCAAATTTTGACCTTTTTATACCGCCGTGCAAACACGGAAATACTATAATCCGAGCACATGGACAGCAGAACGATTGGAAAATGAAAATAAACCTGCTATACTCTTCTTAATACCTGGTACTAATACTTGATAATAAAACTTAATACTAAAACTATGTAAGCCACATCTCGAAGGAGTGATTCGTTTGTCAATCGTATCGAAAGCTCGCATTACCGCGTTTGGTTCGTATGTTCCGGACCGGATCCTCACCAATGAAGACATGGAGCGGATCGTGGACACCAGCGATGAATGGATCGTGCAACGCACGGGCATCAAGGAGCGCCATATCGCCGCCGACGAGGTGTTCACCTCGCATTTGTGCATTCGCGCCGCCGAACGGCTGCGGGAAACTTACGGTGCGTCTTTGGACGATGTCGATTTCATCATCGCCGCCACGACGACGCCCGATTACTCGTTCCCGACGGTCTCCTGCCGGGTTCAAAAGCATTTCGGCATGGAAGGCGCCGGGGCTATCGACCTCAACGCAACCTGCGCCGGCTTCACCTACGCTCTGCATATGGCCAATGGCTTGATCAGCTCGGGGCTGCATAAAAAAATCCTTGTCGTCGCCGGAGAAACGATGTCCAAAATTACCGACTACAGCGACCGCACCACTTGCATTTTGTTTGGAGACGGCGCCGGTGCCGCCCTTGTGGAATTCGACCCGGAGCAGCCCGGATTCGAGGCGTTTGTCATGGGCACGAACGGAGCCGGCGGCATCCACGTATACCGCTCCGGGCTGGCTGACGAAATGGACGGCATGGCGCTTGCGGGGAACGGGAAACTCGTGCAAAACGGCCGGGAAGTGTTCAAATGGGCAGTGCGCACCGTTTCCGCCGGGATCGAACAGATCCTGGAGCAGGCCGGCTTAGACCGCGACGATATCGACTGGTTCGTTCCGCACAGTGCCAACCTGCGCATGATCGAATCGATCTGCGAGAAATCCTCGCTGCCGCTCGGCAAAACGCTCCAGAGCGTACGGGACATGGGCAATACGTCCTCTGCATCCATCCCGCTCGCACTGCAGGCCGGCCTGGATGCAGGCCAGCTGAAATACGGCGACCGCGTGCTCCTGTACGGCTTTGGCGGCGGCTTAACCCATGCCGGTCTGATTTTGCGCTGGGGCGTACCCAACTTGCGTTCCTAAATTACCAAATTTCAGGGTGTGTGGAATGAAGTAGGCAGCCTGCGTTTTTGTGGAGCTCCTGGGAATAACGGTAAAAAAAGTCCCTATTTTCATCTAAGAAGGGAGTACAACAGAGATAGGGGAATTTTTTACCTCTATTTCGGAAATATGAGGGCACACAGCCTCTTTTTCCCGGACTAGTTCCAAAATAACGGAAAAATTTTCCCTTAATTTGCGTTAGAGGAAGGAAATCTCAAAATAACGACATAAATTACCTCTATTTTCGGCAGAGGTTCAGTTTGCACATAAGAGGGCCGCCCGGAAATCCGGACGGCCCTTCAATTTTAGATGAAAAACTTCTCCTTAACCAGCGGGCTGTTTTTAAAATTGAGCAATCTTCTTAGACGCCTCATGCCCTCGATGACGTAATTGGAGGGATCCGGATCGATGGAAACGAATTCCAGACCAACGGCAAAGCCGATGCAATAGTCATGCCAGTTGGAATAATGCTCTCGGGTCAGGCTTACGCTCTCCTGCACGTACATCCGCGCTTCATCGGCGGTTAACCAGCCCAACCGCTCGCCGGCCACACATTTCAGTACGTTGACGGCAAAATCGTACGATCCCACTCCGCCGGACGGCATGCGCCGCAAGTAATAATCGGCTACGGCCAGCTTATGCTGTACGTATGGACTGGCCTCGGCTTCAATTCTGCGTGCACGCTCCGTTTTGGGCAGCAGACACAGCTCCCGGTACATTCGTTTAAATTCATCGCGAATCCCTTTGGAGGCTTGCCATTCCAAACTCATCTTAAGCTGCTCAGGGTTTTCCACCCCATGCGGAGCTAAAGTCCTCTTCAAATAGAGCTCGCCTCGATACGTTTTCTCCGGATTGTTAATATAGTAATCCGCCGCTGCCCCTACGGGGATCACAGCCAGCATGGTGTATGCGTCAGCTTTCCAGCTTTCCATATTAATTGTTGGCCGCAATTGCCACGGCACTTCCTCCGTTTCTCAGCTTATTTATACATTAGGAAACGCTTGCTTCGGTACAGCAGTATGATAAACCGGCAATATAATAAACATAAAATAGCAGCGAGCCAATGGAACATTACCGGGAATTTCTCGTTATCGCCGCCTAGACCGTCCCTGGCATTCACATAAAGAACGAGCGAAGACGAGGAATCCGCACTTCCTTGCTTCCCTTCCCAATAATCACGTAATGACTGTAATGCCGGGCCGGAAAAATCCTGGACAATCCCCTGAAGTTCAATCTCATGGTTTTCGTAGATCCGCTTGCTCTCGTCATAGCCGGTCAAAGCAAGAACGGTGATATCCCCCGCCTTACCCTGGCTAATGTATCCTGTCATATGGTCCATCAAGTTCCTCTGGGTCGCTGCACTTTGCAGCATATAAGAGGCGGTCGCTCTCCCCTCGGCATCCTCCTGTTCAATCTCAAGAATGCCTGTAAAAAACGCGTTCGTCAGCTTCAGCCGAACCGCGCTTCCGGGAGGAACGCTTTGCAGTTCTTCCGCCGTCGTGACCAAAGGCGGTTCGGACGGAAAGACCTCCTGCTTCACATATTCCGGGAAGGAAACTTCCATATTGGAGTACCAGACAATCGGCAACATAATATGCAGCAAAACGATACAGAAAAAGAGTCCTTTTCTCAGCCATAAAAAACTTGCCAGCTTCTTTAAAAATCCCGTCAGCGAATGCTGGCCCCATTCTTTTTGGAGCTGTCGCATTTGCTTGCGGCGGCCCTTACCGAACCGCGGCAGCCCGCATATGTATGCATCGATTTTGGCCAAGCCCATGGCCGCTTCGCTATCCCCCGGATGAAGCCGCAGCATCCGATCGTATGCCTCCCGGGCTGAGTCCATGCGCTCCAGCCGAATATAACACCGCCCCAACAACGACAGAACTTCCGCGTCATCGGGCCTTGCGGGCCTGATCCGCTCAAGCTCATCCCGGGCTTCATCCGTACGTCCTATGTTCATCAGTATGGTGGCGCGAACGACCATCACTTCCTCATCTTCGCCAAATTGGCGAACCCACAGGTCGCAGGCAGACAACGCCTGCTCCAACTCACCATTTTGCCGGTAAAACTCGATTTGCAGGCGAAGGAGATTTGGATCTCGTTCAAAAATGCCAAACGCCCGCTGCAGCGCTGCCCGCGCTTTCTCCGTTTCGCTTCCCAGCATCGCCTGGATAAAATCTTCGCGGGCATGCAGATAGGCTTCAACATCGATCCCTTCCGCTCCGCTCGGGACGGAATATCCCAATGCTGCCGCAGGCGAGCTCCTAAAGGCATATTCGCATACCTTAGGGTATTGCTCTTTGAAGCCGGAAGGATCGTTAGTGAACCTCTCCTCCAGCCCGAAGGCATCATCCAGCAACTCCCACACCGCTTCGGGCAAAAAATAGTGCTCATTCAAATATTCAAGCATCCGGTTAGCCAATAAACTCTGATTCCCCAGCTCCCAAATAATGTCGTCGTTCAGCAGTTCCGCCCACAAGGAAACATTGCAGCGGGAAGCAAAATTCAAATATAAATCGTCCAGCTCCTCTATAAATTCCGCCACCAGCTCTTCAGGCGACTGCCTCAATGGTGGGCCTTCTCTCCGGCTGTCTTCCAAATTCCAAACCTCTTCAAACGCCGGAAATTCCAAAGACTCCGCATTGGGCTCCTCTTCCTCAGTTTCCCCCTTCTCTTCGGCGCCTTCCTCTTCCAAGGCTTCGTCTTCCTCTTCCTCCGTTTCCTCTCCGTCCAGGAAAACGTCCAGGAAAACTTCGCCCTGTTTAGCCAGCTTCATCGCCTCGTCAAAAGCTTCCCGAAGCCGTTGATAACCCTCCGGGTCATCCTCCGGATGGTATTTTTTAAGCATCCGGGCATATGCCTTACGAATTTGCGATTGATCCTGTGTCGGATCAATCCCAAGGATTTTCCATATGTTCAAACCGTCATTTCACCGCCGGGCATCTTAATTTTCATCTGTCTTTACAGACAGCAACTAGTAGAATGATCCGGAAATAATATGGCTTATCTGCGGACAGGGGCCATGGATCACTTTATTCTATATTAGTCTTGTACTCAAGTATCGTCTGTCCCCATAAAATAGAGGAACTTTTGGGTCTTATTTTCCGAACTTGAGCCTATTCATCACCATAGGGGAACTTTTGGGTCTTATTTTTCGATGAACACGTCGAAAGGCGGCCTTTCGCCACCAAATCGTAAAAATAGCGCCATAAAATTCCTCTATTTCCGCAACATGGGGGATATCGCCGAAATAGCGCCCTTTTTTTCCTTTATGTTGTCACCCGAGATCTTCAATAGACTATTTTTCCGTATTCTCAAGTCCAGAATCGTCTACTAGTTTATTATCGACATAGATTTTCCCCGGGTTAACAGTTATTCGTTATTTGTATAATGAAATTTTCAACAATTTCAAAATCAGCCGCTTTTATCCGATAAACTTAATATATAAAATGAACTACGAGGTACATAACTATGGCAAAAATCGGTATCGACCTGGGAACATCGAATTCCCTTGCAGCTTATTGGACAGAGCATGGTCCGGTCATTATTCCTAACTCGCTCGGCAAGCATTTAACGCCTTCCGTGGTCAGTTTGGACGACAACAACGAAGTTTTGGTAGGCCAAATCGCCAAGGAGCGGATGATTACACACCCCCATCTTACAGCCGCCACTTTTAAACGTTATATGGGAACGGACAAGATGTACCGGCTTGGGGAGCATGAGTTTTCTCCCGAGGATTTATCCTCTTTTATACTGCGGGCCTTAAAAGAAGACGCCGAAGCCTACTTGGGCGAAGAGGTCGAAGAGGCCGTCATTAGCGTGCCCGCCTATTTTAACGACGCGCAGCGGAAAGCGACGTTGCGCGCGGCGGCTTTGGCCGGATTGCATGTGGAGCGGCTCATCAGCGAGCCTACCGCGGCGGCGGTGTCTTACGGCCTGCACCAGCAGGAAGCGGACACTAGGTTCCTTGTTTTTGACTTGGGCGGCGGCACGTTTGACGTATCCGTGCTTGAATTGTTTGAAGGCGTGATGCAGGTGCAGTCGATCGCCGGGGACAATTACCTTGGCGGGGAGGATTTTACCGGGGTGCTGCTGTCGCATTTCGCGGAAACTCACGGAATTGATTACGCGAACCTGGCCACCAAAGAAAAGACGGCGCTCATTAAACAAGCGGAAATGTGCAAACTCGTTTTAGGGAACGAAAACACGGGGGAAATGGTGTTTGTGCACGAAGGCCAAACCCTGCAGCTGACGGTGAACCGCAGCCAATACGAACAACTGGCCGCGCAGCTTCTCCTGCGGCTGCGGAGCCCGATTGAGCGCGCGCTTCGCGATGCGTCGCTAGCGCCGCATGACCTCGACGCCGTCATCCTCATCGGAGGAGCCACCCGGATGCCGATCATCAAATCGATCGTCAGCAAAATGTTCGGAAGACTTCCCTTTTCACAGATTAATCCGGACGAAGCGGTCGCTTTGGGCGCCGCCATCCAGGTGGCCTTGAAAAACCGTGACGCCAGCCTGCAGGAAATGATCCTGACCGATGTATGCCCGTTTACGCTGGGAACAAGCATAGCCAAAGAGATTAAAGAAGACGTTTATGAAAGCGGCCATTTTCTCCCCATTATCGAACGCAACACGCCGATTCCGGTCAGTAAAGTGGATCGCGTATATACGATTCGGGACAATCAGACATTCGTTCGCGTCGACATCTACCAAGGCGAAAGCCGCAGAGTGGAAAATAACGTCCGGCTGGGCAATCTCGATATCCAGGTGCCTGCCGCTCCCGGAGGCGAACAGAGCATCGACATTCGGTACACCTACGACATCAATGGCGTGCTTGAGGTTGAAGTTACGGTAGTAAGCACCGGCGAGAAAAAAACGATGATTATCGAGAAAAACCCGGGCCAAACTTCCCCGGAACAGATCAAAGCCCGGCTGGAAGAGCTGAAGCATCTGAAAATCCACCCGCGCGACCGCAACGAAAACCGCCTGCTGCTCGCCCGCGGAGAACGCCTATACGAGGAATCCCTAAGCGAAAAACGAGATTACATCGCTAGTCTGATCCTGGATTTCGAACGGGTTCTCGCCTCGCAGAACGAACAGGAAATCAAGAAGAAGAGCGTCATCTTCAAGCAGAAGCTCGACTCGCTGGAAAGGTGGACCGAGTTTTAAAAGTTTCAAAAGCCGCCCCTGAATAAACTCGGGGATCGGCTTTTTGTTTGTTGACACGGAAAATGGAACCTGATATAGTTCTTTTAGAATTTTGATAATGATTATCATTATTGATTTAACGAAAATGAAAATACTAGATTACATATGGGGGAGGTTTATCATGTTTAAGAGAAAATCCGTACTTTCCGTTGCGGCCTGCGTCTTTACGCTGACCCTGGTCTTAAGCGCTTGCGGCGGCGCCAATCAGGCGGGCGGGAGTACGAACACCACCGCACAAAATACGGGCACTAAAGCCGCTGCCGAGGCGAACGGCCATGCCGAGGTGACTGCCGCCGGGACTCGTACTTACGATACGGTCAAGGGGCCGGTCGAAATTCCGGTGAAGCCGAAACGGATCGTGACCGACTTCTACGCCGGAGAGCTGCTGGCTGTGGGTGGCAACGTGGTAGGCGCCGAACCGGACGCCTTCAACAATCCGTTCCTCAAGGATCTGCTGGCGAACACCGAGGATGTCGGGGCAAACCCTGTCAATTTGGAAAAAACGCTTGAGCTGGCGCCCGATTTAATCGTGGTGATGTACGACGAAAATTACGACGAGCTGTCCAAAATCGCGCCAACGCTGTACCTGCCTTACGGTACGACCACCGACATCCACAACACCGTGGAAACGTTCGGCGACATCGTAGGCGAGCCCGAGAAAGCCAAAGCCTTCCTGGCCGACTATGACCAAAAAGCCGCCGAAGGCCGGGAAAAGTTGAAAAGCGTAGTGAACGAGGACGACACGTTTGGGATCTATGAGCTGACCAATAAAGGCGAGTTATGGATTTTCGGGGACAACGCCGGACGCGGAGGCCAGGTACTGTATAACGCGCTGAAGCTTAAGGGGCCGGAAAAATGGGATCCGAAGGAATCCACCTTCCAGCTATCGCTGGAGGCGCTGCCGGAATATGCCGCCGATTACATGTTCCTGACGACCTACGATCCGGACAAAACCGGGGAAGCGCTGAACAACCTGAAAGCCTCCCCGGTTTGGAGAAACATCGATGCGATCAAAAACAATAAAGTGTTTTACAATGACTTCGACACGTTTTACCGCTACGACCCGATCGCCATCAAGGAACAAATCGGCCTGTTCGTCGATATGATTATCGCCAGCAACAAAGGAAAATAAAAGCGGGGGTCGCCCAGGCGGCCCTTTCCCCTTCAGGCGCCATCGACATAAAGCCGGTTCCCCGGCCGCGCTTTTGGGGCATCGTTTTTGGACTGCAGCAGGCCGGCGTACCCTCAAAATTCCGGCATAACATCCCGTTCATATTTTAAGGCAGCTTCCTGACCGGTTTTTTAGGCTGCCGGGGCTTCCAGGCCACGAGCAGCCCGGCCGCGCCGCAAGCTTGATTAACGGAGTCAAGCCGTTCCTCCCCTACTTCCCACATCCACTGATCATTGCCGATCCGGGTCAACAAGCCGCGTTCTTGGCTGCCGGTAATCCAATCCTCCAGCTTCACGCCGTCTATCACCATGTTTAAATGCCGGCTATTCAACAGATTGCACGGATATATCATCCGCAGCATTTGATCTACATAACGGCCTTCTCCGTTATACAGACCCGGCGTTTCATGTTTAAACGCAAAACCGTTCTCGTACGGGAACAATGCCGTGCCGTTGTCTCCGCCCGCATAGTAATACGAATTCGTCATTTTGCCCGCAGCGTATAATATCCCATAGGGAACTTGGGCCCTCTCCGCCACATCTTTAAGCCAGCCCGTCAATTTTATGTATACGCTGTCGGCCGGAAACTCGCACAAGGCGGCAAGATGCGGGAAGCTTCCGAACCCGCCGGTTTGGCGGGAGAAGGCGGCGTGCCAAGGCACGGAACCTTTTCTTTCACAGTAAAGCCAGAAAGAATCGGCCTCCCCTGCGAAAATCTTCTCTTTTAACCGGTCCAGGGGCACTTCCACGAGATCGTGGTCCCCTTCATGGTCGCCTGGAACCGCGGAATCGGTAGGTACTAACGGAC
Organism: Paenibacillus lacisediminis; assembly: GCF_046567315.2. NCBI lineage: Bacteria > Bacillati > Bacillota > Bacilli > Caryophanales > Paenibacillaceae > Paenibacillus > Paenibacillus lacisediminis. Next base: position 50,689 of record NZ_JBKIAX020000007.1, on the reverse strand, counting down.
TGAACCCGTCTATTTGTGTTAAATGCAACGCAACGCCGAGGAACCCATCGTCATGAAAAATCCCTTGCCTTTGATCAAACGGCTGGGCCTTGCTCTCAGCCAACCTGCCCCGCTCAGCTCGCTTTTCTCCCGTCCCCCGCCGCCGATAAAGCCTTGGGGCTTTTGCCCTCGAGGTTCGTGGTCTCTTTTCCGTACCTGATAAAAATCCACACCCCGCATAGGATCAACACGCCCGCCGAAAGCTGCAGCGCAGTCAGACTTTCCTTCAACAACAGCCAGGCGAGCAGCGAAGCGAACACCGGTTCGCCGAGCACAGCCATCGACACGGCCGAGGCGCTGAGATATTTCATCAGCCAGTTAAACAGATAATGTCCAAACAAGGTGGGGACGATAGCAAGCAGCAGGAAAATCCCCCACTCGCGTGGAGCATACCCGGTAAACGGCTGCCCGCAGATGACGTTAAATACCGCCAGTGAAGTTGCCGCGACAGCGAACACCAGAAAATTGTAGACAAAAGCGCTGATATGCTTTAGGAGCTGCTTGCCGGCCAGCATGTGGATGGCGACGGCGACCGTCCCTAGCAGGGACAGTAAATCGCCGGTCACCGCTTGCCCGGACAGCGAAAAATCCCCGGAACCGATGGCGATTGAACCGATGAGCGCCATGCCAATGCCAAGCATCATCGCCTTGTTGATTTTTGCCCCAAACAGGAAAAAGGAACCGAACATGACCAGGATCGGCTCCAACGTCAAGATGACGGTAGAACTGGCTACGGTGGTCAAACGGAGCGACTGCATCCACAGCAAAAAATGAAGCCCCAGCATACAGCCGGAGAAAAGCAGCTGCGCCCACTGCTTGGCGCTAAGCCGGAATATCTCCTCGCGGTATTTCCACAGCAGCGGGAGCATCAACAAATTGGTTAAATATAAGCGGTACATCGCGATCACCGACACTTCCGCGCTCGACCAGCGGACAAAAATCGAAGAGAAAGAAATGGCGATGATCCCGATGATGTAGAGGATTTCGTATTTCGCCGATAGTTTGGCACTCGAATTCATACTGGCAGGTCCCTGCTTCCGTGGTTAGTCTATATCCGTTCATAATGCGAATCGCAAACCCCTATATTATAGCGAAACCGCGAAATATCCTCAATCAAATTTGGCAACGAAAAATGGTGAAATTCCGGTCCGGCTTTCCCCGGCAGGCAGATCGGGTTACAATGAAGATACAAACGATTCCCCGCTTAAAAGGAGCCTTACATATGCCAATAACAAGAGAGTTGTTTACGGACGCCGACTTTCAGGAAGCCCTTGACCGCAAGCAGCGCGTTCGTGTTTTCCGGGACGACCATCTTATCGAAAATAACACGCAGATCATTCGTTTTACCGAAGAGACGATTATTACCCAATCCGGTGTCAGCGACATTACTTACCATCCGCGCCGGGAATGCCAGTTTTTCGAGATTCGCAAATAAGGGAGGTTATTCGAGATGAATCCAACGCCTTTGATCCAACCGATCGTATCCAAATCATGGGTCCTTGCCCGCATGTACGAGCCCGACCTTGTCATTGTCGATTGCCGCTTTGAGCTCGGCCATCCGGAGGCGGGGCGCGAAGCTTACGCCGCCGCCCATATTCCCGGTGCCGTCTTTCTCGATCTCGAGGAAGATCTCTCGGCACCGGTAGACGTGCACGGCGGGCGCCATCCGCTGCCCGCCCCGGAAACACTCGCGCAGCGGCTGGGCCGGGCGGGAATCGGCAATGCCTCCCGGGTCGTCGCGTACGACGACCAAGGGGGCATAAACGCCGCCCGGTTATGGTGGCTGCTGCGCTGGTTGGGCCATGACGAAGTCTACGTCATGGATGAGGGCTTTGCCGCCTGGCAGGCCGGCGGCTACCCGGTCACCGATGAGCGGCGGACTGTCGTACCCGCCGCCTTCACTCCCTCCCTCCGGCCGGACATGCTGGCCGGCGTGGAGGACGTCCGCCGGTCGCTCGGCAATCCCGGCACCGTGCTCGTCGACTCGCGCGCCGCGGAACGCTATGCCGGCCTCACCGAGCCGCTGGACGCCAAGGCCGGGCATATCCCCGGCGCGCTCAACCGCTTCTGGAAGGAGCTGCTCGACAAGCGCGGAGCCTGGAAAAGCGACGGCGAACTGCGCGAGCTGCTGGCGCCGGTAACCGCCGCGCTGAACGAAGGCCGAGAGGTCATCGTGTACTGCGGCTCCGGTGTCAGCGCCTGCCCCAACGTACTCGCCTTGCACAAGCTCGGCTATCCGCAGGTGAAGCTTTACGCGGGAAGCTGGAGCGATTGGATCAGCTATGCGGAAAATCCAATTGCTCCAGGAGAAGAATAAGAGCCGAGATGCCGCGTCGGACACTGGCTTGGGGGCTTTGACAGGTTAGGGGCAAGTGACCTGTTTCGACCCTTATTGGCGTTCTCGTTCAACAGCTTGAAACAAAGAAGAAGAAAATAGTTTTTTCTCCGATGGTAATTGCTGTATCAATTCACTTGTCTATGCGTTACCGCATATGTTAAAATCGCAATAGAAAGACCGAGTGCAGCGAACACTCGGCCTATACAATTGGCTTGGATGGGTTTCCCTTCTAAGCTGAAAAGGACAAAAACCCACCTTTGGCCGCTAGACCTTGGGGTGGGTTTTTACTTTCTCTTGTATTATTCGCGATGTATGTTAGAAGAGCAATGACAAATGTTGAAAAAGCGATCATGATGAGACTTGCATCGTTTATTTCCATGGTTTCACCTCCTTTCGAAGGGAAACCACGCCCACCCAAGGTTCAATTGTACAACTCTATCTTTAACGTTTATTTGACATGCTCTCAGGCGTTCCCGTTTCTCGAAAATCTCAATTCTCGTATGATTTCACTTTCATCACGACCTACTTCTACAAAGCCCAGAGAAACATATAAATTGGATGCTCGTTGGTTTTCAGGCCGATGCCTAGGTAGGATTTTGGGTACAGTCGTGTTTTTTCCGGTTCAACCTAATCATCAGTGCTTGACAGTCAAGCCGACAACAGACCGTGGCCTGGAGCGAGACTCGCTATCCGGAGGCTTTGCACGATTATCCCGTTTGACCAGGTGACTGGATTTCTGAACCAAAGGGATGATCGTGCAAAGTGGTTTGGAGAGACACCTCCCTCCCCCCATCTCCGTCATCATTTATTTTGTCAAGCACTGATTTTGGTCTTGAGCCGTTTTTCGTTCCATCCACCATCCCCCACTTCAGTTTTGTTTCATTTGGCTATAAAAGAAGGCCGCGCTGAGTGCGGGCCTTAGTTTGGCAATATGTTGGGGGTGGAATTCGTACATCTCAGCCCTCAAACTTGTTTTGCCATTTGGTCGGGAAACAACACTATGTCCATTTGTATGACTTTCAACACCGGACGATTTAGTTTTAAACAAGTTTCGGAAGGTTCCTCTAAAAAGTACGATTCCCGACTTTAACTTTCAAACGCTGCGGAAAAATAGGAGATGAATATGGATATCATAATCCGAGAACTCACAGTTAAAGATTATTGTAGATTCCACCCTCGTCTTGTCTTTGACAGGCGGGCAAATCGATTTCACGGTGAAAAAAATCCCCGGCTATACAAAAAGTTATTCTGATCCTCCATTTGAAGACGCGGAGGAAGAAAACTACTCGGATTACATCGACAACCCCGATCAAATCGTGTATTTGGCTTGCTGGGGGAATCAGGCTGTCGGCCGTCTCGTATTGAAACGAAACTGGAACAACTATGCTCTTATAGAAGACATAGCCGTAGACAAAAACTACAGAGGGTACGGAATCGGGCGCAAACTGATCGAACAAGCGCATTCATAAAAATAGCGATGAAACTGCGATATTTTGGTATCTCATTTTTGAATGAGCATAGTCCCCAAATTGCCGGGCGGCCTGCGTGGCCTTAGCACAATCGCACAGCAGAACCGCGGCCTCTACGTAATTCCAATAATTTTAGCGTCTCCGCATACCTTCCCGTTCTATTGAATTCCTCAGCTTTATCCCGTATAATTCCCACCGCCTTGCACCCCCCGCATTTAATTTGCTGAAGCTTTGATCATCTTCAAAAAGCCGTACACCTGCTTCATAGAGATTCCGAGTTTCCTTGGGGCGGCAGCTTTGATTATACGATGAAGGTCGCTCATATCGGCGAACTGGATCGGCCCGAGCCTTCCGAATTTAATTTGGAAGAAGCGGGCAGCGAGAGGCCCTGCGACCTTGAACCATGTAAGCAGAGGCAAGAGCCCGCGTATGAACGCAGGCTCTTGCCTTCCCCCGGCCGGCTCGGCTTATTCCAACAACGCAACATTTAAAGCGAGAGCAGCTGTCCCAGGCCTTCTTTTAGCGGCGGTTGGGCTTTTTGAGCCGCTCCGGCCAGTTTTTTCACACTCCCGAAGATCCGGCATAGAACCAGCTCGCGTTCATAAGCTTCCTTGCCTTTCAGTGCCTCGAAGAGCGCTTCGGCAAGCTCAGGGCGGTCGATGGCTGCATTTTTAACCGGTCTTCCCTCCTCGTTGCCTCCCAGCAAAATAGACACGAGCACCGGCATATGTTCCTCATTCATGCCATGCGCCTCAATAAATGCCTCCGCATAGCCATCCTGCACCATTTGATGCTCCGTGTCCACAAGGTCCATATAGCGGCAGACCAGTTGAAAGTAAGACTCGCTGTACAAGCCGAGGCCCAATACGGCATAGGTGCCCGGCATCACCGATTTCTCGCCCGGTTCCACATCCCGGTACCAAGCGAACTCTTCCATTGCGGCATCCGCATATTCCGCCAGCTTGGGGAACAGGGCCGGGTAACCAAGCGCATTAGCAAAAAATTGATGCAGCTTGGACTTCGCCAGCTTTTTTATCGGCAGAAAATGCTTTTGGCTACTCTTCAGCTTAAGTTCGTAGCTTTTAGGAAAACCCTGCCGCAGAAGGCCGATGATGTAATCCAGCGCTTCTTCGTAAGCAGGCTCCTCTTCGGATAAGATTCGAATCTCGATCGTCTGCGTAACGTCGTTATTCCTGCCTTCGACCCGCGCCCCTTTATAGGTACTCGCAAATTTTCCGCTGCCCGCTTTCAAATAATCGGCTGCCTGTTCCGAACCCAATTGGACCGCAAGCTCCAGGTATTTTTGCCGGGTATCCGGTTCGGTGAAACCGATCTGCAGGGCCGCATATAAGAAGAATTCCATTTCGCCAACATCCAGGGTCGGCCTGTTCGGCTCCTCCTTCAAAATCCACTCGTTTCCATAATCATTGGCACAATCAAAATGCCGCGATAAAAAACGATCCTGCGCCCAGCCCTTAAACGCCGATGTATAATGCCGGATCCATTCGTTTTTGCGGTTCTGGTTCTTATGCAGCTTGGCGGAAAGACGGCGGATCAAGGGATCAATCTCTCCCGCTTCCTGCTTCATCAGATCGGGATTGACCAAATGTTGGGCGAAAAAGAACATGTCCTGCTCACCCGGCCGCACGGGCGGATCAGGGAGAATCTTGGTTTGGATAAACTGTTCCAGCGACTTTTGCAGTTGGCTCCGCTTGGGCTCATTAAACAACTGGCGGTTCAACGTTAGTTTCGATCTTTCCCGTTCAAACTCAAATACAATTTCAAACTTGTAATCAAAAAAACGGGAACCAAGCTCCTCCGAGCGGAACAGGCCGTCTACAAGCCCGCACAAGGCAGGAAAGAACTCCTCGGTCAGCAGTTCATCGCTCAACTCCGTTATATAAGCACCTGCAGCAATTTTGTAGGAACTGTCGCTCCAGGAGAACGGCTCATAAACATCGATGTGAATTTTCCCCGCTTCCCAGGTATGCTTGCCTTTTCTCCAGGCTACTTGAAGATAATCCATGATTCCTGCCTGCAGCCTGCTTTGATTTCTAAGTTCATTGATCCGCTTGCTTTCTTTGGCGTATATCGCGGTGACTTCTTTCCACACCTCATTCAAAAAAGCTTCCACGGCCTGGTTCATTGTCTGTCCTCCTGTTTCACTAAAGCGATGACGATATTTGCAACTATTTCAACGATAGGCCATGAGACATGACTTTCTCTTTATCCCAGCATTCCCCGGATCGGAGCAGCTTTCGTTTCCCCAAAGGATACATTGATTTCACTGCGGATTTCAATCCCCTGTTCAAAAAGTTCAACTTCGACGCTCAGCGCAAACGGCGTTTCAATCTGCCGAATCGTCAGGAGCAGCGTTACCTCGTTTCGCCAGGTAAAAGAGGCGGCGATCCGTTCCTCCGGTCCGGACAGGGACGACCGCCCGATGATCCATTCGGCCCGGCCCAATTCAAGGGTATGTTCTCCTTGCTTGTTTTGGATCAGCAGACTGGCCTTATTTTCGTTAAATTCCACGCGGAAACTTGTCAGACCCAACTCGTTTTCTTCAAGGCTATAGTTTTGCCCGTTTATCCGCTTTTCGGCGTCCGAGCAACGCTCCAGCCGCGGCGGTTCAAGGCGAAGCTCCCGCAGCCGGCGCTCCAGCTCTCCGGACGAACCATCAGGAACAGCCGGGACCGGCCCAAAGGCGCCAAGCAAATGATCCCATACCCCGTTCAGCACGCCCTGAAGATCGTTCGTGCCCGAGGTCATCGCAATCACCGCATCCTGCTCCGGCAAAACGATGCAAAACTGTCCGAACGCCCCGTCCCCCCGATAAACGCCATGACGGCAGCGCCAAAACTGATATCCGTACCCTTGCGCCCAGTCGCTGTCCCCGCTGTCCCCGCTGTCCCCGCCGTCCCCGTTGGAAATCTGCTTCGAGGTCGCCGCGTCAATCCAGCTTTCTTCCACTAGCCGCCGGCCGTACCATAACCCTTTTTGCAGATACAATTGGCCGAATTTGGCGATATCCTCGGTCGTAACTTTTAAGCCGTAGCCCCCCGTATGGATGCCGCGCGGACAGGTTTCCCAAGTCGGATGTTCAATGCCAAGCGGCTCAAACAACCGGGGCTGCAAAAACTCAAGCAGTGTTTGACCGGACGCCTGCTGCAAAATCGCCGACAGCATATAGGTAGCCCCGGTGTTATACAGGAAAAACGTTCCGGGCTCATGTTCCACCGGCTGCTTTAAAAAAGCCTTGACCCAGTTGCCGTCCTCCGCTTCGTGCAGCGCTTCCGTTGTATCGGCGGCATGGCCGGTGCCCATCATCAGCAAATGGCGGATTTGCATCGCGCCCAGATTGGGTGGAACCTCGTCAGGCAGATCATCCGGAAAAAAGGAGATCACCGGGTCGTCCAACGTCAGCACCCCTTCCTGCACCGCCATACCGATCGCGGTCGAGGTGAAGCTTTTGCTCAGCGAAAACAGCATGTGAGGAAGCTCAGGTCCATAGGGTGCCCACCAGCCTTCCGCCGCCACATGTCCATGGCGCACCAGCATAAAGCTGTGCAGCTCGATTGATTGCGTTTTCATTTTGTCCAGAAAATCGATGACATGACGAGCCGAAATTCCCAGCTCCTCCAAACTTTTTCTCGGCAGCATTTTTCCCAAGGTGTTCATGTTTCCATCTCCCTTATTTGGAATTTTTGGAACTTGAAACGGGCTGATTCAATTATAGATAAAAAACGGCGGCTTATGTTACGATAATTACAGAAAAAAATCAGGAGATTACGACCATGCGCAAAAAAATTGTAGCCATCGATATGGACGATACGATCTGCCATCTCGTGCCGAAAGCGATACACTATCACAATTTGCTGTACCCCGGCCAGCCGCTGACCATGGAGAAGATGACCAGCTTTGATATGACGAAAATTTGGCATCCCGATTGCAATGAGGACATTTTTTTCGGACGGCCGGGTTTGTATGAAGAGCTTGAAATTTTTGACGAGCACACGGTTGAAGAAGTGCGGAAAATCACGCTCGAACATGACGTCATCATCGTTACGGCCGCCAGACCATCCGCGGTTCCGGAAAAATGGAACTGGCTGCAGCGGTATATGCCCTTTATTCCGTACGAGAACTTTTTTATCGCCAGACGCAAGTCCCTGGTCAATTTCGACCTGCTGATCGATGACGGACCGCATAACCTGCTCCCCGCCAAGGAAGCCGGCAAATTAACGATCGGCATTCCCCGCCCCTGGAACGCGCCGATTCAGGAACGGTTCCTGATGAAAGATTCCTGGGATGGCATGAGTGAGTTGGTTAACCGCCTGCTGGCCGAAGGTTCATGAAAATGAACGTTCGGCCTCGCTTCTTTTATATCGATTTCCTATCAAGCATATAAGAATCATATATTTCTCCTCTTCGGGTTTTGGCGTTATGCTGAATGCAGCAGGAGCGTAAAAAGTTCCCATGCCGAAAATGAAGGAGCTGGGCCAAAATGAACGTTTACGACTTTCAAGCCGCGTCGATCGACGGCAAGCAAATTGAATTATCCGCCTATCGCGGAAAAGTTCTCCTGATCGTCAACCTGGCCAGCAAATGCAGCTTTTCGCGCCAATTCGCCGGGCTGCAGAAGCTTTACGAAACCTGGAAGGACCATGGTTTTGAAATTCTCGGATTTCCTTGTAACCAGTTCAATGGTAAAGAACCCGGGAGCAATGCTGAAGTGCGGGAAACGTGTCAGCGGGATTTCGGCGTAACGTTCCCTCTGTTTGAGAAAGTGGATGTTCGCGGCGAGACGGCGCACCCGCTTTTTCAATATTTGACCGAGCAGGCGCCTTTTCAAGGATTTGATCCGGAAAGTGCTGACGACCGGTGGATGAGGGATTTTTTGCGGCAAAAATATCCCGGCATCTACGCGGGCAACGGGGTGAAGTGGAATTTCTCGAAGTTTTTGATCGATCGTGACGGCCAGGTGAAAGAAAGATTCGAGCCCACGATACAGCCGGAAAACATCCACTCTTTCATTGAACGGGTCATCGGATAATTGACGGCAACCCTCTTGACAACATTACTTGCCTCCTGTATTTTTGTTGTACATACAAAATAAATTCGGAATAGATTCGCAGCTTCGATCCGATAAGGAGGAACTTTCATGCCGCAGGAACCAAACAGCGCCACAGAGCCGGCCTCTGAACAAGACGGCACTTTTTTGCACACCTGTATGTATTTCACCACCAACCGCTTGAGCCGGGCGATTACGCGCCTCGCCGACGAGGCGTTTGCCATGACGGGGCTCGCCCCGGCTTACGGTTACCTGGTGCGGCTCGTCATCGCCAACCCCGGCATCACCCAAAAGGAGCTTTCCGAGAAGCTGTACATTACCCCCTCCACGTTGACGCGTTTCATCGACAAGCTGGCGGGAAAGCAGCTGGTGGAGCGCAAGGTCCAGGGAAAAACCGTACTTGTGTACCCGACGGACAAGGGGATCGCCATGAAGGAATCGCTGCTTGAAGCTTCCAAAAAGCTGAAAGCCTCCTACGAGGCTATCCTCGGCAAAGAATTGGCCGAGGCGCTGACCCGTCAGCAGGAATCCGCAAGCGAAATGATCGAGCGCTAAAGTGTGATGTACGAGGCATAACCGCGGCGCCGGCGTGCAGAGCAGAGCACAGTACGCAGCGCGCAGCAGGAAAAGCGCCAAGGGCTTTTCTATTTTCAATAATTTTGTATGTACAAACAAAATAGAAAAAAAAGGGAGAACCATACGATGAGCTTAACGAAGGAACAAGGCCAAATCAGGCCCAAATCGAAGATTTATTACGGCTGGATTATCGTCCTGCTGACCTTTGCGACTTTGCTCGTATCGGCGGGCATCCGCTCGCTGCCCAGCGTTTTGCTCGTTCCGTTTGAGCATGAATTCGGCTGGAGCCGCGGCAGCATTTCCAGCGTCATCTCATTAGGCATTTTCCTATACGGGCTGGTCGGCCCCTTCTCGGCAGCCCTGCTGCTGAAGTTTGGATTCCGCAAAGTCATCGTATGTTCGCTGGCCATTTTAGGACTTAGCCTGGCCGTTACTCCTTTTATCCGCTCCTTGTGGCAATTCGAGCTGCTGTGGGGGCTCGTCTCCGGGCTGGCGACAGGTATGATGGCCAATGTGCTGGGCGTGACGGTCAGCAATCAGTGGTTCGTAAAGCGCAGAGGGCTTGTCGTCGGACTGCTGACGGCCAGCGCCGCTACCGGTCAACTGCTGTTTCTGCCGCTGTTCGCCAAATTGACATCCGATTTCGGCTGGAGATACGCGGTTTATATCGCCGTCGCGAGCATCGTAATCGTGCTTGCGGCCGTAGCCGTCTGGATGCGCAATCACCCGTATGACGTGGGCACCGCGCCGTACGGCTCTGACGAACTGGTGAAACCGGCCCCTTTCCAAGGAAATATTTTTCTCGCGCCGCTGCAAAATTTACGGTTGGCTTTGGGGAGCGCAACGTTTTGGCTGCTCGCCGGCACCTTCTTTTTTTGCGGCTTGTCCACGAACGGGCTCATCGGCACGCACCTGATCGCCGCTTGCGGAGATCACGGGATCCTAGAGGTGGCGGCTGCCGGGCTGCTTGCGATGATGGGGGTGTTCGATTTGTTCGGCACCACGATTTCGGGCTGGTTGTCCGACCGGTTCGACAGCCGCAAGCTGCTGTTCTGTTATTACGGGCTGCGCGGGTTGTCCCTGCTGTTTCTGCCCCTTGCGCTGAATAGCGCCTCGCCTTACATGCTTGTCGTCTTCTCCGTATTTTACGGCCTCGATTGGATCGCGACCGTTCCGCCAACCGTCAAGCTTGCGGGCGAAGCGTTCGGGAAGGAGAAATCCGGCATGATCTTCGGTTGGGTCGTCGTCGCCCACCAGATCGGCGCTTCGGCGGCGGCTTACGGCGCAGGCGCTCTGCGCGACGCACTCGGCAGCTACTCCCAGGCTTTTGTCATCGCCGGCTTCTTATGCTTCGCCGCCTCGGTGATGGCGGTGCAAATCCGCAAAAACCAAACCGGCAGCACCCGGGCGGCGGCTTAATCCGCCGTAAGAAAAACTTCTATAGAGTAAGTGAGTTTGCGTCAGAACTTCAGGCAGAATTGTAGTTGGGGAGCTCCGTAAGTGAGTTTGCGGTGGTAGCCACTACCTAGCGATAGCGGTAATTTTTACCGCTATTTTGATGTTCTCCCCCTTGTCAGCGGAATAGAGGAAATTTTTGGTCTTATTTTGATAAAAACCTTGGGTAGAACCCCAAACAGCCCCCATTTTCCAATAATAACGGTAAAAAGTTCCTCTATTTCGAATAAGCACCCTGCTTTGGCAAAAATAGAGCCCTTTTTTACCGTTATTTCCGCAGACAAGGTACGCCTACTCCCAAATAAACTAACTCCCTTGACCATTCAAGGGAGTTTAACCGGTTTCCCATACTTCACCAGCACATGCCACAGCAGCTTAAGCTCCTGCAGCACTTCCGCATAGGTGCCCCGGTCGCCCCAGGCCGTTGGGTCGCGCTTCAAATCCATGGCCGCCTCGCCGATCATGCGAACATCCACGCGCCCCTGACGTGCAATACGCTTTGCCAGGGAAGGCATCGCCGGCCCCCGAAAATCGCTGGGCACCTCCTCCACCGGAAGCGCAAAGCCTTGATGCCAATATAGCTTAATCGAATACCGGCGGCACAGCTGTTCCAGCGTTTCTCCCACCGGGGCATTTTTGAACGAAGGGTCGGCCACCAGCGCCTCGACGTCTTTTTCCAATGAAATGTCGCCGTGTACCTGGGCTTCGATATAATGGTTCAAGTTGCGCTGCGGCTCCCTCCCCGCCGGGTCGGGAAACGGCTGATCCAACCGGGCCAGCAAATGCTCGAAAAATTTCCGCGGTGTCAGCTCCTTTTCGCCAAGCGCGGAATCCCTGAGAAAAATCTCCTTCAGCAGAGCCGCCAAAATCATCTCAAACTCCGCCAACGTCCCTTTTTCCTTCGGGTCATCGTGGGAATCCATATACGTAAAGGTAGCCCGGCAGGTAACTTCCGGCGCCAGCAGGAAATAACACGACCCGAACCGTGGCGCCGGCCCGTCCGGATGGAGCATCAGGTTCAGGGCGCCGTATTTGGGCCGTTCGCCTGGCGCGGTGCTTTCCGATGGATAGGCTCCGCCGAATAGGCGTTGCTCCCAAAGATCCCGCGCCCCGCCAGGGTAGGCCGTCACGCTGCCGCTGGACAGCAGAGTCTCGAACTGGCTTTTATATAAGCCCTGCTCGACCATCGCCTCCGCAACACTGCGCATCATCGGATCCGGCCGGTCCGGATGAAAATGCATCGCGATCCGCGCATGCGCCTTCAGTTTATTCATGGCCGCCTCGCATGTAACGGGAGCAATATTCGCCATATGCAAAATCTCCTCGATTTCTTGCCGCGCACCCTCCTTATGTTTTGCCGCGTAATCCGTAACATGCTCTAATGCCAAGCTTTGCGAATGCGTTAGATTCATAGACAAGTACCTGCACTTTCCTCGTTTAGCTTCTCAACATAAACTATTAATTTATTAGTATAGGCCCAATCTTTAGAAAGCGAAATGATGTTGATCTTATAGACATTAAGCTTCCCACGAAATTTCAGGATTGACAAAACGCCTTTCTTTATAATAAATTGGTGTCTTGTTGAAAAATCAATGTGATGCAAAGGAGCGATACAGGAATGATTCGTATTGGATTGATCGGAGATTATGACCCGCAAGTTAAAGCTCATGTCGCCATTCCGGAAGCGATCCGGCTGGCGGCCGCGGATTTGGGAGGCGAAGCGCAGTTTGAATGGATACCAACGCCTTCGCTGGAGCACGATGCAACACGGAAGCTGGCCGGTTGCCATGCGTTATGGACCGTTCCTGCCAGCCCTTACGCCAGCACGTTGGGCGCGTTAAACGGAATCGAATACGCCCGGACGCAGCAAGTCCCCTTTTTGGGAACATGCGGCGGCTTTCAGCATATGGTGCTTGAGTTTGCCAGAAACGTGCTGGGCGTGAAAGAAGCCGATCATGCGGAAATGAACCCGGAAGCCTCCAAACTGTTCATTACTCCGCTTACCTGTTCGGTTAGTGAAACCACCCATACCTTCCGCCTGAAGGATGGTTCAAAAGCTGCGGCTATTTACGGAGCCCAAGAAATCAGCGAGCAGTATGGCATATGCAACTACGGGATAAATCATGAATATGCCCCTTTCCTTGAAAAAGCGGGTCTGCGGGCCGTTGGCGTGGATATCGAAGGGGAAACCCGGATCATGGAGCTGGAGCAGCATCCTTTTTACATGGGGACGTTGTTTCAGCCCGAGCGATCGGCGTTTAAAGGCATCGTTCATCCGTTGATCAAGGCATTTGTGCAGGCGGCGATGATCATTAAATAACACCAAAATTCGCGGCTCCTTTATCTATGCGATGGACTGATTTATGATAGAATAATCATGTTTAACGAAATGAATTAGAGAAAGGGACGGCTTGGATTGGCACAGTTATTTTTCAAATACGGGGCAATGAACAGCGGCAAATCGATCGAAATTTTGAAGGTTGCCCACAATTACGAAGAACAGAACAAACCCGTGCTTATTTTTACTTCAGGCATCGACAACCGCGATGAAGTCGGTTTCGTCTCGTCCCGGATCGGCTTGCGCCGAGAAGCCATCCCGATCTACGAGGATACCGATATTTTCGAAATCGTCCGAACCCACATCCCCAAACTGTACTGCGTGCTGGTGGACGAATGCCAGTTCCTGAGCGAAGGCAGCATTAAGCAATTGGTCCGGATCGTCGATGAGCTAGATATTCCGGTGATGGCGTTCGGGCTGAAAAACGACTTCCAAAACCACTTGTTCGAAGGAAGCCGGCTCCTGCTCATCTACGCCGACAAAATCGAAGAAATGAAGACAATTTGCTGGTTTTGCGCACGCAAAGCAACGATGAACCTGCGGGTGGAAAACGGCAAACCCGTCTACACGGGCGAGCAAATCCAAATTGGCGGCAATGAATCGTATTACCCGGTCTGCCGCAAGTGTCACACGAATCCGCCGTTGTAATTGTATAAAGTGAGTAAGAGAAACGCCTGACGGCGTTCTTTGATGGCTTTGACTTCTACTTTGGAGCGATTACACGACTTTAATGGCGGGCCGAACAGTAGTGTCGAGTACCTCGGCCCTTTCCAATCTGTTGTCCACATCCAGTGGACGCTGCTCTAACGGACACCAGCGACCTTATCCGCCCATTTCCCGGGTATTGCCCAGCCTAACGGACACACATGCTTCTATTTCGCTCTAAACCCGTTCATCCAGGCCGATTTGAGGTAAATAAGGTCGTCTGTGTCCGTTACATTTTGCAAACCTCCGTTTTTCCGAAAATAACGGCCCTGGTGTCCCTTAGCCCCCTCCAGGTCCCTCTTCTCCTCCCCTCTCTACCTTAGCATCGCCCTACCATGCCCGAAATTTTATAAATTCTAGAAGGTAAAAAAAGGGCGAGGGGCATCCCCCCGCCTTCTTGCGTTAAACGGACAAGCCGGAACCGTTACACCGTAGATTGCTCATCGGCCCGTATTCCCCGCTCCCCTTCAATCACGAATACCCCCATCCTTTTCAGAAACGGCAGGTAAAACTGGTAAGGAGGCTGGTTTACGGGGACGATCCGATTTAGGAACGCTTCCGCTCCCGCAGGGAACCGCGAACCGTGCTGCCCGTAGAAGTCGGCCGCGTCCTCGCGGGATACAAAAGGCTGGCCAAATTCCAGCGCTGCCTCTTGCCGGGAATAGCGGACTCCACTTTCGCGCAGACGCTCCTCGAGCTTGCCCGCCGTGAGCCGCATCCGGCCCGCTCCGGCCCCGCTTTGTCCCGTCAAGTTGCTGCCTTCATCCCAATCGACAATAACAATCAGCTTGCGGCAATACGGTAAAAAGCGTTCGGCCGACTGGCTGCCGAAATAGGACAGCAAAATGACGTCGCACCATGGCTCGCTTTCTAAGCCGTCGTTAAGCCGCACTTCGATATTGCCGATTTGCTTGGCGGCTATATCTTCGGTCAGCGAAGCCAGGGCGGCTTCGTTGATATCCACGCACACGATTTTGCCCACGCTGTCATGCCACTGCTGCGACAGGAGCCCGAGGCCGCAGCCGATGTCAAACAAAGTTTCGCTGCCCGCAATGAGGGGGCGTAACTGCTCCGCCAGCTTTTCGTGAAATCTGGTGTAGGCACTGGCTGCCTTAAACCAGCCGATCGTATTCGCATTCCAGGTAAACTGCATCGTTATCCCCCAATTCATGATTGAAATCTCAGGCTTGTTTTCTGAGCCGACGCGTAAATTTTACCGCTTTCTTGGCCGCAGCAGATACGCCGGGCCCGCTCGCCGTCCTTGATCATGATCCCGGACAGATCGGAGACGCCAAACTGCTCAAGCACTGGCGCCATGGGCGTCGAGGGACCGACGATGACCACCTTGGCCCCCCGGGACAAGGCCAGAAGGCGTGGCATCGCTTTATTGGTCAGAGCGGCGCTGGTGATGACGACAAATTCGGCCTCCGGCAAAATATATTCGGCGGCGGTATACGGAAAATCGCCCTCCTTCGGCTCGAATTCCAGAACCGACAGGTCGCACACCGGCCGGAACAGCTGATCCAAATAATGAAAATGCCCCACCACCGCCACTTTTTTGTCTCTGATGGCCGCTTGGTAGGAGATGAACGGATCGTATATCCGATCCTCCGTAAAGCGGGCGCCCAAAACGGGGACCCCGTTGGCCGTGGCGACGGGCAAAGCATTGTAATAGGCGTTGATCGCCGCCTGGCCGATGCCGGCTTCCTGCAGATTCCACGACTTCACGCATGCGGCAAGATCCCGAAGCTTCATTCCCGGATTTTTATGTCTGAGAGTGGTCGGTCTAGTCCTTCCCGCCGGCGCTCCGCTGAAGCCGCAGCCCACATTGCTGCGTACGAATGCCGTGCCGGGTCCGCACACCAAATCCTCCACCGTACAGGAGTCTTCAATCCCTTCAATTAACGCGTCGTATAGTTCCCACATACCCATTCCTCCCGTCTATTAAAGAGGTGTCATCTTTTGATCACGAAGCAGGTCATGAAGCGGATCGGGCGTCGAATCTTGAATTCAGCCGGGCCTTCCGTTGCTCACGTACCCAAAACGTACGCTCCGCTACTCAGTCCCTAGCTTCATCCAACCTTCTCGGTGCTCTAAACCTGACAAGCCTGACTTTTTGAACTCGCACTTAAAGTGCCGGGGCGTTAATCAGCTCGCCCTGGCGCAG
Source organism: Paenibacillus lacisediminis (assembly GCF_046567315.2). NCBI lineage: Bacteria > Bacillati > Bacillota > Bacilli > Caryophanales > Paenibacillaceae > Paenibacillus > Paenibacillus lacisediminis. The sequence goes on along the minus strand of NZ_JBKIAX020000007.1, from coordinate 34,534 downwards.
CCGGCGGCGCACCTCCATCAGCACCTCGTCAAGCGCTTCGATCCGAACCAGGCTCTCCTGCTCTTCAGCCGTCTTTTCGATCACCTTATGGATGCCGCCGCCCCGGATCACGATCCGTTTGTGGGCACTAAGCGCCAGCAGCGGATCATGAGTGGAAATCAGTACGATTTTATCTTTGCTGGCCAGCAAATTCACCGCCTGTTTCCGGTCAATGCCGGCATTCTCGATCTCATCGATCAAAACGATCGGCGAAACGCTCATATAAGCCGTATCGGCAATCATTAAAGCCCGCGATTGGCCGCCGGAAAGCTGGGTTACCTTCGTGTCCAGGCCAAACTTCTCTCCCGCCAGCCGGTTGGCGCAGTCGAAGCACTGCTGAATCACCGCTTCTTTGTCCGCACATAAGCGGCTTTGGGCATGCATATCCAGGAACTCCCCGACACTAAGGTCTACCACAAAGTTCATATTCTGCGAAAGCTGCGCCACCAGCTTCCCCTCCATCCCAAACCGCTCCTCGTCCTCCAGCGGCCTGCCATTGACCAGAATTCGCCTCCGCGTAGGCGTATCGCCTTGGGCAACGCATTCGATGTCGGCAAGCAGCCGGCTTTTGCCTGAGCCCGTAGGGCCTACGATGCCGATGATTTCCCCGGTTCGGATCGTCAGGCTGATTTGCTCGGGATTGCCGCTTTTATCCCGGCCCCCAAGCAGGGTAATCGAACGGATTTCGCTTTCAAGCGTTTCGCTCTCCAGCATCGTCTCCAAAAAAGCGGCAAACTGAAAAGGGATTTCCACACGGGTGCAGCCGAACTCCAGCAGGCGTTCCTCATTCACCTGTTCCAACGCGGCGAACAGCGTTTGCTCCCAAGCCAGGTCATCCAGACCGAAATTAAGCAAAAAATCGCGTGCAATCGGATACAACTCCACAATCTTAGCGATTGGACTTGTTTCGATCAGCTGTTGAAATTTCATCACCATCCATCATCACCTGAACTCCATTTTTTTCATCATGCCCATCTGGTAGCTCTCGCCAATACGCATTTCACCCGTACAGTAGGAGCATACCGAGGCCGGCGTCGTAAACCGCAGCCTGGCATCCCTTAGCGTCATTGTATCGGGGGCCTTAGCCACATGCTTGCCAAGCATAAAAGCGCCCTGGCCGGTAATGCCGTTGACAAACAGAATCGCGGCCCGGCCGTTCACCTGGCGGACATTGAAACGGAACACTTCGCGCTCCGCCTGCGAGACGATGTCTCCCTTCGTGATCACGATCACATCCGCCAGTTTGAGCATGCCGATTTTGCGCGGCGTCTGCACGCCCGATAAACAGTCGATGACACAAACTCCCAAAACACCGCGGATATAAGGGGAACAGCGATTGCACAGGCCGGCGCTCTCCGTAATCAGCACATCCACCCCGATTCCTCTCCCCCACTCCACACCGTCCTCGATGTTGCTGACGAAAAAATGATCAGGACAAACTTTGCCGGAGTACCCTACCTGTACGGGCAGGCCCGCTTCCTTGTACCGAAGCTGGTCGAAGGTCGTAAGGCAGTCGAATTTAATCACGCCAAGCGTTTGTTTCTGCTCCCGCAAGCTCTTGGCAAGCTGTAAAATTACCGATGTCTTCCCCGATGAAGGCGGGCCCGCTACAGTAACCAACTTCATGCTTCACCCTCCGAAAAATTTATTATCTTTAAATTTACAGAAAAAAACTGCTAATCGGCAGTGTTGTTGATCACTAATTATAACTAAATATATTTATTTATATCTAATTATAATTTTCAATTGACAACTTATGCAGCCGATTGCTACAATGGGCGACAAAAATGAGCATTAACGGAGGTAGGGAAACCGATTGAATAGTTTACGATATCGATGGACGCTGCCGGCGCTGGTGTTGCTGCTCTTGCTCATCATCCTGATTTCCTTGAACCTGGGCCGTTATCCAATTACGCCCGGCGAGGTGCTGAAGCTGATATTAGCGGCGGTTGGTCCCGCCGAGGGCAACGCCGATGCGCAGCAGCAAGCGATTTTTTACAATGTCAGACTTCCGCGCATCATTCTGGCCTGCCTTGTCGGCTGCTGCCTTTCCGCGGCGGGAGCCGCCTATCAAGGGATTTTTCAAAACCCGATGGCCGCTCCGGACGTGCTTGGCGCCTCGGCTGGGGCCGCTTTTGGAGCGGCGCTGGCTATTTTGCTCGGAGGCGGCAAGCGGGAAATCACGTTCAGCGCGTTTTTGTTCAGCATCCTTTGCGTCCTCCTTGTGCTTGCCATAAGCAGAAGGACGAAGGGCAGGCAGGTGCTCAGCCTGATTTTATCCGGCATCATGGTCGGTTCGCTGTTTTCCGCCTGCACCTCCTTTATTAAGATGGTGGCGGATCCCAATGAACAGCTTCCGGCTATTACATACTGGCTTATGGGGAGTCTTGCGGGTACGAAAAAAGAGGAGGTTCTCTTCATTGTCATTCCAATGGTTTTGGGACTGGTGCCGCTGTTGCTGCTGCGCTGGCGCGTCAACGTGCTGACCCTGGGCGATGCCGAGGCCCGCACGATGGGCGTCAACGCCGGAGCTGTCCGGCTTGCCGTCATCGTGTGCGCCACGCTCATTACGGCCTCCAGTGTGGCGGTCAGCGGTATGATCGGCTGGGTAGGCCTCGTGATTCCGCACCTCACCCGCTTCCTGGTCGGCAACAACTATCAGCGCCTGCTGCCTGCCTCCATGCTGGCCGGAGCGGTGTTTCTCCTGATCGTGGACAACTTTTCCCGCAATTTGTGGACGAGTGAAGTACCGATCGGCATCCTCACCGCGATTATCGGCGCTCCGTTTTTCATCAGCCTGATTCTGAAAGCGGGTGATGCCGCTTGAGTCTTTGCGTGGAACAGCTTAGCTTCTCCTATAAAAAAGATCGGGTGCTGGACAATGTCACTTTCACCCAACAGGACAGCAGCCTCTTATGCCTGCTCGGGCCCAACGGTGTAGGCAAAAGCACGTTATTCCGCTGCATCCTTGGTTTGCTTCCCGGTTATACCGGGGAAATCGTCATCGACGGCAGAAACGCCCGTTCTATGCCGCCGCGCGAATTAGCCCGCCATATCGCCTTTGTTCCTCAATCCCACGCTCCTGTCTTTGGCTATTCGGTGATGGATATGGTGCTGATGGGAACGTCGGCAAGTTTTTCGGTATTTTCCGTCCCCGGCAAACAAGAACGGCTGATCGCGGAGCAAGCCCTGGAGCAAGTGGGGATCTCCCGGCTGGGCGGCAGAGCGTTCATGGAGCTAAGCGGCGGAGAACGGCAGCTCGTGCTGATTGCGAGAGCTTTGGCGCAGCAGGCTCGCATCCTGATGATGGACGAACCTACGGCCAATCTTGATTATGGCAATCAACTGCGGGTGTTAAGCAAAGTTAAGCAGTTGACGCAAGCGGGTTACACGGTGGTCCAGTCCACCCATAACCCCGATCAGGCCCTGCTGTTTGCCGATACAGTGATGACGCTGCAAGAGGGCCGGGTGACCGCCTTTGGTCCTCCTCGCGATGTGCTGAACGAAGAAACGCTCCTTTCGCTTTACGGCGTGGACATTAACCTGGCCCGCCTGTATGACGGGAAAATCTCCGTTTGCGTCCCCCGGTTTGCGATTTCCGATACATAAAACCCGAGGCGGAATCGAGATGCGTTCGTTTTGGAAAATTTAAAAAATGGTTTGAGAGAGGATGTGTACCGCTTGAAAAGAAAATGGTTTAATTTATCGAAAATCTCAATTGCGTTGTTGGCAACAGTCATGTTGCTGGCTGCCTGCGGGTCCGCAGGGGAACAGCCATCGCCGTCAGCCTATCCGGAACAGGCCGCGCCCGGCGCTGCGGAATCGGCGGCGGGCGATCAAAGTGCAGACCCGTCGCCAGATGGCGCAGGAACCGTGATGTTCACCGATTCGGCGGGACGAGAGGTGGAAATTCCGAAACATATCGAACGGATCGCCCCTTCGGGATCGCTGGCGCAAATCGTGCTTTTCTCCCTGGCCCCGGATAAGCTCGTGGGATTGTCCGGCAAATGGAGCGACGAAGCTGGCGCTTATCTCAATGACAAGTATTTGCAGCTGCCCGTATTCGGCCAATTTTACGGTTCCGGCGATTTGAGCATGGAGGCGCTGGCCGCCGCCAAGCCGCAGCTGATCATCGATATCGGCGAGAAAAAGGACGGCATCGCGGAAGATCTCGACGCCCTTCAGGAACAGCTTGGCATTCCGGTGATTTTCGTGGAGGCAACGCTTAAAACGATGGCCGGCAGCTACAACACGCTTGGCGAGGTGCTCGGCATGCCGGATGAAGCCAAAGTCCTGGCTGATTATTGCGACGAGGTTTATACCAACACCGTAGAAGCGATGGAAAAGATCGGCGATCATAAAGTGAAAGTACTGTATAGTTTAGGCGACACCGGTACCAATATCATTTCCAAGGGTTCTTTTCACGCCGAAATTCTCGATCTGCTTGGGGACAATGTGGCCGTCCTGGACAACCCGTCCAGCAAAGGCAGCGGCAATGAGGTTTCGCTGGAACAAATTGTCCAATGGGACCCTGATGTGATTTTCTTCGCTCCGCAGAGCATTTACGGCAGTGTGGCCTCCGACGGCACGTGGAAGCAAATGAAAGCGATTCGTGACGGCAATTACTTTGAGGTGCCCGGAGCGCCGTACAGCTGGATGGGCTCTCCGCCTTCCGTTAACCGTTATATCGGGATGATTTGGTTATCCCAAACGCTGTATCCGGATGTTTTCAATTACGATCTCCGGGCCGAAGTGAACCGTTTCTATAAGCTGTTCTACCACAGCGGCGATTTGACGGATGGGCAGTACAAAACGTTAACGCAAAATGCGATAAAATCCTAAATGCGTTAATCCATATCGTAAATCGTGCCGACCTTTAGCCCGTAAAGCTCATTGTAGATTTTCTCCGCGTAAGCGTCTGTCATCCCGGCAATATAATCGATGATCATATGCTCCCAGGTCCAGATTGGCCGCGTCTTTTGCTGATCCCGGTCAAATCGGCGCAGCCAGTCGCCTGGGATGATCGACTTGGACGTCTGCGGATCGACGAAGGCGTCCCACAGCCGCTTGATGATCCAGGCGCTGCGCTTCTGGAGACGCTGCACCCGCAGATCGCGGATCATCGTTACCCAGGCGAAGCTTTTCAGCACGCTCACCGTACGCAGCATGTCCTCGTCTTCCCGGCCCTCCTTGACGAACGTCACCTTTTTCCAGCTATCGCCGTCGATGACCCCAAGGCTGCCCACAAACAGGCTTACCCAATAGGCCTTGACCTCCCGGCGCGTCCGGGAATAATCGTGATCGCAGACCGGCATCTTCGTATTCCAGATTGTCAGGAACGAACTGAGCACTTCCTTCACCTTGATCAAAATGTTGTCCGGCGTCCAGCCAGCCCAGAAAAAGTCGTCAAGGGTCATGATTTTTTCCACAATCAGCCGCTCGATATGCGAATCTTTCAGAAAATGCTCGTGCACTTCAATTTTGCCGGCCTTGATGCCGTCCTCCAAATCGTGGGCCGAATAGGCGATGTCGTCGCACAAGTCCATCAACTGCGCTTCAAACGTCTTTTTGCCTTCGGGAATCGCCCAGCGGTCCCGGATGTAAGAAATGTACTCCCATTCATGCAGGTACAGGCCTTTTTTGTTCACGGTGCCAGGGTAAGGGTATTTGTTCGTGCCCAGCAGAACGGCGTCGGATAAATTCAGGCCATCGATATTTTCCCGTTTCTCCAAAAACATCATCAGCCGGAAATTGTGCGCATTGCCTTCAAAATGCTCATATTTCCGCCGCATCGCCTCCCGCGTATGCTGCTCCTCTTCGGGAGTGGCGTTCCGGCCCTCCAGCGCCTGCTTCACCTTATCCTCCACCAACTTCTCAAGGATGCCGTCCAGCACCTCCTCCCCCTTATGGCCAAACGGCGGATGTCCAAAATCATGGCAAATCGCAGCGCACTCCACCACCTCGGGATCGATGATCAGCCCCGGATGCTCCGCCTTGTCCGCTGCAACCTCCGGGTACGCCCGCAGCAGCGCGCGCGCCGCTTCCCGGGCGATCTGCGCCACCTCCAGCGAATGCGTCAGCCGCGTGCGGTAATAATCGCCCGTTCCCGCGCCGAATACCTGGGATTTGCCTTGAAGCCGGCGGAAGGTTGGGGAATGGATCAGCCGCGAATAATCGCGTTCAAACGTCGCGCGGCTTGTTTCTTGTCCGATATTGTCCGGATACTGCCGGTGTTCTCTTAACTCCTGGATGTTCATGTTCTCGCACTCCTTAAATCTCTTTTTCGCTTGATGTTATTGTAGCCGTGGAAGTACGGAACTTAAAGTCCATTCGGAAATAATTTATGCTTGGGCATCAAAAAAAGGCCGCTCCCCGGCGGTTTCCGCCAGCAAATGCACATAATCCAGCGATTGCTTAAAATCCAGCTTCTCCTTCGTAATCGTATATTTGCGGTCGTCCAACAGGGCGAAAACTTCGATTTGATCCGGCGCTTCGCCAAAAGCGCTGTTCCAAAATACGTTCGTCATATGCGTAAAAGCCCGCACCAGCTCCGGGTGATCCTCCACCAGAAACTTTTGTACGGTGATCCACGGTTTTTGGTCCTTTGACCGCTGCCAGACGGTTTGAAAAATGACGGACAAATGCAAATCAAGCTCGGCAACCTGGGTTTCCCATGTTTCATATAACGCTATTGGATGCTCGTAAATCTCTGGCCCCGAGATCCGGATCAGTTGCCCCACAATGTCGTTGTATACTTTCCAATAATGCAGCGGGTCGGGAAAATCGTCCCTGTTCCGCGGCCAGCGCCGGTTCAGGAGCACCTGAATCGGGGTATGTAAGCGAACTGCGGGATCCAGCGTAAAATAGTCGTTGATCGCGTAACTTACGGCGTATTGAACGCGATGCTGCCAGGTTAATTTGGGGCATTCGGGACAACCCGGCGCCTTTTGCGACCGCAACCACTCCTCCAGCTCATAATCCAACACGCAGCGGGCCATGGCTTAGATATCGGCGCTCAGGCTTTTGGCGAAATTGGCGCCAAATTCCCGGCACAAGTCCTTCTCCTCTTGGCTTGGACCATACTCCACCTTCAGGCTCTCCTGAGGAATAACCGCGCCCCAGTCCTTCAACTTCTCCTCCAGCAAGTCCACGGCTCCGCAGTACAGCCGATAGCTCGTATCGCCGCTGCCGAATACCGCAGTCATGCGCCCCCGGAGGTCCAATTCCTTCATTTCATCGACAAAATCCTCAAACTCATCCGGCAGTTCTCCGTCTCCCCATGTATATGCCCCCAGCATATAACCGTCATATTCCAGCAAACGCACGGCATTGCAGTCCTCTACCATTTTTATGTCAGCTTTCGATCCGGCGCTGCGAACCCCCTCAGCAATCAGTTCGGCCATTTCTTCCGTATTGCCCGTCAAGCTGGCATAGACGATAATGATTTTGCTCATGCCTATCCTCCCTAATTCTTATGGTTTGATATTACGAAGTATAATTGATAATGATTATCATTGTCAATTGATGGTGATCTATTGCTGCGTTCCATTACGTTGACCGTTAGCAGGATAACAAGTAGCATGGGGAGAAGCATTACTCATGTTGCTGACCACTTCTAAAGAAATGAGGAGTTTATTTGGATATCGAAGTCTACACTTTAAATGCTTTTGCAGTGGATGAGGGCGGCGGCAATCCCGCGGGTGTCGTCCTGAATGCCGATCCCCTGTCCGAAGCCGCCATGCAGAATATCGCCAGAATCGTCGGTTTATCGGAAACCGCTTTTCTTGCAAAAACAGCGGGCGCCGATTTTAAAATCCGCTACTTCACGCCGAATAGCGAAGTCGATTTATGCGGACATGCGACGGTAGCCGCATTTTATCTGTTGTGGACCCAAGGGAAGGTTGGCTTGGGAAGCCATTCCTTGGATACCAAAGCCGGAATTCTGGAGGTAACGCTGCAGGAAAACGGTGAGGTATTTTTAACCCAGGCTTTGCCGCGTTTTTTCGAACATGTGGACCGGAATTGGATCGCCGACTCCTTGCGAATTGGTACCGACGAACTGGATGAGGAATTGCCTGTGCAAATTGTGTCGACCGGACTTCGCGACATTTTGGTTCCGATCAAGAGCCGCCGTATATTAAAACGAATTGCTCCCGATTTCGCCCGAATTTCCGAAATCAGCCGCAGCCATCAAGTCGTCGGCTACCATCTTTTTGCTCTTGATGCAGAGGCGGGTGTTCAAGCGGAATGCCGAAATTTTGCCCCGCTGTACGACATACCGGAAGAAAGCGCAACCGGCACCTCCAACGGAGCGCTGGCATGTTACTTGTATAAGAACGGAAAGCTTCCGGACAATTTGGCAGGGGATTTGATTTTTAAACAGGGTTATACGATGAACCGCCCCTCGGAGATCAAAGCTAAATTGACCGTCAATATGAATCGGGAAATCGAAAAAATTCAAGTTGGCGGTACGGCGGCAAACATCGAACTCAAAAAAATAAATATCTAAGGCTGACCTGCACCGTCCGCTAACTTATATCAACTCGATCTCATTCCCGAGACCGAGTTTTATTTCATTCCCGGGAACCTTTGGACGATACCCGAATTTTACTATGATAAAAAGCGACCGAGACAAGAGACTGGTTCGAACCTCTCGCCCGGCTTAGCCGCCGTTTAAATTCAGTTTAAAAATCCGTACTACGATAACTGCACTAAGAACTAAGGAATGGAGAGAAATTTGGAAATGACATTAGTGAAAAACAACAGAAGCCTCGTCCTGCTTGGCCTGCTCATCGGTTTGATTTTCGCCGAACTGGACGAAACCGTCGTCTCGACGGCGATGCCGACCATTATCCGCGAGCTGCACGGACTCTCACTCTACGGCTGGGTGGCCGGCGTTTACATGCTTGCGGTCACGCTGTTTATGCCCATTCTCGGCAAATTGGCCGATTTATACGGACGCAAGCGCGTATACCTCAGTTGCATGGGACTGTTCATTCTCGGATCGATCGTCAGCGGGATCGCCCCTTCGATGGCCGTGCTGCTGCTGGGACGCGGCATTCAGGGGATCGGCGCCGGCGGACTGATGCCGATCGCGCTCGTCATTATCGGCGATGCTTACCCGCTGGAGCAGCGGGCCAAAATCCAGAGCCTGATCGGGCCGATGATGATTCTGCCCCAACTGCTCGGGCCGACGGTCGGCGGGTATTTGGTGGGGCACGTCAACTGGCACTGGGTATTTTTGATCAACATTCCCGTCGGTTTGCTCGCGGCTGTAGTTCTTTCCATCGGCATGCGTGAATCCCGGGGAACCGAAAGCAAAAAAATCGATTGGGCGGGCGCAGTCACGCTCGTACTTGCTCTGCTGTCGCTGCTGCTCGCTCCGGTGCTGATCGACAATCAAGGTTTGTCGTGGTCGTCACCGATCATTATCGGCCTGCTTGTGTTGTCCGGGCTGTTGATCGCGCTGCTCATCCGCATCGAATCAAGAGTGAAGGAACCGATCATACCGCTGCATTTGTTCCGGAATCGCAATATCGTCGTTTTGTCGCTGATCGTCTTTATTTTGATGCTCGGCGTGATGGGCGGAACCTCGGCATTCCCGTTTTTTGCACAAAATGTGATGGGACTAACCCCGACGGCGGCGGGTTACCTCATGATGGCTTTTATGGCCGGCGCGGTTCCTTCCAGCATCGTGAACGGGTTCCTGATCACCAAGGTGCCTTACCGCTCCTTGTTTATCGTCTGCTTCACGCTGCCGATCGTCGGGTTCTTCCTGCTGTCGCGAATCGGGATTGACACCACCGTGCTGTACGTGGTCGTCACGTTTTTCATTCTCGGTTTGGGGCTCGGCGCATTGTTTGGCGGCGACAATCTGATCGTGCAGGAATCGGTCGATAAAGAGCACAGCGGCGTGGCCCTCGGGACGGTGCAGCTGTTCCAATCGCTTGGGGCCACGATTGGACTTAGCGTTTTCGGCAGCCTGCTCGCCCGCCATATCTCGGACGGGGTTTCCGGGCTGGCCGACCAACTCCCGGCCGGCACGGCAAGCCATATCGCCACCGGCGGAATTCCCCAGGGACTAAATCCCGAGCTGCTGGTCAAAATTCAGACCGTGTTTGCCGGCGCTTTTCAAAACATTTTTACGATTTCGCTCGGGTTTGTCATCGCCGCCTTTTTTATCTGCTGGTTTCTGAAAAAAGAAGTGCTGGCGAAAAAAGAGCCGGAATCCGCCGCTGCAGGGGAGCCGGTTTTGGAGGCACGGCCTTAAGCAAAGAGAGCGGGAAGCAAAGGGCCAGTAATGTGGGTGACGAAGTGGGTGACGAAGTGGGTGACGAAGTGGGTGACGAAGTGGGTGACGAAGTAGGTGACGATATAGGTACGAAAAGGCGCAGGAAATGTGCGATTCGTGAAGGCCACGTAAGGGTAGCAATGTGAAGAAAATAGTGTAAGGGCAGGAATGCGGGGTAACAATGTAAGAGGCAGTTTGAAGATAGTAATGTGGAAGACGTAGTGTCATTGTAGTAATGCGAGTGGCAATGTGAAGCGCAAAGTAGGTGCGGTGAGAGAGCGCAAAGTGGATACGAAGTAAGCTGCAGGACCCCACGAAATGCAAAAGTGCATGCGATTTTCGTCGAAACTCCCCGAAATGGGTGGTTCAAATGCAAATGTGCAGTCCATTTTACCCTTAAAAACACTTTTTTATAAAATGGGCTCGAATCAACTGCACTTTTGCACGCGAATGGCCTTGGAAAGGGGAAGCTGCGGAAAATCAAATGCACTTTTGCCGTTGGTCCGCTTAGGAAGCAAATTAGGTCGGCCTGCTATCCCAATTACTTTGTAATCTCCGACACTTCCAGCGTCACCGGGCAATGGTCGCTGCCCATGATGTGGCAGTCGATGCCGGCGCCGGCCAAATGCCGCTCCAGCCGGGACGAGGCCAGGAAGTAGTCGATCCGCCAGCCGATGTTGCGCTCGCGTACCTTCGGCATGTACGACCACCAGCTGTACACCCCTTCGCGGTCGGGATAAAAATAACGGAACGTGTCCGTAAATCCCGCCGCCAGCAGGTCGGTCATTTTGCCGCGTTCTTCGGGGGTAAAGCCGGAGTTGCCTTCGTTTGACTTCGCGTTTTTGATGTCGATTTCCTGGTGGGCGACGTTCATGTCGCCGCAGACGATGACCGGCTTGACCGCGTCAAGCTGCTTCAGGTATGCGCGGAACCGATCCTCCCACTCCACCCGGTAATCCAAGCGTGAGAGATCCCTTTTGGCGTTCGGCGTATAAACGGTAACCAGATAAAACGTCTCGAACTCCAAAGTAATGATCCGCCCCTCCGGCTCAGCGTCCTCCTCCATGCCGTAACGCACCGACAGCGGCTTGATCCGCGTGAACACGGCGGTGCCGGAGTACCCTTTTTTCTCCGCATAATTCCAGTACTGCTCATAGCCCTCGCCGAGATCAAGCTCGATTTGCCCTTCCTGCAGCTTCGTTTCCTGAAGGCAGAAAATATCCGCGCCCGCCTCGTTAAAATAGTCCATAAACCCTTTATTCACGCAGGCTCTTAACCCGTTGACGTTCCACGATACAAGTTTCATATTCATCTCCTTGATGTATAAAAAGACTTCCTATCTCTTAAGTGTACCATTATCCGTTCAAAAACGCCTTTCCTTTCTTGACCACTTGAGCGTCATAGAGGCCCACCGTCGTGCTGACAATATAGGCTGGCGGCTGCTGGCCTTTGCTGTTCCGGTGCCCCTGAATATGCGCGTCGCTTTTCTCCCAGTTTTTCCAGGCCTCCTGCGATTCCCAGCGGATCACGACCACCACCTCTTCATGCTCCTCCTGGTTTTTTCGGTTGACCATGACGCTGATATCGATCAGACCGTCCATTTGGTCCATCGGCCCTTCCTTGCTGAAGCGCTCCACTACTTTATCGCTGTTTCCTTTTTCAACGACTATCGTTCTTATCATCACGAACAAATTAACCGCCTCCTCCTATATCAGAGAATCTATCAAATTGCCCCGACTTAATGATAATGATTCTCAATTAATATACCATGTTCCGCTCCAGTTCACAAACGCTGCAATATTCTCCATTGTCAAAATGGATTTCTATGCTATTATAGTAAATATGCAAAGATTCAGAGATATAAATATTTAAAAATTAAGGAGTTTATTTTGATGGACGTGAACCTACAGCAGTTTAAAGCCGAATTTTTCAAAGCTCTCGCCCATCCGATGCGAATCCGTATTTTGGAGGTGCTGAGCGAAGGCGAACGGAACGTCAATGAACTGCAAACGATACTCGGCTCGGAAGGCTCCGCCGTGTCACAGCAATTAGCCGTTTTGCGCGCCAAAAATCTGGTCAACACGGTCAAGGAAGGCACGACGGTCATTTATTCGCTGCGCGATCCGCTGATTAAGGATTTGCTCGCGGTCGCCCGGCAAATTTTCGATAACCATTTGGTAGAATCGATCTCCTTGCTGAAAGGAATCCGCAAACAATAATAATACGGCCCCATGCAAGTTTCCCCGCCGGACCGCGGGGGATCTTTTTTGTGTCCGGGAATGCGCGGGCTTGGGGGCAACAGAAATATAATCAGAAAAAGAAGGGTTATAGGATGAAGTGGACAGGACGTTTTAAAAATTACGGGATGGCGGCTTTGCGCAAAGATTTGATCTCGGGGTGCATCGTTGGCATTGTGGCAATCCCGCTGGGCATGGCGTTTGCGATCGCTTCCGGGGTGAAGCCGGAATATGGCCTTTACACCACGATCGTGGCGGGGATTCTGATCTCTTTGCTCGGAGGTTCCCGGTTTCAAATCGGCGGACCGACGGGAGCGTTTATCCCGATTTTGCTGGCGATTGTCATGCAATACGGTTACGAGAACCTGCTGATCGCCGGCTTTCTCGCCGGGATTTTTCTCGTGTTGATGGGGCTGCTGCGGCTCGGGGCGCTGATCAAATTCATTCCGCGGCCGGTGACGATCGGGTTTACGGCCGGCATCGCGGTGACGATTTTTAGCGGCCAAATCGGGAATTTCCTCGGACTTCGCGGGGTGGAGCGGCATGAATTTTTCTATGAAAATATGAAAGAGATCGTCCTGCGGCTGCATAGCTTAAATATCTACAGCGTGCTGACGGCCGGCATCTGCCTCGCCGCCCTGCTGCTTACGCCCAAGTATTTGCCGAAGGTGCCCGGTTCGCTCGTCGGCATCATCGTATCCACGCTGGCGGCGGCCTGGCTGTTCCCCGGCAAAGTGACGACGATCGGCTCCGCATACGGTGCCATTCCTGGCGGTTTGCCGGGACTTCACCCGATATCGCTAACCTGGGACAGCATCCGGCCAATGCTGCAGCCGGCCTTGATCATCGCCCTGCTCGGCAGCATCGAATCGCTGCTCTCGGCCGTGGTCGCCGACGGCATGACCAGGACCCGCCACAACAGCAATCGCGAGCTGATCGGGCAGGGCATCGCCAACATCGCCGCGCCGCTGTTCGGCGGCATACCGGCAACGGGGGCGATCGCGCGCACGGCGACGAACATCAAAAACGGGGCGGTTTCCCCTTTTTCCGGGGTCATTCACGGCGTGGTCGTTCTGCTGATCGTCGCCTTGTTCGCCCCTTACGCCTCCAACATTCCGCTCGCCAGCATGGCGCCGATCCTGATGCTGGTGGCGTGGAACATGAGCGAGCGCAAAGCGTTTGCCCATATGCTCAAAACGCGGACCGGGGACTCCCTCGTCCTGCTCGTCACCTTCCTGCTGACGGTGTTCACGACGTTAACGACGGCCGTCGAGGTCGGCCTGATCCTCGCGGTTGTGCTGTTCGTCAAAAGAATGAGCGAACTGCTGACCGTGGACAAAGTGCTGCCCGATCCTTCCTCCGCCAACGCAAAGGTCAAAGCGTATGTGGTAACGGAGGATCACGACTGCCCGCAGGTGTCCATCTTTACTGTGGACGGGCCGTTGTTTTTTGGCGCATCGCAGGCGTTTGACCGCTTCGCTTCGCAAATCGAAGGCGGTTTGCAACGGGTTGTGCTGATTCGGATGGGCAAGGTGCCGTTTATGGATACGACCGGCGAAGCCAACTTCGCAAACCTGGTCAAACAGCTTCACGATGCGGAAATCACGGTGCTCGTCTCCGGCCTGCGTTCCCAGCCGCGCAAGCTGCTGGCCAAAACCGGATGTTTGTATAGGATGGGGGAAGAGCACTTTTTTGAAAACACTGGGGATGCGCTGAATTACGCGCTTGGCCAAATTAACACCGACAAGTGCCGTGGTTGCAAGCATTTCGCTTTCCGGGAATGCGCTGGGTTGTGCGGGGCAGCAGAGGGAGCCGGGTCCCCGGCCATGCCGCCGGCCGCTTCGCGGCACGTACTACCGGAACGGCCGGGAGCGCTTGTCCGGGAAGGCAAAGCTACGGTTTAGGCGGTCTGTTTGTCCGCTCCGCGCCCGGAATACTAGCGCGTAAGCACAACTTCGTCCAGCTTGTTGCCGTCCGCGTCATAAGCTTCGTAGCGGAGCGAACGCTCGCTGACGGTGATGCCGGCGAACATCTGTTTATCATTTTGAAAATGAACCGCATGATAAAATTTATCTTTCTTCAACTCGTTAAATTTGGGACCGGCGGTGTTGGTCACGACATACACGGTCCCTTCCCCTGCGGGGACGATTTCCCCGCTCCGCAAAGGGTAGGACCTGGAGTATTCATGGTTATGTCCCTGCAGCACCAAATCCACGCCATATTCGTCGAAGATCTTGATCCATTCCTCCGCTTTTTCGTACTGGTTGCCGCCGTAGGCCGGCCGGTGCATGGCCACGATCGTCCACGGCTTGCCGTTCTTTTGCAAATCGTCCCGCAGCCAGTCCGCCTGCCGCTTCAAATTCGACTCCGTGTCGAGCATCACGAAATGAGCATGGCCGTAATCAAACGAATACGTCGTCCCTGGAGCCGATCCTTTCGCCCCGTTGTCCGGCAAATTAAAGTGGGAGGTAAAACGCTCCGCTTCTCCCGCTATTTCATCGTGATTGCCCGTCACCGGCAGCAGCGGAACCCGCTTCAGCCACTGGCCGGCTTGGCCAAAAAAAGCATCCCACCCTTGCTCATTCTCCGGTTCTTCCGTTAAATCCCCGTTATGCACGATAAATCGGGCGTCCGGGAAAACTGCAAAAGCTTTGTCCAGCGTCCGCCCCCACAGTTTGAAATCCGCTTCGGTCTCCCCTTGCGAATCCGCTACGTTAATAAATGAAAACATCTCCGGCTTCGCAGCCTCCGTGACAAATCCGGCCGGTTCGCTCCAGCCCCCGTCCCTCCCGCTGCCTAACCGGTACACATAGGCCATCCCGGGGACGAGGCCAGTCGCCTCCGCTTTATGAACGCCTTGCCGCTTTCCGTTCCCGGTGACAATCTCCGCCGATTCCGCCGCAAAGGTGAATATCCGCTCCCCTTCCCAGGAAACGGGCGGCTGCGTCCCTTCGGCAACCTGCACAATGCCCTGTAATCCCGGGGTTTCGGTGTACCAGGTAAACGCCAGGGAATTGCGCGCATCCCCCTTGAATGTCAGGGCGACCGATTTCGGCTGCGCGGCCTGATGCCGCTCTATTTTTTGCAAACCGAAAATTGCCGCCGCCAGCAGTAAACCCACGATAACAAGCCACACCATATCTCTACGACCTCTCATGTAAATGACTCCTTCCGATTCTCCTAAAGATAAAGCCCCTCCTTCGCCGCTGTCAACTATACATTTTCCTAAATTTGACATTTATTAACGCTATGTAAAAACATTCAGTTGATTTTCAGGTTTCCTTAAGTCAATTATCAGCCAACATTGGTAGGATAAGTTAAGTAACAAGCTTCACATGAAAACGAGGTGCAGTTTATGAAGCAAAAGCTGAAATTCCGCCACGAACTAAAATTCATAATCAACCGCCACCAATATTTTGTGATTCGCCAAAGGTTAAGGAGCTTGGCGCAGCATGACGAGCATGCGGGCAAAAGCGGCGAATACCATATCCGCAGCCTTTATTTTGACGATATTGACAATTCGGCGCTTCACGAGAAATTGGGCGGCGTCCATGGCCGGCGCAAATACCGGATCCGCATTTACAATTGCCGGGACAACTTGATTCATTTCGAGAAAAAAATCAAGCAAGGCGACTACATCGCCAAGGTAAAGGAACCTTTAACCCGGGAGATGTACGACGAGATCATGGCGGGCCGGATCGAAGCGCTCCGTGTTCCCGATAAACCGCTGTTGATGGAGCTGTATCATGAAATGAAGGATCGTCTCCTCGCCCCCAAGGTCATCGTCGATTACGTGCGCGAACCGTTCGTCTGCCAAACCGGCAACGTGCGGATCACGTTTGACAAAGAACTCCGGACAGGCCTGAGCGCCGTTGATATTTTTGACGCGGACCTGCGGGCCATTCCGGCGATTGACGACAACTTGATCATCCTCGAGGTGAAATACGACGAGTACATTCCGGAATATCTCCGGGCGGCCCTGCAGCTGGAAGGGCTGCGTCAGCAGTCGGCATCCAAGTACGTCATTTGCCGCAAATATTCGAAAACCAACGCATGGGAGGACTATTGATTTATGAATACAACAAACAATACGAGTACTACCAATTTTAGCGACATCATTAAAAATTCAATTTTGGACAATTTCGCTTCAGACATCAGCATCTCCAAAATCATCATTACACTGGGCGTTTCATTCCTGATCGGCTTGTTCATTTACATTTTGTACAGGCGGGTATTCAGCGGGGTGCTGTACTCGAAAAGCTTTAACGTCTCGCTCATCGGCATGACGATGGTAACCGCGATGGTGATCATCGCCGTCAACTCCAACCTGGTGTTGTCTCTCGGGATGGTCGGCGCGCTGTCGATCGTTCGTTTCAGAACCCCGATTAAGGACCCGACCGATCTGATTTTCTTGTTCTGGGCCGCTGCAGCCGGGATCGTCGCCGGGGCCGGATTTTACACGCTGGCGGCGCTCGGTTCGGCAATCGTCGGCTTGATCCTGTTCCTGTTTATCAAGAGCAGTTCGCTGGAAACGCCGTATTTGCTGGTGGTCAATTGCGAAAACGACGAAAGCGAGCAGCTCCTTCATACACAGATGGGCAATCTGGTGAAGCGGTATAATGTGAAGCAAAAAACCGTGACTCCCGGCAACATCGAAATGACGCTGGAGGTGCGCCTGCGCGACCAGGAAGGGAAGTTCGTCAACCGGATTTCCGAGCTTGGCGGGGTCAAAAATGCCGTCTTAATCAGCTATAACGGCGACTATGTGGCGTAGACGGAAAGCGAGGTGAAGAAGATGAAGCGCAAAGGGACCCGGCTTCTGGCCTGGATCGGCGCCGCACTTCTGTTCTTCGGCTTGATCGCGAGCGAGGCCGTTTACAACGCCGGTGTTTTCGCGAGCGGTTCCGTTGGTCAAGCCGACGGCGGGAAAACGGCGGTCTCGGCGGAGGAGCAGAAGCTGGATGAAGAAGTGTTTCCGAAAGACAAGGTCGTCGATGTGAAGATCACGATCGATGAGGACGATTTTCAGGATATGCTGGACAACGCCAGCGCCGAAGAGTTCAAGGCGGCTTCCGTCGACTACAACGGGCTGCATTTCGATAACGTCGGCATCCGCACCAAAGGCAATCTTAGCTTGCGCAGCGTCGTGCAAATGGACGATTCCGACCGCTACAGCTTTAAGCTTTCTTTTGACGAATATGTCAATCAAACGCTGGATGGCATTCAAAAAATCAATCTGAACAACAACTACAGCGACGCTTCTTATATGCGGGAGTTCCTGACCTATGAGCTGGCCGAGGAGATGGGGCTGCCGACGCCAAAGCATTCGTTCGTGAACATCTATATCAACGGCAAGCTGTGGGGATTTTACCTGGCCGTGGAGCAGGTCGGCGACGCATACCTTGAGCGGAATTTCGGGAATTCTTATGGCGCTCTGTATAAAGGGGTAATGACCGGCAGCGGCAGCGATCTGCTGTGGCTCGGCGACGACCCGGATGCCTACACCGGGCTTGAGCGAAAGTCAAAAACGACGAATGGCAACATTCTGATCGAAATGCTGGATGAATTGAACAACGGCAGCGATTACGAAAAATACATCGATGTGCAGGAAGCTTTGGGCTACATCGCGCTGAATGTGCTGACGAACAATATGGACAGCTACATCGGCGGCAACAAGCAAAACTATTACCTGTACGAAGATGACGGCGTCTTCTCCGTTCTGCCTTGGGATTATAACATGGCGTTTGGAGGTTTGGGCGGTGGCATGGGCCGCCCTGGCGGCAGAGCGGCCGGCAGAGATGGCGGAGCGAATGCGCCGGCGGGCGCGGATGGCGCGGCGAATGCTTCAGCGGGCTCGGATGGCGCAGCGAATGCTCCAGTGGGCACGGACGGTGCGGCGAGTACGCCGACGGGAGCGAATGGTACGGCAAATGCTCCAGCGGGCGCAGAGGGCGAGGCCGGGACAACTTCCGGCAAGAACGATGCTGCTGGCGCCGGGAGCAGTGGCGGTGCCGGTGGCACGGATGCGGCGGGCAGTGCTGCCGCAGACGGCGCGGCGGACGGAGTTGCCGTGGGCGAAGCTGCCGTAGGCGGCGCGGCAGACGGAGTTGCCACAGACGGCGCGGCGGGCAATGCCGGAGGCACGGATGCCGAGGGCGGCAAACCAGCCCAAGCAGGGGCTGGCGCTAGCCGGAGCAAAAGCAGCCTGCTGATCGATGAGCCGACCCAAGGCGCCGTTTCCGAACGGCCACTCGTAGCGAAACTTCTGGCAGTTGATGAGTACAAGACCTATTACCATGAAGTTCTTCAGCAGGCGGTGGACGGCTTTTTGGCCAACGAGGCGTTTAGCCAGCGCGCAACGGCACTGTCCAAGATGATTGCACCTTATGTCAAAGCTGATCCTACTGCGTTCTACACGTATGAAGAATTCGAACAAGCCGTCACGCAATTAATCGCCACAAACGCCAGCCAAGTAGAGAACATCTCACAGCAACTGGACGGAACGCTCCCCTCGTCCGGGGACGGCTCCGGCAGCGGCGGCGGTATGGGTGGTATGGGCGGCATGGGCGGCGGTATGCCCCCTATGGGTAACGGCGGCATGCCCGAGGCGGGCGGTAATCCCGAAGCCGGGCAAAATGTGCCGGGCAACAGAAACGCGCAGGGTGACCAGCAGAGCGATCAGCAGGGTGATCAGCAGGGCCAAACCCAAAGCGGGCAAGTTGAGCAAAGCAAAACTGGCACATACGCGGCCGCTCTAACCGGCAACTACAGCTCTAACGTTCAGAGCTGGCAAAGCGTAGAGCCCGTGGCAGCTGCAGCCAGCGCGCAGAGCGGGCAATCCGCCGATAACTCTACTCTTGATGCGCTGACGGATGGACAACCGGTGCAAAGCGCTCAGGATGAAGCCACGCAGCAAGGCAATGGTGCGGCCGGCGATAATCAGCAGCAAGGAGGCCGGAACATAGGCGGAGAACGAGGACAAGGTCAAGACGGTTTTCCCGGCGAAGGCGACCTCATGGGCGGCGATGGTCCAATGGGTGGAGGAGGCCCGATGGGTGGAGGAGGCCCGATGGGCGGTGGCCCAGGCGGTTTCGGCCAAGGGGCCGGGAACGGGAACGACGACGCCTACCGCAACGAGGCGATCCTCACCGGCGTTTCTCTGCTGGTGCTGATCCTGTCCGCCACATTTATCGCCTTCTACCGGAGAAAACGGCTATGAGAAAACGTCGGCCAACGTAGCAACTTAAAGAAAATCGGCATGGGCTAACCCGCGCCATAAAGTTAAAAGGCAGCCTCATCCTGATCATTCAGGTAGGGTTGCCTTTTTCACGCGTTAGATTGCAGGCGTTAGATTGCAGGCGTTAGGATCGCAGCATTCACACTCACATTGGAAAAAATCCAACAGATTGCTGAAAATCGAACGTTATCGGGAGCTCTCATTGGATAATATCCAATAGAATTCGCTAAAAGCACCCGTTTACCGCCTAACCAAGCCTCATCTATTGGAAATATCCAATCAAGCTGCTGTATCTGCCACTTTATTTCCAATTCTATTGGATATATCCAATGACACTGCCGATATCTAGTTTAGTTTCAGGTGCATTACTCCCAAATCCCCCTAAGCCCCTAAGACCCTAAGACCCTACGCCCCCGCCTCCCGGAACTCGGTCGGCGTCATGCCGGCGACTTTTTTGAACACTTGCGTGAAGTAGCGCGGGTCCTGATAACCGACCATCGGCGCGACCTGGTACACTTTGACATGGCTGTTCTTGAGAATGAATTTCGCTTTCTCGATACGGCATTGGGTCAAGTATTCCAGGAACGTATAGCCGCTTACCTGCTTAAACAGCAAGCAAAAATGACTGATGCTGAGGCCGGCCAGCTCGGCGACCTCGTCGATGCTGAGGTCCTTATGGTAGTTGCTCAAAATGTACTCCTGGGTTTTGCCGATCACATTCTGGATATTTTCTTTGGACGGGTTCTCCCGGCTGTCGGTGATCCACTTGCCAAAATTGCTTTTCAGCAGTCCGATCATTTCATGCAGGGTGCCCAAAGAGTGCAGCTCCTGCAGCATCCCTTCCAAGGGCCATTCCATCGACAGATTCAAATGCTCAAACTGACGGTACAGCACCACCGTCAATTCCACGATCATCCGCTCGGCCATCTCCTTGGAGAACGCCTGATCCTCGATATACCGCTTCGTCTCGTCAAAAGTGCCCAGCAGCCGCTCCTTGTTCAGCGTGCGAATGCTCTCCAGCATCGCCGCCTCCAGATGCTTCGGATATTTCACTTCCCGCACCGCCTCTTCCCCGGAAACCGCAGCGGAATCAAGAAACACGCCTCCCCGGTCGCTGTAAAACCGCTGGTACAGCGCTTTGGCCGCGCTTTGGTAAGCCTCGCTTAACTGTTCCATCCCCGCCGCCAGCTGGCTGAACCCGATGGAACAGGACAATTTCGTGTTCATCTTGATTTGACGGATGACGTCGCTGCCAAGCTCCTCCTTCTTCGCACTGAGCGAACCCGGAAACAGCAGCACCCACTCCCCGCCATGAAAAGGAAATACCGTCAGCGCACCGTTTGCCATCGACCATTCCCCCAAAATGTTGCGGATCGCAAACAGCCACAACCGCCGCTCCTCCGGAGTCCATTGCTCGTTTAATTTCATATAGTGGTCCAACTGGATGACCGCCATAAAATAATCCTGTGCAAGCTCGCTGTTTTCCAGCCAGCGCATATGCTGAATCGGGCTCTGCCCTTGATTGCCTTCGATAAACTCCGCAAACAGCCGCTCGCGCGCGAGCACCGACAAAACCTGGACGGAATGCAGCAGCTTATCGTTCTCCATCTGCTTCTCCAGGTTTTTTTTCGCCCGCTGGATCATCTCGATCAGCTCATCGTGGTCGATCGGTTTCAGCAAATAGTCGAAGGCCCCTTCGCGCAGCGCCTCGCGGGCGTATTCGAACTCCCCGTACCCGCTGATGAATATAAACAGCCGCTTGTCATTTTCGGCCAGCACCTTTTTCATCAAAGCGATCCCGTCGATGCCCGGCATGCGGATATCGCTGATAATCATGTGCGGGGACAGCTCCCGGACGAGCTGCAGCGCTTTTTCCCCGTTCCGCGCTTCCCCGACGATTTCCAAATTCAGCTCCTCCCAAGGCACGGCCACCTTCAAGCTGCGTAAAATGACCGGTTCGTCATCGACCAAAATAACCCGGTACTTCTCCGCTTTACCCTCCACTTGCTTCACCTCCAAGCCGATTCTTCGGGGGCGGAGCTCCTGCGCAGCCGCCAATACTGTTCCGAAGTCTGTTCAATTTGCTCCAGCGCTTCTTCCGGAGAGCTCCCCCTGTCGATCATTTCCTCCAGCACCTTCAGGAACGTTTTATTCACCTCCGGAGAGAGGACATTATCGTAAGGCACAAAACTCGGCGGGCTCTGTTCCATTAATCGGGTGACCTGCGCGAATACCGGCCCCGTTTTTTTCGAATCGTAAGAAATTTTCATCGACGGAATCCGCAGCGCTTCGTAAACGATCCGCCGTTGAACTTCATCCGTGTAAAAAGCCCGCAGCAGTTCCAATGCCGGCTGTAACTTGGCTTCATCCAGATTGGAGGACAACCCGATGCCGATCGTGTATCCCCCGGCGATGGATTTCTCCCCGTCCGGCGTCAAGGCAGGAAACGGGAGAACACCGACCTGGTTTTGGAATTCGGCCGGGGCCTTCCCATTATGAAACAGGTTGATGTCCCAGTTCCCGTTGAGATACATGGCTGCTTTTCCACTGGTAAAAAGCTCAATAGCCTCTTCGGTCGACATATCGTTGGCCGGGATGCTGAACGCGTTTTGATCAATCCATTCCTCCAAATGCGTAAACGCTTGCACATAACCTGGATTAACAAAGCTTTGCTTCTCCTCACCCTGCGCCAGCTCATTGATCAGCTCGGGCCCAGCATACCGGTCCATCAAATAATGGGCAAAAATCGCCGCCGGCCATCTTTCCTCATTGCCCAACGCAAACGGCGTAATTCCGCTTGCCGCGATGACCCGGACCGCCCGGTTCAACTGGTCCAGCGTTTGCGGCGGATCCAGATGCAGCTCGCGGAAAATCTCCTTATTGTAAAACAGCGGCTCCGCGTTTCCTTCGATTGGCAGCCCGTATATGCGATCGTTAAACGTCCACAGATGCAGATCCTGAAACTCTCCCTGCAGCCCGTTTTCGTCCACGAATTCGGTCAAATCCATCAACCGGTTGGAGCGGACGTACGGCTCGATTTCGGCGCCGCCAAACAACACGAACATATCCGGCGGTGTCCCCGTCACCATTTCGCTTTTCAGCTTCTGCTCGCGATGGACGGTCTGGTCCATCCCTTCAAAATTCACCTTGACGTTCGGATGCGACTGCTGGAACTCATTCACGACGTCCTCGACGATGCTCAGCATCTGCCGGTCATGCTCCTTGATCCAAAAATGACGGAACGTCAGCGTAATTTTGTCCGCCTGGCTCTCCTCAATCGGCTCATGCCCGTCGGCGGCGATCACCAGCACCGAACCGGCAAGCACCAACCCGTAAACCACAATCCAACCCCAATTCAAAAACCATCTTCGCATGGCGGCTCCCCCTTCATCGTATGACTTTCGCCTAAATCTCATGGAAGTATCTTCGGAATGCGGATGCGAATAATCGATCCGAATCCGGGAGAGGAACAAATCATAATGCCGTAATAACCGCCAAACCGGATACGCAGCCGTTCGTGGACGTTTTTCAATCCGACGCCGTTTTCCCGGTATTTTTTCAAGTTGCCCCAGTCCTTGCTCCATAAATGCATCAGCGTATCCGAGTCAAAGCCCGGACCGTTGTCCATGACGTCGATCAAAATATCCCGCTCGTCTTCCCTGGCGGTAATGGAAATGATCCCGTTCTCTTCCATCGGCTCAATCGCGTGATACAGCGCATTTTCCACGATCGGCTGAACGATCAGCTTCTGGGTTTTGTAGTATTTCAGTGATTCGGGGATTTCGATATGGTAGGCGAATTTGTCCTCAAAGCGGAATTTCTGGATATCCAGATAATGCCGCACATGCTCCATCTCCATCGAAAGCGGGATCAGCTGCTGATTTTCGCTAATGCTGATGCGCAGCAGCTTCCCCAGGGAAACGACCATTTTGCTGATATCCCTGTTCCCCTGCAAAACCGCCAGAGAATTGATCGATTCCAGCGAATTGTAAATAAAATGCGGATTGATCTGGGCAACCAAGGCCTGCAGCTCAACTTCCTTTTTTCTCGCCTGCTCCGTTTGCACCTGATCGATCAGCTCGCTGATTTGCGTGCTCATCCGGTTAAACCCGTCGACCAGCAGATCCGTTTCATCTCCGGTGCTCACCTTGGACGTGATTGGCACGAAGATGCCCTGCTGGACCCGTTTCATCCCGTTGACCGCGCCGATGATGCTGCGCACGAGCCGGCGGACGAAAAAGCGGTCGAACAGAAACGCGGAAATCAAAGAGACGAGCACCAACACAATGGCGATGTTGCGAATGGACAGCGATTCCGACGCGATCAGCTTGCTGGGGGTGATCGCCACCAGAAACCAATCCTTATTATGGGAGGGCAAATAAGTGATCAGCGACTTCTCGCCCTGATATTTGTCCGTATAGTAGCCCTTACCGCCGGAATCCTCCCGGGTCAAAAAAGGAAACTCCGTTTGTTCCCCAATATGCGCGCCGGACTTGTCAAAGACGATATTCCCCTGCTTGTTGACCAGCAGAATATCCCCCTGCTTTAACGTGGCGGCATCCCAAAATACCTGATCCAGAATATCGGGTTTGACGTAAATAACGACCGCGCCGATATCCTCCAGCGAATAGTAATCCTTAATCAAACGCGCCTGAATTAAAACCCGTTTCCCCGCTGAGGCCGAGCCGTTTTCGCCGGGACCGACCCATACCGGGCGGCCTTCGGCCGCTACCATCGCCCCATACCAGCTTTGTTCCGTTAATTCTTCAAACGACATCGCCTCATTTAATTGATACTTAAGCTTGTCTTTCGAATACAGGCCAAAGGAGGTGATCATCGGATGGTTGATCAAGTTATTGATATCCTGTTTCTGCTCATACGTTACGGCAAAATCCGGCTGTTTCAGCAGCTTCTGAATGACCGGCTGTGCGATCGCCGAATTGGACACGGTCGTAACCTCGTTCAGCGCAAACTTCAATTTGCGGTCGGTCTCCAGCAGCGAAACCCAATAAAAATTGCTTGATTTATTCTCCATGGCGTTCGAAAAGCTGTAATACGAAATGGAGCCCATCAGGATCACGGGAATAAACACAAGAAGAATAATAGCCAGCAAGATTTTTCGACGGAGCTTCATGTTTGGTGTCCCCCTAAGCCTCTCCTTACTCTATTATTCTTCATCGTGGTATATATTCCTTGCCAAGTTAGCAAACTCTCGGCATGTTAACTTTTAATCGCCCCCGAGGTCAGCCCGGCGATAACCCAGCGGCTGAAAAATAAGAACACGATCAATAACGGCAATGTCGCCGTAAAGGTCGCGGACATAATCATCCCGAAATCGAGGCCGTCCTTGTTGGTAAAGAGCTGCTGCAGCGCCAGCTGGAGCGTATAGTTTTCTTTGTTTTTCAGCACGACCAGCGGCCAGAAGAAGTCGTTCCACACGTTCATGAAGTTCAAAATCCCCAGCGTAGCCATAGCGGGCGTGACGACCGGCATCGCGATGCTCCAGAAGATGCGGAAATGCCCGCCTCCGTCGATCCGCCCCGCTTCGATCAATTCGGAATGGACGGCGGAAGTGATGTATTGCCGCATCCAGAATATCCCGAAGGCGTTGACCATGGCCGGAACGATCAGCGCTTTGTAGCTGTCGATCCAATGCAGCTTGGCCATAATGACGTACTGCGGCAGCACGCTGAGTTGCACGGGAACGAGCATCGTGGCGATGACGAACACGAACAGCGTTTTTTTCAGCGGAAACTCATATTTAGCAAAAGCATATCCCGCCAAAGTGCTCAGAAAGACGACGGATACCGTCACTGCGGTCGAGACGACAACCGAGTTGAACATCGCGCGGAAAAATTCCGTCCGCTCCAGCACGCGGTCGAAGTTGTTGAAAAACTCCAGCCCCGGCGTCATCAGCGGGGGGATGTGGAAAGCCGCATCCTTCTCATTGGTGGCGACGACAAACATCCAGTAGAAAGGGAAAACGGACAAGACGGCCCCGATGATCATGACGATATAAAACAAAGTTTTGGCCAGAACGCCCGGATCGTCAGGTTTGCGTTTTTTGATGGCAGTGGCACTCATGCCTTTCCCCCTCCCGTATCTCCGCCCATGCGGCTTGACAGCATCATGTTAAGGAGCGAAAAAATAATCGTGGCAATAAACAGCAGCACCGCTGTGGCGGCCGCCGTTCCGAAGAAGCCGTTCTTAAACGCTTCGCTATACAAATACGTAACCATTGTAACGCCTTCCTGGCGTGTGGAGCCGGTGCCGCCTTGGCCGAGGAACACATACGGTTCGGTAAAAAGCTGCAGCGCTCCGATCGTGGACACCAGCGTGACGAAGAGGATAAACGGCCGGAGGAGCGGCAGCGTAATGTTGATCAATTGCTGCCAGCGGCTCGCCCCGTCAATCCGTGCGGCCTCGTAAATATCGGTCGGAATGCTTTGCAGCCCGGACAGGAAAATAATCGCGTTATAACCCATCCAGCGCCACATGACCATCGTGGAGATGGCGATTTTAACACCCCACCAGCCTGAGTTGAACGGGACGCTTTCCAGGCCAAAGCTGTTCAATAACCAGTTCACCATCCCGTTATTGCCGAACATCGTGCTGAACACCAGCGTAACGGCGACGATCGAAGTGATGTTGGGCATGAAATACAAAACACGGAATGTGTTTTTGTATTTGTTGAGCGCTGAGTTGAGCATCACGGCGACCAGCAGCGCAACGATCAGCTGCGGCACCGTCCCCATGATGCCCATGAGGAGCGTATTGCTGAAGGAAATCCAAAACGTCGGATCGGACGTGATCAGTTCATAGTTTTTGAAGCCGACATATTTCATCGGGCCCAGGGCGTCCCATTTAAAGAAGGACAAATAGATGGTGAAAAAGATCGGATATAACCCAAAGATCGAAAATAAAATAAAGAACGGCGATATAAACGTGTATGCCGTAAGCCGGCTCCGCCTCGTTTCGTTCCAGAACGTTTTTTTTCCGGGAGCGGGCTGGAGCGGGCTTGCGGTAGCTGCTGTGTCAGCCATGGACGCACCTCCAAGGTGTGAATTAAAGGTAAATCCAAATTCGCAAGAGGGTATGTTCCCCCTTGCGAATCGGGATGAGTGAATGGATTTCGTTACTGCGAATTGTTCATATTAGCTGCGGTCAACCAGCGTTTTTGCTTGCTTCATCGCTTCGTCCCATTCTTTTTGCGGGTCAGCTTTTTTCTCCAGCACGTTTTTGAGCGCGTTTTTGATGATCGTGTCGACCTGGTCATGCAGCGGTCCGTAGTAGACCGGTTTTACGCGTTCCGCCGATTTGGCGTACGCCTCGGCAATGACTTGGCCGCTGAAGAATTCGTCCGGTTCCGAACTGAAATCCGGTTCATCGTATACGGCCGGAATCGACGGGAACAAGCCGCTTTCTTTAAACGATTTCAACTGGTTATCTTTGTTCACCAGCCAGGAAATGAATTCGTATGCTTCCTTCGGATGTTTGCCTTCTTTCGGCAGCGTCAGGAAGGAACCGCCCCAGTTGCCCGCGCCCTCCGGAAGCTGAGCGATTTCCCATTTGCCTGCGGAGTCTTTGGCGTTGCGGATCGTACCTGCAATCCAAGCCGGGCCGAGCATTACGCCGAAGTCGCCTTGGTTGATCGCGTTTTGCCATTCCGGCGACCACAGAATCCAGTTGCCGATCCAGCCTTCTTGAATGCCTCTTACCGTAAAGTCGTATGCTTTCTTCACTTGCGGGTTTGTGTCACCGATGAAAGCGCCATCCTCTTTATTGAAGTAAATTTGATCCGGCGATTGGTCGCGCAAACCGTTGTAGACGAGATCCGTCAAATCGGCAAACGGTTTACCGGTTTTTTCCTTGAACTGCTTCGCCACCGTAGCGAATTTATCCCATGAGTCGATCGCTGCACTAAAGCCGTCCGGATCGGTTGGGAGTCCAGCCTGCTCGGCCAGGTCCGTCCGGTAATAAACAACCGTCGGCCCGATATCCGTAGGCAACCCCAATTGGAAAGACCCATCGACCGAAGTCGCTTGTTTCCATTTCCAGTCGAGATAGTTGCTTTCGATGTCTTTCGCGCCCAGATCATATAGGTTGTGGAACTTGTCTTTGGCGCTGATGAAACGTTCCATGAAGGCGATTTCCAACATAAAGATGTCAGGTGCGCCCGAACCGGCGGACAACGCTGTGGTCAGGTTGTTATGGTGCGCCGTTTGGTCGGACGTGTTTTGGAACTTAACCGTAATGTTCGGATGCTCTGCCGTGTATTCCTTGGCCAGATCCTCGTAGTTTGTCGTACCCAGCGACCAGAAGGTCAGTTCGATTTTTTCTCCGCTGTCGGTTCCGGAGTTTGTCGAACCTCCGCCTTCATTCGTGGTTGCCGGAGCGCTGGCGTTGCCGTTGCTTGTCTTGTTGCCCCCGCCTCCGCCGCAAGCGGCCAGCAAGGACATCATCATGACCGCAACGAGCAGGATGGCCCACGGTTTTGATCTCTTCATTTCATGTACCCCTTTCTTCGGTTTCCGGATTTTTCATTTCCAGTCTAACGAAAACGGATACATTTTTTGAGGAGGCAATATTGCGATTTGAGGTTTGAATTTTTCTGATTGAAGAAAATTGGAGAAAAAAAGACCGATGGACATGGGTTGTCCTCGGTCTTGTCTTTTTTCCTGTATACTTGTCAAAAAAAGTCCAATAAAGCCGTCGCGCTAACCGGGATCAGCCGCTCCAGCGTCTCCACATCCCGTTCCGGGCCAGTGAGGCGGCCGTAAGCATACATCTCGCGTGGTCTTTTATAACCCAGCAGTATGGCCGTCAAGGTTTGGATATCGCAGGTCAGCCCGGTATCCTCGCCGGACTGTTCCGCCGTGGCCAGCTGCCCGTGCCCCTCGGCATCCACTTCAAGCATCCATGAGCCGTCATTCCATGAAGCAAACCCGTCGATGATACGAAGATTCAACCGAGCCGTTTGGGTTTGCGAGGCCTGGGCAACAAACGAATACTGACCGACAAAAGCGCCGGCGTTTACGATACGGGCCATAAAATAAGGTGCGATTTCCTGTTTGCAGCGGGGGTCGTGCAGCATAAACGGCAGCAAATCGTCCGCAGGGACATGATCAACCACGGCCTGGGTCACCATCGAATCGTGATTGGCCAAATACGTCCACAAACCTTTTCTCGCTGTATCATTTAGAAATACGAATTCGTCAATTAGCAACTCCCTGTTTTTAACCTGGTATATCGTATAACCTTCCGGTTCGTCCGCTTCGGAAAAATAAACGGCGGTATGATCATCGGTACCGATCACCATTCTCTCCCACCAGTCTGTATCGCGAACTAGGGTACCGTTATACTTAAGGGCAAACTTGTGGTAAATCCGGTTCAGCAGCTCGATATCTTTAATGTCGCGTTTTACCGAACCGCCAACTTGTGTTTTGACCGGGAAATTGCTTGGGCTGATCGTATATTTTTTGTGATCGGTATACACTTCCCAGCCGAATTTGCGGTAAAAAGGAATGGAGAAGGGATGCAGGCAGGACAACACCTGACCTTCCTCGTTCATTTGCACCAGCGCCCTGGACAACAGCTTGCTGACGAGCCCGCCCCGGCGACTCTCCGGCCAGGTGGCGACACCGGCGATGCCTCCCATCGGCAAAGCTCTCCCTTGTATGTATATTTGCAGCGGAAGCAAGGTCAGCTTGGCCAGCAATTCGCCACCCTCAAAAGCCCCCCAGGTCTGCTCGGGGTTAAACCGGGCTTTTTGCTTCTCCCGATCCTCCGGCGGTAATTTGTACTGGAAGGCATACTCGGATAAATTCAAGCTGTCATCAAACTCGTCTGCGGTTAACTGTCTGATTTCCACAAACCCACCTCTTTTCCTCAAGTTTGATTCCGCCGGTTTAGCGGCAATCCTATGATGAGTTTGTCAGAAATATCTATAAGTGTCAATCGCTCTAAAGCTGTTGTTTGTCCGCTGGTTACTCCAGCGATAACGCTTACAATTTGGTGAGTTAGATCATAGGCGCCAGTCTTAAGAACATGTTATGAATAAAAGGCAAATATTTAATTTTTATAGGGGGATATGTAATCATGTTTGTGAAAAAATTCTCATTATTGCTGCTTAGTCTGGGACTGGTCGCCGTTTTTGCCGGATGCTCCAGCAACAGTCAAGCGCAAGGCGGCTCCACCAAAGCAGCCGATGACTCAACAACGGCGGCAGCCACAACCACCGCTGCGGACTCGGCGCCCGTCAAAATGGGACGTGTCGAATACGCCGCACACGGTACTAAATGCTTTACGGTTGCCGTAGTGGCCATGCAGGGCGACAAAATCGTCGGCGCATCCTTGGACGACTACCAGTTTATGAGCACCGACGTAGCCAAAGGCGTCCCTAATTCGGACCAAGATTTTGGGCAAAACTACAAAGACCCGAAAATGGTGCTTGCCTCCAAAAAAGCCAATGCCGAGTATTACAGCGAGCACATGAAAGAGGAAGCCGGCGCAACTACGCCTGTCGACGAGTCGCTGACAGCGATTGAACAATATGTGACCGGCAAAACCGTCGCCGAGCTCGAAGACGAACTGTCCAACAAAAGCGCGGAACAATGGGTTGACGCCGTCAGCGGAGCGACTTTGGTGGATACCCAAGGATATGTCAAAGCGCTGGTTGAAGCGGCCAAGAGTGTGAAATAATTCAGTAAATTTTAGCGAATTGCCTTTGAACCGGAGAGGCTCCCCTTGTTGGGAAGCCTCTCCGGTTTTTTGGCGTATGGTCAGCAGCTTATGGTCAGCAGCTTATGGTCAACCTCTATAATAAACCGGCCACTTCCCCGTTCTCGTCCAGATAGATTTGTTCGGCCGCCGGAGATTTGGGCAAGCCGGGCATTGTAACGATATTTCCGGTATGCGCGACTATAAAACCTGCTCCGGCGGAGAGCGTTACGTCACGCACCTGGACGACAAAGTTTTCCGGCGCTCCAAGCAGAGCCGCCTGATCGGAGAAAGAATACGGGGTCTTGGCCATGCACACTGGCAAGCGGCCGAATCCGAAACGCTCGAATTCTTGAATTCTCGCTTCCGCTTTGGCGGACAGTTTGATGCCGGCGCCGCGGTAGATTTCCCGCACGATGGTTTCGATTTTCTCCCGGAGCTCAAGCTCCTCCAGATACAGCGGCGCATACCGCGAAGGCTGCTCTCGCAAAATATCGCGCAGTGTCCGGGCCATTTCCAAACCTCCTGCACTGCCTTGAGCCCAGACATCGGACAGTTCGGCCCGAACCCCCAAATGGCGGCATGCTTCAATAACCAGTTGGACTTCAGCTTGAGCATCGCCCGCAAAATGGTTGATGGCCACCATCACGGGAACGCCGAATTTTCCGATGTTCTCCAAATGCCGTTTCATGTTGGCCAGACCTGCCTCCAGCGCGGCTGGATTCGGTTTATCCAGTTCCGCCTTGGGGACGCCGCCATTATATTTCAGCGCCTTTACGGTAACGACGAGCACCGCGGCGTCCGGCGTTAATCCGGCCTGGCGGCACTTGATATCCAAAAACTTCTCCGCGCCCAGATCCGCTCCAAAACCGGCTTCCGTCACTACGATTTTCGCCAGCTTCAGGGCGGTTTTCGTTCCGATGACGCTGCTGCATCCGTGGGCGATATTGGCGAATGGGCCTCCGTGAACAATGGCCGGGGTTCCTTCCGCCGTCTGCACCAAATTGGGCTTAATCGCTTCTTTGAGCAAAACGGTCATCGCATCGACCGCACCGATTTGCAGCGCGGTCACCGCTTCCCCGGACATGTTGTAGGCCACCACCATCCTGCCGAGGCGCCGCTTCAAATCGTCCGCGCTTTCGCTGAGGCACAGCACCGCCATGACCTCCGATGCCGCCGTGATGATAAAGCCGGAGTCATGCACCCTGCCATTTCCGTCACCCAATCCGACAACGATTTGCCGCAGGCTCCGGTCGTTCATGTCCATCGTACGCTTCCACACAATGCGACCCGTGTCGATTTGCAGCGCATTCCCCTGAAAAATATGATTGTCGATCATCGCCGCGAGCAGGTTATGCGCGGAAGTGATGGCGTGCAGGTCACCGGTAAAATGCAAATTGATATCTTCGGACGGTAAAATTTGCGCCTTGCCTCCGCCGGTCGCTCCGCCCTTCATGCCTAAGCACGGACCCAGCGACGGCTCCCGCAGCGCAGCGATCGTCGGCTCCCCAATCGCATTCAGCGCCTGCGTCAGGCCGATCGTCGTCAGCGTTTTTCCTTCCCCGGCCGGCGTAGGGTTCATGGCCGTCACCAGCACTAATTTCCCGTCGGGGCGGTCATGCATATCGTTTAGCAGATTAAGATCCAGTTTGCTCTTATAACGGCCGTACAATTCCAGATATTTGTCCGCAATCCCAAACGATGCGGCTACTTCCATAATCGGCTTCATTCCCGTAAGTTACCTCCAGCAATATGATCGTGAATAATAAGGCGAACTACAAAACGCACAATCATATTGTACATGAAAACAACCGGGAAAAGCGTGACGGAATTGGCAGGCTTGCGTTATTTTAAAGAACCAAACGGATTGGCGCCTTTCGGGAGCAGCTCGTTCCAGGCAAAGCCAAATTCCGGAAAACCTGCGGCATATGCCGTGTATTCATACAATTGGAAAAAAATTTGTACGCGGCCCGGCAGCAAATAAAAATCCGGTTGCTCCTTCAGCCCTTTAAAGCCTCCCAGGTAACCAGGGTTTGCTTTTAGCTCCTTGCTTAGCCGTGTGTTTAGTTGTTTTTTATAATCCTTATTCGCACTCAAAAGATCATTTAACCCCAGGGCTTTGCCATCTTTCAGCGAAAAAGTGTATCCTGTGCGATACGTCATGCCATGGGCTCCGCCGGTATACTCTGTGTATTCCAGTAACAGGCTGAGTACGCCGTTTTGATTATAGGTGACAAGATACGAGCTGCCAAAAGTATACGGATCCGTTACGCTCTGATCGCCGGCTTCCTTCATGACCTCGGCGATATGCTCCTTGTAGTCACCGATCTGTTTTTCAAAAACCGCATTGATCGCCTTCTCCGCCTCAGCATTCCCCGTGCCGCTCAGTTGAGGATATTGGAGATGAACCGAAGCCTGCTTGCTCTCCTGGTCATAGCTTGAGGTGGTCACTGTCACTTTATTCTCCCGGCTTTTCATGACGTTCAATTGCTCGGCGTCCTTAATCCATACCGCATCGTATCCAAGATAGTCCTTCACCCATTGAAAAGGAACGTAGAGCCTCCCGTTAATAAGTTTGGCCTCTCCTACATAGAAACCATTAATGGAAGATATCACGCTTCCTCCAGCCATTTCGATAGTTAACTGCCGGTAACCTTGGCCGATCTTATAAGTCTTTGATTTGGAATCATAGCTCGTGGGAATTTTTAATGCATCTCGAAAAAAGGCGGCCGGAACGAACGTTTTTCCGTCCAGCATCAGCCCCTGTAGACCCGTTTTTTCGCCGTTTACTAGAAGAGCAACCGTATTGGAGGCGGTATTTTTATTCGTGGTTGTAGCCGCGTTGGCATTCCCCTTTTGCACCGCTTGAGGTTTTTGCGCCGCTGCAGTCGCATGGCCCGGATCAACCGGAAGCAGTATTCCACCGCATAACAAGCTTGCCCCCATAGCAATAGCTCCTAAACGCATCATTTTGTTCATGTTAGTCTCCTCCTGATGATCATCTTCTGTTGTATGTACAGAGCCGCTATTCGTCCTCCGCCACTTTTACCATTATAGCCGCTGTTTCGACAGAATTGATAACAGCCAAGCTTACAGTTTCTTTTCCCTTTCGTCTAAAAGTTGACGTTTTTTTCACCGCTTTTTAACCGGTTGAGCGATAGAAGCCCCTCACTGGATGGATTACCCCCGAACCGGCCGATAAGCGATCCTGGTTGTGATCTCATGTTTAAACAAGTTTCGCCCCCCGTAAAACCCGTAACGGACAGGAAAGACCTTATCGCCCCATTTCCCGGGTATTTCCCGTTCTAACGGACTCAGACGACGCTATTGGGCCAAAAATACGGACTTTGACGCCAATTTGAGTGAAATAAGGCCCGCTCAGTCCGTTAGAATTTCTAACCCCTCGTTTTCGACCCAATAACGTCGCTCAGGTCCGTTAGCCTCGTCCGTTAAGTTTCACCTCTCCATCCCCCCAGTGTCCGCAATAACGTTGCTATCCGTTTCATCACGCCGTTTCGTTTCATTACGCTGCAAACACTCAACAATGCTGTAAACCTTTCAACAATGCAAAAAACACCGCCGAGTTATCGGCGGTGCTCTTCTTTCTTGCTTGGCGGCGTCCTACTCTCCCAGGACCCTTCGGTCCAAGTACCATCGGCGCTGGAGGGCTTAACGGTCGTGTTCGGGATGGGTACGCGTGGAACCCCTCCGCCATCGCCACCAAACGTTTCAAGGTGTTAATCCTTGAAAACTGGATACGAAACGAATTTGTGTTTTAGATGTTTTTGTGGATAAGCCCTCGACCGATTAGTACCTGTCAGCTCCATGCATTGCTGCACTTCCACCTCAGGCCTATCAACCTCGTCGTCTTCAAGGGGTCTTACATACTGGGAAATCTCATCTTGAGGGGGGCTTCACGCTTAGATGCTTTCAGCGCTTATCCCGTCCGCACTTAGCTACCCAGCTGTGCTCCTGGCGGAACAACTGGTGCACCAGCGGTGCGTCCATCCC
>NZ_JBKIAX020000006.1:0-424693 GCF_046567315.2 Paenibacillus lacisediminis | reverse complement strand
GTACACCGGACGCCGCCAACTGCACCTGCCCGAAGCGAAAGAAACGATGCGGCAGAAGTTGCTGCGCATGTGTGTGGCGATTCCGGCGATCCCTTACCGTCGGCTGATCGCGCGCCAACCGAATCAGCCTCTTGCAGCTGCGGCCTGATCGACACGATGGAACGGTGTGGGGAGTTTGACGAAGATCAACTTAATGGGTAGGGGTTAGCTTAATGCGGATCAACTTGATTGGTGTGGGTTAGCATGAACGGTGTGGGCGCTGCTGCAAACGGAAGGGTTCAGGATACATCAAAATCACGGTCTTTTCGTTTCCCTCACGCCTTGTCCTTGATCTCCTGTCTTGATGTCTTTGTCTTGATCTCTTGTCCGGTCTGTTTCACCTCCCCTAAACCTGATTCCTTCTCCTAAGCCCGTCTAAATTATTTCGAGCCTATCTGCTTCTCCACCAAATATTTTCTTCTCCCGAGCTTGTCTGTTTCTCTGCTACCCTGATCAAACGGGATAATCGTGCAAAGCGTCCGGACAGCGAGTGTTAGTCTGCCGCCCCCCCAAGAAAAGAATACTTTAATTCGTTTGGCAGTTGATTTAGGTCGGGCTGATGGTCTAAAACAATGAAAGACACCTCTTCTGTCTGATCAGCGGAGCTGAACGATTCTATAATCGCAAGAAAAACTACCACTAAACGCGGTCTGGCTACCCAGAATGTACGTCGATAGACGTTTTTCTTATGCCTGGGCCGTTTCCTTTTTTGCGTTGATCGTACATAATGAAGGGAAAGTTGGCTTGGAAATGAAGGCATGAAATATGAGAAAGTTGTCTGCGGCCGGTTCGGCGAGCGCGTAAACCGAGTGACGAACAGTTGGAGCGAAACGATGAGAAAGCTGAGGATTTGGGCCTGGGGAGTTATAATCTTGTCATTGCTAGCCGGATGCAGCAACCAGGATGTTGAGAGCTCGGCCAAGCCGTCATCGGCGGTTAAAAAAAATATGGAGGTGGAATTTACACGTCTCGAAAGTGTGTTTGGGTTTGCGGATGAGTCAGGGGAGAAGTTGATCACTATCCCGGACGACAGCGGAGCCGGCTTGGACGATCCGGAACAATTTAACGCCGCCATAGGAAATAACGGGGAATGGGTTGAGATTGAGTTTGTCCACCGGCAGAAGGCCAATGAACAGGATAACAACAGGCAAACAATGTATAATTTCAACAATATGGCCGGGGACGTTTATAAAGCGAAGAACGGGAAGTTCATTCAGAACGAATCCTATCTGCTAACGAGGGACGGCGTTATGGACAAAAACTCGTTAATGACTTTG
Organism: Paenibacillus lacisediminis; assembly: GCF_046567315.2. NCBI lineage: Bacteria > Bacillati > Bacillota > Bacilli > Caryophanales > Paenibacillaceae > Paenibacillus > Paenibacillus lacisediminis. Next base: position 423,377 of record NZ_JBKIAX020000006.1, on the reverse strand, counting down.
AACAGCACCGTGGACGGCCAGTCGCAAACGGGGGAGGGACTATTTGCCGGCGGATGCGGAAACGATAGCGCTAATCGAAGCGAGCAAAAAACGAAAAGTCACAGCAAGCAGCTTGCTGTCCGCATCGGCGGAAAATGAGAAAATCGCCCTGTTTGTGTTTGAGCGCAAGGGAGACGATATGCTGGCCAGCATCGCGTATATCAAAGGGGATCAAGTGCTGTTCAAAGATTATCCCGCAACATATAACGAGTACGGCACCTGGAGGGTTGAGGGCGGAGGCGATCACCCCGGCCGCTCTCCAAGAAACTGATTTGAGAAGTGGGAGATATTGGGCCCCCATATAATACAGTTGAAGAGTTATTCTTAAGCAGAAACGCCAGAGCTCGGGGGTGACCTTGAGCTTCTGGCGTCTTTGCATCCTTATAAACGGGGATTTCAAATTTATTGCGGGTTCGTTGTCCAGATGCCGGCGGTTTTGATGAATACGCGCTGCGGCAGTTTCAGGGTGGCGGTGATCAATTCGGCCACATCTTCCGGCTGCATCATCCGGTCTTCGTCGCCGATTTTCAGGCCGGCTTTGACGGCCAATTCCGTGTTGACAGTGCTCGGGGTCAAGGCGGTGACGCGGATGTTGAACTTTCGCACTTCCTGGAGCAGGGACTCCGTTAAGCCAAGCACGCCAAATTTGGAGGCGCAGTAAGCGGAGCCGGTGGCAAAGCCTTTTTCCCCTGCGGTGGAGGCCACATTGATAATGGTTCCCTGATTTTGTTTAATCATCGTTGGCAGTACGGCGCGGGAAACATAATACGTCCCCATAAGATTCACTTGAATGATCCGTTCCCACTCCGCAGGGTCCATATCGAGCAAGGTGCCGAACTGGGCGATCCCCGCGTTATTAATGAGAATATCGGCCGAACCCAGTTGTTCTATCAACTGGCTTACCGCTGCATTAACTTCTGCTTGATTGGAGACATCGGCTGCAGCGTAATAAGAGTCTACTCCATATGTACGCTTTAACTCGCCTTGCAGGGCTTCGAGATCCGCGCTGGTTCTGGCGAGCAAACCGAGCTTAACCCCTTCCTTCGCCAAGGCCAAAGCGGCCTCTTTTCCGATTCCTTTACCCGCTCCGGTAATAATCGCCGTTTTGTTTTGCAAATCCATGATCTATCATCCTCTCTTAATAGGTGTATCATCCATTATATTACAGCGGCAATCTTCGTTTCAAAGCATTAGTTAACAAGTCGCAGGAAAAAATCGCTTGACCTGCGAACACTCTTCTGCTATTTTGATATTAACAAATTGTTATTATCAATGTAATACTAAGAAGGTGCTGATTTTATGGCCCGCCTATTAGGATGAAAGCCGAGGGGATGCTACATGAAAAAAGGGTTGGGCGGCTGGAGCTTATTCGAAATAACCTGGCTGGTGTTATTCACTGGAATCGCGATCGCGCTCACGCTGCTGATGAAGGATTCTTTGTTTGGGTTTACGGTGTTTATTACGGGAGTGCTGTGCGTGGTGTTTGCGGCCAAAGGCAATCTGATGACCTATGGGTTCGGGATGTACAATACGTTCGGCTACGCTTATTTGGCGTATGTCAACGGTTTGTTTGGCGAAGTGATGCTGAATCTGCTGTTTTTTGTGCCGATGAACGTCATCGGTTTCCTGATGTGGAGAAACCACCGCCATGGTGGCAAGTTGACGATGCGGCAGATGGATGTTAGAGGCCTGCTTCTTGTGGCCGGCGCATGTGTTCTGGGAAGCGTTCTGCTAGGGTTCGGATTATCGTACATTCCGGGGCAAAACTCCCCTTATATCGATGCCATTACGACCGTATTGTCGGTCGTTGCGACGATGTTAATGGTCAAGCGGTTTAAAGAGCAATGGCTCGTTTATATTGTGCTGAACATGTTTACGGTGCTGCTATGGGCGATCAGAACGCTGGAAGGGAGCCAGGACGGCGTGCTGATGATCGTGATGTGGAGCGCCTACCTGATCAATGCGATATACGGCTACTATAATTGGAACAAAGGAGCAAAGGAGAGTCTGGCATGAAAACGCTGGGATTAACTTTAGGAAAGTTCGCGCCGCTGCACAAAGGGCATCAGTTCATGTTCGAAACGGCACTGCAAGAAGTGGATGAGCTGATCGTCGTCATCTATGAGACGGACGTGATGCCGGTTCCGCTGCATATCCGGGCGGGCTGGATTCGTAAGCTGTATCCGGCGATCAGGGTGATTGAAGCTTGGGACGGCCCGGACGGCTATTCGAACGACCGCGAGCATGAAATCCGGGAGGAGCAGTATATTCTGGGCTTGCTGAAAGGCGAGCAGGTGACGCATTTTTACTCCAGCGAGTTTTACGGAGAGCATATGAGCCTGGCGTTGGGCGCGGTGGACAGAAGGGTTGATGAAGCGCGTAAGGAAGTCCCGATCACGGCGACGCTGATCCGTTCCGATCCGTATAAATATCGGGAGTTTATCAGCGATGTTGTATACCGGGATTTGATCACGAAGGTGGTGTTCGTGGGAGCGATGTCGACCGGCAAATCGACGATCACCGAAGCGTTGGCGCGGCGGTATGGGACGACGTTTGCCAGCGAGTACGGGCGCGATTACTGGACCGAACATCAGGTGGACCGCAGGATCGGCCTAGAGGCGTTCGATGAGATCGCTACTGGGCATATCGAGCGGGAGGAGCAGGCTTTGCTACGGGCGAACCGGTATCTTTTTGTCGATACCAATGCGATTACCACGTATATGTTCGCCTTGGACTATCATGGACGGGCGCCGGAGCTGCTAACCCGGATCGCTCAGGAAAACGCGCAGAGATACGACCTGTTTTTCCTGTGCGATGACGATATCCCTTACGATGATACGTGGGACCGCAGCGGGGATCAGAAGCGGCATGTTTTTCATAAACAGATTATTGCCGACTTGCAGGAACGCCGGATTCCCTTCATTACGCTGCGGGGAAGCCTGGAGGAGCGCATGCGCAAAGTGGATGAAGTACTGGCCGGCTTCAAGCCGTACAGCAATTATTTTGGCGAGCTATAGAAGTTGAACTAAAGAAAAGAGCGGAGAGAGGCAAGAGTGTGAAATGATTCTGAAGAAACGGCAGTGGTCGCCTTTGTGACCGGATTTCTACCTTGTATGAATTTGCTAAATCATAGAAATCTGGGAACAACAGCGATCGTAAGAACATTTCACACGGCTGCCCTGTTCCGTACAATCAATAGTTCAACTTATATAAACAACAAAAAAGGCGGGTGGAGTTGGTGGATATGTTGGATCGTGACGGACTAACGGAACGCGAATTTTTGCAGCGGTATTCGCCGGGGGATTACGAGCGGCCTTCGGTGGCGGCGGATACGGTTATTTTCACCGTGACGGACGGGGACGCGGACAATTACCGCAAGCTCCCGGAAAAGGAGCTGAGGGTTCTACTCATTCGCCGGGGCGGTCATCCCTTTCTCGGCCAATGGGCGCTGCCGGGCGGTTTCGTCCGTCCGGATGAAACGACGGAGCAAGCCGCGGCGCGGGAGCTTCAGGAGGAAACTGGCGTGGATGACGTATACCTGGAGCAGTTGTATACGTTCAGCGACGTGGGGCGTGATCCCCGCACCTGGGTGATGAGCTGCAGTTATATGGCGCTGGTGGACAGCAGCCAACTGCAACTGCAGGCGGGAGACGACGCTGACGATGCCGCCTGGTTCAAGGTGTCCTACCGGCTGCTGCGGGAGCGGAAGGAATTGATTGATGGCGGTTACGTGAAGGCGCTGCAGTATGAGCTTCGGCTGGGCTCCGGCGAGGTTGAACTCGCCGCGGTTGTGGAGCGGACGGTGACAGTAAAGCCGGCATCAACGGCTACGTCATATTCCGTCGTGTCCAATGACGGGCTGGCATTTGATCATGCGAAAATTATTGCCTGCGCTGTCGAGCGCTTGCGGGGAAAAGTGAATTACACCGATATCGCGCTTCATTTAATGCCGAAGCTGTTTACCTTAACGGAGCTGCAGCAGGTTTACGAGGTGATTCTGGATAAAGAGCTGCTGAAGGCGGCCTTCCGGCGCAAAGTGGCCGACCTCGTCACGGAAACCGATCATTACACGGAAAATGCAGGCCACCGCCCGTCGCGTTTATATCGAAGAAATATGGAGGATTACCGATGATTTACGGAATTGAAGAGTTGCGAAAAGCTTATAACGCCGGGAAAACGTTCAAGTTCGTGTTTTTCTGGGGGCATACGCCGTCCAAAGACGGAAGCGTGGACAAAAGCTGCTTTAGCCAGTGGTGGATGAGTACGTTCACCGTAGAGGGGACGGAATACTCCTGCGCCGAGCAGTTTATGATGGCGGAAAAAGCCCGGCTGTTCGGGGATGACGAGATGCTGGCGGCGATTATGCAGGCGAAGCATCCCAAGGAGATGAAAGCTTACGGCCGCGCGGTCCGAAACTTTGACAAGGACGTCTGGGACAGGGAGTGCTACGGCATCGTTAAGCGGGCTAGCTTAGCGAAATTCTCACAGAATCCGCAGCTGGTGGACTATCTCAAGTCAACGAAAAACCGCATTCTGGTGGAGGCCAGCCCGCGCGACCGCATTTGGGGGATCGGCATGGGACAGTCCAACCCGGATGTGGAGAATCCGACGAAATGGCGGGGCAAAAACCTGCTGGGATTCGCGCTGACCGAAGCGCGGGATGAAATATTGAGGGAAGAAGGGGAAGGAAAATGAAACGAAAAGGAATTGCCGGGGACACCTTGCGGATCCAGCGGCAAGGCTTCTATGAATATGAAGGGCGCCAAATTGATTTTGCCGCGGCGCAGAAGCGTTCGGAGGACGGCAGCCGGTTGATCACTCCCGACCAGGGGGCAGAGCTGGTAAGAACTTATCGTATGCTGCCCCGATCACAGGAAGTTGCTAAATATTCCGTCGCGAACGAGGCCACCGTAAAAGCAATCCTGGATTTTGCGGCAGCGGGCCAAGATCGGGTCGGCGTGCTGAACTTCGCCAGCGCCAAAAATCCGGGCGGCGGGTTTCTGAACGGTGCGATGGCCCAGGAGGAGAGCCTGGCGGCTTCCAGCGGACTGTACGAAACCCAGCTGCGCAACGAAGGCTACTATGCCGCAAATCGCGCCTGCCGTTCCATGATGTACACGGACCATGCCATTTACTCGCCCGATGTGGTCTTTTTCCGCGACGAACGGTTTAAGCTGTTGGAACGGCCGGTTACGGCTTCCGTCTTGACGCTGCCTGCCGTAAACTACGGGCAGGTTCTGCTTAAGGGAGAGGATACGGTAGAAGCAAAGCGAGTGATGAAAGACCGCATGCGGCTATCCTTGGCGATATTCGCCAGCAAAGGCGACAAGCATCTCATTCTGGGAGCGTACGGCTGCGGCGTGTTCCGTAACGATCCGGTAGAGGTGGCCCGCTGGTGGAGTGAACTGCTGGATGATGAAGGCTGGAGCTCGTTGTTCGCGGAAATCCGGTTCGCGGTATTGGACAGCTCGAAGGACGGCAAATGCATCCGTGCCTTCGAGCACGCGTTTCATGACTAAATCGCTACCGGTTGAAATCGGCTCGTCCCGATTAGATTACGCTGAGCCGTTCGCCGGTGCAGGCGGATTGCCGAATCGTTTCCAGTAGACGGTGCAGGCGGGCGGCCTCACGAAAGTCGGGGGCCTGAAACGTCCCCTGGCGGATATCCTCTGCCAGCACCTGGTGAGCCTTCAAAACCTGATTTACGGTCACTGAACCATCTTCGGTCTCATCGTATACCCTTTGGAGTGTCTCCTGATCTCCATAACTCCCAAGGTGCCCTGACGGATACAGCGCCTGCTCGGCCAGCAATCCCCCGAACTGAACATGACCTTGGGACCGGGGTTGGGAAATGCGAATGACCCCTTTCTCTCCTTGAATCTCCAATTCAAATTTGGGATAGGTTCCGCCCTGAATATGGGCCGATACTAATGCGCCGTTTTCGAGCATGCCGTGAACCATAATTTGGTCGGCCGTATCTTTCGGCACGGTTTCCCCGGTTCCCAGCACCTTAGCCTCTGAATAATTGCTGTTCATGGTTGCGTAAACTTCTTTCAAATCTCCTAGCACAAAACTAAGCGCGTCAAGCGAGTGTCCCCCGTTAATCGCCAGCAGGGTAGCCCCATACTTTTCCTGGAGCAGATAGATGGCGTTCTGTTCCGTAAACCCTCCCTTGCCCGGTGTGGATACCGACATGGAGGCGGATAACACCCGTCCGATGTCTCCGCGCGATATGCGGTTCTTCACATCCAGCAGCGACGGTGATTGTCTAGCTTGCAAGCCGACCGCATGATGAATCCCTTTTTGGTAAGCCAGCTCCGCCAGTTCCTCTGCCTCTTCCGACGTGACGGTAAGTGGCCATTCGCTGTACACATGTTTTCCTGCGGCGATGGCCTCCTTGATCATTTCGTAATGATGGGGAACCTTGACGCTGACGACCACCAAATCCACATTTTGGGACCGCACCAGTTCCCGATAGTCATCGAAAGCCAGGGTGACATCCAGTGCAGCGGCACTCTCCTTGGCGGATGCCATATTCGAGGTGGCAATGGCGGTAATTTCATGGCATGTGCTTTGGGTAAGGGCCGGAATATGAGTCCGGCTGGCCCATTGATTGTTTAACGAGCCTCCGATGATCCCTGTGCGTAATTTTGCTGAATCTGCTGAACCCACCTTTTTCATGTCTAACTTATATCTCCTTCCGTCTTTATGATCCTTTGCCGTTTCAGTATACTGGGATTAATCCATCACGAATAATGCATGTTTTTTATGGAGTCATCATCTTTTTTGATAGCTTGGAGGTCCGTATGGATATTGACAATATGAAAGCTTACGTTACCGTCGCCGAATTAAAAAGCCTGTCTGCCGCAGCCATCAAAATGAACCATCTGCAGTCCAACATGACGGCCAAGATCAAAAAAATCGAAGCCCATTACGGGCAGCAGCTGTTCATTCGGAGCGCCAAAGGCATGGAACTGACGTCGGAGGGACGGAAGCTGTACCGCCAGTACAAAAAAATGCTCGTTTTATGGGAAGAAACCGAGTTGGATATGAGCCGGAGGGAGATGAAGATTAGGCTGGGCACTATGCAATCCGTCTTCGGCAAAGATCTCACGGACGCCCTGACCCGCTTATATGAGAGCCGCGCCGATCTGTCGGTAACGCTAAAAACCGGGACCACACTGTCGATGGAGCACGAATTGATCCAAGGCAACATCGATTTGGCCTTCACCATCGGCAGGACCGATTCGCCGCAGCTGAGTTACAAAAAGCTGGGGACGGAGGAGATGGTGCTCATCGAAAAAAGGTTCGCCAGCGGGCTGAGCCTGGAGAGCTGTCTGCACGGGGAGAACTGGATCATTTTGACCCGGGACTGCTTGTACGCAGCGATTCTGGAACGGCTGTATGCCGAGCTTGATCTTGAAAAAGGGGAAGTCACGGAAGTTGGGATTCTGGATACCCTCCTTCAGCTGACCTCCCTTGGCATGGGCATCTCCTTGATGTCCAAGAATATCGTGATGCAGCACGGTTTTTCGGCATATGCCCAGCTTCCTGAACCGTTCCGCTATGTGGACAAATATTTGGTCACCCGCGCGGGGTATGAGATGTCTCCCCTGGAAAAAAGCTTCGTGGAAACGAGCCATTTCCTATAAAGCGATGGGATTACCCGCCGCCTATCCCCGGTTTTTCCGCAGCTGCTTGTAAATACGTTGGGCTTCAAGGAAACCCGAGGTGGCCGCGCCTTGGAAGCCTCCGCCGGGTTGGGTCCACGCTCCAACCAGGGACAGGTTGGCAAAAGGGGTCTTCCGCGAGGTTCGCTTGATCCCGGATTGTTTGACGGTTTGGGCAAAACCGTATACGGCGCCGCGCGGATTTTTCGTATAACGCTCCATGGTGCGCGGCGTGCCGAGCTCCAGCAAGGTGATGCGTTCCTTAATGCCGGGATAGCAGCTTTCCAGGCGCTGCAGGAGGATATCGGTGACCTCTTGCTTTTTCTGCGTGTAAGCTTCGCCCCGCTCCGGCCAGTTGCCGATATCATCAATCAAGGTAACGGTCAGCACGCCGCGGTCGTGGCGGTTTAAGGCGGGGTCCATTTTGTTGTAATTGGTTAACCCCAGGTTGGCGGCGCCATATTTTCCTTGGATCGCGTTTTCGTAATCGGTCTGATGATCCGTTTCTTCCACCAAAAGAAGGTCTTCGTCCACGATGCCGAGTTCTTCCGGATGGCAGGACAACCCGATATAAAGCTGAGTCAGCGATGGGCCGATTTCATGCTGCTTAAGTCGCTTTCGATATTCCTCGGCCTGTGGATGGTGCTGGATCAAAGGCCCCAGCGTATGCTCGGGGCTGGCGTTGGAAACGACCCAGTCCGCCGTGAATTCCCGCCCTTTTTGGGTGCGGATTCCGCGGGCTTTTTTGCCGTGAATCAGGATTTCGGTCACTTCCTGCCGGAGATGCACCTTACCTCCGTTTTGTTCGATCACATCGACGAGCGCATCGGATAAGGCCTGGGAGCCGCCTTGGATGTAGTAAGTGCCTTCGAGGTGATACCCTAGCCAGGGAATGAAAAAATAAACCGCGGAAAGCCGTTGCGGCGGCAAACCGTAATAAGACCAGAGGACGGTAAAAAAGCTCATGAACGCCTCGGACTTCACATACCGCCCGATCACTTGCGCGGTGGTTAATCTGGACCATTGGACCAGTGTCGGGCATTTGGCCAAAAAGCCGAGGGCTTTTTTCCAGCCGGGAATGCCGGGATCGTTCAGGAACTTCATTTCTGCGGAAAGCCGGCGGATATCCGCAAACAAGCGGGCAATCCCGTCTTTCTCCTCCGGAAAACGCCGCTCAAGCTGCGCCAGGTACGCGTCGGCGTCCTGGGGAACGTCGAACTTTTCGCCTTTCCATTGGATCGAATAAGGATGTTCTTTGGGCAGAGGTTGGATGTGCTGCATCACCCCGCTCGCCTGCAAAATTTGATAAAACCCTTGCCCTTGGCCCAGCCCGCCGACCCCGTGCAAAGCCGCGTCAAAAGTGTATCCCTTGCGCTGGAAATTAGTAACATACCCTCCGGGCAAATAATGATGATCAAACACGGCAACTTTGTAACCCAAGACGGACAATCTCGCGCCGCAGGTTAATCCCCCCATTCCGGCACCTACGACAACTACATTATAATGATCCATGGTTTCATCCCCTATTATTTGATTTATCTTTCCAGTTGGTTAATTTAAAAACAAACCATCGGTTTGTTTTTAAATTAACGTATTCCTTCGATAAGTGTCAAGTTAAAATATGTATAGTCGCAAAACACCAAAGCCAAACTAATTAGGAAAAGAAAGCAGCGGCACTGTACTCGTGGGAGGCGTAAGAAGTGGTAGACGTATTTACGGAAATCATCATCCAATCTCCTCGTGACAAAGTTTCAGACTATGCTGCTAATCCCAACCATGCGCCGGAATGGTATGAAAATATCGAGTTGGCCGAATGGAGAACCGAACCACGGTTAAGGGTCGGCTCTCAAGTGGCCTTTAAAGCCCGGTTTCTGGGACGAGAACTCGCGTATGTTTATCAAGTCACGGAATATATCCCGGGTGAAAAGCTTGTCATGAAAACCGCGGAGGGACCTTTTCCGATGGAGACCATCTATACTTGGGAATCCATCGGCGGTCATTCCACCCGAATGACGCTTCGCAACCGGGGGACTCCGAGCGGATTTTCAAAGATGTTCGCTCCGTTTATGTCCGCTATGATGAAAAAAGCAAATCGTAAAGATTTGCAAAAAATAAAGAGTATATTAGAGGATGCTTGAAGCAAGTTTTTATCATGTCCTCAAAAATTAAGAGCAAAAAATGTCGTTATTCCGGCGATATCAGTCCATTTTAGAGAAATAGAGGAAATTTATGTCGCTATTCTCCCCCGTCGCAAGGAAATGCCAGCGTTCTGGATCATTCATAGGAAAATAAGTACATAAAATGCCGCTAATGGAGATAAAGATGCAAGGGTCCAGGAAATAAGTACATAAAGTACCGCTATTTTGCGGGCCGACGCAACCCGACGCTGCCCTGTCGATCCCGTTCCGTTCCGGTAACCGGCCGTTATGCACCGATTTCCAGGTTGAACCGAAAAAAATCCCCTCCAATAATTTGAAGGGGATTGCCGCTGCTTCGTTAAGCCAATCTCATCTTAAAATCCTCATACCCGAACTCGTGCAAAATCTCGCAATCGCCGTCCTTGTGCTGGACCACGAGGGCGGGAAGCGGCATGCCGTTGAACGTGGTGTTCTTCACCATCGAATAAATCGCCATGTCGCCGAACACCAGCCGGTCGCCGTTCTTCAAAGGCTGATCGAACGAGTAGTCGCCGATCGTATCGCCGGACAGGCAGGTTGGCCCGCCCAGCCGGTACGTGTACGGCTTCTCGCCCGGTTCCCCGGAGCCGAGCAGCGGCGGACGATACGGCATTTCGAGCACATCAGGCATATGGCACGAGGCCGACGTGTCGAGGATGGCGATATCCATGCCGTTTTGCATCGTGTCGAGCACGGTTGTAATCAGGAAACCGGCGTTCAATGCTACGGCTTCCCCGGGCTCCAGGTACACTTGCAAACCGTATTTGTCTTGCATCCGTTTGATGCATTGTTCCAGCAGAGGAATATCGTAATCCTCGCGGGTGATATGGTGGCCGCCGCCGAAGTTGATCCACTCCAGCTGCGACAGCCACGGTCCGAACTTCTCTTCGATCGCATCCAGCGTGGTGGCTAAATCATCCGAATTCTGCTGGCAAAGCGTGTGAAAATGCAAACCGGAAATCCCGCCCAGCTGCTCGGGCCGGAAATGCTCGATCGTCACACCGAACCGGGAACCCACCGCACACGGATTGTAGATGTCGTGCCCGACCTGCGTAGAGCATTCGGGATTGATGCGGAGGCCGATTTTTTTGCCGGCGGCGAGCACCTTGTCGCGATATTTTTCCACTTGGGAAAACGAATTGAAAATAACATGATCGCACAGCCCGATAATTTCGTCGATCTGATCTTCGCGGTAGGCCGGGGAGAAGACATGGTTTTCTTTCCCCATCTCCTCGTGCCCCAGCCGCGCTTCATACAATCCGCTGGCCGCCGTACCGCTCAAATACTCTCCGATCAGCGGATACAGGGTGTACATCGAGAACGCTTTTTGCGCCAAAATGATTTTTGCGCCGGTGCGCTCCATGACCCCGCTGAGGATGCGGAGGTTTTTTTCCAAAAGGGCTTCATCCACTACGTAACAAGGGGTAGGCAGTTCCTCAAAACGCATCGGATTAAACGAGCTCCGTTTCCAACACTTTTTTCGTATCTTCTTCCGAAGGATATTCGTCTACAGGCACCGGGTTGAAGCTTTCTTGCCACGGCAGACCCCATTTGTTCAGCGCGTCCATGAACGGATCCGGATTGAACTCTTCGATGTTGTAAACGCCCGGCTTGTTCCAGTGTCCTTGAAGGACCATCATGGCGCCGATCATGGCCGGAACGCCGGTGGTGTAAGAAACGGCTTGGGAGCCCACTTCCTTATAGCATGCTTCATGGTCACAAACGTTGTATACGTAGTAAGTTTTATCTTTGCCGTCTTTTTTACCTTTAAAAATACAGCCGATGTTCGTTTTGCCTTTCGTGCGCGGTCCCAGAGAAGCCGGATCCGGCAGGACAGCTTTCAGGAACTGCAGCGGAATGATCTGCTTGCCTTCGAATTCGATCGGCTCGATCGAGGTCATGCCTACATTTTCGAGCGCCTTCAGGTGCGTCAGATAGCTTTGGCCGAAAGTCATGAAGAAGCGGATCCGTTTCAAACCAGGGATGTTAACGGCAAGGGATTCCAATTCTTCGTGGTACAGCAGGTACATATCTTTTTCGCCGACTTCAGGGAAGTCGTAGACCCGTTTGATCTCCATCGGTTGGGTTTCGATCCATTCGCCTTTTTCCCAGTATCTTCCGTTAGCCGAGACTTCGCGGATGTTGATTTCCGGGTTGAAGTTGGTGGCAAAAGGATACCCATGATCGCCAGCGTTGCAGTCGAGAATGTCAATATACTCGATTTCGTCAAAATGATGCTTCAGGGCATAGGCGGAAAATACGCCGGTCACGCCAGGGTCGAAGCCGCTGCCCAGAAGAGCGGTAATGCCGGCCTTTTCAAAACGCTCGCGGTATTCCCACTGCCATTTGTATTCGAATTTCGCGGTATCTTCCGGTTCGTAGTTCGCTGTATCCATGTAATGCGTTTTCGTCGCCAGGCAGGCGTCCATGATCGTCAAATCTTGATAAGGCAGCGCCAGGTTCATGACGATGTCCGGTTTCACTTCGTTGATCAGGGCGATCAGCTCTTCAACATTGTTGGCGTCTACTTGCGCCGTCGTAATTTTCGTTTTGCCGCCGTCCAGTTTGGCTTTCAGCTCGTCGCATTTGGATTTCGTGCGGCTGGCGATGCAGATTTCCTCAAACACTTCACTGTTTTGAACACATTTGTGAATGGCCACGGAAGCAACTCCGCCGGCTCCGATAATAAGCGCTTTTCCCATTGTTCCATTTCCCCTAACCCAGTAAATTTTAGTGCTGCTTTGTTGGTTCCGCGAAATTTGCAAATAAAAAAACAAGTAATGAACGCATAGGTGCGCACCACTTGTCTTCGATATAGTCAAATATTAAGATAACTCCGGTCATGACGGGACGAACGACATAAGCGTCCGTAACACGCTCGCCAATCAGCCATAAAACGCGCGCTTTTTATGGAAAAGTTCTTAATATTCAAATATATCATGTTAGGATCAGAGTCTATTTAGCAAATAATCGCCTTTACCACTCTTATTGACCGTTTCACAAGTTGATGTGCGATATGCACCGGTTGTAAAGTAACCAACTTATAAAATTTGAGCTTTTAACTCAATCAATAAGGCAACAAAAGTTGCCAATCGGCATTTGACCCGGCTGTCCGTATGGCCTTAACTCTCCGAGGAAAGTGGTCAAAAATTATCTGCTTGGAAAGACCCGAGAATATACTTGAATATTAGCTTTCCAAATTAACGCTGTCCTTATATTAGCAGGACATATGGGAAAGGGCAAGAGAAAAAACAAAAAATTGTTATGAATAATTTTGGATATTTAATATATGGGTTAATTGGAAAAATCTGATTGACAAATCTCGTACAAGCCTTATAGGATAAGTATAGATATGGAAGCGTTTTATGTGGAAGGAGAGTGATGTTTTCATTAGCAGGACCCGTATGGTTTCCATACCAAAAAGTAAAAAAGGAGCGTGAAAATAATGGTAAAAAAGCGGGTTATACGCAAAGTGTTAAGTTTGTTTTGGATCTTAAGTTTGGTTGGCGCGTACTTCTATGCGCTGCCGGAAGCTCAGGCGGAGAATACCGTCCTGGTGCAAAGCGATTTTGAGGACGGCACGGCCCAGGGGTGGACCGGACGCAGTGCGGAGGAGACGTTAACGGCGGAGGCCGAAGCGGCCCGCAGCGGAGCTTACGGATTGAAGGTGGCGGACCGCAGCAAGGGTTGGCACGGGGTGACGCTGGACGTGACGGCGCAGATGGAATTCGGGAAAACGTACGTGTTTTCGGGCTGGATCAAGCTGCCGGCCGGTTCCCCGGACAGCCGGGTGTACATGACGATGCAGCGTACGGCGGGGAGCGATGCGCACTACGAACAAATCGCGAACGGCACCGCTTCGGCCAGCCGCTGGTTAGAGCTGCGGGCGGAGTATAAATACCGTGAACCGGGGGATCAACTGTCTATATACTTTGAAATCCCGGATCAACCGACGCTGTCGTTTTATCTGGACGATTTTGCGCTGGAGCGGCTGCCCGACTCCGACCCGATCGTCATCGAAGACGGGATTCCGTCGCTCAAAGACGTATTTGCCGACGATTTCCTGCTCGGGGCCGCTTTTGAAAATTCCGAGCTTTACCAGGAGCCGGACAGACAACTGCTTGCCAAGCATTTCAACAGCGTAACTCCGGGCAATGTGCTGAAGTGGGATAGCACCGAACCGGCGGAAGGCCAGTTCCGCTTCACCGAGGCGGACGCGGCCGTTCAGTTCGCATTGGACAACGGCCAGCAGGTGCGGGGGCATGCGCTAGTGTGGCACAATCAGACCCCGGATTGGGTTTTCCGGGATGAGAGCGGCAATCTGGTCAGCAAGGACGTGCTGTTCCAGCGGATGGAGAACCACATCAAAACGGTTATGGGCCGGTACAAAGACGCGATTTATGCTTGGGACGTTGTCAATGAGGTGATCGATACCGGCGAGTCTGACGGGCTGCGCCGCAGCCTGTGGTACCAGATCGCCGGCGAGGAATACATCGAGAAGGCCTTTATTTACGCGCATGAAGCCGATCCCGACGCCGTGCTGTTCATCAACGACTACAACACACATGAGCCGGCCAAGAGCCAGGCTTTGTACAACCTGGTGAAGCGGCTGCAGGAGAAGGGCATTCCGGTTCACGGGGTAGGGCACCAAACGCACATCAACATCGACTGGCCGCAGATGAGCGAGATCGAAAACTCGATCCTCAAATTTGCCGAGCTTGGACTTAAGACGGAAATCACCGAACTGGACATCGATGTGTATACGAACACCAATCAGCGTTACGACACATTGCCGGACAGCATCGCGCAAAAGCAGGCGACCCGTTACCAACAGCTGTTCGACATTTTCAGAAAACATAGCGACCTGATCGACAACGTGACGATTTGGGGCAAAGACGACGGAAACTCCTGGCTCCGCAAGTACCCGGTGAACCGCAACAATTGGCCGCTGCTGTTCGATGAACGGCTGCAGTCCAAGCCGACTTACTGGGCAATTGTGGACGCTGCCCAGCCGCAAGTTCCGGCGGCGCCGGCGAACGTCCGGGCGACGGCCGGCGATCAGCGGGTGACGCTGAGCTGGGGCGCGGCCAACGGGGCGTCCGGGTACCATGTGAAACGGGCGGAGCAAAGCGGCGGGCCGTATGTGACGGTGGCCCAAGGGGTTACGGCTGCCGTGTATGGCGATGCCGGCTTGGTCAACGGCAAGACGTATTATTACAAGGTCAGCGCGTTCAACAGCGCGGGCGAAAGCCGGGACTCGGCGGAAGTCAGCGCGACGCCGCGGGAGACCCCGACGCCGGAGCCCGGCGACCTGGCGGTGCAGTACCGGGCCGCCGATTCCAATGCGGGCGACAACCATTTGAAGCCGCATTTCCGCATCGTCAACCAGAGCGAGGAAGCGGTGCCGCTGAGCGAGCTGACGCTCCGGTACTGGTACACGATCGACGGGGACAAGCCGCAGCAGTTCCACTGCGATTATGCGCAGATCGGCGGCTCGAACATTAGCGGCAGTCTGGTGAAGCTGGACCAGGCTCGTTCGGGAGCGGACTATTATCTGGAGCTGTCGTTCTCCCCGGCGGCCGGCAGCATCGCGGCGGGCAGCAACACCGGCGAGATCCAGACGCGGATCAACAAGACCGACTGGACGAACTACAACGAGCTCGATGATTATTCTTACGATGGGGCCCAGACGTCGTTTGCCGACTGGGATCGCATCACGTTGTACCGGAACGGCACGCTCGTTTGGGGGACCGAGCCGGGGATGTGATGTAGCGCGTATGGGGGAGAAACTTCCGGTGCGCTTATGCAGTTCAAGGGAATGGGTAGGAACGCGTAAAAGCGCGGTAAAGCACGTTAAAGTAAGTTTAAGTACGTTAAAACTGTTAAAGTACGAAAAATCTAACGGTTGCAGCAGCGGCTATTTTCCGAAAAAAGCCCTTTTCAAAATTCTAACGGTTGTCAGCGTCGTTATTTGCCTGAATCTAAGCGAAATTAGCCGGTTTTAAGTGAAATAAGCGCTATGGCAACCGTTAGAATTTGAAATCAACGTTTTTGGAACAAATAGCGATTGTGGCAACCGTTAGCTTCAAGTTAAAGGCAAAGCACCAAAGCCGTCATGTGTTAATTGGCGGCTTTGGCGCTTTGTGTTTTGGTTCAGGGGGCGTGCCCGTTTCCTGGGTAGACCTTTACCGGGGGCAGAATATGGGCGGGAATCGGGCAGACGTATCCCTCCAGGCCGCCCCGGCTGCTCAGCTCCCGTTTCGCCTCTTCGAGGACGGCCGGGTCTTTCAGCAGCTCCGCCGCGGTCGCCGCGAGCACTTTGGCGGCATGCAGCATGCCTTTATGGGCGGCCGCCGCCTGCCCTTGCGCGACCATCTGCCACGAGTGAAACGGCGTATCGGCGGCGAAGCAGACCGTTTCGAGCTGGGCCGTCGGGACGACCCAACTGACATCGGCGACATCGGTGGAACCGAGCATCCGGCCGGTCACGGGGCGGTACGGATCGAGCGTCTCCGGCAGGGCGGCTTGATCCGGAGCGTATTTCGGCTCCGGGTTCATTTCTGGTCCAGCCTCCGGGTCCGTTACCGCTCCGGCCTCTGGTCTTGGGTCACCTTTCTGGCCGGCCACCTGCGGCGAATCCGTTCTTGGAGCGGCCTCCGGTTGCGAATCCACCTTCAGTCCGCCGTCCGTTCCCGGCTTCGACTCCAGCCGCAGCGTCTCCAGTATGGCGCGGGCGTAACGCCGCTCCACCTCCGTAAACGCTGGTACGCCAAGCGTCTCAAAGCACCTCTGCATGATCCGCTCCACAGTCACGTTTGGGATCAGATTGGAGCAGGCTTTTTCGAAGCCAATCTGCACCTCCGTTCCGGTCATCAGCGCCGCTCCCTTGGCGATATCGTTGATCCGCGCGTAAATTTTCTCCACTTGGCGAACCTCGGGCGCGCGGATTAAATACACGACTTCCGCGGTCGCCTGCACGACGTTTGGGGAGAATCCGCCCGTATCCGTGACCGCGTAATGGAACTGGGCCTCCCGCGGGACATGCTCCCGCAAATAGTTGGCCCCGACGTTCATTAACTCTACCGCATCCAGGGCGCTCCTTCCCGTATGGGGGCTGGCGGCCGCGTGCGAGCTACGCCCTTGAAACCGGTAGCGCACCTGGTAATTGGCCGAGGACGTCTGGGAAACGACCGCGTTACCGTAGCCGGGATGCCAGGTCAGCGCTACGTCGACGTCGGCAAATGCGCCTTCCCGCACCAGGAACGTTTTGCCGGAACCGCCTTCCTCGGCCGGGCAGCCGTAATAACGGATCGTGCCAGGCAGCCCTGCTTCAGCCATATATTCCTTCAGGGCCACCGCCGCGGCGAGCGAACCCGTGCCCAGCAAATGATGGCCGCAGCCGTGCCCGCTGCCTCCGGGTTTAAGCGGTTCCCGGATAACGGCGCCCGCGGTCTGACTCATCCCCGGCAGCGCATCGTATTCGCCCAGGATGGCGATAACCGGCCAGCCGCAGCCGTACGAAGCCATGAATGCCGTCGGCAGCCCGCCGATGCCAAATGCCACCGTGAACCCTTGCTGCTCCAGCCGCTCCGCAAGCAGCCCGGCCGATTCGAACTCTTCGAATTTCGTTTCGGCCAGCTCCCATAACCGGTCGCTCAGCTCCGTCATCGCTTCCCGCCGCCGCTCGACCAGTTCGGCAATCCGCTTCCAAGCGGCCGTTTTTACGTCTCTCTCCTGTGCCATGGCCGATTAGCGGGTGAGCGCCAGCACATCTTCGGTCGTGATGTTGGCCCCGGTTTGCAAATATTCCATGTTGAGCAGCGCCATATCATGGGCTTGCCGGCTCGTGCCCACAACAGCGTCGGACACGACATGGAAATGGTAGTCGTGCTGATGGGCGTCCACGGCCGTAAAGCGGACGCAGATATCGGTCATGCCGCCGATCAGGTACAGGCGTTTAATGCCAAGGCAGCGCAGCAGCAGATCAAGGTCAGTCGCGAAAAAGGCGCTGTAGCGTCGCTTGGTAATGATGTATTCGCCTTCGATCGGGGCGGTGGATGGGTGAAACTCCTCGGCGGGCGTCCCTTCCAGGCAGTGGACTTTCTCCACGCCGTCGAGCTCACGGCCGAAGTCGCTGTGGTCGGCGCGGTGCAGCTCGCGGATCTGGATGACCGGCATCTGCAGCTTGCGGAAATGCTGAATGACTTTCGGCGCGTTCAACAGGCAAGTGCCGCCCTCCATCACGGGAATGGCGTCGCTTTCCGTATCGTTTTGAATGTCGATGACGAGCAATGCGCTATGTTCGGGGATTTTTGCCATAATCGGCTCTCCTCCTCATTATTGGATTTTAATTAAACAAGTCTTCCACGGAAATGACCGAGCCCGTTTGGAAATATTCGATATTATCGAGCGCCGCCTGGGCAACCTCTTCGCTGCTCGGCGTCCCGCAGGCTTCCTTGAACACGTGAACGTGGTAGTTGTATTGATGCGCGTCCACGGCCGTATAGTGAACACAGATGTCGGTCATGCCGCCGGCGAGGAACAGATGCTCGGCCTTCAGCCCGCGCAGCAGAATTTCCAAATCGGTTCCGAAAAAGGCGCTGTACCGGCGTTTGTCCACCGTATATTCGCCCTCGATCGGCGCGGTCGGCTCGTAATACGTTGCTTCGGGCGTGCCCTCCACGCAGTGAATGTTCTCCGCTCCGTCCAGCTCGCGGCCGAAATCGACCAGATCCTTGCGGTGGATTTCGCGGATGTGCACGATCGGCACGTCCCCGCGCTGGCGGAAATATTCGGTGACCCGTTCGACGTTTTTCAAATACGCCAGCCTTTTTTCCGGAATGCCGCGCGGATGCTTGGCAGGGTCGGAGTTTTGCACGTCAACCAGGATAAGCACGCTGTGTTCGGGAATCGCAATCATGTGATCGCCTCCTAATTAAAATGGGGTGGCGGGGCGCTGACGCCCCGGCCAAGTTTCTCGGGTTACCAGAGGAAATCGGTGGATACCAGTTTCTTCACATCAAAATTATTTTTGATGACGCCAATGGAATGATAGAAATAAACCACATCCTTCATCGTGTTGTACAACCAGCCGCCTTCGTCCATCCCTTCATGGTTGTCGTCCAGCGTATACAGGTGGACGGTCGGGAACATTTCCTTGACTTCCGCGGCGCTGACCTGCAGATCATCGGCCGTCACTTCCGCTGCGTCGTCCAGATTGCTGTTGACGTATTGCGTGGCGTCTTCCACGGCTTTCAGCGTGTTTTGCAGCCATTCCGGTTTTTCTTCGGCGTTTTTGGCCGAGACGACGATCACGTCCAGGATCGTGTTCTCCAAGTCGGCGGTGGAGATGATCACATTGCCGCCCCGGGAGGTTACGCCTTGAGACAGGTATGGCTCAAACGTCGTGGCGGCGTCGACGCTGCCGGCGACGAAGGCGGCCCCGCCTTTGCCCGGCCCCATGTCGACGAGCTTGACGTCATCCACGGTCAGTCCGGCCGTGGCTAACGCTTTTGCCAGCATGTAGTGGGTGACTTCGCCGTATTGGGCCGTGACCGACTTCCCCTTCAGATCAGAGACCGTTTTGATGCTTTTATCGGCCACGATGCCGTCCGCTCCCTTTGATGCGTTGTGCAGGTACACGATTTTCGGCAGATCGGCAATGTCGGTGCCCTCTTCAATGAGGGCGTTTATCGAAATGAGATAGGATTGCAGCGTCGTAAAAGCTATATCGACGTCCCCGGTCATCACGCTCATGAGCGGGGAAGTGGCGCCGAAAGCGCCAATTTGCACATCCACGCCGTGGGCCAGGTCAAACTCCTTGTCATCGAGGGCGTAGACCCCGATACCTCCGATAAACGGCGCATACGCCGTTTTGACGGTCACGGGCGCGGAGGAGCCCGCCGCGCCGTTCGAGCCTGCCGCCGACCCGGCGGCGTTGGCAGGGCTATTGCCTCCGCCGCCGGTCGTCCCGCTGGCGGAATTGCCGTTTCCGCATGCGATCACACCGAACATCATGGCCGTTAATAGCAGCAGCGTTGCCCCCGTTTTCATCAAGCCGCGTTTCTTTTGTCTCGTCATGATTTCTCGCCTCCAATTATTTTTTTATTTGATTACATCCGGTGAAGTAGCCATTAGCCGCTAGCCCACCAGATTGCGAATCCATTTATTGCTCCGGATGCGAAGCCGGACAAGCACGTATTTGCAAACATCGTCAATGATGACGAAGAGATAAACGACTTCGATGCCGAGATTCAGTGTATAGCCGGCAAGAAACGTCAGCGGAAGCGAGACGCACCATAGGGCGGCATTGTCGATGATGAAGCACATCTTCGTATCTCCGCCGGCGCGCAGCGTCCCCATGATGTGTACGAAGTTCATTCCCTTAATCGGCATGATGACGGCGAGGTAAACGACGATCAGTATGACGTTGTCCCGCACCGTATCCGAGATGCCTTGATAAAGCTGGAGCATCAGCGGCGTTCCCAAAACCATAACCGCTCCGGTCAAAACGCCGAACAGGGCGGTATAAGCTTCCATGCGCTTGACGTAATAGGGCGCTTTCTCCGGTCGGCCTTCGCCGATCGTCTGTCCGAGCATGATCGCGGCCGCCTGTCCGGTGCCGATGAAGAAAGCGATGAGCAGCTGCTCCAGCACCTTGGCGATCCCCACGGCCGCGCCGACGGTGTAGCTCATATGGTAAAAGACGACGCTGTACAGAGCGTAGCCGATGCTCCAAACCGTTTCATTGATGATGACGGGAAAAGAGGTTTTGAAAAAAACAGCCAGGAAATCCCGCTTGGCCGCGAACAAATCGCCGGCCGCCGGTGCGAAGTCGCGGAATTTGCCGTACAGCACCGCCGTCATAATGAGCATTTCGACGCATCTCGCGGCGACGATTGCGTAAGCGGCCCCTTGGATACCCAGCGCCGGCATGCCGAACTTCCCGAAAATCAGTCCATAGCTCAGAGCGATGTCGATCAGGATGGTCAGCACGGTAATGCGCAGCGGGAAGCCGGGACGGCCGATATTCCGGAAGATCATCGTGCAGGCGAGCGATAGTCCTGTCGGCAAATAGCTGAGACAGACCACTTGCAGATAGCGTCCCGCCGCCGCGACCACTTCGCTTTCGTTGGAGAACACCCGCAGCGCCTGCTCCGACCAGAACAGCCCGATCGCTGTAAACAATCCGCTGACGCCCAGGATGAGGATGAAGGCGAGCGCCGAGGCGATTTTTAGCTGCCGCCGGTCTCCTTTGCCGTAAAATTGCGACAGGAAAATGGTGGCCCCGCTGACGATGCCGACGATAACCAGATTCAGAATGAAAAAGACTTGGCCGGCCAGGCTGGTGGCCGACACCTGCAGGTCGCCAAGCTGGCCCACCATCACCGAGCTGAGCGTGTTCGTAATGCTCGTAACCATGCTTTGCAGGCCGATCGGCAGTGACAGAAGCAGGAAGCTTTTTAGAAACGGAGCATCCTCACGAAAGGTCGATAGGAGGTCAGGTCGCCGCATGCAGGTCATTCCTGAAATCGCCGGAGTGCAGCAGGCCGTGAATCCTTTTGCGAATGTGGATGAACTCCGGCGTGTCCTTCAGCTCGAGATCGCGCCGGGCCGGCAGGTCGATCGGGATATCGGCGATAATCCGCCCCGGACGGGCGCTCATGACGTATACGCGCTGGGAGAGAAACACCGCTTCCTCGATATCGTGCGTGATGAAAATAACGGTGTGCTTTTCTTGTTCCCACAGCTCGCGCAGCTGCAGCTGCATATTGCCTTTCGTATCCGGATCCAGGGCCCCAAACGGCTCGTCCATCAGCAGCACCTCGGGGCTGTTCGCCAGCGCCCGGGCGATGGCTACGCGCTGCTTCATCCCGCCGGACAGCTCTTTCGGCAGCCGGCCCCGGAAATCCGTCAATCCGACGAGGCTCAAATATTTCTCCGTGATCCGGTCGGCTTCGTCCTTCGGCATTTTTTTCAGCTTGAGACCAAAGCGGATGTTTTGCTCGACCGACAGCCAGGGAAACAGTGTATAGGCCTGGAACACCATGCCGCGGTCGGCGCCCGGCCCCGTCATGACGCGGTCCCCCAGCATCACATCGCCGGAGGTGGCCTCGTCGAGCCCGGCAAAGATGCGGAGCAGGGTTGATTTTCCGCAGCCGGACGGGCCGACGACGCAAATGAACTCATTGTCCTCAATGTCTATGTTGATGTCTTTCAGCGCATACGTTTCCGATCTTTTGGAACGATAGATTTTGTTAAGGTTTTTACAGGAGATTTTTGGGCTGGACGCTTGTTGCAACATGATTATTTCCCCCTTCCATGGCATCGCAGTATGAGTTTAGAGGTCTTCGGCCCAGTGAAACAGCAGCTTGTTGATGTAAGCGAAAATGCGGTCGAACAGCAGTCCCAACAGACCGATGACGAAGATGCCGCCGAAAATGATGTAGGTTTTCATGAAGCGTTCGGCAATCATGATGCTGTAGCCCAGGCCGGAGCTGGAGGCGAGCATTTCCGCCATAATCAAATAGGTCCAGGCCCAGCCCATTACCATCCGCATCGTGTCCATCACGCTTGGCATCATCGCGGGAATGATCACGCTGCGAATAACCTGTCCTTGTGTGGCACCGAGCGTATAGGCGGTATTGATGAGGTCGATTTGGATGTTTTTTACGATGTCGGCGATCATGGCTGTCATGGAAAAAACGGCTCCGACGACGATAATCGTGATTTTGGCGGTTTCGCCAACGCCGGTCCAGACCATGATGAGCGGGATCAAGGCGGAAACCGGGAGGTAGCGGAAAAACTCGATCAACGGCTTCATCACCGCGTTCACGACCTTGTAGGCCCCCGAAAGCAGGCCCAGCGGAACGCCGATCAGAACGGAGATCAGGAAGCCCATCAACACCCGGTAGCAGCTGACGCCGATGTCTCCCCAGAGGCTTCCGTCTTGAAGGACGGAGAACAAGTAAGCGAAGGTCGCCTCTGGCGTCGGCAGAAAAATCGGATTGATGCCGGAAAAATGGCTCCCGGCATACCACAGCGCAATCAGCAGCAGAAACGTTACCGCCATGATCGTATTGAACAGGCGCGGAGGGATGTCCCGGCGAATTCGAAACAGGGTGCGCGGCTGGCTTCGGTGGTTCATTGTTAATTCCCCCTTTGTGGTTTGAATGCTCTACTCTCCCATTTCGTAAATTTTCAAGCCCAGCTGCAGTTGAAGCCGCGCTTCCGGATCGTCGAACGAGATGCCCAGCAAGGACTTGATTTTATCGAGGCGGTACACAACGGTATTGTAGTGCGTGTACATATTTTGAGCGGTAAGCTTGATGTTGCCGCCCATTTGAAAATAGACCTTCAGCGTTTGAATCAGGCTGGAGTGATGCGCTTCATCGTATACAACCAGCGGCTTTACGTAACGGCCCAAATATTTGTCCACATTGGCGTGTTTGGGCAAAAGGCTGAGGACGGCGTAGATGCCGAGCCGTTCCCACGTAATCAGCCTGGCGTTCTCTTTGCTGATGCATGAGGCGGTGTATAAGTTTTCCGCGTCGATATAGCTGTCGTTCACCGCGAGCGGCCCGCTTGCTTCGCCGACGCATAGGGAGAAGTCGTCCGTTCCGCATACGTCCGCGATGTGGCGGAATAACGGTTCGGTATCCTCCGGCGTGAGTACGGCCCCGCTATTGGCCGTTTGCGGCAGGAGCCCGATGATTTTGCCGCCGATGCTCGTAAACAGGCTGTCGTTTGGCGCGGAGCGGGTAAGCTCGGCGATCAAGCCACTATCCAAAGCGGGCGGCGAGCCGGCATGAAATTTGACGATCGCTGCCCGGTAGGTTTTGGAGGAGAGACCGTCGTACCCGTAGAGCCGGCCTTTAATATCGAGTTGCTCCGCGCTGGGAACGACTCCGGTCAGCCAGTCCTTGATAAAATCGTCGAAGTATTTGGCTTTTACCAGGTTGTACGTGTTTTCGCCGCTCAGCCTGATGTTGATCAGCGGCAAAATCCGCGATACGGTGGACAGGTCCAGCTCGGTGCATTCGCCGTTTTTCTCGGCCAACAGCACAAGAATCGGGTCCTTCTCCGCCTCCCAAAGATTGAATACATGCAGGCGGACGTCGCTGCCCTTGGGCGGCTTGCCCGGGACCGTGATGACACTGCGGCTTTGGGGGGAGTTGGAATTCAGGTTCATCAAACGCTCGCGGAACGGGGAGAAGTAGGCGGCATGCCGCGGCGAGGCGATCATCCGGCCTTCGGCACCTAAAATGCAGAGCGGATTGCCGACCATCGCTTCAACCGCCTCCACGATCCGCGGCATTTCGCGGCCGTGCAGCATCAGTTCCGCCACTTGCTCCAGCCGCTGCTGCAGCAACAGGACGTTTTTCGTTTCTAGCGAAATTACCTTCTCCATCACCTCGCGTACGACGTTGGAGAAGATCGTCGACTCCGGCAGCTCGAAGAGCGGCAGTTCATACGCCTCGGCGCAGTCGATAATCTGCCTGGGGATGTCCGTAATGAACCGCTTGGGCTTGATGCCGAGCGCGGCCACGCCGCGTTCGACCAGCTGCGGGATGATCTCCAGGAAGGCGTCCATATTATGGTGGTGCGAGTAGCCGGTCGTCACCAAAAATTCGTTAGCCTGGGCCCAATTCTGGATATCGGGAACTTCCATAATGTTGACCCGGCTGATGGCGTTGTCCAGCCGGCATTCGCCCGCCAGCAGCTTTAGGTTGGGGAGTGAGTTCATATGAAACAGGTCTGCGCAGCGGAATTCGCGGGCCAAAGGCTCCGTTAAACGACGGGTCATGTTCATGATTGTTCGCTCCCTTCTCTCCTGCTTTCTTTTATCCCGTGGCGGGCTCGCCGTTTTGTCTCCTGCTCCGTTCTGCGGCCGCCCAGCCGCCGTAGCGGGTGATGTCTTCTCCGCCCGGCTCGGCGTAAGGCTCGCACAGGAAGCCGGTGACCTCGCTTCCGTTTTGCAGCTCGATCTTGCCCAGCCCGAGCGGCGCGGGCACCTTGCGGATGAACTCGCCAAGCCGGTGCAGCGGAATCCGCCAGACCTCCAGCTCGATCGAGCTGCCTGGCGCGGAGCGGATCAGGCCCGGCTTCGGAGGGTTCGATTGCAGCCGGATCAGGCGGTAGCATGGGGCTGTCCGGTCCGGCCGCAGGAAGGAGGCGCCGCATTCCAGCAGCTGTTTTTCCAGCGGGAACCCCCGCATATGCAAGCCGCAGACGGCCAGTTCGATCGAATCGGTCTGCATAAACTCGGCGGCGGCACCCTTCAGGATGTGGTCCTGGCCGCGCAAGGCAAACATTGTGATGCCGAAAGGCAGCCGCTCGCCGGCGTAATCGGACGGCAGCGCAATGGCCGTCAGATCGAGCAGGTTGCAGTGGTTGGTGTAGTAGCCCATGTCGCTGTTGGCGGCAACCGGCGAAGCGGCGACCTGCTCCCGCGTATACGTTCCGCCGCAGGTCGGCATGACGAGAATGGCGTCCCGCATCAGCGCGCCGGTCTGCTCTTTATAGCCGCGAAGCTGGTGTTGCGCCGTAAACACGGAGGCGGCGTCGTACCCTCGTTCGCTCGAGGAGCGGAGGACTTGCTCCGTCACCGGGAAAATGTCGCCGGGATGCGATTCGACGAATTCTCCTAAATCGGACCAGCGCTCCGCGATCCACGGGCCGTCATACAGGATGCCGGACACCTTGCGGAAAATGCCGCAATCGATGTATTCGATGGGGATTCCGCATTGCTCCAGCCGTTTTACCGCTTTGTCCCAAGCGGAGCGGTAAGCGTCTTTGTGATCGCCGTAAAAGAACAGCGGCTCCTTCGGCAGCAGCAGCTTCCGCGGCTTGCCCGAAGCGATGGGCGGGTTGAAGCGGAATCCGCCGCCGTTGTGGGCATCCTGCTCCCGTATTCCCCGGGCAACGGAATCGACAAGATAAGCGTCCTCCAGCGCGGACGTGAACACCGTTACGCAATCGAGACTGGCGCAGGCCGGAACGACGCCTTTGACCGGCCAGTCGCCGATCGCGGCTTTGTAGCCGATCAGATCGTTCAGCGCGGCGGGAACACGCCCCGACCCGGCCGTGTCGGTGCCAAGCGCGAAGACGGCCTGCCCGCGGGCGACGGCCACCGCCGACCCGGCGCTGGAGCCGCCGCTGATCAGTTCGGGCAGCAGCGCATTGTGCGTTTCGCCGTAAGGGCTGCGGGTGCCGACAAGCCCGGTCGCAAACTGGTCGAGATTGGTTTTGCCGAGCGGGATGGCCCCGGCTTCGACGAGCCTTTGCACTACCTCCGCGCTTTGCCCGGGTGTATAAGCATAGGCCGGGCAAGCCGCCGTTGTCGGGACGCCCGCCAGATCGATATTGTCCTTAATGGCGAAGGGGACGCCCCAAAGCGGATATTGCTCCGGATTTTTGTCCTTCAGGCCGTCCAAATAAGGCTGAATAAACGACAGGGACGGAGGAACGATCCAGATGTTTAAGGACTTGTCGCATTCGGCCTTTTCAATAATCGCTTCGATCAGCGCCTGTGGCGTCGTCTTCCTGCTCCTGTACATGGCCTTCAACGTAGCGATAGTCAGCTTCTCCAAGATGTGAACCCCTCTCTCTCAAAATTTGCATCCATAATGGAAAATCAAAAAAATAATATTCGTGTAATATTTTATAACTCTAAATGTTAACAAATTGCTGTAAAACTCTTTGATTTGCGGATTGATGTAATGTAACTTGACGTTGTGTTATGGCTTTTATTATTGTCGCTGTTGTCGAAGACTGTCAAGATACCACGAATCGGACTCGATATTTTCATGGTTCGTCCACAGAAATGGTGCCTTCCTCCCTCTGGAATTTGTGTACGCTCCACAAATAATTGCCGGGAGAACTATGAACAGATTCAATAATGGCGCGGAAAAACCCGCTGTTTGCGGGGGGGTTGAAGATGTGCTCGTTTCAGTTGGCGGGAGATTTTCTTCAGAATTATTTACATTTATTTGATTTGACAAGGAAATGATTCTGTTGTTATGTTATCTAACATAAAATAAAATAGTTTAACGGTTTACTAGGGTTCCGTCTGGAAACAGAGTCTGGTCCGAGAGTAAACGGTCCCGTGCATGGGGGATTACACGGAAGGATAAAAACCTGGGAGATATCGTAAGGGCGCGCGCCAAGCTGCGTTTAAAGATGTCTTCCTTTTGTTTTACCTTCCGAAAGTTCGGCGCGAACCGCCAGGAAAAAAGGAGTGGATAGCCATGAACGTGATTTGGAGCGAAACGATGCACCCGGGAGGCAAATGGTCCGGGGTGATCGGCAGGGGCAAGCTGATTCGTTTGACGGCCCTGGAAGAAGGGGCGAATGTTGCAATGCTGATGTACCACGCCCGCGATTTGACGGAACGTTACAATATGCCGGATACGCTCAAAGCCCAACACACCGCGCATTTAACGAGGGGGAACGTGCTTATGAGCGACAACGGCCGGGTGCTGGCAAGCATCGTTCAGGATGATTTGGGTTGGCATGACCCGTTAGGGGGCCACACGACGCGAGAAGCCACCGACGCGAAATACGGCCTAAGCCGGTATCAGGAGAAGCGCAATGAATGGCTGCGCAGCGGCCAGGAAAATTTGGCGGTGGAGCTTACCCGCAGCGGGCTTGGCAACCGGGATTTGTCGCCGGTTGTCAACTGGTTTTCCAAAGTGTTCTGCGACGAGGAAGGCAATATGAGTTTTGTCCAAAGTCACTGTGCTGCGGGACAGGCAGTCACACTGCGTACGGAAATGGATGTCCTCGTTATCTTTTCGAATACACCCCATCCGTTGGATCCGCGAGAGCCGTACCCGTCGGTGCCGGTCAAGATCGAAGTGCTGCCCGGATTGCCGGTTGATTCGCTGGACCCGTGTGTTAACCACCGTCCGGAGAACCGCCGGGCTTTTGATAACACGTGGAATTATTATGCGCTGCAATGCTAAATGACGTAAAGAAAAAAAGGAGGTTAAACTTATGAAGGCATTTTATCGGGTGGAAAGTTCCCGGGTGGCAGCAACGGCGGTTTGTGACGAGGTCATACCGGCGGGCCAAGGCTGGATGCATGAGCTTGGGCCGGGGCAGGTGCTGCGTATCGTGGATCTGGAGGGGAATCAGGCGGCGGATACACTGTTTTACGATGCCGACAATCCTGAGGATCATTATAGCGCCGTGCGGACGATTCATGCGCAGAATAATATTTACCTGACAACGGGCTCCGCGCTGCTTGCCGAATCGGGCAAGGAACTGGCCCGGATCGTCGCCGATACGTGCGGCCGTCACGATACGCTGGGCGGGGCATGCTCGTCCCAGAGCAATACGGTCCGCTACGCCCATGAGAAAGGCTATATGCACAACTGCCGCGATACGTTTATGCTGGAGCTGTCGAAGTATCCGGAAGGCCACTTATACGGGAAACGTGATTTGTCGCCGAATATCAACTTTTTTATGAACGTGCCGGTTACGCCGGAAGGCGGGTTGACCTTCGAAGACGGCGTATCGGGGCCGGGCTGCTATGTGGAAGTTCAGTCGAGCTGCCGCTCCATGGTACTGATCAGCAATTGCCCGCAGCTCAACAATCCGTGCAACGCCTACAATCCGACGCCAATCCGCGTGTTGATCTGGAACGAGTAGAAGCCGGATATTCAATAGAATCTGAGAATTTTACGCAAGTAGTCTTCCAATTGCCTGCCTCTATCAACTATGGGGGCGGGTATTTTTGTCTAAACGGGGCGGAGGAACATATCAATTGTAAAATGAATGTAAAATATTGGATTAAAACCAGGTTATAAGATTCGATGGAAAATAGAGTAATTTTTTTAATTGACAAATTATTCCTCCTATGTATACGATGAAACTAGTTTGCAAGCGTTTCTTACTAACGCCCAAAAACTACTAATTTGTCAGCAGGAGGCGATGTATAAAAGGTGAAGATCGGATGGCTGAACGATGCGGAAAATATGGGGAACGAGTCGGCCAAGGGACTGGGGGAATTCAGGCTGCCGAGCTGCCTGGCGGCTTTAATTCTCTTTTTCTATCGTTTCCAACCTAAAATGCTAGAAAGAGGAGCGTGAATTATGAACTGTTAAAGGCTGTCGCTTGCGGCTTTTCCGAGGGAGCTGAAGCGTCAGCCAACGATGAGATTTTATAGTTATATTCATACAATTTTTGTTAGAAAAGTTCGAATTTGCGGAAATTGTCGAAACAACGAAGGGAGTAAAAGAAATGAAGAAAAAGCTTTTCGCCAAAATGAAGACCCTCTTCATGGCTAGTATGATTACAGCATTAACCGTTCCGGCAGCTTTGCCGGCTTCGGCTGCGGACTCCGGACATGTGGACAACCCATTTGTCGGGGCCACGGCGTACATTAATCCGGATTACGCGGACTTTGTCGACACGTCGATTGTGCAGGTAACCGACGATGAATTGGCGGCGAAGATGGAGACCGTCAAATCGTATCCGACGGCCGTCTGGCTCGACCGCATTTCGGCAATCGAGGGCGGTGACGGACGTCTCAGCCTGGAAGAGCATCTGGACAACGCCCTGGCGCAAAAACAGGGTGATACGCCGATCACGGCCAGTTTCGTCATCTATGATATGCCGGGACGCGACTGTCACGCTCTGGCTTCCAACGGCGAACTGCCGCTCACGCAAGATGCGTTGGAAAGATATAAAAAGGAATATATCGATGTAATCGCGGATATTTTCTCCAATCCGAAGTATGAAGATATCCGTATCGTCACTGTGATCGAACCTGACTCGCTGCCTAACCTGGTGACGAACTTGAGCACCCCGGCTTGTGCAGCGGCAAATTCCAGCAATATTTACCGCGACGGGATCCGTTATACGCTGGACCAATTGCATGACATCCCGAACGTCTACAAATATCTGGACATCGGGCACTCCGGCTGGCTCGGATGGGATTCCAACCTCCAGCCTGCAGTCAATCTGTATACTTCCGTAGTTCAGGGAACCAAAGGCGGTTTCTCCAGCGTTGACGGTTTCGTCACCAATACGGCCAACACCACGCCTTTGGAAGAACCGAACTTGCCGAACGCGGATTTGCAGATTAACGGACAGCCGATTCGCGCGGCGAAATACTATGAATGGAATCCGTACTTCGATGAGGCCGACTTTACGGCGGCGCTGTACTCCGGCTTTGTAGCCAAGGGCTGGCCGTCCGACATCGGTTTCCTGATCGATACCTCGCGTAACGGATGGGGCGGACCTGACCGTCCGACCGGCGCATCCGGCTCGGATATCAATACTTATGTAAATTCCGGACGTATCGATAAACGTCTGCATCGCGGTAACTGGTGTAATGCGGCGGGCGCAGGGATGGGCATGCCGCCGGAAGCCGCTCCGCAAGCTTATCCGCATGTCGATGCGCTGGTATGGGTGAAGCCGCCCGGAGATTCGGACGGTTCGAGTACCCAAATCCCGAATGATGAAGGCAAAGGCTTTGACCGGATGTGCGATCCGACTTACACGACAGCCGACGGTACGTTGACCGGGGCACTGCCGAACGCTCCGCTGTCGGGTCACTGGTTCCATGATCAGTTTGTAGAGCTTATACAAAACGCTTATCCGGCTATTCCGCTGTCTGACAACGGCGGCAATCAAGATACGCCTCCTGTAGCTCCGGATAGCCTGACGGCCGCAGTAACGCTGAACTGGTCGAAGGCGGAAGGCGCGAAAAGTTATAACGTAAAACGCGCGACAAGCGCGGAAGGTCCGTTTACCGTTATCGCCTCCGAAGTGAAGGGCTTAACCTACACGGACGCAAGCGTGAAGAGTGACACTACTTACTACTATGTTGTCAGCGCCGTTAACAAAGCCGGCGAGAGTGTGGATTCCGCCGTACAGGTCGTCGTAACGACGGGCTACGGCAAATCCGTTCCTACGGTACCGGCCGCTCCTGCGAAGGTGACCGCAAAAGCGGGGGACGTGCAAGTGAAGTTGAACTGGAATGCCGTGGGCGGAGCCGATAGTTACACCGTGAAGCGCGCGGACAATGCGGGAGGCCCGTTTGAGGCGATTGCCGAGACCGTAACGGGGACCGTATATACGGATAGCAATGTGATCAACGGCACTACTTATTACTACGTCATCAGCGCCGTAAACGGCGCCGGAGTAAGTCCTGAATCTACCGTGGTCAGCGCGACTCCTGCCGCAGAACCAGCCCCGGGTGCGCCTGAGGGTCTGAAAGCAACGGCCGGCAGTGCTGAGGTGAAGCTGAGCTGGAACGCGGTGAGAGGCGCAGAGAGCTATAATGTGAAGCGCGCGGATAGCGCTGAGGGACCATTTGATGTAATCGCGGATTCCGTAACGGGAACCTCTTTTACGGACAATGATGTGAAAAATGGCAACACGTACTACTATGTCGTGAGCGCCAACAATAAATCGGGAGAGAGCGCGGACTCCAATGCGGTCAGCGCAGCTCCCCGGGAATTGCCTAAAGGCGATTTGGCCGCGCAATACCGTAACGGCGATTCCAGCGCTACCGACAACCAAATCCGGCCTCAGTTCAACATCAAAAACAATGGTTCGACCGCCGTCAAACTGAGCGATGTGAAGCTCCGCTACTATTTCACTAAAGAGGGCAGCGATGCCATGCAAGCCTGGGTGGACTGGGCGCAAGTCGGTTCCTCTAACGTAGTGGTAACCTTCACGGACAGTTACATGGAAGTTGGTTTCACCAGCGGTGCGGGCTCGATTGCTCCGGGAGGACAATCCGGGGATATCCAGATCCGTGCAGCTAAATCAAGCTGGACCAACTTTGACGAAACCGATGATTACTCCTACAATGCAACCCAAACATCGTTCGCAAACTGGGAAAAAGTGACGCTTTTCCAAAACGGAGAACTGGTGTGGGGGATCGAACCGGGGGTATGATGGCAAGCTTAAGCGCTAAACAGCCGGTGTGTGCCTGAAAACTTTTAAAAACGCTCCGTGATGAAGGCGCTGGTGCTTTGCGCAGCTTTGTACCTGCGGTGAAAAATTTGAATTTTGCTTAGGAATAAATGACCCGGGCCCAAAAACGGCTCGGGTCTTTCCGTCGTTTTGTAATTAACTTCTACCGTGGCAGGAATACACCCGAAAATGGCGAACTGGAAGAAATGAGAATTCATTCCTGATGGTGAAAAAACGGAGGAGGAGAAGCGTATGTCCGTCGGTATTTTAGCGCATTTGTTGGGAAAGCTGCCTTTTAAGGAATTGGCCGCAAAGGTGGCTGAATACCATTTTCCTTATGTGCAGTTGGCGTTGTCCAAAGCAATTGCGGATGTTGACTTTTCGCTGGGTAAAATCAGCCCTGGCTTGGCTAACGAAGTGGGGGACGCGTTTGCGGACAACCGTGTACGGATCGCTGTGCTCGGCTGCTACGCCAGCCTGATCGAGCTGGATGACGAGAGCTTCCGGCATAATGTAGACCGGTTTAAGGAGCATTTGCGGAATGCGCGGCATTTTGGGGCGCCGATCGTCGCAACCGAGGTGGGGGTGCCCGCGGACCGGAGCAATTTGACTAAGCATTGGGAACGGCTTAACCAGGCGCTGGAGGAACTGGTGGAAGAAGCGGAACGTTGGGGCGTCACGATCGGTTTGGAGGCCGCGCAAGGCCATTTGATCGATTCCCCCGAAACGATGGCCGAAACCATCGAGCGGTTCCCCTCCTCATGCGTGGGCGTACTGCTTGATCCGTGCAATATGTTAAACGCCTCCAATTTTGACCGGCACGAAGAAATTATCCGCAAGGCCTTTGATCTGTTCGGCTCGCGCATCGTCAGCGCCCATGCCAAGGATGTGAAGCGAGAGGCGGACGGCGGCGGCGGGTTAACGGTCACGGCCGCCGGGCTAGGAGAGCTTGACTATCCGCTCTTCTGGCAGCTGCTGGAGCAGCACAAGCCGCACGGGTTTGTCACGCTGGAGCAGGTGACGGAGGAACAAAGCGCCGCCGCCGCGCGGTTTGTGCGGGAGGGCCGGGCGAAGGCTAGAGTGTGATATAGGGGGACAGTCGGACTCCCCGTTTCAGACTCCCTATTTCGGACTCTCTATTTCGTGCTCCCTATCTCGGGCTCCCTATTATAGAAGGCCTCATTGGCCGGCCAACTGCAAAAGTGCATCTCATTTCGGCGATTTTTCCTTTCTGAGGAGATTGACCTGCAAAAGTGCAGTTGGTTGGGATGCTTTTGGGAAAATATGGTTGTATGGCTAAAACTGAACTGCTCTTTTGCATTTGAGCCGCCTATTACAGAGGGTTTCGACAAAAATCGCCTGCACTTTTGCATTTCGTGGAATGTTACTGACCTCCCGTGATCGGAGAAAGTTGGCCGGAAAGAGATGACCGGAAAGAGATGACCGGAAAGAGATGACCGGAAAGAGTTGACCAGAAAGAGATGAACAGTAGGAGGTGCCGCGCTGGTGAACGCTCCTCTCGGAATGGTATAATTTGAAAAAGGCTTTCGCGTAGGAGGAGTTCGTGTTGAGAGAAGATCTTTTGGTGCAGTTGGAGACGTGGCATGAGGAAGATGAGTATGAGAATATCGTAAATGCGATTACGGAGATTCCCGCAGAGGACAGGGATTATGAGTTGGTCAGTCATCTAGGGCGGGCGTTAAACAACCTGGAACGGTATGATGAAGCGGTTGAGCAGTTTATGACTGTTGCGGATGAGGGGCAGGAGGACTCGCTTTGGCATTACCGGGTGGGACTGGCTTACTACTATCTGGAGCGGTATGACGAAGCTTTGAAAGCCTTCGAAGCCGCTGACCGGTTGGACCCCGGGGATGAAGACACGCTGGAATTCCTGGGCTGGATCCGGGAAAAACTTGCGGAGGAGCCCGTCGAGCCGGAAGACGGTGACCGGAGCAAAGCTGAGGCCTCAATTGGGGCGGATGCCGGAGCGGACGGGGACAATGATGGCGGAAGCCGTACTGATGGCGGTGCAAGTGGAGGTACCAATGGCCCTGCCGATGGTCGTGCTAATGGCCATGCTGCGGGCGGCCAAGGTGGGCGCGGTTAC
The DNA here is from genome assembly GCF_046567315.2 of Paenibacillus lacisediminis. Taxonomy (NCBI): domain Bacteria; kingdom Bacillati; phylum Bacillota; class Bacilli; order Caryophanales; family Paenibacillaceae; genus Paenibacillus; species Paenibacillus lacisediminis. The sequence continues at coordinate 389,451 of NZ_JBKIAX020000006.1, read as the reverse complement.
GCCGTTTCCGGCGCGAACGGCGATTTGGATTTGGCAAGTTTTTGGGACGATAGTGCCCCGACCGCCGAGAATTACGTATCCGCACCACCCAGCGACGCGCTGATTGCTTCCGTGGAAGAAGAACTGGTGTTCAAGCTGCCCGCCTTTTATGTGCAGATGATGAAATTACATAACGGCGGCGTCCCGCGGAGCCGGTTTTTCCCTATAGGGGAAGCAGGTGATGGAACTAAGGGCCATATCGAGATTACAGGTATTTTAGGCATTGGCAGAGAGAAAAACCATTCCTTGTGTGGGGCAGCGGGCAGCCGATTCCGCATCGACAACGAGGGTTACCCCGAGTTTGGCGTGATCATCGGCGAATGCCCGGAAGAGTCCGGGGCGGTCATGCTGGACTACCGCGAGGCCGGAAACGACGGTGAACCCGAGGTTGTACATGTTGATAAGGCGAACCAGTTCAAAGTGGTCAAACTTGCCCCGAACTTTGAAGCTTTCGTTCGTGGACTTGCTGACGAGCGGACCGCGAACTAGTGAAGATCGATTGACCTTTGGGCGCTTACGGCCACTTATTTTGAACGAACGGAAAGCTAAAGAATTCATGAGAATTCTTTAGCTTTTTTCATTCATTAATGGTATGTGACCGAAATTAAAACGTTTCCTCAATTGAATAAGATTCTGGCCAAAGCTCTCTTCCAGAACAATTATAGGTCTGTTGCTGTACTGTTTTTCGATCCGGTTACCGGGTCCGGTTTATTTGTCCGTCAAATCCATTGCTCAACTTAATACAGCACTTTCCATGATTGTAATCGGTACGACCATGACCCAAATCTCATTTGGTAAAGTCTTTACCGACCTGGATTCCTGGATCGGGGTTGCAATGAGGAATCTTGTTTTTCCCCTTACCCTGTTATTTTTGCTTTATGCATTAGGGATAAGAGGCGAACTGCTGCCCTGCAGCTTAATACCGGCGGCCTGTCCCGTCGCCGGCTTTGCCGTGCTTTTCTCCAAGTTGACAGGCAAGGAGGTTGTATTCCCATGTAAAGTCATGACCCTATCCACCCTTGCCAGTCTGATCACTATGCCGCTCATTCTCGGAGCAATCCAGCTTTTGTAATGGCAATAATAATTTAGGATTGTATTTCCCACCGGCTATTTCCGTGCCCCATAAAGGAAACGAGTGATCTTAGCGCAATTTCTACCATATCGCTCACCGCTTGATCGGTGTAAAAGGCCATGTGTGGCGTTACGATGACATTGGGGAATGCCTTTAAAATGGCCAGTTGGCGATGGTTCAGGACATTCAAACGGTGGTCTTTGTGAAAGATGTCCAGTTCGTCTTCAATGACATCCAAGCCGGCGGCGCCAACTTTGCCCGTTTCAAGGCCATAAATCAGCGCTTCGGTATCGATTAACGGCCCGCGTCCGCAATTCACGATGCAGACGCCATTCTTCATTCGTTTGATACTTTCTCGATTGATCAGATGATAATTACTGTCGAGCAACGGTGCGTGCAGCGTAATCACATCGCTGCTGGCTATTAATTCTTCCAGCGAAACATACTCAATCAAATCTCTCAAATTATCATTTTCATAGACATCGTAACCGATGATCCTACAGCCGAATCCGGAAAGATTTCTGGCAACCGTGGCCCCAATTTGGCCGGTACCGATAATCCCGACGGTTAAGTTTCTGATTTCCCTGCCTTGAATCCCTGCTAAGGTGTAGTCCTGTACGGCGCCTCGCGCCAAAATCGATTTTGCTTTACGTTCGCACATCAGAATTAACATCGTTGTAAAATCAGCGACGCTGTTTGGCGAGTAGGTCACATTGGAAAATCGTATGCCATACTCTTGGGCTGCAGCGATATCTACATAATTGTACCCGGCGCTTCTCAACGCAAGATACTTGACGCCAACCTTGCTTAAAGCTTGCAAAGTTGCCCGGTCGGCCTTATTGCTCCCTTGTATCGTAACGGCCGTCGCACCTTGCGCCTGACTAGCCGTCTCCGCGTTTAATTCTTCGGCTACGTATTTAATGTCCAACTGAAGCTCCTTCGCAAATTTTTTGAAGTATGCCATTTCATCATCTCGCGCGTGGTAAACTACGATTTGATTCACGATTGTAAACCCCTTTCAGTGGTATGGAGTCGGAACATAGAGGATATTTTGCCGGGCGGAATAATGTGATAATATTCACAATCAACTGCCCGGACATTACACAGCGCATAAGTATTTAAAGAAGCACCTTACAAGAAGAAAGGCAACAATAAACTGATGACAATCACCATCAGGGCTCCGCCGATCCGGTTGGCGATGGTGGCAAACGGCATCATCCCCATACGCTCCGAAGTTGACAGTACCCCGATGGCACCGGAGCCTCCCAGGTTCCCCAAATTAAGGCCAACGGCAATCATCGCATCAATAGGATGGAATTTCATGAGCTTGCCGACAAGCAATGAACCTATCACAGCACCGATGACCCCGAAAATGATAATGACAAAATTGGAAATCGTGAAATAGGAGACGACCTGGCTCAAATCAAGCGATGAAATGCCGATCCCCGTAATCAGAAACGGTAAAAAGTTCCGGACCATAAACCCTTGCCAGTAATCGCTGGATTGACATAAGGTATCATCCAAAAAGCCGGTCGCTTTCACGATAATAACCAAAATGACGGCCCAGGCAATAAAGTTAAGCTGCGGAACGAGGCTCTGCAAAATGTTGCCGGCAATCATAAAAGCAACCGAAACAAACAAACCAATACCTAACTTTGTAATATCTTTTTTCAAATCACCGGAGACCTTAGCTTTCTCTTCGGCAGGTTGGTTCGTACTCTTACGCGTATTCTTTAGTAATTCACCGTTTCCTGTCAGGGAAGGATAGCGTTTGCCGAGCCTATGCAGAAAGCCGGCGAAAATGACGCAAACCAGGTTCGAAATGTTCATGTATACCAGGAACTCCCCGGAATAAGTTCCTGCCGGCTTATGAAAGATCGGGCTGTAAATGGCCGGAACGACGGCGATCGCCCCGGAAGATCCCCCGGTGTAATTCGGTAAGCCGACCATAAACAATCCCTGTAGCAACGAAGTTCCTGTCAGGAACGATCCCAAAATTAAGAAGATGAACACAAAGACCAAAGCACCGAGAATGCACGGCAAAAGCCGTAATGAAATGGTAACCAGTGTCTTCCGGTCCATACTCAAGATCGAGCCGATGATGATGGCCGCCAAGAATAAATTAACAAAACCCGATCCGATCAAATTGGAAACGTTCGTCTGTACGTAGTCCGGAATCAGGCCATAATAGACAAGGGCCGATCCGGCAAATAAAGGCAGGAGGATGGCGCCCCCCATCCAACTGCCGAAAATGGGAATGACGCCTCCAATATACGAGAAAAGACCGCCCGCCATTAAGAGAAATGCAATCGAACCGATAATATCTTTATTCAAATTTCCGGTATAGGCCGCAACCAAAATGATGATCGAAAACGGAATATAGTATTTTAACGGAAGCCCCGTAATTTTAATGCCTTTAACCCGGGTGAGAAAACCCGGCTTCGGCGGATTGGCAGAAAGTCCGATTTGCTTGTTCATAGTACTCTCCCTCTGGTGATTTAGTGTAAGGCCAAATGTTTAGCCGGGTGGGTGATAACCCCCGTCAACGCGGAGGCTGCGGCCACGGCGGGAGACGACAGATAAATCAGCGACTTCTTGGTTCCCATTCTGCCGATGAAATTCCGGTTGTTGGTGCCAAGCACCACCTCGTCGTCACTCATTAATCCGTAGGGCTGCCCGCAGCATAATCCGCAGCAAGGATGAGAAACGCTGGCGCCGGCATCGATAAACGTTTGGATATAACCGCGTTCCATCGCTTCTTTATAGACGTTGATGGTTGCCGGGATCACGATCATCTTTAGGAAAGGGGCTATTTTTTGGCCTGCAAGGATTTTTGCCGCCACTTCCATATCCTCAATGCTGCCGTTGGTGCAAGACCCGATATACACCTGGTTCAGTTTCGTTCCTTCGACTTCGGAAATCGGATGCACATTGTCGACCCCTTGCGGGCAGGACAGTTGGGGTTCAAGCTTGCTGACATCGTAATGAAGGACGTGTTCATATTCGGCGTCGTCATCGATTTTCAACCAGGAAATTTGCTTATAATCCATGTCATAATACGCGGCCGTCTTTTCATCCGCCTCGAACAACCCGACCTTGGCGCCGGCTTCCAAAGCCATATTGGCAATGGTGAAGCGTGACTGCATACTCATGCCGCGTACCGCATGGCCGGTGAATTCCAACGATTTATATTGGCCTCCATCCGACTTGATGTCGCCCAGTATTTTCAAAATGATGTCTTTGGCCCCCACGCCTTCGGGAAAGTCGCCGTCGAGCACGATCTTGATGGCGGAAGGGACTTTGAGCCAAACTTCGCCCGTGGCCATGACCGCGGCCATTTCCGTATGTCCGATACCGGTGCAGAAACAGCCCGCCCCGCCATAGGTTGTTGTATGGCTATCCGTTGCCACGACAACTTCACCGGGTCTCGCGTATTTCAGTTCATGCATCAGCGAATGGCAAATTCCCTCGCCTTTATGGACGTTTTTAATTTGGAATTTCTCCGCCAATTCAAGTCCGTCCACAAAGTGAACCGGGTCGGTGTGGGCCTGGTTGGTCGGCATCAGGTGGTCGAAGATGATCACTCCGCGATCGGGGTAAACCGCCTTGGTCACATGCATATCCTTTAAAGCGCGTTTGAGAAACGAAGTATAAATATCGTGAATCATATACCGGTCAGGGCGAGCGATGATCATGTCACCGGGGCTAAGGTTTCTTTCGCCCGTATTTTTCATCAGAAGTTTTTCCGCCAAAGTATGTCCCATGGTTTTGTTATCTCCCTTCCGCTTCAGCTTGTTCCATGCGTTTAATGGTATTGGGGATTAACCCGCCATCTTGAATAATCCCAAATAAGTTATCGGGCACTTTGGGAATGCTGAATTCCTTGCCGCCCACGGTGACCGCCTGATTCACCTCGACCGTCAGGATATCGCCTTCTTGGCAATGTTCGGGGATTTCCTCGCTTTCAATCAGCAACATCCCGTTGTTGATGGCATTTCTAAAGAAAATACGGGCAAAAGATTTAGCGATGATGCAATAAACACCGTGCACATTAATCGCTTCGGCGGCCATTTCCCGCGATGAACCGCAGCCGAAGTTCTTCCCGGCTACAAGAATGTCTCCGGGCTGCACCTGGGAAGCAAATTCCGGGCGAAGGGTTTCCAGGCAATGCGAGCCCATTTCCTTCTTGTCGAGAATGACGCCGTGCCGCCCGGCGATGATGGTATCCGTGTCCACGTCGTCCGGCAGTTTCCATACCTTGCCGCTAAATTTCTTTTCCATAAAGCTATCTCCTCATCCCTTAGAATTTAATGTAATACAGCCCTTTAGCGCGGAGCCCGCAACGGCTTCCGCAGAAGCCAGATACACTTCAGAATCCTTTGAGCCGTTGCAGCCCTGAAAATTCCAACAACTGGCCGACAGCATGGTCTCACCTTCGCCAATTACGCCTTTTGAAGTAGTAACGCAGCTGCCGCAACCCGTGCTCAAGATTTGCGCGCCGCTGTCGATAAAAATTTGAATTAATCCTTCGGCAATCGCCTGCTTATAAACTTCATTGGTTTGCGGCCCGATCGACAATCGCATATTCACGGGAATTCGCTTGCCTTTCAGAACCGCTGCGGCTGTTCTTAAATCCTCAATGCTGCCACCCGTACAGCCGCCGATGAAACAAGCCGACAAGGGTGTGCCCTCCAATTCGGACAGCGGTTTGGAAGTCCGAATCGATCCAGGCAGGGCTGCCATAGGCTCCACATTTCTCAGATCATAGCTTTCTTGGCCGGGTCCTTGGTAATCCGGGTGGGCAAAAGCTGTGACTGCCCCGCTTCTGGCTGCCAATTGGCATAGGTCAGCGGTTTCTTTCAGGGATAAGGAATGCAGCCCCTCGCCATAGAATTCGATAGCTTTACCACGATACTTAAGCTCGTCCGATGCTATAAATGAGATCATAAAGTCTTTCATCGCGGCCCCAGGCTTCAGTTGACCGGTAAGCTCGATATGGATGGTTTCCGGAACCGTTAGCTTCATCCGTCCGGTTGCACACACATTTAATAATTCGGCCGGATCTGCATGAATTCCGAGGGCCTTCTGTACGCCGAAAATACTGTTGTGCCAGCCTGGCGTAACCACGATATCACCTGGTTTTACGTATTGATCCAGCAGGAGGTGATAGCCGATGCCCTGGGACTGGACAAATTTCAGCCCGTGCTTGCGCGCAAATTGAATGAGCTTCTTCTGGATCTCGGCTGATGTGAAATTCCCAGCGGGAGTATCGTAATAGAGCATGACGATCACCCGCTCAGGCGCGGCGAGCTTTGTTATATTTTCCAATTGATTTACAATATCCAAGGATAAACTGTCATTCAGAACGATGTAGTTCGGTTCAATCACCGTGGCGGCTCCGGGCTTTTCGTTCAAAATGGATTCGATCAACGTCATATCAAACTAGCTCCTTCCCTATTTCCCTGATTTTTTCGGCTATGATGGACCCCATTTCACTGGTCCCGATCAGCTTGCTGCCTGGCAAACCAATGTCCGTTGTCGCGTATTTTTCATTTAACACGCGTTTGACCGCTTCCTCAATGGCCCAGCTTTCTTGTTCCAAACGGAAAGCGAAGCGCAGCATCATGGCTCCGGACAAAATTGATCCGATCGGATTGGCCAGATTTTTATGGGCGATGTCGTGGTCTTTGTTGTGAATTTGGTTAGGGGTGAACAATCCTTTACCTTGGCGGTTGAGTTCCGCTGATGGAAGTAAATGCGGCGCTCCCGCCAAGGCGGAAATTTCATCCGAAAGGATGTCCCCAAACATACTCGACGTTAGTATCACATCGTAATTATGTGGGCTTGTAATGACTTGCGCAGCGGCATCGTCGATGTATTGATGCGCTAAAGCAACATCCTGGTACTCCGCACCAGCTTCTTGAACAACCTCGCGCCATAATTTCGAACTTTCCAGAATTACCGCTTTGTCCAAGCTGGTGACCTTCTTCCGGCGTTGCCGGGCAAATTCAAATGCGAAGCAAGCGTTCCCTCTGATGATTTGTTCGTTGTAATATTCCTCATCATAGGCCTCTCTGCCGTGCTCCCCGGCTCCCCGGTATTTCTTGGACATGATCATGCCCCCGGCCAAATCGCGAATCATCAGAATATCAAAGCCTTCGCCAATGATATTATTTTTTAAAGGACTTAAATCGGCTAACGATTTATAAACGGAAATGGGCCGCAGGTTTGTGGTAAGCCCTAGATTTTTCCGCAGCAGGGACAGGACATAGCTGGGACGCTTTTGTTGCGGTAATTCCGGATAATGGTCGAGCCACAGGCTGCCCAATAAAATGGCATCGCTTTCCAGACATTGCCTTAAGCTTTTGTCAGGAAGTGGTTCGCCGTATTGTTCAACGGCCTCGGTCCCGGCATCGCATATTTCAAAACGAAACGTATGATGAAATACGCCCCCGACCTCATTCATCACCTTGATCGTCTGGTCGACAATTTCTTTGCCGATCCCGTCTCCATAAATAACTGAGATGTTATATGCCATCTACGCTTCTCATCATCCTTTCAAAAATTCGGCCGAATTTCATGGAATTTAAGTACAACGTTTTAGTATAACGTTGTACTAATTGACACGCTCATTTTATATCAATAAAATTAATAAATCAATAACATGTTCTACTTTTCACAATTGTTCACATTTGTAATGGATTTGGTATGATTATTTTAAGAATACATGTCAATTATTTGTGTTGGATTGGGGAACTTACGATGGTTACGATGAAAGATGTCGCTAAATTAGCGGAGGTGTCGGTGTCGACGGTTTCCATTGTCGTCAACGGCAAAGCGAAGGAACGGAATATTCCCTTAAAGACCTATAATAAAGTCATCAAAGCCATGGACGATTTGGGGTACCAACCGAATGTCAGCGCCAGGCGTTTACGCAATTTGGATCAGGCCAAGCCGATCATTGCGTTATATTGGACTTTAGACGCCCGGACAAATATGCTGGCGGCGTTGCTGGCGGGGATTCAGTCCGAAATCGAGAAGAAACAGTTTGATTGCGAGCTTGTTATACGCATTTATACGAATGACCAGATCGCCAAAGATGCGAAGGAGATCGAGAACAACAGCTATAACGGAGTTATTATAGGCGCAACATCCGAATCGGATTTGGCCTATTTGGAGTCATTATCGCCCCGCATGCCGGTTGTGCTGATTAATCGTAATTCCCAAAAGTATTCGACGGTCTATGTTGATTCCGGCGAAGTTGCGGCAGAGGCGGTTTCTTTGCTTACGAAACAGTCGATTGAACGAATCGGTGTCGTGTCGGTGGAAAGTCCTTATGTTGCTTCCAGCCAGCGTATTGTTGCTTTTCTTGAAGCGTGCAAGCAGCAGTGTATTTCGGTTGATCCACGGGACATCATTACGGTGCCGAATTCGCTGGCCGGGGGAGTTGCGGCGGCGGACAAATATCTTCGATTACCGGCCAGACCCGGGGCTCTATTTTGTGAATCGGATACCGTCGTTTTGGGAATAATCCATCAATTTAACCGTTTGAAGATTGGCATTCCGGAGGAAGTTGCCATTATATCCATCGGGATGACCGGACCGGAAGCGACCCAATATTCTACGCCGCCCATCACGACCATAGATATTCCATCCGAGAAAATAGCCGCTGCAGCCATCTCGATCATAAAAGAGTCGCTGTCCAAGAAAAAATTGCATGAGCGTCTGTTGCCGGTTCATCGAAAAATAGCTCCCGCCACTTATGTTCGGGCATCATTTCCGGCGGGGTAAAATGGCGTCGGATCGTATTTTGCATGGGCGGAGGGACTTTCTTCGTGAATTGTTCGGCTCATTTAAATAACGCCGCCGCTCGAAAGAGCGGCTTTTTTTGTGCCCTTGTCACAAATAGCCTATCTACATTTGTTATATAAGTGAACAGATTAAGGATCAGGGAGGAACAACAATGAACAAAATTCACAAAATACTCGGCTCTGTTGCACTGGCCGCCATGCTGGTGAGCGGTCTGCCGGACGCTTCTGCCCATGCGGCCTCGGCTGTGACTATCCAGAACGTGGATCAAGCTTTAATCGAAGCTGCGCAGAACAAGCTGAAAGAGATCACGGGGAATACCTACTCGTTCTCGAAAGCCGAAGCATTCGGAAACGATGTGGCGTTTGAGATCGAGGGGAATTCATACAGTCAAGTGATCGTAGATGCTGAGGGAACCGTTAATATCATCTCGGCCCAATTCAAATACAAGGACCTGCAAAACGCAAAGTTTAAGAAAGAACTGAAAGATGCATGGAAAAAGGCATTCCCGAAAAACAACGAGGAGCTTGACATAGTTATCGTTAACTACACGGATTCAGAGGGGCTGAAAGTGAATACAGGAAACGATGACGGGACCGTTTATCTAACAAACGGAAAGCTGGTATACAGCACCGTAGACGTTAAAGACAAGGATGTTCCTCAACCGGCCAAGGCGGCGGCGGACGCAGCTCTTGCCAAAATCGGCGGGCTAAAAAAGAAAGCCCGCAGCGTGAGCGGGATGACGATGAAACCGAATCAAAAGCCGATTTATAATTTGGCCTACACGACAGACAAGGGGAACGTATGGATTGACGTCGAGCAAGGAACCAACCGAATTATGACCGTCAACGCGATAGCACTGTCTGATCAACTTCACAGAGTAAACACCAAAGATAGGGAGGCTATCGAAAACAAGATCAAAAGCTATACTGTGGATCAATTGCTGAAAACAGCCACTAAGCAGGCCAAATCCATCATGAGCCTGAATCTGTCGGGATATACCGCCGAAAAAGTCGAAGGTAATGAAGATACCGTGATGTTTACTAAAAAGGGTGCCCCCCAGGTACAAGGGAAATTTAATTCAAAAGGTCAATTTTATTATTTCGAAGTGATGTAAAAACTGTGAACAAGCCTTCTCAGTCGGCCAAGACAACCGCCGGGGAAGGCTTGTTTTATCGGAAAGCGAGTCAGTGTTATGCAGGGCGCCTTCCCTACTTCAAGTTGCTGAAAGGTTCGACTTCAATTTGATCCGCAACAAATTCGTTTTTGGCAGGATCGATCTTGTAGGTGATATGGACATCACATACGTACACCGCCACTCCGATGCTTGCGCCCAAGGTGGAGGTGAGCTTTTGATTCTCCACGTTATAATAAACTACGCCGCCGAACCCAAGCCGATCTTGATCTAAATCAGGGTATGGGGACTCGTAACGGAATTCGTGTTCTTTTCCCATGGCTTTCACTTGAATGTCCAAAATATCATCATGGTTCGTAATATGCGTTTCGATATGGTTGGCGACGGTTTCCTCATAACTTGGCACTTTGATTTCCGAAAGATCGCCGCTGTTCAGCACATGGATTTCATCAAGGCTTAAACCAGTACCTTTTCCTATACTATAGATGATAACCGCCTCTTTCTTACCATCTCCCGTCACATCGGCATAAAAAACCTGAGGTTCATAGAGCGTAGGGAAGCTCCAGTCGAACTCTTTTTTCACGCCATTGACTTCCACAGTTAGGCCCTCATAGGAAGAATCAGTGGCTTTCACAGGTTTAAGCTTCACTTCTTTGTTTTCCGAAGACCAGGTTGGGCCTTCTTCAGCCTCTTGTGTTGGCTCCGTTACCGCTGTAGCTTGCTCGGGATTGGCCGTACCCTGGTTCGTCCCTTGCTCCTGCTGCGTGAATGCCTGATTGCCGGTAGGCTCGTTTGGTGTCTGTGAAGCTGCTTCCGGCTTATCCGAACTACATCCCGCAAGCAAAACAGCCCCCAACAACAGCCATGCGCCAAGTTCTTTTTTCAACGTTATGTACTCCTTTCAGCTTGTCTAGCAAAAATGATACCAGAGAAAATAAGCGGGTTATTTACATAAAAACAACAAAACTTTACAAAAAAGTTAAGTTCATGCGAACAAGCCTGTTTGGTCTGTTTATTTTCCGGCCTTCCTGCTTAACCTAACGGGGAAGTAACATTCAGGCCAAAACCCTAAATGGAGGGAACCAAAATGACAAACAATCAGGCGGCGCATCAAGAGGCCGTTGAAACGGTCCGGGAATTGATCAAAGGGATCGAGATGGCGATGCTTACCACCGTAACGAAGGAAGGATTAGTGTCACGTCCGATGAAAACGCAGGAAGTTGAGTTCGACGGCGACCTCTGGTTCCTAACCAAAGAGGATACGGACAAGTATCGTCAACTTCAGGAAAATCCCGAAGTGAATGTGGCCTATGTGGGAAAATCCTACGTATCGATTCGCGGAAAAGGAGAGCTGGTCGAGGATCGGGCGAAAATCAAAGAGTTCTGGAACCCGGCCTATGGCAAGCTGCTAAATACCACAAGCGATGATCCGCAGCTTGTTTTGATTAAGGTTCGGGCCGAAGCGGCCGAATATTGGGAGACCGGCAACTGGACCAAAATGATGAAGCGGATGTTCTCGCAGCTTACCGGTGCCCATTCCGAGACGGAAGTGAACAAGACGGTGACTTTGGTCTAAACCCGGTAAAGTTTGGGGAGCACTAAGTCAGCCTGAAAAAATTAAACCAAAGGCGCAGCCATCCTGGCCGCGCCTTTGGTTATTTTATCGCAATAAGTTACTTCGCCGGAATCACAATTTTTTGTCCGATATGGAGCAGATGCGGATTGGCCAGTTTGTTGTACTTGGCTAGAACCTGCCAGGTTGTGCCGTGTTCAATCGCGATGCGGTACAGGTTGTCACCTTTTTTCACCTTATAGACGATATTTTGGGAGGCCGCCGGCTTAGACGACGGCGCCTTCGCCGGTTCCGTTGCCGGTTTAGCCTCGGCCTCCGGCTCCGGCGTTGTGGTTGGCTCTTCTGCCGGAGCGGGCTGCTCCGGTGTCGTTGCCGGCGTTTCCGCCGGATCGGCTTGCGGCGCCGCTGGCGATGCCGGCTGCGAAACCGGTTCGGAAGCAGGGCTGGCGGAGGCCTTTTCGGCATTCACGCTCAGCTTGAATTTAGCATAGCCGTCTTCCGTATTTTTCAGGTACGTCAAAACGTTTTGCTTCGCGGCCAATGCGGCGCTAGCGGTCAGGGCGTCTTTGGCTTCCGGCGAAGTGGCGAACGTTACGTTGGCGCTGCCAAACGGAGCGAGCGACCAGTTGCCGTCCGCACTCGGATTGATCTTTTCGTTTTTGCGGATGTAGTCGATAATGACCTGCCGGTTTTCGTCCGGCGAAGCCAGGATAATCCGCTTGCCGTCCGGGTTGGCGAATTTGTTCGACGAGGCGCGGTAGTTGTTGCTGGCGACGACGAATTTTTGCTCCGGATCGATCGGTTTGCCTTGGTAGCTGAGATTGACGATGCGGCTGGATTTTTCGTTCAGCAATCCGCCCTTGGCGTCGTATTTGGCCGGCTGCGTGACGTCGATTTGGTAAGTCACCCCGTCAATCACGTCGAAGTTGTACGTCGGGAAATCGTAGTTGACCAATTCTTGCTCCTCCGTTTTGGACGGATCGATCTGGTTGAATTGTCCCGCCGACCATTCCAGCCATTCCTTCAGCTCGGCACCCGTCACCAACACGGCGTTTACCGTATTGGAGTACAAGTACAGATCGGCGACGTTTTTGATCGCGATGCTGCCGGCCGGAATGTCCGTGTAGTAGTTGGCGCCTTGGCGTCCGCCCGCTTTGAAAGGAGCCGCCGCCGAAATGATCGGAATGCCTTCGTATTCCGTTCCTTGCAGATGCTGCTCCACGTACCATTTTTGCGCGTTGTTTACGATTTGGATCGACGGATCGTCCTGAATCAGGGCGAACCAGCTGTTGATCGGCGCCGTCGTCGTGCCGACCGGACCGCGTACGTAGTTCAGCGTGTTTCCATGATCCTCGGCGACCGCGTCCCAGATTTTCTGGTCGGCTTCGACGAGAGGTTTTTTGTTGGCGGTGTCGTAAATCGGCTTCACGGAAGCGGCGGAATCCTTGACCGTCCACTTGCCGTCCGTTTGCTCCAGCGTCAGGTCGATGATCCCCAGGTGGTTGCCCCAGTAACCCGGTTCGACGGCGGGAACACCGTTGATCGTGCCTTTTTTCAGGTCAACACCCGTTTTGCCTTCGAAGGAAGCGTCCGGGAACACTTTATGCGCATGGCCGAACAGGATCGCGTCGATCCCTTTCACCTTGCTGAGGTACAGCACCGAGTTTTCCATCAGCGGTGTTTGCGGAATGTCCTCGAAGCCGGAGTGCGGCACCGCGATGATGATGTCGGCGCCTTCCGCTTTCAATTGCGGCACGAACTTCTCGGCCGTTTCCACGATATCTTTGGTGATGACTTTGCCTTCCAAATTAGCCTTGTCCCAAGACATAATTTGCGGAGGCACGAAACCGATCACCCCGACCTTGAGCGTGTGCTTCGCTCCGCTGTTGTCAGTCACTTCTTTGTCCAAAATGATGTACGGCTTAAACGCGTTTTTGTCGTTTGCGGGATCCCCGTCTTTGTCGTCTATGTAAATATTCGCGTTCACATAGGGGAAGTTGGAGCCTTTTAACGAGGTATTCAGAAAATCCAGCCCATAGTTGAACTCGTGGTTGCCCAAGTTGCCCGCATCGTAATCCAGCAGATTCATCGCTTTATAAACCGGGTGCGTTTCGCCTTCCTGCAGCTTCTCCACCGTGGCCACGTAATCGCCCAGCGGGTTGCCTTGAATCAGGTCGCCGTTGTCGATAAGCACGCTGTTTTTGGCTTCTTCACGAGCTTGCTTGATGAGCGTCGCCGTTTTCGCCAGGCCGTACTCATCGGTAGGTTTGTCCGCAAAATAGTCATAGTTGACGATATTCACGTGCAAATCGGTGGTTTCCAGAATGCGGAGCTCCACGGTGGCCCCGGCACTGTCGGCCGCAAAGGCCGGGAAAGGCATGGCCGCAAGGCTGGCGGTCAGGATCGCTGACATCAGGATGAGCTTTGGACTTCGGTGCTTGATCAATTTTATTCCTCCCTCTTTTTTTGGCCCAACCTAGTAATCGGCGCTTGACAGCCTGCTGCTGGGGCACGAAGAACCGCCGGCCTTGAAAATAGCGGAATTTTATGCGCTTATTATCCGAAGCCGGGGATGTTCAGTCCCATTAGCGGAATTTTTTGTCCTTATTTTCCTAAGACTGGTCTGGGACGCGGACATTTCCTTGTGATTTGCTAAAATAGGGACATAATTTTCCTCTATTTCTCTCACGTGGACTGATATCGCCGGAATAACGACATTTATTGTCCTTATATTTTTTTTGGAGGTTCTCATAATTGGTTGGTCAAGCGCCGTTTTTGGTTTTGAGCCTTTTTTGGTACTTCCGAGCAAACGTAAAAACTAAGTAAACTTATGAAATTGTTTTTATTTTAAGGGATGGGGTGGGAAAAGTCATGGTTTTTTTGGACTGATGATAGGGAGATGTCAGTTATTTTTCTCTTTAACCAGCCGATTCATACACCTTGTCTCCAGACCGCACGTTTGACGAACGGCGCATTCCGTAATAAGTTGGAAGTAAGACGATGATAGGAGCGCCGAACATGAATGAAGAGCTGATAAAAATGATTCTTGCTTCCCGGGAGGAGCGGAATTGGGAGCAGTTCCATAATCCGAAAGACTTGGCGATCTCTCTAAGCCTGGAGGCATCCGAGCTGCTGGAGAGCTTTCAATCGAAAACCTCCGCGGAAGCCGTTTTGTACAAAAAAACGGATATCGCGGACGAACTGGCCGACGTACTGGTCTGCGCGGTTTATTTGGCTGATGCCCTGGACCTCGACATCGAAGATATTATTCGCAGCAAAATGCGCAAAAACGCAGCCAAATATCCGGTGGACAAGGCCTATGGGAAGAGGGAGAAGTATACGGAGCTGTAGAAGTACAGGCAATTAAAAAAACAGCGGCTATGGACTTGAGCATCCATAGCCGCTTGGCTTTATCGCTGCTATTCCGCTGATGTTGTTGTTTGTTCCGCGTTTCCGCCCGGGCCTGGCCCGCTCATTTCCCCGGGCCCGCCAGCCGGACTTACTGCAATTTTAAGCGCATCTGTTGAATTTTCCGCCAGCGTATACTGGATCATGGACCCTTCCTGCAGCTCGGACAAGGAAATTTCGCTTTCCACCATCTGATTGACCGAAAAAATGACGGAAACCAGCTTCGTATCGGACGTTACCGTAATCACAGCCGTTTCCCCGCTCGCATTATCGGGGGCTGTTTCTTTCGCCGGCGGCTCAAGTTGCTCTCCGCTAGACGCTACTGCCCCTTGGGGTGGAGCGGAGGCGACATATACCGTAATCTGCTCGCCGCTGATGCTTTTGATCTTGCCCATCGTTCCGCCGCCGGATTGAGCGGGATTCCCTGGCCCTTGAGGTGTTCCGGTGGAACCTGTTTTGGCCGCTGATTGCGACGATTGATCGCTGTTCGCAGCCCCTTGATTTGCATTGGCCGCCTGCGAGGAGGTTTTATCCCCTTGTTTACCGTTTGCAGGCGAACCACCCTCGCCGCGAGCAGGCTGGCCCCCCTCTGGCGGTTGTCCATCTGCCGGAGGTTGTCGCCCTGCCGGAGGTTGTCCGCCCGCTGGCGCTCCGCCGTTGGGCCGCTGCCCGTCGACAGGCTTTCCGCCAGCATTTTGCGAGGGCTCAGCAGGGCTCTTTTCCTGGACATCGGGGGCTTCCGTATTTTTAGTATTTTCCTTACCCGTGGCGGGTTCGGTTCCCTCCGGCAAGAAGGCGGCCATCACCTCAATCCTGGTCGCTTCCGTCGTCCCTTCTTTTAAATGAATGGAGACAACATCCCCAACTTTAAGATCATCCAGGGTTAATTCGCTTACTGCAACGCCATTATCCGTTCCCGGGCTACCGCTGGTCATGGAATTTCCAGCTTTGGCGGTGCTCTCCGCGTTACCAGAACTCACTACGTCCTCGGTACTCCCCGCGATCTTGGAACCCTCTACGTCCCCGGCATCCGCTTTACCTGCCGCGGCAATGATGATCGTATCCTCCGTTAACGTCACCTCAATCGTGTCTTCGGTAGAACCGCCTTCAGACGAAGCTGCTTCTGTCGAAGATGTCTCTGCTGGACCTGCTTTTGTTAAATCTGTCTCTGTTAAACCTGTCTCTGTTAAACCTGTCTCGGTCGAAGCCTGTTCGCCTTCAGCATCCAAAGCCCTATACACCGTAATCGTCTGCCCTTCAATGCTTTTGATCTTGCCGACAAACTCGCTGGCCTGCTGTTCTTCCTGCACCACATTTGCTACGCCGAGCTCCGGCTCATCATTGCCCTGGCAGCCCGCAAGCAAGGCTGAAGCCAAGGCCAAACTTCCCGTTATGTACGCCGTTTTGCCTATCCTATTCATTATGTACTGCCTCCTGTAAACATGAATATATTGGAAATTTAGCACAGCAAACTGAAAATACGTTTAATGCCGGCTGAAAAGTAACCAAATGAAGGGTTAGCAAGAGGCGGTACAGGCGATAATGATTTTAGTGAATCTCTCATTCTAATAATCTCGCAGGGATACGGGAGGAACGGAAATGAAATTAGCGGAGCTAATCATCGAAAACTTTCGAGGGATCGGTCCGAAGGGCGTAAAGGTCAAAATCGATAATATTATTGTACTTATAGGCAAAAATAACGTCGGTAAAACCACTGTACTATCCGCCTATGAGGCTTTTGCGTCGACAGGTGCACCCTTGAAACTGAAAGATTTTTACAACGAAGATATTAATAATAAACCCATCATTACCGGGATTTTTGTGGATGTTGAAGAAGGGGAATTAGCCCAAAAGTGGATCCATGAAGACGAGGAATCCGGGTATAAAAATTGCATCAAAGCGCAATATCGCTGGTCCTCGCCTGATGTGGGCGGTGAGAAATTTTCCTTTAATCCCGCGACCGGTGAATTCGAAAAAGGGGGCATGGGCGGTTTTGACAGTATTCTGACGAGCAAGATCCCAACTCCGTTAAAAATATCTCCACTCGATGATCCCTCAGAATTGGAGAAAAAAATCCTCGAAATCCTCATTGATGCCATTAAACAAAACACCAAAAGGGATAACACGAAGGTTCAGCAGCTTTTAGCCGATATTAAGAAATTAGCGGAGGACGTCCAAACGGAAATTTCTGAGGAATTGAACAGCTCATGCGCTATGGTTTCCACAGAAATCATGAAGGTATTCCCGGAAGCAAGCATCATCCAGATTGACCCGCAGGCCAGCAAAATCGAACCGGACAAGCTGATCGGCAGCGGCAGCTTTATCCGGTTGGGCAGCAGTGAACAGCATTTAGCGCCGCTTTCCAATCACGGTACGGGTCTGCAGAGAACTTTTCTGTGGTCGGCATTAAAGATGCTCGCGGAAACCGGCAGACACCAAGTCAAAAAGAAGCCGGTCGGCGTAGGCACGAAAAAAATTTTACTATTGGAGGAACCGGAGGCTTTTCTGCACCCCTCGGCGATTCGAAGTGCCATGGAATCACTCTATACGATTGCTGAGCATTCCGATTGGCAGATGATGATCTCCACACATTCACCTGTTTTTATCGATCTGACGAAAGACCATACAACCATCATTAGAATTGAAAAAGATCATGGCGCTAACCACACGGTGAATACTTTTTCTACGGGTGATGCCAAGTTTACAGCCGATGATAAAGAAAACTTAAAAATGCTGAATTTCTGCAACCCATATTTCAACGAGTTTTTCTTTGCAAATCATAACTTGCTGGTCGAAGGGGAAACCGAAGTCACGGTTGTAAAATCCCTCATGCAAACCGGAAAAATCGCACAGGACTCGGTTCACGTCATCAATTGTTTGGGCAAGGCGAATATCGTGACTGTGTCAAAAATACTTAATCATTTTAAAGTAAACTACAGTATTCTTCATGATGCGGATAGCCCGAAAATCAAAAGAAACGGCAAGTACATCATAAATTCTATGTGGACGATGAACCAAAAAATGATGAGAGAAGTTGAGGCAGGGCGAGCGAATGGCCTTAACATCAAATCCTTTGTATCCATACCGAATTTTGAAGCCGAGTATTTAGAGGGAAAGGCCGACGGTTTAAAACCGTATAATGCATGGAGGATTTTCACTGAGGAAGAAAATGAGGCTGCCCAAAAATTTATTACCATCATAAACAGAATCATTGGAAAAGAACACAATTGCAATTTAGAATACGCAAATCTATTTGAATTAACGAAGAAAGTGAGCGGATTTATTGCGCAAAAAGGGTTAAGTCATGATCCGCTTTGGAAAATTAGGGATGAGGATATTACGGTGGTGAATGAGTAGTATTATAGTTGAAAACTTAAAAGGCCGCTCAATGAGCGGCCAGTCTATTATGTATTGAATCAGGACATGGGCAATTTACCAGATACACGGAGTGCAACGCGGATCGTTTCCAGTACGGCACACGTATCCCGTATGGAGAAATTAGACATCCTTTCATGACTCGTTTTTTGCGGGTTTGGCTGGTCATGTTGGTGAAAGTGCTTTGTCGCTGGCCAATATTGTTCCGGATGATAGGTATCATAGTGGAACTTCCAACAGGCATCCGGATTATCCGGGTTGTACTGCCAATCATATTCAAAACCAATCACTTTAGGGGCTTCGCCCCTACGATCTTGTATGTACTCAGAGGCGTGCAAGGTACCTCCGCTATATTTGATACGGATCGTTTTCCGGATTTGGGGGTATCGGCTAGCCCCTTCTTTGTTCCCGTCAAGAATCGAGCCATCTATAATATCATCAAACTCGTAACTGACGTAATCCCAATCGGTGGGAACAATGGGAGGCCTCGGTACGTGTTTTTCGACATATTCGCTGTATCTGCTCATTAAAGTTCTTTAAGCCTAGCCAAGTAAAAGCGCCAACGGGAAGCATCGCTTTCCTGTTCGCTTGTCAGATTTTCAAAATCAAAAGCTTCATCAAAGGCTTTCCCACCGTATTTTTGTTGAAGAAGTCCGATCTCACTGATTAGCATTGCTTTTTCGTCTTCGTCCGCGAACGAACCACTTTTTTGGTGTTTGCATCTTTCTACAACAAGTTCAAGAGGCTCCACACTTCCGTCACGGTGCTTGAATGGTGTGAAATGCGGAATTCGCGCATGTCTGCGAGGCTGGCGTTTGTATCCAATAAACCGGCCTTCATCAATCCAGTTATTGATCGCGGTTACGGAGACATTAAAAATCTCGGCAAGTTGAGTAGTGCGATAGGTAATACCTCCCTTGTGGGCGGCAGACGCGATTTCATTAAAATCTACATACTCAATTAACGATTCCATAACGGTTTCAACTTCCGCTTCCGGATTTGTTGCATGGGTAATGATGGCGTAATCTCTCATTAGGTGGATTAAGTTTTTAAGTGAGCCGGCGTCAATAGTGATCAGTTCCTGATCGGATTTAGCAGCAATCTCCCTGACAAGCTCCCGTGCCTGCTTTCGGAGTTCTATGGTTGTCATGAGCCACACCCCTTTGCTCATCGTGTCTATACCTCCCATCATAGCAAACTAAAAGTTGAATTACAACTAAACTGCAAGTTAAACTACAACCAGTATATGTTCTATTTTATCCGATATGAGTTTGGCGTAAACACTAAATAAATATTTACAAACCGACGGTCTGTATTATAATAAACTTATAAAATTTAAATGGTTACATGGAGGGGCGGCTTTGAAACAGGAGGAACGCAGACAACAGACAACAAGACGGCTGATTGACGCAACTAAGGCATTAATTGAGGAAAAAGGCTGCTATTCGATTACGATGCAGGACATCATGGACAGATCCGGTTTGTCCAAAGGGGCGATTTTCCATTATGTCAAAAGCAGAGACGAAATCTTTGTTTGGCTTTTACAAGAAGTTCTTGAAGAAACCAACGAACGTTTCATGAATGAGGTTGAGTACGGCCACCGGAATTTCGACGACCCGATGGAGAAAATCAAGGAGAGTATTATTGAGTATGAAAGTCCAAATAGCATTACAAACAAAGTGCTGCTGTATTTACTCGGCAAGGAGGAAGACCCCTTAGTCGCGGAAGCGTTGAAGGAGTATTACGATCGGTCCGTATATTTATCCAAGGTATGGATTGAAACGGGGCAGAAGCACGGAGTCATTCCTGAAACCGTGGATGCGGCAAAAACAGCGGAAATGTTCACCCTGATGACGCTCGGTTTCCGCATCCGCTCAAGCATTCCGAATGCACTGGCGATTCTTAAAGCACAAGATTTAACGGCGTTGATGACGGATATTTTAAATCCCCGCAGAGAACAGGAATAGAAGGGGTGATCTGAGCCACGGGTACTCTCAAAACCGAAAATAATGGAGGTCATACGATGGAACCCCTTATTGTTCTTGTTGTCGTCACGCTTGTCATTCTCGCTCTGGGAGCCGCTGGAGTAAAACGTCTCCGCTCTTGGCCTGTTGCCCTTCGAAGCGGAGTTGCGGCTATGTTTGTGTTGACCGGCACGGTGCATTTTGTTTGGAGGCGGGAAGAGCTTATTAGTATGGTGCCGTCCATCTTGCCCTATCCCGGTCTAATCGTGACGATCACCGGTCTGCTGGAGTTGGCAGGGGCTATAGGTTTGCTGTGGCGGCCCACGGCCCCTTGGGCAGCTGCTGGACTCTCGCTTCTACTCATCTGCATGTTCCCGGCAAATGTCCACTATGCCCTTTCAGGGCTTGCGACGAAACCGGAAGATGCGCTGATTCCCCGCACCCTGATGCAAATCGTCTTCCTGTCAGCGACCCTTGCAATTATAATATGTTACTTCCGTCACCGATCTGGGCGGCGAACATAAAGTGAGATTCGGGAGGCTATAGCTTATGCCCGTAAAAATATTTTTCCCCGGCCTTCCAATCTCCTCTGGAGAGCTCTCTAACATAATCGATAAAGTCCTTGTAGTTCTGCTCGGTGATCACGGTGTGATACTCCCCAGGCACTTTTCGTCCGGACCAAATTGACAATAATGACGGAATAAGCTGCATTTCGAGTTGTTGTTGCCCGTTGGCGGCGATCAGCACTCGTTCGATTAATTTTTTCGTCAAATTTCCGGGAAAAGCCAACTCCTGATTAAAATAATATTTCCCCGTATCGCGTGCGTAACAGTATTTCCAGTAATAATGCCCGATCTCTTCAATCGAAGCGCCCAAGCCCATTGGTTCTTCATACTCAATAAACGCATCGATGGCCTCTCTAAGAACCATGGAAGTTTCGGACACCTCACCCCAATCCTCAAGCAGGGCCAACAAGTAAGGAACGGCCTCAAGCGAAAGCGAAGTAACCGCAGCCGATGCGAAGGTATGAACCATATCCGCCGGGACACTTGCCAGAAACCGCAGATGATCGGGATCCCTTAAATCTTCATGGGTGGCGATGGAGCAGAACACTCGAATGCACAGGTTTAATACAGCCCGATCTTCGGTATGATTCATTAACTGAATCAGCAGAGGCTTTTGCGAAAAATCCCCTAACTTGAACAATTCGATAAGGTGAAGCAAAACTTCTTGCTCAGTGGATGCGCGTACTGCACAGGTGTCCACCGGTATCTCCCCGTACCAAATGCTATTCATGAGGTTCTGAAAGTTTGTCATGGTTCACAGCCTTTGTCGATTCACGCAGTGGTACGTTGGAGGGACGAGGTCTGCGTGTAAAAACATAGTGATATAATGAAAAGGGAATCGGACGCATCCGATTCCCTTAGGTGTAGTCCGAAGACATTCACCGCTATTCTCTCTATATATTATACAATTAGAGCATACATGATGCAATTATTTTAAGTGCTAATAAATGATTTTAATAAATTTAGCTTATTTCTGGTATCAGTGTGGAAAATTTGATTGTAAATGCTTATTGGAACCAGGGTTCGAAAGTTGTTAATCAAGATCTAGAATTTATTTACAACTTTGTTTAATTCTGTATTGGTAACATGAAAGTTCTTAAGGAGATAAATAACAAGGATAAGATAATCAATAATAGTATGGAAATTTATGTTGGTAATTTGAGTGTCCAGTCGTAGACAAGCTAACAAAGACCCATTTGGATTGCTACTCTTGAATCTTGTATCAAATACGACATCATTATGTGCAATTGAATTTCTTAAGTCCTTTATAATATAGATAATGCTTTCAGTTAGTTTTCCGTTGGCATCACAAGACTGGTTCAAATTTAGTGATGTCGAGATGTTCTTCTTAATATTGATATTCGAGCAAGAAACAAAATTTCCAAATTCCCCGAGACTAATAACTTCGAATATAGCCCAAATAGGAACTGATTCGTCTTTATGATAAAAATGTTGAACAACCTGTCTGTTGTTTGTGTAATCACGTGTTAAAATATTATAAATTTTTTCTCGCAGCCCTAGCCTTTTTTTCAATGCTTTCTTATATTCATCAGATCCAGTTGCGAAAGTTTTATAATAAGTTAAACATTTATCGAATATTTCATTAAAGTTTTCAGTATTTGAGTGCTGTAAGGTTACTTCAAGAACATAATTTTTTAGTGCCGTTTCAATGAACATTATGTGAGGGTAAAAAATTGACTTCAAGTCTAGGTCAAAAGAATTAATCGCTAAAACTTGGTTGAAATCTGTATATGCAATTTTAAGTGAGGGTGTATTGAAAAACGATAACCTTTGTAACCATGATAGTAGCCGATATTTTTCAGTCTTCTTTTTTGGTGACCACCAGAAATTGCAATGTTGTGTCTGTCATTAAGGTATTTCATAAGTGAATCTATATTTTTAATTTTCGACATGATTCAACCCCCCCCTCACATCCAGATTATACCACAAAGTTCCAGTAAAATGAGGGGGCGAGTTTCGCTTGCGTAGTATTATATGTGCTTGAGCCGTACCACAAGTGAAGCAACTTCACTTACAGAAGCTTAGTTTTTCATCTCCATCCCCCAAATTACATCCCTAGTGATCTTCGTAATCAACGCGATCTCTTCCGCATTTCTACCACTTACCAACTTCAAATGTTCATCGAGCAAACGCTGCTTGTCCAATGCTTCTTCCGACTGAACTAGCTCCCCTGCCGGTACGTCTAAAGCCAAAGCGATTTTTTCCAATGTTTCCAAAGAAATATTGCGATCTCCACGCTCCACGCTGCCTATGTAACTGTTATGAAGCGAAGCAGCTTCGGCTAGTTGCTCCTGTGTCCAATTCTTCTTTCTTCTACATTCGCGTATTCGTTTTCCAACAATTTTTGGTAAACTCATGGATTTCCACCTCTTCTTTTAGTTTTGGTAAGGTACATATATAATTATAGTATGTATTTAAGCGCTTGAATAGTACTTATAAGTATAAAAAATAAATGAGAAGAAAATAATTGCCGTTAAACAGGCTCAAAACCGAGATCAGTGCTTGACAAAATAAATTATGACTTTGGCTCTGAGGTGGCTGTCTATAGCGTTCGTGTCTTGGTATCCCTGCATGCTGCCTTGCACGATTATCCCTTTTGTTCTGGGGGGAGAGGTGGGGGCTAATCACGGTCCTTTCATTTTTTCCGATGTCTTGCCCCATTCCTCCGTCAGGTCTGCTTCACTTCTCCTAAACCTCCTTCTCCCAAACCTATTTTCTTTTCCTGAATTTATCTTCCTCTCTGCTTCCGGATCAAACGAGATAATCGTGCAAAGCGTCCGGGCAGCGGATATTGATCTGCCGACCAACCCGCCAGCCTTCCTTGTCCTCAAGCTTTCAACGCCCTTCCGATTTTTCTTGCCACGATCGGTTACCGGCTTGACTGTCAAACGCTGATTATTAGGTTGAGCCGTTAAACATGCTTTGTTTTCTTCTTGGCGTCGTGGGGGATTTGGATGGGTTAAGTGGTTGAGCGATTGGTTGGACATGAATATTATAAAATGCAGCCCGACGCTGATCTTACGGCTCCGCAAACTAGGAGAGAGGGGCTAAGCGTTACGTTAACCGGTCTATTGGAGATATTTCGCTTCTCTTGACGGTTTTCTCACGATATTTTTGCTGAGGAAGTTCGATCTGACTAAATATAATTAGTTTTGATTCTTCACAATCAATATTAATATTGAAGCAATTATCCATCTCCGTCTTCAATAAATTCATTATTCTCACAGATAGCTCAACCACCACCTTCTCTGTTTTATGCAGTAATTCATCTACCTCTTTACATTCCATAATTTCAATATCTATCTCTTGATCACTAATTAAAGCGTCCAGTGTGTTAACAAAAACCATAGTATCCAACTCGAGACTAGGATTTAAATCTATTGGTGGTGTGATCTTGATTAACATAATTTCCGTATCGCTGAGATTCTTACAATTTTCACAAATATAAAAAGCTCGAATCATTGAAGCTAATGCCCAGTTGCAAAGAATAAGAGTTGTTTTGAACTGACCGTGATTTCGCATCAAATGAGCTAAATTCATGTGGTGTAAGGAGAGGTGCAAACAATCGGTAATAAGAGTATTTTTATTTACCATACATATACCTCCTGATACAAAAGAGTTTTATACAATGGAATAATACTTATAAATATCAAAAATATCAATGATATTCTATGATTGATGTTTGCCTCCCGGAAACTTGACTACACTTCTACATAGAGAGGTGAATCTCGTGAAAGACAAAAAGGTATTAAAGCTCGTAGGAGCTAGAGTTCGTGTGCTGAGAAAGGAAAAGGGGTTATCCCAGGAAGCTCTAGGAGAGAAGGGCGGCTTTCATTTTTCATATATAGGGCAAGTTGAACGTGGAGAGAAAAACGTAGCACTTGTGAATTTGGCCAAAATTGCAGAGGCTCTGGAAGTTAATTTGATTCAGTTGTTTGCTTACGTTGAAGAGGAAATGAAAGTAACTCCTTTGGATTGTTCTATCCAAGAGATTATGGACATGCTTCGAGAGGCTAATGAAGAGAAAGTGAAGCTGGCTAAGAATGTTTTAAAGGAGATTTTAAAGACGGATACCTCATCATAAAACAGGTGTTCATTTTACATCCTAACAATTAAAAAAACTCGCCTTTTCTTGTGTAAAGATAAAGAGGTGGGTTTTATTTTATATAAAGAATAAGTCCGATCAATTTGACGAATCTCCCGTTCCGTAATAAGTTGGGAGTAGGAAGATTCAACCATGGGCCAAAGCATGGCCACACCAAGAATGACAAGAGGCGGGCCCTGTACCAAGGGGGTGGACCGTCTCTTTTTTGCATAGGGCAGGTACGGCTCAAACTCTATTACAGAATGATAGGAGCACAAACATGAATGAAGAGCTGATTAAGATGCTGCTCGCTTTTCGGGAGGAGCGGAACTGGGGGCAATTCCACAATCCGAAGGATTTGGCGATCTCGCTAAGCTTGGAGGCTTCCGAGCTGTTGGAGAATTTTCAGTGGAAATCGTCCGAAGAGGCGGTTTTACATAAAAAGCAGGAAATCGCCGACGAGCTGGCCGACGTGCTGATCTACGCCGTGTATTTGGCTGATGCGCTAGACCTTAAGATCGAGGACGTGATCCGGGACAAAATGCGGAGAAACGCCGCCAAATATCCAGTGGACAAGGCCTTCGGCAAAATGACCAAATATACCGAGCTATAGGAGTGCAGGCAGCATGATTATTTATAGCAGCAACGCGTTGAAATTTCGGGAGTCGGTGGACCGCAACCAGATCACTGTGGAAATTGAGCAAGCTTTTATCAATAAGATGGGAATGAGACCAAGCCCGGGCGAAAAAAGAGCCTGGAACAACTCCATGCAGTTTATGGAACGAGTCATCCGTAATTCCAACATTGCCGACGATTGCGGCGTCATGATCGAATACAACATCCCGGCGACCAGCAAGCGCATCGATTTTATCGTGGCGGGTCAGGACACGGAGGGGCGGGATAACTTCGTGATCGTGGAACTGAAGCAGTGGGACGAAGCTCGGGCGACAGACCGGGAGGATGTGGTCGTGGCTTACATCAACGGCCGACAGCGCGAGATCCCGCATCCGTCCTACCAAGCATGGTCTTACCGCCAGTTTCTGGACGATATGAATGAAGCGATTCACAGCAGTGAGCTTAAGGGTTATTCCTGTGCTTATTTACATAACTACCGCGTGCCGGAGCCCGATCCGCTAAAGAGCGAACGCTATCAAAACATCATCCGGGAAGCGCCCTTATTTATGGCGGACGATACGGCGAAGCTTCAGGAGTTTTTACATCAACACGTCGGCAAAGGAAACGGCATTAATTTGCTTTACTTAATTGAGAACGGGAAAATCCGCCCCTCCAAAAAGCTGATCGACCATGTGGACGGGCTGTTCAAAGGGAACGCCGAATTTATTTTGCTGGACGAACAGAAAGTCGCTTATGAGACGATCATCAGTTTGGCCAAAGACATGAGCCGGAAAAAAACGATCGTTATCAAAGGCGGGCCGGGTACCGGCAAATCCGTCATTTCCATGAACGCGCTGGGCGGCTTGCTGAAGCAAAAGCTGAACGCCAAGTTTGTCGCCCCCAACGCCTCCTTTAGAACGGTCATGGTGGAGACGCTGGCGAAGCAGCAGCCGAAGAACAAAGCGCGGGTTCGCAATTTGTTTGCGGGATCAGGTCAATTTGTCGATACCCCGGAAAATTTCTTTGACGTCCTCGTCGTCGATGAGGCCCACCGCCTGAAAGGAAAAGGGGCTTACCAGTACCGCGGCGTCAATCAGATTGAGGATATTATCAAGGCCTCGAAGGTCAACGTCTTTTTCATCGATGAGTTCCAGCGGATTCGGCCGGACGACATCGGCACTGTGGCTGAAATCGAGCGAATCGCCAACGCTTACGGCTCCGAGATTCACGAATACACCTTATCGGCCCAGTTCCGCTGTTCGGGAGCTGAAGGCTTCATCAACTGGATCGACCACGTGCTGCAAATCCGCCCTACGGCCAACTTTAACGGCTGGGACCGGGAATCTTTTGAGTTCAAACTTTTCGATACGCCTAATGCGGTCTATGAAGAGATCAAAGCGAAGGTAGACGCTGGGCATAAAGCACGGATGCTTGCCGGATTCGCCTGGGATTGGACCAAAGACACCGAAGGCAACCGCAACGGCGAAATCGCGGACGTCACCATCCCGGAACACGGCTTCCAAATGCCTTGGAACGGTCGCTCCATCTCCAGCACCTGGGCCATCCACGAGGCCGGCGTCGAGCAAATCGGCTGCGTCCATACCTCGCAAGGCCTGGAATTCGACTACGTCGGCGTCATCATTGGCAACGATCTGAAATACGACCCGACGACGATGGAGCTCTACGCCGATTACAACGAATACAAAGACACCATGGGCAAAAGAGGCCTGAAAAACAACAACGCCCAGCTCACCAAGCTGATCAAAAATATCTACAAAGTGCTGATTTCCCGAGGGATGAAGGGGTGTTATTTGTACTGCCGGAACCCGGAGTTGAGGGAGTATTTGGCGGGGCAGTTGGGGATTACAACATAGAAAATGAAGTATTACAGGTAGTGAGGATTATTCGATGTGAACCGTACAACGAGTTGACCAACACATTAGTTTTAAGTCGTCCTACAAATTGGCTTAAAACTAATGTGTTAACGTATGTGCCCATTATACGGTGAGGAATCAAATTTCCCCGGAAAAGACTATTTAAACGCCTTCACAACCTCCTGATTTACCCGCCGCAAAATCTCAATCTGCTCCTCCGACAATCCTTCAGTACTTGCAATAAATTGATCAATGGCTTCCCAACGAGCTGTTTCAACTTTACTTTGTTCGACGCTTAAGTAGGCAACTTCATGGAGCGAAACGTTTAAGGCAGTAAGCACCTTTTCTAAATTATCTATGGAGAAATTCCGTTCTCCACGTTCGATTGCTCCGATATATCTATAATCCAGGCCGGATATATCCGCTAAATTTTGCTGGGTGAGGCCTTTTGCATTTCGGATTGCTCTGATTCGGTTCCCTAGAAAATTGCGCAATTCTGCCATTTCATCACCTCAGTATAAGCTTAGGTGACCGGGCAAATATTATGCAGGGCAGTAAATTTAGTTTTTTATATACAAAATACTATGTATATGTAGTATAATGGAGTCGAAAGTGGGCATATGTGGGTGCAAGTAGTTTCTGAAATGAATCTTACCGTAGGTTTTCTGCCATTAAAGGAGGTTTACCTATGAAACCTGCAACCACGGTCAGACAAGAATTGGAGGATTTTCTGAGACATAGAGGGTTAACGCTCCACCAATTTTCGGAAATTTCCGGGATTAACGTGGGGACGATCAGTTCGATGTTAAGCGGGTATCGCCAAATCTCCATTCATAATCTGGATCTGATCACTGTGGGAATGGGGCGGGAGGAAGGCAGCCTTTACGAGGTCTATTTGGAGGACTGTTTGCTTAATATGCCTCTGGATTGGCGGCGTTTGGGGCCATTTTTGCGGCGATGTGCGGAATTGGGGAAACTTAATTGCATAGAACGGCTTATTCAGGCGGTCGCAGATAATTTGACGTATGTACCGTTGCTGTTTGAGACGGCGGAGCAGTTTTTTCTGGAGGGAAAAAGAGAGGCTGCGGCACTGCTGTATGACTGTGTCGCCGAGTCCGAAAGGTATCAGCACTCCGAACGTTTGGCGCTCAGCCGCTATCGGCTGTTTACAATCGGCCTCGGCGACAATCAAGAGGAAAATATGCGTGCGGCCATACAGTTTGAACCTTATGTTGAACGCTTGGATGAAGCGGATCAGTTGGATGCATTAAAAGATC
Organism: Paenibacillus lacisediminis; assembly: GCF_046567315.2. Taxonomy (NCBI): domain Bacteria; kingdom Bacillati; phylum Bacillota; class Bacilli; order Caryophanales; family Paenibacillaceae; genus Paenibacillus; species Paenibacillus lacisediminis. The sequence goes on along the minus strand of NZ_JBKIAX020000006.1, from coordinate 360,639 downwards.
TGGCGGATGTGTATGCTTCTCTTCATCAGTGGGATCGTGTTAACGGCTTGGCGGAAAAGTTGGGGCAGAAAGCAACTCTGGCACTTCGTTCTAAGCGTTTCCGCAAGATAAAACCTGAGGGCAGGGGAGGCAAGAAAGCGTCTAGGCCGCCGCTTTTTTACTTTCTTTATACTTATTTGTTAAACGCGAATGTTTGTGACGCTCGTCAAGAGTATGAACAGGCTTTGGGATATGTAAGACGGTATGCTAATTATGAGGTGCGTAGTGGTGAGGAATTAAGCGAACAAGACCGGCAGATTGCCGAGCAGTTTCGGGATTGGGGAAAAGCGAATACTTATTTATACCGTTTGATGTCCGGTGAGGTTGAGGTGCTGGCGAATTACGCGGAATGCGTTGCTGCCAAGGAGCATGAGATTATTCCGGCGATGTACCGGATTTTGCAGGCGGCTAACCGATACCAGTTGAATGTGGATGATCTTCTGGAGCGTTTCAGACCGCATTTTGCGCTAAAAGAACGTCTCTACCGTTTTGGCAAATACAATGCGCAGATTGTGGCAGATCACTATGTCCGTTTCTTAACAGAGTTTGCTTTTTACGATTTACATAGGCAGCGGCATGATTTGGGCATCCGAAATTTATTGCAAAGTTTGGAGCTTGCCATAAGATTTAACCATGAATCCATGCTTTTTCGTTGCGTGCAGTTATTCGAGCAATTCCGCCATGTGGCTTCCCAGGAAAGTCAGGATCAATATAAAAATCTAATTTGTGAGGTGAAAAGAAATGAGAAGAAAAGTGTTGCCGTTTATTATGTTTAGCTTTCTGCTTGGTGCTGTGGGGCATTTGGACAGTGGGATGGTACAAGTTCTGATTCACGGGTTAGGGGGCTAGTTAGGAGGGGGGGGTGAAGGGTCCCATTTTTGGGGCTCTTTTTCTTTAATAAATAAAAAGCCCCGATGTAATCTACACCAGAGCAAATAAATGTGCTAAAGAATCCTTAGCTTCCGCCCATCATGAATTGAATAACCCCTACTATAGTCAACAGTAGAAAAATACCCAAAATAATCGCAACTAAAATAAGGACTCCCTTCTGTATTTTACGTGAGGAATTCCGAGATTGGCTTAGTTGCTGTTCAACATCATGTAATCGCTGTTTAAGCTCATGAATATCTTCTTTAACCTCCTCATGCTTGCTTTCATTGGGCAGGTTTGAATTCATCACAACCTCCTGTGGGAATATTTAGTATTAGTTCCTTATTTACATCATAAGAATTTCTCGCCGGAAGTGCAATGTAAAAAGGCAACTCATATCGGGCCAAGAACCATTCTAGTGCCGCTTATGAGCGAAGGTTGGATCTCGCTGGCTATGCTTTCGGAAATCGAAAAAATTGTTAATTTGGGCAGCAGCGATAAAAATAAGCTTTCGATCGGCAAATATGTTGGTACTGAGGTTGTCAGATACGATATCCCCTTAACGGACGAATACAAGAACGCCAAAGAAGGCGATTTTGTATTAGGCGATTTGCGCGTCAAAAAATATAAAAATATCATGTACATGAATATTGAAGATTTAAAAAAAGTAGGACTTATTGGTTCGGAAATAGAGCAGGAACAACGCTTTGAGTTGTCCTGATTTTCTGAATCAACGGTTCGTTCAATTACAGGGCACTCAATTGGGTGTCCTGATTTTGTTTTTTTAATGCGGTTTGATTAGGCCACAATTATTTTTCAAATAATTATGGATAAATTGTTAAAAGTATAAAGAAGAGGAGGGTAAAAGGTATTTATAGAGAATAATATATAAAATTAATTAAAATGTTATAATTTGCATTTTTATGGCGAGATAAATCCAGGATAGATAGAGGGTGCGGATCGTGATAAAAGTGGCGATGTGTGGTGATGATGAAGGTTGTTTAAGGCAAGTTGAAAAGATACTGAATGACTATGCTTGTAAAAATAAGTTGTCGTTTTCCATCCACAGTTTTACAAATGCCGTTCCCCTGCTTGAAACGATGAACATGGATTTTCAAATCTACATTTTTGATGTTGACATGGCTTCAATGAAAAAAATGAGGTTAGTACATTCCATTAAAAAAATGGATAAATACGCTTATTTGATTTTTTTGACATCGGCTATTGAATTGACCAAGGCTGCTTATTTCGTTCCGATTATCAATTATTTGACGAAACCTCTCCATCAAACTGCGTTTGATAGTGAGGTGGACAGGGCGATAAGACATATTGAGAAAATCGCTAACAACTATATGTTCATTAAAAACCACGACGGATTGTTCAAAGTTTATTTGCCAGGGGTTTATTATATCGAAACCTTTAACAGAAATTTACTGATCCATACGGACCACGGCAATTACTTATGCTTCAAAAAAATGCAACAACTTGAGAACGAGTTAATCAATTATCCATTTATAAGATGCCATAGTAGTTACATCGTCAATATGGATTACATTAGGAAAATTACGAATAACGAGATCGAACTCGAGAATCACGATAAAATTCTAGTCAGTAAATGGAGGAGGAAAAACGTTGTAGAGAGCTTGGCCAGTTATGTTGAAAACGTTTAAAGGGTGAATCATTTCAGAGCTAGATTTGGCAAGTATCGGAGGTATGATACGTGATAAAAATAGCAATATGTTTGGACAGCCCCAAATTGCTGAAGGAGATCCACGGCTACATGCAGCACTATTGCACTTTAAACGACACACATCTGGATATCAGAAAATATTATAACCTTCGCGGCTTTTTGAGAGACATTTATTATCAAGCGTTTGATCTGGTTTTTATGGATATCCCTAAGTCCGGGGAACAGGGATTTGCCATCGACGAGAAAGTAAAAAAAATCGTCCCGGATGCAGTTATAGCTTTTGTATCTACATGTTCCGCCTCCATTATCGTGAAGGAGTCTAACTTGGCGAATGTTGTTTTTCTAACAAAGCCGATCAGTTACGGGAAAATCGAATTCCTAGTTAACGAAATCAGAAATGTGAAATCATATAGAGAGAAAAAAAGCCTGTTGGTTAAAAATGATCAGGGTATTTTTAAAGTCAGGTGTTGCGACATTATATTTTTAGAGCGTTGTCATAAGAGCGTTATCATTCATACGAATGCTGAAGAAATCAATAGCTGCAGAACAATGAAGGAGTACGAGTCTAAACTGCGGGAGCCTGTTTTTTTTCGATGTCATACGAGTTTTATTGTGAATACGAACTATATCGCCAATCTACAGGATCATGAATTGAGCATGATTAACAATAAAGTGATACCTGTAAGCCGTTACCGAAGAAAAGGTTTAATTCAACTTATGTTGAGCCCAAGAAGATGTGAACCCATGAATCCGGGTGCAGGGTCAACCTTTCAAAAGTAGGTGCGAAATGAAAATAGCGGTAATCGATTCGGGCGTTAACTTAAAGGATGAACTACTGCTCGACCAAACTATTGAAACCATCGCAATGGAACAAGGCCGCTGTCAATCATGCTCAACCGACGATAGCGGACATGGAACGGATATCGTAAAAATTATTTGCGGACAGACCATGGCTCCCCACATCGTTTCCATCCAGGTGCTCAACCGCGACAATAAAGGCTCTGTTGATGCCTTATGCGCAGCCGTAAACCACTGTGCCGAAACCGGGGTTGATTTAATCAACCTAAGTTTAGGGCTGCGAAATGCAAGCAGCGAGACCATACAAAAATTAAAGGCCTGTTGCGATGCAGCGGTGAAAAAGGGAGTGGCTATTGTCTCTTCCAACCATAACGACGGAAATACGGACCTTCCGTCCTATCCGTATGCTTTTGACGAAGTTATAGGCGTTTCCAGTTCCCCGGGGATTGAGCAAAAAATAAAATTCGACCGTCAAACGAATAAAATCATTTTCTCCGACAATATTGTCAGCGTCCCTGACCGAAATAGGGTGATACTTCGAAAAGGAAACAGCTTTTTGGCGCCGATCATAGCCGGCTTGTATACTGAATTTCTGAAGGGAACGGTGGATCGCTCCGACATTCACCGCGATTTTTTATCGTTTATGGAGCATGTTCAGTGCAACCATACGAACCTGTTTTTCTATAGAAACAAGAGTCAAAGTTACGGCCAGTTCCATGGCAAAAAAGTCGGTTATTTTTATATGAAAAAAACCGTTAACGACATTCATTTGTTTAACCGGCTCCATCAATTTGCAACCGTTCGTTTATTTCATATGGCCGAAGAAATCGACCAATGCTCTATTTCCGGTTTGGACTTTTTATTTTTTGGAGAAATCAGCAAAGGTGAAGCGATACAATGTGAACCCGTATTGTCAAAACTAATTAACGCCGCCGCCAAGCAAGGCATACATTTGGTGATGATGGTGCCCTTTATGAGCATTCATCAACGATTACAAGTGTCGGAAAAGTATAAAATTTACGTACAGAGCGCATATATCTAGCCTCCAAAAGGTTGCAATTTTATGAAACTGACCAATTAGCCCAAATAATGATACATTTAATCAAAAGCGCTATGGGCAGGAAGAATATGGTTTTATAGTTAAGACATAAAACTTACTTGAGTAAGTGCATGAAAGGAGGGAGAACGATGAGCAAAGAGCTGGAAAAAGAACTCAACGTTTTGGACGAACTCGAGGAAATCGAAGGCTATGCCTACTGCAGCACGCATAAGGACAAATGCTTGAACGATTGTATCAACCCGCTTCCTAACGCTATGATCGCAGACATAAATTAACAAAAAGCGGATGAAAGACCTGGAATCCTGATGCTTTTATTGCAGACGCAAATTAAAAATAAAAGGTTTTAAACTACGATTTGAAACCAAGTAGTTTAAAACCTTTTATTTTACATATATAAAAGTTAAATAGATCAATTCGTCCAGTAAGCCGAGAAAGGATGTAATATCATGGTAGTCTTGGAGGCTATGTATTTAAAAAAGTATTATGGAGCTGCCCCTAACCTGATCAAAGCCTTGGATGGCGTCAACTTATCAGTGAGCCGCGGAGAGTTTGTCGCGATCGAGGGAACTTCGGGAAGCGGCAAATCAACCTTGTTAAATTTAATCGGCGGACTCGACAAACCTACGGAAGGAAAAGTGGTCATCAACGGATGCGAATTGTCCAAACTTAGCGATGATCAACTCACGGTGTTTAGGAGAACAAACATCGGGTTTATTTTTCAAGATTACAATTTGATCCCTGCTTTGAATGTCTACGAAAACGTTATACTTCCGGTTGAACTGGATCATGGGAAGATTGATAAAGATTATTTAACAAGTATTTTAGAGATGCTCGATTTATCCGATAAACAAACGAAATTAATGAATCAATTGTCCGGAGGACAGCAGCAAAGGGTGGCGATTGCAAGGGCACTGGCAACGAAGCCGGCGATTATTCTGGCCGATGAGCCTACGGGCAACCTGGACAGCAAAACAAGTGCTAGCGTGATGGAACTTTTGCGGATGAGCAACAGAAGGTTTAATCAAACTCTCATTATGATTACGCATAATCCGGATATCGCCAAACTTGCTGATCGTATCGTACGCATCGAAGACGGAAAAATAATGCCAGCAGTTCCGGAAAATAAGGTGGTAGAAAAATGGCGAAATTAAATACTTCAGGGATAAAAAGATTATCCAAAGCGAACTTAAAGGCGGATAGAGTTAAATATTACTTTGCCGGCAGTATTATTGCTTTGGCTGCATTTTTATTAACGGTTGTATTGACATTTGGATATAACTCTTTTACGAACTTGCAAAATGATTCCGATTTTCAGGCCATTTTTTATAATGTCAGCCCTGATGAAATTTCTCGAATACAACAAGTAGAGGAGATCGACAAGGTTGGGCTTTACCTGGAGGTGGGCAGGGAGAAACAAGAGGAGCGATCATTATCGATTTTGTATACGGATCAGACGATGATGGATTTATCGAATGCCAGCATCGTTCAGGGCAAGTTTCCGACACAGCCCAATGAAATGGCGATAGAAGAAGGCTACTTTTCGGCCGATGCTCCCAAACCCGGTATCGGGGATCGCATCGCAGTGGAGTTTAGAAACAACGCCAGCAAGGAAATGCAGACGAACGAATTTGTGATCTCAGGCTTGTTACAAACGACTGCGTCCGGAGAGGCAAATCGGATCAGCTACAACGCCTTGGTATCAAAGGCGTTTATCGCTGCCGATCCGCACCTTTCCAAGGCAAAATATTCCGCAGCCATTAAAGTGCAAAATGCCGGCAGCTATGCCAATGAAGAACTGAAATCCAAAATCAAAGATATCGGAAATCAAATCGGCTTTCCTGAGCAAAACGTTCAGATCAATAATATGAATGTAGATACCAACAATCTATCAGGCGGCACCATCCTGATGATTTTTTGCATCATCGTGGTCATTGCATTGGCATGCTGGGTCGTAATCTACAACATTTTTTATATATCGATTATCAAACAAATCAAACAATATGGACAACTACGGGCATTAGGAGCAACGCGCAAGCAAATTAAAAAGATGGTGAAATATGAAGGGGGATATGTATCCCGTAATTTTATCCCGGTTGGCGTTCTCCTAGGATGCTTGATGAGTTGGGCCATGAATCCTTCCGTTTGGACGTTCCTTCCCAGCCTGCTTCTCGCTATAGCGGCAGGTTTGTTTACGGTTCTAACGGTGCGGTTTTCATTAAACGCGCCGGCCAAGTTTGCAGCGAAAATATCCCCGATCGAAGCAATTCGCTACATTGGAGCGGAAACCTATACCTATCAGAGGAAAGAGAAGAAAAGCTCGAAACGGTTAACCCCCTTTACTTTGGCAGGGATGAATTTAACAAGAAGCCGAAAAAAAACGATGTTGACACTGTTATCGTTGATCTTAAGCGGCGTTCTGTTCATTTCATTTGCAACACTGCTGAACTCGGTTGATGCGGTCTCCAGAACTCAGCCGAACTTCCCGAATAACGGGAAGTTCGTGATCAAAATCAACAGTGAACTTTATTCTGAAACGGTGAATTTAAGCGATCTGCAAAGCGAGAATCAGCTCTCCGGGACTTTAAAGGGCAGCATCCTCTCCATAAGCGGAGTCGATCGTGTTATAGAACGTCAGTATATCGAAGCCACTATCAAAGGAACGAGCGAAAGTGAAGGACCTGCGGTGGTAAGCGTAGAAAACATTTCGCCGAATAATATAGAGCCATTACGAAAGCGCCTGGTTCAAGGAAAAATACCTGAAGTTGATTCTTCGGATGATTCCTATATTCTGATGAACAGCGCCAGTAGTGCTTTCGAATTTTATGGCATTAAGTACGCCGTTGGCGACCGAATTTCATTTATCATTGGCAATGATCGGGACAAGGTTGAACATGAGTTCGAGATCATTGGCGATATAGCGGATAAAAACTTGGGAACAGAGTTTTACTTGCCGTCCAAAGTCATGCAATCCTTAGCCCCTTTTAATCCGAATCAAAGTTTTGAAGTGGTTCTCAAGGAAAATACGAATGAACAAATCGTGAAAGAGGAGCTGCAACGTCTGATTCAAAACAAGGACACTTTAAACGTACTTTCATTTTCTGACATGGTGAAGTCCAATAAGGCGGGCTTTCGAATGATCACGATTGCTGTGTACAGTTTTATGATTTTTATAGCCTTATTTAGCGTTATTAATCTGTTGAACACGGTTATGACCACAATTAATGCGAGAAGAGTCGAAATCGGAATTATGCAAGCCATAGGCATGGATCGGAAACAGTTATTCGCCATGTTGGGTTGCGAAACCGGGTTTTTAATTGTTGGAAGCTTCGTGATTTCTCTTCTTGCAGGGAATCTTATCGGGTATGGGTTAAGCGAATCTTTAGGGAACGTTGGCGGACTTTCTTTTATTCATTATAAATTTCCGTGGCTTGCCATTTTCTTATATGTATTCGCTACGTTGCTGATTCAAGTTTGCGTACTCCGGTTCATGAGGAGCTCAATGTCAAGGCAGACTGTAGTGGAGAGATTACGATAAATGGGGATGAGGTTAAGCTAACCACATATGCTAACCATCTAGGCTACTTCAGAGTACATTTAAACAAAAACCATTTCGCCAGGTCTCAAAGGAGCATACAGTTAAAGCAAAACCTGAATGAAAGGAAAGTGCTTATGGAGTGCACCTTAAACCTGGCGGATGGTTGCAATCTTCAATGTACTTATTGTTATGAAGGCAATGAAAAACGGAACGCGGTCTTAAGCGAAGAAGTGATGCGGGAAGCTATCGATTTTATGGTGGAAAATAACCCGAAAGAAGAAAAAATTCATCTTAGTTTGCTAGGCGGAGAACCATTATTAAACAAAAAGGTGCTCCTCCGTCTTTTTGACTATATAGATGATAAATACCGCGAAATAAAACAAAGGTTTGAGTTCGAGATGACCACCAATGGGATATTGCTCGATGACAGGATCATGGAAATCGTGAGAAATAATAACTTCAAACTTTATGTCAGCATCGATGGGGACCGCGAGACGCATAATTTAAACAGATCAAGCGGCAATAAGAGGAATTACTACGACACGATTCTGCGCAATCTACAAAAGTTAATTGAGCAAAAAATCCAGTTTGGCGTTCGGATGACGGTGACTTGCAACAATGTACACATATTTCATCAAAATGTACTTTATTTTTACGAGATGGGCGTGAAAAGAGTTCACGCCGCTTACGATGATTTCGGAGCGTGGACACGAGAAACCCTGAACCTGCTGGATGAACAGATGGAGCTTTTGGACGAGTACTATTTAAATTCGGTGGCAAACACTCAAGATCGCCTCTTTAATTTGCATGATCTCAAGTTAACAACGTTTTTTGCCGGCAGGAAGCCGCTGTTCTGTTCGGCCGGTTCAATCGGGCACTTTACGGTAAATAGCAGCGGGGATATCTTTCCCTGCGGGTATGTACTGAACGATATGAAATGGAACATCGGAAATTTTCAGGAGGGTATTGACCGAACGAAACTAATAAGTTTTATCAAAGCTTCTGTGAAACCTTCGAACAAATGCAATGATTGCGATATCGCCTTTACGTGCAGTGGGCGAAAGTGCGGATTTCAAAATTACCGGCTGACGGGTTCTTTAAATATACCTTCGGACATTACGTGCAAACTGGAACGGATATTGTATAAACATAATTACCAAGTGATTAAAAAGATGTATGAGCGGAAAATCCCCAGATTAATGAGATATTTTGAGATTGCCGAGGCCAATCAAATTAAAATCGGAAAGACGATGGAATCCATCATCCGTGAAGCGGCGGCTGCCAAATCATAAAATAAAGGGGTATCCTACCATGTATTCAATATCGCTGGAAGTTAATCAGAAATGCAATCTGAGGTGTAAATACTGCTATTTAGGGGATAAAGCAGGCTCCGTCATGTCATTGAAAACGGCTAAACAAAGCGTAGATTTGGCATTTGAACAAGCGGTGATTCATAGGGACAAAAAAATCTGGTTTGATTTTATCGGCGGGGAAGCGCTGATCGATTTTCCTTTGCTGAACCAAATACTGCAGTATATCCAGGATAAAAATAAGGACAAGCAGTATCATGTCAAATTGTCGATGACCTCGAATGCTACACTCCTGAATTCAGAAATTATCGATTGGTTGGCGGAAAACAACTTTGATTTAAAAGTAAGCATTGACGGAAAAAAGGACATCCACGATCTGAACCGGGTTACGATCCATAACAGGGGTTCATTTGAGGCTATTTTAAAAAACTGGAAACATGTACGTGAATATGAACGAAAAGCGGGAAAATACATCCAGGCGACCAATGTTATTACGAGAAACAATTACATGCATTACGGAGAAACCGTGAAGTTTCTGGTTGAAGAATTAGGCATCAAAATCGTTGACACGGCTATTGATTTGTTCGTCGACTGGAAAAAAGATGAGCTGACGGTCATTTGCGATGAAATAAATAAAGTATTTGCTTTTTATGAACAATGTGCCGCTGAAAGAAAAGCTTTTGGATGGAGCTTTATTAATGAAGTTTTCAGTTCCGTGGAGAAAAAAAGGAAATTTTACAGCTGCGGCGCCGGGATCATTAGCCTTTATGTCCGGACGGACGGAACCTTTTACCCGTGTCACGCCTACATGGTAGAAGAAGAAAGCTTGGGAAACGTCGATCAAGGGTTAAACCGGAATAAAATTGAATACTTGAAAAATTTGAATTCTATCGATAATGAAAACTGCAATAGGTGTGAAATTTACGAAGTATGCGGGGCAAAGGGCTGTATTATGCAAAGTTTGGAAACGAATGGCGACGTGAATTTGCCGGATCCAACGCTCTGTTATATGCAGAAGTTTAAAACTTCTTTCTATTATAAAAATATAGACCGATTAAAAAAAATCGCTGAAGGAAGTCGTGCCTATGAATACGAACTATAGCGCCCAAATCAAAGTCGTAAAAAAGAATGGGAAAGTAATCTTGCTGAATCCGGAAAACTCCCATTGGGTAAAGATGGATGAGCGTGTTTTTAATAAATATAGCACTCATTGGGCGGTTTTTTGTGAATATTTGAACAAAAGATTCAGCCTTTTTGAGCCGATTGACAAAAAACAATCGGTCAATAACGTATATTATTCGGTGACGGGCAAATGTAATTTGAATTGCGATTTTTGCAGCATGAATTCAGGAACACAAGTCAGCACCAAAGAGGACCTTTCCTTGGAGGAGATAAAACATACTTTGATCCCCAAAATCAGGGCAGTTAACCCCAAAGTAATCATTATTACCGGTGGAGAGCCCTTTGTAAGAAAGGACATCATCGAGATTTTAAAGGCCTTCAGCGATACTTTCGGAAAGGAACGTATCCTTCTTCAAACGAATGGACTGCTGCTTAGCAAAAAGCTTATTGATAACTTCGCACAATACGTTGGAGCTGTAGAGATCAGCATAGAAAATATATTTGAACACGATAAATTGCTGAGTAAGATGATAACATCATTCAACCAAATAATTGATAACGATTGCAGTTTGAAATTTTCCTTCGTCATTAACAAGCATACCGCTCAATTTCTGCAAAGGGCGATCGCTCTAACATATAAATATAACGCGGCGTGTTTAATCAGGTTTGTAAGCGATGTAGGGCGCGCGGCAACTTATCCATCCACCATGAGTTATTTCGAAAAGATAGATATTTATCAAAACATGGTCCACTTTGTTCTTGAGCATGAATATTTCAATGATAACATTACCACTATGTTTTTTAGTACGGTTCAGGCGAAAACAGAGTGCGGCGGTTTCGGGAGAACCTTGGGAATTCATGCCAACGGTGAAATACGGATGTGTTCAAACCTTCATGATGAAAAATTTAAGATAGGAAACATTAGGGAACATACTCCTGATCAGATCGCTAACCTAATCAATGTGAAGAAACAAAATGAGGAGATTCAGAATCTATTTTTGGTAAGCAAGCGGGAGAGTTGCAGTAAGTGCGATATCCAATATTTTTGTACTGGCCCGTGCGCTGCCGAAATTGTGGAAAAGGAGAAAAAATCCGAGGACATATACGGGGATTGCGAACTGAAAATACTACTTGTCAATTTTATGCTTTATAATTATGACCGTTCGAAGTCGAGCAAAGAAAATCTGGGCAACTTCCTGCATTATTTAAACGAGGAAAGAGCGGTTCATACTACAACGTAAACGGTTGGTTTGGCTAGCTTATAGAGGAAAGGTTGTTTCATCTAATGAATCATTCCTATCTCGCTTTTTTGAACAAATATTTGCTTAAAGAAAAAAAAATTATCATCGTGGTGTTGGCTATAACGGTACTTCAAAGCCTCATTACCATCTGTATTCCATTAACCTATAAAGGGCTAATTGATCAAGCATTTCCGAAACGTGACTTTAATCTTTTTATGATTTGTGTTTCGGGTATGCTTTTTTTATTTTTTACGAATTCCTTATTAAATATTTTAAAAGATTATTTACTGGCAAAGATTGTCGAGAATCTGAGCTTTTCTTTGAGAAGAGGGCTCAATGACAAGCTCAGCCGACTGCCCTACAAATTTTTTGACGATCATAAATTAAGCGACATTTTATCCCGGTATAACAAAGAAATCGATACAATCAAACAAAATTGCGGATATATGACGGTCAGCATCTTCAGTAATGCGCTTACCACTGTTTTTGCTTGCAGTATGATCCTATTTTTTGATTGGAAGTTGCTCATTGTTTCCATGCTCATCATCGCACTATACATCTTGGTCAACAGATATTTCGGAAAAAAAGTAAAAGAATATGCGGAAAAAACGATGAAAAGCAATGAGCAGTCGATGAATCAAATTGTGGAGACATATAATAATGTATTGATGACCAAGATTTATAATGCATTCAATTATGTAGAAAAAAATTTTCTAAAAGCTTATAAAAGGCAATACGACCATCAGATGGAATTGGAACTGGCTTATTCCATCAATATCAATATTGGCGGTATATTGGTATACCTGCTATCGGGGGTGATATGGATCATTGGCGGGTTGGGGGTTTTTGCGAATAGATATACAATCGGAACGATCGTTTCGCTTATAAATTACCAGAGTATGCTGCTAGGGTCGACCCGGTTTTTTAGCGAATTTAACAACAGTTACCAAGGGACAGTAACAGCGATTGGCAGATTGGATGAAATTTTAAATGAAGCGGAAGAGAATGTGGAAGGTGCCTCTCCGCCTCAGCAAATTTACGAGATCATCATTGATCATGTATCTTTTACTTACGATGTAAACGACAGACCGGTGCTGTCGAATGCCGAAGGAGCCATAAAGAAAGGAGAAATTACGGCTTTTGTCGGGCCAAGCGGTTGCGGAAAATCGACTATAACCAAGCTGCTGCTCGGGCTGTATAAACCACAGCAAGGTTGTATTCGGATCAATGATGATAGGCTGGATAGCATGGATTTGTGTTTGTTCCGAAGAAGAACGGCCTATATCCCTCAAGATTCCTTATTTTTTCATGATTCGATCCTAAATAATATAGGCTTTGGAACAAATGTTAATTTGGATTTACTAGGTGACTACACTAAGACTATAGATTTGTACGACGAAATTATGGACTTGCCAAACAAATGGGATACGATCTTGAGTGTCGGCGGAAACAATATTTCAGGTGGTCAAAAAAAGAGGCTCGATATTTTAAGGGCCTTGGTAAAAAATGCGGACATTATTATTTTTGATGAGCCGACCGCTTCTTTGGATGTGGAAAGAAGGGGTGCTTTTTTAAATTTACTAAAAGAGATAAAGAACGACAAAATCATTATTTTGATAACCCATAACATGGATGAGATGCGGTACTTTGATAAAATCTATTCCGTTCAGGACGGAACCCTTTTAAACTTAACAAATGAAGAATGGCAAGCCAATGTGAGTAAATCGTCAGTGGTTTGCAGTTAATCGTCATGTGCTTCCCAGAAGCCCAATACCTGTCCCCTTTCTGTCCTCTCATTGTCCTTTCCATGTCCGCTTTAGGGCCGATGATGGCCGCCAATCCGCGATAAAATGATAGTGTCGAAAGATGAAAACTTAATACCGAACAGGGCCGTGAATGAGACTTTCACGGCCCTATTTTTTTCTCGCCGGTTTCAGAGGCAGCGGCAGGCATCCCGTATGGGCGGCCCTCATTGCAGCGGGTGATGATAACCAGGTAGGCGCTATAGAGGAATGGCGTTCGAACAAAAGTGCAAATAGTAGGGTCGCTGATCGGGGCAAGCCGTGAAGTGGTCTGGGAGCGTCGGCCGTTCGATGCCGGTTCGATGCTGTTCAGAATCGTTGTGCCCCCGAAAATCGGCGGGAAAAACAAGCCTAAGCGAAGGCAGGTGAGCATTTGTCACAGTCGATTATGAACGACGTGGTGCAGAGTGTGGCTGCGGCTGTAGCGGCCCGGTTTCCGGACTTGCCGGTTTACACTGAGCCTGGCCCGGAAGGATTTCCGGCGCCGTGCTTTTTCGTGCACCTGCTAAAGTCGGAGCAGCATCAGGAACTGGGGCGGCGTTTTAAGCGGACCTATTCACTGGATGTTGGGTTTTACCCTGCGTTAGAACGCAGCCGGGAGTCTGCGTATGAGGTGGCCGAGCAGCTCTACGAGCTGTTTGCGGATTTTCCGGCGGATGACGGGCTGTCGCATGGGGAGGGCATAAGCGCCGAAATCAAGGATGACGGGACGCTGCATCTGTACCTGACGTTCCGCCAATGGGTCTGGTCGTCGGCCCGCGAAGAAATCAAGATGAGAAAACTCCAGCAGGAGGGGAAGGTCAAAGATGGTGTTTAAGAAGAAAACGGACAAGCCGGCGGCGCCGGCGGAACGGACTTTTTCCAAGGCCCAGCTGCTGGCGGCCAAGCGCTTTAGCGGCGTGGAAAAGGACATTTTGCACGTGACGCTGGCGGATGGGGCGGCCTATACCGCGGCCCAGGCCGAGCAGGCGGTACAATCATTTATCCAAAGAGGAGTGAAGGAACATGGCTAATGGCACATGGACAACGCAAAACAAAGTATCTCCGGGGGTTTACATCAATTTCAAATCGGCGGCTCGCCCGCTAGGCACGGTCGGCGAGCGCGGGGTAGCGGCCTTTCCGGCGTCGCTGCCTTGGGGGCCAAGCGGCGTGATCAAGCTGGAGGCGGCGACTTTTCTGCAGAACGCCTTGAAGCTGCTCGGCTTCAACGCGGCTGACGCAAGAATCCGCCATATTGCGGCGGCGATGTCGCATGCCAGTCAGGTGCTGATCTACCGCCTTGGCGCTAAAAACGCGGTGCAAGCTAAGGCCACCATCGGCAATTTGACGGCCACGGCCAAATACGGCGGCTCGCGCGGCAATGACCTGCAAATTGTAGTACAGGCCAGCGTGGATCAACCGGACGCTTTCGAAGTACGCACGCTGCTGGAAGGCGAGGAAGTCGACGCCCAGATCGTCGGCTCAGCTGAGGCGCTCGTAAGTAACGACTTTGTCACGTTTGCGGGTAGCGGCGAATTGACCGAAACGGCGGGGACGGCACTGGCGGGCGGCAAGGAAGGCACCGGCGGAAACGGCGACTGGACCGACGCTTTGGCGGCTTTGGAAGCGGAGGAGTTTGACGTGCTTGGTTTGCCGACCGACGATTCCGCGCTGAAGCAGTTGGCCGTGGCTTTTACTAAACGTCTGCGGGACGATGAAGGCAAGAAGTTCGTCACCGTCCTCTACAATTATCCGCAAGCGGACTACGAAGGAGTCATCAGCTTGAAGAACAGCGTCATCACCGCCGATGGACTGACGGTCGAGCCGCTTTACCTGCTGTGGGAAATCGCCGCGATGGAAGCGGGAGCAGCCGTCAACGAATCGCTCACCTATGCGGAGATTCCAAATGCGGTTGACGTAACGCCGAAACTGACGTACAGCGAAACGATCAAGGCACTGCAAAACGGCGAGCTGGTGCTGACGGCAGCGAACGGCAAGGTGCAGATCCAGCAGGATATCAACACCTTCAAGACATTTACGCCCGAAAAAGCCAAGCATTTCAGCAAAAACCGCGTCGTGCGGGTATTGGACACGATCGCACGGGACATTCAGCGTACTTTCGGCGCAAGTTACATCGGGAAAGTCGGAAACAACGCGGACGGCCGCAATTTGCTGAAAGGCGAGGTGCTCAGCTATCTGGGAACCCTGCAGGGCATTGGAGCAATCCAGAATTTTAACGCGGAAACCGATCTGGAAGTGCTGCCGGGCATCGACGGGGACGCCGTTGTCATCAATCTGAGCGTGCAGCCGGTGGATAGTATCGAAAAAATCTACATGACCGTCACGGTCAACTAAGGAGGACGAAACAATGGCAGGTTCTTTTTTTAATGTGAAAGATGCGATAAGCGGTAAACAGGCCAAAGCCTTCGTGAAAATCGGCGATCGGACGGAGGAACTGTTCTACGCCAAAACGTTGGAATCGACGATCGAAAAATCGAAGGTGGACGTCCCGACGCTGGGCAGAACGGGTACGCCGCAGCGGTCGGCCGGCTGGAAAGGTACAGGCACGCTGACCATTTATTACGTCTCCTCCTTTTTCCGCAAGCTGATGGAGGATTACGTAAAGAACGGGAACGACTTCTGGTTCGATCTGATGATTACGAACGAGCAGCCTGGAAGCAGCACGGGCAAACAAACCGTGTTCCTGCGGAACTGCAACCTCGACAGCATCATCGCAGCCAAATTCGACGCGTCCAGCGAGGATATGCTTGAGGAAGAAATTCCTTTTACCTTCGAGGATTATGACGTGACGGAGTCCTTTAACGCGATTCAGCCAACCAACTAACGATTCTTTAACGAAAAAATAAAACCAATCAGGAGGAGATTCACGAATGAGCTCTTTATCTGCTTTTTTTGCGCAAAATGCCGCCGCCGGGCTGGTGGAGGAAGTCGTTGTTTCCGAACGTTTTAAGGATGAGGAGGGCCAGTCGATCCCGTGGCGCCTGCGCAGCATGACTGAGGAGGAGAACGAAGCGATCCGCAAGTCCTGCCAGCGTAAGGTGAAGGACAAAGGGATGGTCAGCTACGAGACGAACACCGACGAGTACCTGGCCAAACTGGCGGTTGCCAGCGTCGTGTTCCCGGACTTGAAAAACGCTGAGCTTCAGCAATCCTATCAGGTGATGGGCGCGGATCAATGCCTGCGGAAAATGCTGCTCCCCGGAGAATACGCCACGCTCGTGCAGAAGGTCCAGGAGATCAACGGCTTCGACAAGAGCATCAACGAACTGGCGGATGAAGTAAAAAACTAATCAATGAGGGCGACGGCGAAACGGTCTGCGCCCTCTTCGCCCTGAACCGCTTTCATTTAATGCCGTGGGAGTTCGCTGCGTTGGGCGCAAAGCAAAAGGCAGCGCTCATCGCAATGATCCAAGAGATCATCAGGAACGAGAAAAAAGCGGCGAAGAAAAAGTGAACATCCTGCCTGGAAAGAAGGTGAAGCCATGGCAACTCCAGATTCCATGATAGTAGTGTACGACAGAATGAGGAACCTGCTTCCTCAAGTCATCCAGCCTGCCGAGCAGTCGATTGTCGTCTGGGAGGCCTCCGCGCGAGCGATGAACGACAACGTTAATGTGATGCTGCAGTTCTTACAGACCCTCCAGCAAATTATATCTAGCGAATTGCAGGCGCATCGGGAAGCGATGCAGGCCACGCAAGCGCAAGAGGAATTTAATCAGGAGCTGGACGAGTCCGCTAAGAAGGGGAACAAGCTTGTTGAAGCTTTTAAAAAGATGGACCTGAGTAAAATCGCGGAGACGGGCAAACAGTTCCTCGGCAAGATCTTAAGCGATGGTGCCCAGCAGCAAGAGGCGCTGAATCAGATATCTTTTCGCGCCGGCAGTCCGGGGGCGGGGCAGCAGATTTTTGACCAGACAGCCTCGCAGGCGCTGCGTTACGGGCAAGATGTGGACACCGCAATGGCCGGTACGCAGAAATTTATGTCGATTACGACCGATCCCGCACAGCTCGCCGAGCTGAATATGCTGGCGATGCGGCTTGAGCAGCTTAACCCCGGGCAAGGGTTAGAAGGGGCGGCCGATGCGCTTTCTCAAGCGCTATCCGGCAATACGGACGGCCTAAGCTCGTTTGATATTCCGGCCGGCACGATCGATAACAGCGGACTCCAAACGGCGGGACAGCAGGGCAACGTAAACGGGGTTATTGCAGCAATGGACCAGTTGCTGAACAAACAGCGGATGACGCAGGCAACTTTTGAAACGATGATGGACTCGCCGGCGGTGAAATGGAAGCGGGTGGTAGACACCTTTAACTTCCAGCTCGGATCGATAGGCCGTCAGGGACTGAACGCGCTTGGCCCGATGTTTGACGCCTTTCTGGAAGTGTTGAACAGCGACGCGTTCCAAGGTTTTATCAACGGCTTGGGGGCAGGGCTGAGCATCGTAGGATCTTTGTTGGGCCAAGTGGCCGATGGGCTGGCGGCGTTCTTTGGAGCATTCACGTCTAACGGATCCTCCTCTTATTTTATCGTCCTCGGAATCATAGCGGCTTTGGGGCTGATGGCAATCATGCTATGGGCGATGGTCGCGCCGGTTGTGACCCAAGCGATAGCTTGGCTGGGCGTTATTGGGCCGATACTGCTCATCGCCGCCGGAATCGCCCTGCTCATCGGTGTGCTGATGAATTTCGGGGTTTCCGCCGAGCAAATCATCGGTTTTGTCGTCGGGCTGTTTTACGGGCTGTATGCCTTTATATATAACGTATTCGCATTAGTTTACAATTTGATTATCAGCTTTGTCGAATTTTGGATCAACGTATTCAGCAATCCAATCTATGCGATTCAAAAGCTGATTTACGATTTGGCGATGACGTTTGGCGGTTATCTGTACGATATGTTGCGTTCCGCCGAGGATTTTGCCGGCGGGTTTATGAGTGTTATTCTTCAGGCGATTAACGGTGCTCTGAAAGGTATTAACAGGTTAATTGAAGGGTTTAACAAGCTGTTTGGCACCGACTATAAGACTATAGAACTGCTTGACGAGAAAAATATTCATGCGCTCAGCGATAAATTTAAGAATAATTTGGATAGCATGGTTCCCCCGGAGATGGCGGATAATGCCGCTGAATTTGGAAGAATGCAATATAAAAACATCGCCGATTCTTCTAAACAAGGGTATTCGGTTGGAGCACAGGGTTTTAACGATCTTGCAAATGGTGCAAACTCTCTCACATCCGGCTTTGGGAAGGATCCGGGCTCGGGCTTTACGGGTGCCGCAGGGCAGGGAGCAAACATCACCAACATCGGCAGCGTCGGGAATGTCGGCAGCGTGGACCGTGTTAATGAGACCGTGGATATTTCCTCGGAGGATTTAAAAATGATGCGTGAGCTGGCCGAACTGAAGAATATCCAAAATTACGTTACCTTGCAGCCGTCGATCAGTTTTGGGGATACCCATGTCCGTCAGCAGAGCGACATCAATACGATCATTGCGCATATCACGGAAAAATTAGAACAGGATATCGTCACCTCGGCGGATGCTGTCTATGGTTGGTAGGAGGGATGGATGGTGCGAGTATATGGCGTTGAGTTAAGTTTTAACAACAGGGCCGAGGTACTGAAGCTGCCGATCAACCCTTCCGAGATCAAAGTCAGTGAGTCCGGTCAAGGCAGTTCGTATGATGTGGCCGGGCTGGGCCAGATCAATGTGATTAAGGATCGGGGGTTGACGGAATACAGCTTTAGCGGCTTGTTCCCGGCCCAATGGTATAAGTTTGTGACGACGGATGACCTGTTGCACCCGGTTGAATATATCAAGATGATCGAAAAATGGATGACCACCAAGCGGCCGATCCGGTTTATTTTCACCAGTGACACTTACGACATCAATACACCGGCCAGTATCGAGTCCTTCACTTGGAAAGAGGTGGCCGGCAGCGGCGGAGACATTGAATACGACATCCAGCTTAAAAAATATGTTTTCTACGCCGCCCAGAAAATTACCCGGGAGACTACCAACGGGGGCAGCCAGGTGCAAAAGAAAACGGCTAAAACCCGGCCAAATGATAAGCAGCAACCGAAGACCTATACGATGGTTGCCGGCGACAGTCTTTGGAAGGTGGCTCAGACGAAGCTTGGAAGTGGAGCCCGCTGGAAGGAAATCCAGAAGCTAAACGGAATTAAGGACTCCGACCTGAAACGGCTGCCTGTAGGAAAGGTGCTGAAGCTGCCATGACCATGGCTGTGAAAATCATCAATCGGGAGGGGACCGGCAACGACGCCGAATGGGATGTTAGCGAAATCGTGAAAGGCCTGTCCTGGAAGACATCCCGGATCGGCAAGGCGGGGAGCGTTTCTTTTACGCTGATTAAAGGCTCTCCTTTTCAAACCACTAATTTTACGTACAACAATGGGGATATCGTGCGGGTCCGGGTGAATGACACGAATGTATTCCACGGCTACATTTTCAGCATTGACGAGGGCCGGGACGAAGCCGTTAAGATCACCGCGTACGATCAGATCAGGTATTTAATGAATACTGACACCTACGTATTTACGGGCGTCACGGCGACGGAGGTTGTCGAGCGGATCGCCAAGGATTTCAGCCTGAAGCTCGGGACGGTGGCTGATACGAGGCATCGAATCCCGACGATGACTGAGGATGGTAAAAAGCTGCTGGATATCATCGACAAGGCGATCACTTTGACCCTTAAACATACAGACCGCGATTACTGCCTCTACGACGATTTCGGTTCGCTCTGTCTGCGCGAAGTGGATGATGCCGGGCTGGATCTGATTATTGGCGACGGCAGTCTGATGTACGACTATGAGGTTAAACGCTCGATCGACAGCGATACGTACAACCAGATTAAGTTATATAAGGACAATAAGGAGACCGGTAAACGAGAAATTTACATGGCCAAGGACACCGTTAATATTAAGCGTTGGGGCTTGTTGCAGCTTTACCAGTCGGTAGACGAAAACTACAACACGGCGCAGATCAGCGAGCTTCTGAACAACTTGGCCCAGCAAAAGAACCGTGTGACCAAGTCGCTCAAGGTAAACGCCCTGGGGGATATCCGCGTCCGCGCCGGCATGCGCGTCCGGATCATCATATCGGAATACGGCGTTGATCAGGCGCTGCTGGTGGATGAGTGTTCTCACGACTTTGACGGGGCGGTGCACACGATGACACTGGATTTGAGGGTGGTGTGAATGGCAGATTTATTGGGTACATTGAAAAAAGCCGCAACGGACGCCGTCCATGCCGGCAACCCTGTCGCAGTACTGTTCGGCGAAGTAAGCAAAGCGGATCCGCTGGAGGTAATCGTTGATCAACGGTTTACACTCACTGCGGATTTTTTGTATGTGACAGAACGCTTAACCCGATATGAAATCGATCTAAAACACAACCATACGTTTGACGGAGGGGCGACCAGTGATGCGCTGACGAACAAACTCGATTTAAAGCATAATCACACGATTGAAGGCGGTGTTACTGGCGATGCGTTGTTAGATCCAGTTGATTTAAAACATAATCACACATATGGTGGCGGTGTTACCGGGGAGGCATTGCCGGAAAAAATAGTGATCCGCGAAGGGCTGAAAGCCGGTGATACCGTATTGCTGTTGCGCATGCAGGGCGGACAAAAATACGTCGTATGGGATAGGGTGGTGAGCGAATCATGATTCCGGAAACAGATGAGAACCTGCTAAATGAGCCGTTAGTGGACCAGCCCATGCCATCCTTGACTTGGCACCTTGATTTGGACAAGGGACGAATCATCGGGAAGACGGACGGCTTGGACGCTATCAAACAGGCGGTATTCAAGGTTTTCCAGACGGATCGCTTTTGGTATGACATCTATTCATTCAATTATGGCCACGAATTAACGCTGCTGCTCGGCAGCAGCCCAGTATTTGCCCGGTCCGAGGCGAACCGGATGATTCAGGAGGCATTATTGCCTGATGACCGGATCGACTCGGTGGAAAATGTGGAGGTTGAAGTAGATGGCGATCAACTCATCATCCGTTTTACCGTGGTGACAGCGTACGGCAGTTTTGAGCAGGAGGTGAGCCGTAATGTATGAACACATGACTTTTGATTTTATATTGCAGCGGATGCTCTCCCGGGTACCGGATACGATCGACAAAAGGGAGGGCAGCGTTATTTATGACGCATGCGCGCCGGCCGCGGCCGAGCTGGCCCAGATGTACATTGAATTGGATGTTAACTACAATCTTTCATTCGTGGACACGGCCAGCGGCGAATATCTGAGCCGGAAAACGGCCGAGTTCGGGGTTAACCGCATACCGGCGACACCGGCGGAGCGAAAAGGGATGTTTTACAACTCGGCCAATGACCTCATGGACGTACCTCTGGGTACACGGTTTGCGATTGCCGATTTGACCTTTACGGTCAAAGAGAAGATCAGCACAGGCATATATAAAATGTCCTGTGAGACACCTGGCACGATCGGTAATACGCAGTTCGGTCCGCTGTTGCCGATCGATTATGTGGCCAACCTGACCCGGGCCGTGTTGGCTGAGGTATTGGTGCCGGGAGAAGACGAGGAGTCGGACGATGTACTCCGCAAACGGTTTTATGAGACCGTCAACGAACCGGCCTTTGGCGGCAATGTCGCCGATTACAAGCAGCGGATCAATCGTATCCCGGGCGTCGGTGCGACCAAGGTTTACCCGGTCTGGCAGGGCGGAGGGACCGTCAAATGCACCCTCATTGCCGCTGACTGGACGCCCCCGTCGCAGGCGCTGGTCGATGAGGTGCAAACGATCATGGACCCGACGGTCAATAGCGGTCAAGGATTTGGTCAGGCACCGATCGACCATAAAGTGACCATTGCCGGAGTGACGGGCCTCCCGATCAATGTCGAGACGACGTTGACACTTTCGGCAGGCGTGACGCCTGGTCAGGTGCAGACGGACGTTGAGGCTGTGATTGCGTCTTACCTGCTGGAGCTCCGGAAGGACTGGGCCCAACAACAGCAGCTCATCGTCCGGACCGCGCAGATCGATGCGCGAATCCTAACTGTGAACGGCGTCGAGGATGTGACCGGGACGATCATTAATGGATCGGCAGCCAACTTAACGCTGGAGGCCGACGTGGTGCCGCAGCCGGGGACGGTGACCCTCCGTGTCTGATGATCGCATTTTGATCCATCTGCCGGCCTTCTACGGCGGCATTGAAGATTTTATCCGGCTGGCCGAAACGGAGACCATCGAGCTTGATTTGGCTCAGGGAGCCATCGACCAGCTTTTTGATGACCAGTTTGTCGAGACGTCCGGGCTGCAGGCGATCAAACGGCGCGAGCAGATGCTTGGCATCCAGGCGGACCCAACGAAAGAAACGCTGGAGTTCCGCCGGCGCCGCATTCTTAACCGCTACCAGACCAAACCTCCGTTTACCGCCAGATATCTGCAGCGGCAGCTCGACACACTGGTTGGCAAAGGGATGGCGATCGCGTCGATGGACTATGCGAACCGGGTTTTGACGGTGACGGCCTCTGTCGACAACGCGAGTGTGTTCAAAGAGGTTCTGCATACGATTGAGACCACCAAGCCGGCCAATATGGTCTATCAGCAAAATACGGCTCTTGAAGATGTGATCGGGCTTGAAGAGCATATCAGCATGAGAGAAATGACGTGGAATTATAGGTTGGACGGATCATGGAAACTCGGAGAAAAACCGTTTGTATCTTTCGGACCGGAGGTGCCGATTAAATGATAGCTTCAAATTTACTACATGATGTTACCGATTATGTAAATGGCCGGGTAGCCAAAGTGGTCATCAACAATTCCTATACCATCACCGATTTTGAGGTTAAGACGGTGAACGAAAAAGTCTTAATCCTCAATTATATTGTTCCGGTCTCTGAGGTATCCCTGATTACATTGGTGGAGCTTAAGGATGCAGCAGATAATGTTTTGAGTAGCAATGCTGTCAACGTGCCGATTACGGCGGACCATTTGATGCTGCAAACTATTGAGATTAAGGAGGGGAATTAAGCGATGGCCAAAACAGACTGGAAGAATTCAGATATTGTTAAGCCGGATGATATGAACCAAATCGGGCAAGAAATCAATCAGTTGTACACTGAAATTGAGGAGCGCCTCGATACAGTCAAATCATCCGATATGACACTGCAGCCCCGCCTGCAGGTGGTCAATGCGGCGAAGGACGCGCGGTTCCGGCTCGGGGAGGTGCGGGGGCGGACGTTGATTAATTTACTCGGAAGCGCCGGATCGTTTGATTCACTGACTGGCTGGTCTGTCGTTGGTACTGCTGCTATTGATACAACAAATAAAGTCGAAGGTTCAGGATGTGCTGCTATAACTGTTACCAATGAGCAATACGCAGACATATTCCAGAGATTTTCTTACAATCCGAGCAAAAATTATATTGCTGTAGCGAGAGTGAAAATGGTAAGCGGAGTAGCGATGGCTTTGCGGATGAATGATAACGCTGTTCCTAAAGAAATGAAGTCACCGCTCATGTCCACGCTAAATAAATTTGAAACAGTGTTTATTCGAGTTCCTGCTAATTTTTTTACTGGGGCTAACATCGTGTATATCAGTGCTTTGCTGTCCGGCCCAAATGATTCCTCCGGCTATGTAGATGCCTTGCGCGTCTATGAGATTTCTGATGCTGAATACGCCGTGATTGATGGGATGACTACGGAGCAGGTTGCCGAGAAATATCCATTTGGCCTTATTGGTATTCGTGGTGTTGACGGCCCGTATACGATCAGTACGTTTGACAATCTAGTTCCACCACTTTACGAGGCGACAATTTTGAGCACACATGCAATTGTAAATCCGTATGAGTTAAGTATGGGTGTAACCGATCAAACAGCCTACACGATTATTCCGCTTATAGCGAAGCCAAATACTGATTATACGATCAAAGTTGAAGGGGACAATTTTTCTTATTCAATCTTCCCTGTAGATTTAACCGAACCAAATCCGCCAGTACCTTGGATCACCAGCAACGTGCATACGTTTAACAGCGGAGATAATACCGAGTTAAGATTGTTGATCAGAAGCTCGGATAGAACAAAACAGGCTGTATTTAAAAACCCAATACTCGTTCCAGGCGCGGAGCCTAAACCTTTCGTACCCCAACATAAGTCTATGCTCGCTTTTCAGACTCCGTTATATGCTAACCCGAATGACGGAAGCGATCCTGATGAATTGTATGAGCAAAACGGGCAGTATTTTAAGTTGGAAAAGTGGAAGAAAGTTGTGCTGGATGGGTCTATACCATGGGTATTTGCACAATCTTTCAGTGGTTATAAAGCCGTTGCTTGGCTTGACGTCCCAGACCCCGTTTCTGATTCAGGAACAATTACTAAGTATGACGGGAAAATATTGGGTGAATGGTTGGCTGGTTCGACTGCTACAGGGACTGACCAGCATGTTTTGGATGGGGCAACGGACGATCTGTGGATTACCATAAGTAATATTGATAGCGGATGGGGGCCGGACTATACTCCGACGCAGGATGAGATAAAGGCGTATTTTTGGGGCTGGAGAATGCGACAAGAAGATACGATAGATCAGCCATACACATCGGGAAAAAAATATTGGCGCAGAATTACAGACAATGAAGGGGTTACGGACATTCTGCCGACATCTTCCTATCTGGGATTCACGCCTTACCAACTTCTTTATCGTCTCGCAAAAGCAACCGTAGAACCCGTCACATCCGAAGGCGCGCTGCTGCTGACGGAAGGCGACAATATGGTGGAAGTCGGAATGGGGATTGTGCTGCGGGAGTCGGCAAAGCCTACGTACTATTCGACCAATGGAAATTACTATATCAACAATACCGCAGTAAGTGGAAGCCTACTAAAGAATAAGGTGTCCCGTATATTGCGGGTTTACCGCAATGGTCAGGTTGATAATTCCGCAAAGGTCGAAAATGATGTTAACGCATATGGCAAACAGCATGTTAGATTTTTACCGGCGGACTTCAATCCAAATGCCGCCTATTCCGTCACATACCTAAAACTCGATAAATCGCCGATTCAGCCGATTGCTGGCAGCCTGGCCGCTAACGAAAAGGCGCAGATCAGTGACCTGACCGCAGGCGTGGCCGAGGCGCTGCGACGTGTGAGCGTCGTTGAGCGGAAGAAGGCGGATGAGGAGGCGCCGGGATGGATAAGTTCAACTTTGCTTAATGGTGCTACTGGAAGCGTAAAATACAGAAAGATTGGCTTGACTTTGTACGTCGGTGGAACGCTGTTTACGGGTGCTAAAATTGCAGGAACCGTATTATTTAGGCTACCGTATGAATACGCGCCGAAAACAGTACTGACATCAGTGCTTGCCACGTATGATTCCGGCGCGGAACTCCGGAGCGTCGTGGTCGATTTTTACCCGGACGGATCGGTGAAACTAGCCTCTGACGCCCGCTCCGTGATTATATTTAATTCTGTTTCCGTATCTTTAGATTGGAGGTAGCACCTGTGAAAGAAGCGATAAAAATAGACCCTGAGGGCTACTATGTTGGTGTCAAACATGTGGACGATGCCTTTTCCGGCGTCGTCCCTTTTTATGCAGATCCGCCAGAGCCAGCCGTGGAGATGCCGACTGAAACCGATACCGAGGCGGCGGACGAGCAGTTGGTAAAGGAACCACAGTCCGCCGGGTATATCGTCGGCGTACCGGTTCCGGCCGGGCTCTATCTGCCGCGCTTCGACTTAGTGGAGTGGCAAACGTACCAGGATGCCGTGGCCGCAGCGCAAGAGGCATACCGAGCCGCCTGTGATGAATGGGCGGCACAGCCAGAAGACGAGCGCGGCGAGATGCCGGCATATACCGTGCCGGAGCAGCCGCAGAAGCTATGGACGGAAGGTTTGACGACGGAAGAGATCGCCGCGCTGCATCCACCGGCGGAGCTGACCGAGCTGGAGCGCCTGCAGGCTGAAAATTTGAAGCTGAAACAGGCGATCGCCGAGCTGGCCGAAGCAAACGAAGCTGATAAAACGAATTGAAAACGATGATAATCCGCCACGTTGCAAAGACCAGGTGCAGGGGTTGCTTGACGCTGACGCCGAATAGATGTTTATTTTGCCCTCGGAGCCAATCCGGGGGCTCCATTTTTGAAGAGATCTGATTATAACACCGTATGCCTCTATTACTATGTCACTCTTTTCTCAATCCTAACAACCATTTCTGTATATTATCGCCCTCTAGCTTTATTGGTTCGTCTTCTGTTCCAACAAAAATATACTGAACTGATACTTCCCCAATTCCTTTTGCATCTTTAAAACTTGTCCCGTATAGAAGTGCTCCATCAAATATAGCGCTTGTTAGATCCACATTGTAAAAATTTGCATGACTTAAATTCGCTCTTCGAAAAGAAGCCCGGCGCATATCTGATCCTGATAAGTCAGCAAAGCTAAGATCTGCGTCGGCAAAAGACGCCTTTATACCAAGGCGATTTCTCAAAATTGAATTTTTTAATGCATGATCGAATACAGTTTTACTCAATATACATTCCGACAAATTCGTTTCATCTAGATTAATCTCTGTTAGATTTAGTTCACGTATCTCTTTTTTTACTATTTCTAACTTTCTTCCACTTTTCCCATCCGACTGTGCCCAGAGGTGATGGCTCAAAAACATATCCTTGATATCCATGCAATACTCCTTTTCAGGTATATCTATGGACAACAATTTAAAATATAATTAGGATTTTGTTTTAAAAAACTACAGCATATTTTCCCGTCTTAAACTTTCCAAAAGCCCCCGGTCAATATATGAGTCTGTTATCACTGAAAAATCGTCTGAATTGTTGTGGAGACCGTGCGATAGTATAAATTTTTCTCCGTTATCCATAACTATCTCAACACCAACCTCATTTGGTAATTCGGCGAGCAAGGCATTTTGCGGATCGCGCTTAATAATATTCACCATACTTATTTTCTTCCCTACTATTCGGCCCCAGTAAGAGTTACTGTATTGTTTATCCAAGGCACTAATAGCATAGAGTTCAGTATCATTTTCGATAGGTTCATCAGTGATGTAGCCTGTATCATCTTTTTCAACCCATATAATAACTGAATTTTGCGATGGGTCGCTGGCGGCTCCAATGACTAACCCCGATTGAAAATACATTAACACTGGTCCTGCCGTTAGTGAAAATACGTCTTCTTCTGGAATTTCACATTGCTCTATGGCATCACTACTTTCCCACCAGCTAAACCTTATCAATTTACTAAGTGTCTGATTTTTTATAATTTGAAATAATTTAATTTTATCAGACGGGAAAGAACTTAATCTAATGTTTGCATCCATTGAGTTCCCTCATTTCAATCTATATTCTTTTTAGCAGCTTCAATAAGTAGATCGATCATTCTCACGTTATTGGCAGATGGCTTTTCGCCAACAATTACGTCTAAAGGATCAGCAACTACAATGCTTCCATCTTTACCTATCAGGAATTGAAGATCATTAATCCTGACTTTTTTCTCAATCATCATTCGTTTTATAGTATTTAAATCATTAATACTTTGTTGATTTAATAAAGGCGACTCTCCCACTATTATTATTTTACCATTTTGCAACCTTACTACATCCTTAGAACCTTGAGCAAATCTATCAAACATAAGTGCTGGGTTATCGTCAACATTTACTGAACGGGCATTAACCGTTGGAAATCCTAGTTCATCCAACTTGTCGAGCAATTTGAGCTCATCATCCAGCAATACCTTTGGCTTTCCAGGTTTTAAAACTCCCACAGCCTCGTTATTCCCGTAAGCATAAACATCCTTATTACCACCACTTCCCAAATGTTCTCCCAACTCATTTTTTGAGATATTTATATTCGGAACCTTTGGCGTTCTCCAGCTACCTTCCCCCTCCATAAACTTCAGGTAATTCTCCTGCCCTGAAGTTTTGGGGAGAGTGACGATATCATCGACGCTCGTTCCGGGAATGGGGGCCATCATGCCCCCGGGGGTCAGCCCTTTTTCGATCTTCACCGAGTCGGAAATCTTCGGCAACAACTCAGCCAGCTTCTTCGAAGTCTTCGCCGAAATTTTGGCCCCGGATTTGACTGCGCCGTTCACCAGCGTTAACGCCATGACGGCTTTGGTCAAGGCACGGCCATAGGTTACGCTCTCTTCGTAGGTGGCTTTGCCGCTGAAGATTTTGTCGGATAGCTCATTGATTTGTTCAAAAGGGACGACGAATTCTTGGGCTAATCCTTCTCCGACTGAATTTTTGATGTCATCGTAGGTGATCTCGCCGCTAGCGATCGCTTTACCCAAATCGTAATATCCCGGGATGGTTTCTGTCCAGAACTGCAGGCTGGTTGGCTGAACGCTTATTGCGTACTCAATAAAATCTGTGGCATCTTCACCAAGTTGCTTGACGATGCCCTCCCCGACGCCTACCGTCGTGAAAGCCGTGCTCATTCCGCGGGTGTCCAGGTCCGGATTATTGCGGATGCCCAGCCCTCTCTCGGCATAAGCCAATTCTAGCAGCTCTTTCGTAATTTTGCCGTCCACTTCAAATTGGTAGCCGTCCAGGCCGAACATGTCCCGGCGCACCGCGGCTACGGAACTGACGGTATTCGCAATGTGTTGGTAGCCCGCGACCGCGATCAAAAATTCCCCATTGTACTTTCCGGTGATTTCCCCTTGATAGATGTTCATGTCTTTCAAATATTGCTGCATTGCTCGAATGTCTTCCTCGGGAACCTCCCGGTTATACGCATCCAACTGTTCCTGCAGCTTTCGTCTTTGCTCGGCGGCCTTAAGGACAGCGGCTTCGATTTCATCGTAGTGGCTCCGCGCCCATTCCCGGTACATGGCGTTCAACATCCCGGCTGCGATGACAAGCCGCAGTTCGCTTTCCTTCCGCATTGGGGATCCGTCCTGTTTGAGCGGATTGTAAGCGCAAGCGTCCAAAGGCGAGCCTTTTTGGAACTCCGCCAAGCTGACTTCTTCCTTGAACCACTCCTGCGATACGCCCAAATCGGCCAACACCTTGCGATACTTCTCAGCCTCTTGATGGGCCTGCTCCATGTACATCCGGTTTCCATAGGCCATGTAAATACGGTAGGCCGCCTGGCTGCGGGCGATTTCTTTAAAACTTTTCGCGATAATCTCAAGTTCTTTTCTTGCGTTCAACTGCTCCTCTGCACTTCCGGTGTCCAAGCTGGCCAAAAGAGCAGCGATCCGCGCATCTTCTTTGACCGGGGCGAGACGGCTTTCGAGCGACCATTCCTGAATCTTCAGCAAAGACTCTTTGATCAGTTGCAGGATAGAGGGAGGCGCCGCCACAACCGTATGCGGTCCCACCCCATTTCCTGCCGAAGCGGCTGCAAACCGGTTCAACCCGCTCTGGAGCACCCCCTTCAGGGTGAACACCGGCGGGTTCTTCCCACGGGTTAACGCCAGCATCTCTTTTTCGGTTTGCCGATATTGGCCGGCGGCCATCGTCAGAGCTTTCGCTTTGCTCCTCATATGATCGTCCAACTGCATCGATAGCGACATGATTTTTCGCAGCCGATCCCTTGCCGCTCGCGCCGCCGAGCGCACGTTATTTTCATGATAAGCCGATTCAACACTGCCGATCAGCCGATTCAATTCCCGGTACATCCCGGTGTTCGTCTCTTCAAAGGTCTGCCTTAACCGGTCCAGTTGGCGAGACAACTGCTTGATTTGATCGGGATTTACCTTTTGCAACATTTTTGATCTCCGCCTTTAGATGGACGTATGTACTCGGAAAAATTTACCACCAACCAGTATATTCACGGGTATTCTACCAATATGAACCAGGCCAAACAATAGATACATCGTACAAATTTCGTTATACGAAAGTCCCATTATTGCGGCTCAACATGGTGTGCCCCAACCGCAGGCTATCCAACCGACTAACAAGCGACTAACAGCCGACTAACAGCGAACAGGACTGTGAACGAGACGTTCAAAGCCCTGTCTTTTGCTTACCCGAATCGGCATTTCAGCGCTTTCCACCCAACAATTTTTCCACAAGCCAAGGTTTGATCACGGGCAACACCACATTAGGCTGCATCGCTTTCGTATGATCCATGCCGCCTCCCGGTAAAAGTTCAATATCCCAGCCATTTTCGCTCAATAGACTCTGGTTCTTTTTCAAGCGCCCAACGATGTCGACCGTAACATTGCCGAAGTTTTCGCCATAAATAATCGTGTCCTGTTCCCCAGCAAAAGTGAGCTTGGGAATCGCCAGTTTGTCCAGAACGCTTCGGTCGTCAAAGTCCATCAAGCTTTGATACAACGTC
Source organism: Paenibacillus lacisediminis (assembly GCF_046567315.2). Taxonomy (NCBI): domain Bacteria; kingdom Bacillati; phylum Bacillota; class Bacilli; order Caryophanales; family Paenibacillaceae; genus Paenibacillus; species Paenibacillus lacisediminis. The sequence goes on along the minus strand of NZ_JBKIAX020000006.1, from coordinate 329,878 downwards.
ATGAATTGCTTGGTTACGGACGGATCGATCGTGACGGTGACGTTATCCCAATCGAAATCCGCCGGATTTTCGGGGGCCGCTTGTTGGGAAAGTGTATTCTGCTTATGGTGCAGCGCTTGCTGATATGTTTTTTCGGTGACGACCAGCATTTCGCGATATGGTCCTTCGTAAGGCGGATAACCGCCCATAATCAAACTTTCCAAACGATCCGACCTGACCGCCAGTTGCAATCCCGCGAGCGCCAGCCAGGAGTACCCGTAGTAGCTAAACTGACGGATGCTCAATTCATTCGCGATATGCAGGAGATCGTTCACGATATGCTCCGGCGTGAGGTCGTTCGAAACGGGATTTTGAAACAAGTGCCCCTCATAATCGAAAAATAAAACCTGAAACCGGTCGGCGAGTCCTTCCACCAAGTGCTTTCCTGATTCCGGGTCAACGCCCCACTGCTTTAAACTTTCGGCCTCTTGGCCGTATACCGGTTTTTTGGCAACAGGCAGCATGATCGTTCTAGCGTTGGATTGTCCGGCAAGCCCCACTTCGATGACTGAGTTGTCGGTCAGAGTTATCTTTTTTTTCAAGCAAATCACTCCTTTGGGCGGTTATATTATCATCGTATAACATTCATGCAATCTTTCGCTTTGCTGCTCATCATGCCTTGGTATTCGTGTTATATTAATGAGCAATATTAACGCTGCACTTTAGGGTTTAACTTTAAGGGGTTGTTCAAAAAGTCAACTTTTGATCACGAAGCAGGACAAGAAGCTTAACCGACATCGAATCTTGAATTCAGCCGGGCCAAGCGTATGCTTCCGAAGCATGTTTCCTACGGAAACATTTCAGTTGCTCACGTAGGATCTTCCTACGCTCCGCTACTCAGTCCCTAGCTTCATCCGACCTACAGCGTTTTGAAAAAACGCACTTCGGAAGCATAAGCTTCGGTGCTGAAAAGCCGACTTTTTGAACCCGCATTCTAACCTTTGAACTGGGGGGCAGGAATGAACGAAGTATATACTCCGAAACAAATAGCAAAAATGTTAAATATCAGCACCACGACTTTGCGAAGATACGAGGAACAGGGGCTGATTCCGGATGTCCATAGAACGGCCAGCAACCGCAGATGCTACCGGCCTGTTCACTTACAGGCTTTCACCGTTATCCGAACGCTGCTTCAAGGGTATGACATCCCGCTGGTCTACGAGGTGATGCGAAATATTAAAAAGGGGAACACGGTGGAGGCTTTATGGTTAATCAACCGGCAGCTGCACCTCCTACAGGAGGAGAAGCAGAGAGTGGAAGAAATTTTGACGATGATCAGAAATACGGATTTCTCCAAATACCGCAACATCAAAGTCGCGGAAGCGATGAAAATCGGGGAAGTTGCCGCGTTGGCCGGCGTTAATCCTTCGGCGATCCGGCACTGGGAGAAGGAAGGATTGATCAAATCGGAGAGAGATCGGGAGAACGGGTACAGAATGTACACCGTATCCGCACTGAAGAAGATCATTGTGATTAGCAGTCTGCGAAAAACAATCTACTACATCGAAAATATGAAACAGTTGCTAAATGAACTGGAAACACAGCACTACACGAAAGTGGAGCGGTCTTTTCAACTGGCCCTGCAAAAATTAAATCACCAGCTTGCGACCCGATTCCAAGGCATTGCCGAACTGGTGAAATATGTAGCTCTTTATCGCGAGGAATCTCGTCCCGGCAAACTTGACCTCTCCCGAAATGACGTTTTCCCTAACCCTTCCGGTTAGCTCAAGCCCGGCAACCAATCTCTCATCAGCCGCAAAAAAAGAAGGAGGTACAAGCGTATGCTTGTTTTCTTTACCCTCATTTGCATCGTGGTGCTCCTCGCTGTTGGCTTCGATTTGTTTATGAAGCTGTACCCGCCCTTTGGCGGCAAGCCATCGCCCGCAGAGGTAGAGCGTTACCGGCAATCCCCCAACTACAACGGAAAAAAGTTCGAATATCCCCTGCACACGCAGATGTTTGCACCTACGCCCGGCAGTTTTGTTACGGCGTTGCGCGAATACCTGCAACGCAAACCGCATCTGAGGCCCGACCGGCCCTTGCCGCAGGTCAAGCTGAATCGGCAGGCGATCGAAGGGATCAAGGAGGACACGGTCATTTGGTTTGGCCATTCGGCCTTGCTGCTGCAACTTGGAGGGACGCGGATGCTGCTTGACCCGATGTTTGGTCCCTCTTCATTTCCGATCAAGGGAATGGGCGGAAAAAGATTCAACCAAGAGCTGCCGTTCGGCGATCTGGACGAGCTCCCGGCGATCGACGCCATCGTTTTGTCCCATGATCATTATGATCATCTTGACTACGGCACGATCAGGCGGCTGAAGGACCGGGTGACGCAGTTTATCGTGCCGCTGGGCATCCGCTGCCATCTGGAACGGTGGGGCGTCGAGCCCGAGCGGATCAGCGAGCATGACTGGTGGGATGAGCTCGAGTTTCGAGGCATTCGGCTGGCTTGCACGCCGGCCCGTCATTTTTCCGGCAGGGGATTGTTTAGCCGCGATGGCGGACTATGGTGTTCATGGGTCATCACGACGCCAGAGACAAGGGTGTTCTACTGCGGGGACAGCGGGTACGGGCCCCATTTTAAGGAAATCGGCGAAAAATACGGCCCGTTTGACCTCACCTTGATGGAGTGCGGCCAATATGATGACCGGTGGATTGACGTCCATTTGCTTCCCGAGCAGACGGTGCGGGCCCATCTGGACGTCAAAGGGAACGTGCTGCTTCCGGTGCATTGGGCCGCGTTTACGCTGGCGATGCACAGCTGGTATGATCCGATCCGCCGCCTGACCGAAGAAGCGGGACGGCGGGACGTCCCGGTCACAACGCCGAAAATCGGGGAGCTCGTCAAAGTTGGCGCGTCCGCATACCCGGCCGAGGCGTGGTGGAAATAGCGATGGCGGGCAGAGGCGGACGCATAAGCAGGGGCTTTTCCGTGAGGATGAGGACGATCAAGTTTGAAATCCACGATCCACCTTTCAGAAAAGCTTTTTTGTGCGGGTAGAGTGCCGCACAGTGCTGCTCAGTGCCGCACAGTGCTGCTCAGTGCTGCTCAGTGCTGTCCAGCGCCACCCAGTGCCGCCAAGTGCCCAAGTGCCGACAGTGCCGCGAGAATAACGCCCTTTTTCGGCGCTATTTTCTCATTGCGCGGAAATCGGGGCTTATAGAGGACTTTTTGGTCGTTATTTTAGTGGGAGGGTGGTCTAAAGCCGGTTTCTCCGGGGCCCCGGAGGAAATAGGTACATAAATGTCCGCTATTTGGAGGACGGAGGGAAAATCAAGCCCAATAGCGACCTAAATTCCCGTTATTTCCGGGATATCGGGATCAATGGTGTTATGGCAGGCCACGGAAGGCCATGAAAGGCCATGAAAGGCCGCCCCTCGGTTATCCCAGGTCGCCGCGACTTGCTCGCCAGCCCGAAGAACCGGACAGGCCAGCTCAAAGTACCGACTCATCAACCAAAAGGACCCAACCCATCAGCCAAAAGAACCCGACTCATCAGCCTAAAGGGCTCGACCCATCAGCCCAAAGGGCCGGAACCACACGGTCCCGGCCCTTACCATACGGCATACGGCGGCAGTTTCGCTTACAGCTTCACCCAGGCCACCAGCCCATCGGGCTGATCCGGGTTGATGCCGTGGCGTTCGGCGTTGGCCAGAGCGGCGATTTGCGGGATGAAAATAAACGGAATGCCCCGCACCGCGGCGTCCAGCGGCCGCTCCGTCGTGATCGCGAGATCGACGATGTCATACGGCACCGCCGCCGCCCGATCGGCAAACGCGATCACGGTGGCGCCGCGGTCTTTGATATCACGCATCAGGTTGCGCTGATGGTCGATGCCGCTGTCCGACAAGGCCGCGATCACCAGCGTATCCGGGCCAACCGTCACCATCGGGCCGTGGCGCACATCGAGGAGATGGTAGGCGTGCGCTTGCGTCTTGGCGATTTCGGTCAAGGCGATCGCGCCCTCGGCGGCCAGGCCCTGCAGCTCGCCGTCCGCCAGCACGACGGCGTTCGTCCAGGCGAAATCGGACGTCCGGCGTATGCCGTCCTCCACACGCGCCATGTAGGCTTCGCCTTGGTGAATAGCCGCCTGCATATCGGCGATCAGCGCTTCGTCGCCGGCCAGGAAGGCGGCGAGCAGGAGATTGGCCGCATACAGATTGGTGACCGTACGGGTCTGGCAGACGCTATGGTCGAAAGCCCACGGTAGCTCCAGGGAAAAGTCGGCCGTTGCGGTCAGCGGGGAAGCTTCCACACAGGAAATCGCCAACACGGGAATGCGTTGTTCATCGGATTGGATCAACCGCAGCGCTTCAACCACCTCGCTGGTGCTGCCGGACCGTGACGGCGCGATCGCCAGGGTGCCAACCAGCATCGGGCGGTAGCGGTCGGCATGGAGCATCAGATCGCCGGCGGCCAGGGAAACCGCAGGCAGGCCGGCGCGCAACCGGAAGGAGAAAGCAGCCGCTTCACTCAAGCAATAGCTGGAACCGGAGCCGACGAAGGTCACGGAGTTTACCCCTTCTGCCCTAACAAAGGCCGTAAACTCAGCACGCTTGGCCAGCATATAATCGTAAGTCTGCTGCAAGGCCTTATATTGGCCTTTTATTTCACTGTACGTCAAACTCATAAAAGATACCTCCCGCAAATAAATTAAAATGACGCTTTATGTCAATTTTATAATCATTTCAATCAAAAAAGCAATAAAAAAGATTATTCCAAACAGTAAAATGGACTTTAATTTGCGAATTTGGCGATAAATTTTTATAAAATGATTGATTTAATCAAAATAAACGATTATTATGATCACAAGCACAGGATTTACCCAAGTATCAATCATACGTTTTATCCAACCAGCAGTTGCAATCATTTACCTAGTGGATCGATTCAAAAATAACGTGAACGTTGGTGAAGTGACGGCAAATCGCACCGCATACCGCATACCGTATACCGCATACCGCATACCGTATATCGCCTACCGCTTACCGTATATCGCCTACTGCTTACCGCGTGAAGGCTAACGGACCTGTACGACCTTATTTGCCCGAAAAGAGGCCGATTTTTATTCTAACGGACAGGAGAGCCGCTATTTGCTCAAAAAAGGCCCGATACATGCACATCCAAGCCCAATAAGGTCTGTGGTGTCCGTTACGGCATCAAAAATGGTTGATTTCGCCGAAATAACGGCGCTGGTGTCCGTTAGGGTTGGGGTTTGCGGTACCGTTGCGGTTACGATCACAGTTGCAGTTACGGTTGCAAGCTACAATCTGCGGTTACGATCACAGTCACAGTCACAATCACAATCAAAGCCGCAGTCGCACCAGACCCACCTACACACGTTATTCCCGAATCGCTCCACTAATGAGAGGAAGGTGTTAACTCGTTCGAACCGCCGCCAGCCGAGCCCAAATAGGGGGGCAATGCCTTCGCATAAAGAGGGCTGCAAGGCCCTCGTATAAAGGGGCCAACAGGCCTTCATGTACACGGGCTCCCAACGCCTCTTTTCAATAACGAGGCCCCGATGCTCCCTTCACATACGGCGTGCGGCGATACCTTTTAAGGGGGAAAAGATATGCCACTTATCTCGTCTACTGAAATGCTGCAAGCAGCCCGCAGGGAACAATACGCCGTCGCCGCTTTTAACGTGCACACGCTAGAGATGCTTCAGGCGGTCGTTGAAGCAGCGGTGGAAATGGACTCCCCGCTCATTATTCAATCGACGGTGGGCACCGTCAAACATCTGGGTGCGGATTACATCGCCCATGCGGCCAAAACCGCAGCGGACCGGACGGGTCTGCCCATGGCGCTGCATCTGGACCATTGCACGGATTTTCCGACGATTATCCAATGCATCCGCGCCGGCTACACCTCGGTTATGATCGACGCCTCCATGTTTCCTTTTGAGGAAAACGTGGAACGGACCAGCAAAGTAATGGAGATCGCCCGCGCTTCCGGCGTAAATGTGGAGGCGGAGCTCGGTAAGGTCGGGGGCGTCGAGGATGACATTGTCGTCGATGAGCGGCAAGCGTCGTTGGCCGATCCCGATGAATGCGCGTTATTCATCGAACGCACCGGCGTACCTACACTGGCGCCCGCGATCGGAACCGCCCACGGCATTTACAAGGGCCGGCCGAACATTGATTTTGAGCGGATTGCGCGGATCGCGGACCGCGTGTCCGTTCCTTTGGTGCTGCACGGCGGGTCGGGCATTCCGGCCGAGCAGATCCATCAGGCGGTTGCGCTGGGGATGTCCAAGGTGAATATTGCCACCGAGCTGCGCATTGCGTTCTCCGATGCGATCAAAGGCGTGTTTGCGGCCCATCCCGAAGAAAACGATCCACGCAAATACATGGTTCCGGCGAAGGAAGCGGTCAAACAGCTGGCGATGGAAAAAATGCGGCTCTGCGGCTCCGGCGGAAAAGCGGGGAAAACCGGCACGACCATAGCAGCCGGAATCGTTGAAGCAACCGGAACAACCGGCACGACCGCAACATCCGGGATTGTTGAAGCAACCGGAACAACCGGCAAGACCGGCGCAGCCCGATGATCACCACGGTCACGCTCAACGCGGCCATTGACCGGACGTATTATGTCGACAGGTTCAGCGTGGGCCAAGTGCATCGGGTGGCTCGACAGGTCGACGAGCCAGGCGGCAAAGGCAACAATGTCGCCAAGGTGATCCGGCAGCTTGGAGGCCAGGTCACGGCCACCGGCATCATCGCCGGCACGAGCGGTGCGTTCATCGAACGCGGCCTGGCCGAACGGGGCATCCAGACGAAATTTATCCAAGCCCCGGGAGAGTCGCGGGTCTGCCTCAACATTCTGGATGAGTCCAACGGAAGTTCCACCGAACTGCTCGGGCAAGGACCAGCCGTCACGGAACCCCAGATCGCCGCAATTAAGGAAACGCTGCACAGTCTGGCCCAAAAATCCAGCGTAGTCGTGCTCTCCGGCAGCTTGCCCACGGGTGCGCCGGACGATTTATACGCGGAGCTGATCAGCATCATCCGATCCGCCGGCGCCAAGGCCTTTCTGGATACCGGCGGCGCGGCTTTCAGCGCCGGGCTAAGCGCGTCACCGCGTTTTGTGAAGCCAAACGAGCAGGAACTGGCCGGATGGCTGGGGCACGAACCGCGGGACATAAGTGAATGGACCCGGGCCGCGCAAAAGCTGGCCGACCAGGGAATCGCCGAGGTGTGCGTCACGCTGGGCAGCCGCGGAGCCGTGGCGGTTCTGGATGGAGCGGGGTATGTGGTGACGCCGCCGGCCATTCGTCCCGTGAATACCGTGGGCTGCGGCGACGCTTTTGTGGCCGGCATGGCGTATGCAGAGGAACGCGGCGATTCGGCCGCAGACAGGCTGCGCACCGCCGCTGCGGCGGCCGCGGCCAATGCGATGTCCGCCAAAGCGGGGGATATCGATTATCGTCTTTTCCGGGAATACGAACGGCAGGTGCAGATCATAGCTTTGTGAAGGGTCCGGCAAAAGCGGGCAGCGCACGTTTTTCTAACGGATATTTTTAGCAGGATGCGGGTTCATTTCGGCGTATTGCAATCTATCCTTTCATCCTCCACAATAGAGCTAACACGGGCTAGGCCCACATATATCAAAGAGGATGTTCAAAAAGTCATCTTTTGATCACGAAGTAGAATCAAGGAGCTTACTCGACATCGAATCTTGAATTCAGCCGGGTGGGGCGGATGCTTCCGAAGCATGTTTCCTACGGAAACATTTCAGTTGCTCACGTAGGATCCACAAGCGTATGCTTCCGAAGCCGTTTTCTACGAAAACGTTTAGCTCCGCTACTCAGTCCCTAAGCTTCTTTCGACCTAAAGCGTTTTGAAAAAACGCACAGCGGAAGCATAGGCTTCGGTGCTGAAAACCTGACTTTTTGAACTCGCATTTAAAAGGAGAGAACTATGCAATATTCAAAGGGTGAGCTGCGCAGAGCGAAAACGCTGGAACTGATTAAGGCGCACGGAAAAATATCGCTGCAGGAAATTATCGAAGCCGTCGGCTGCTCGGAAGCAACCGCCAGACGCGATCTGGACGTGCTGGAGAAAGCGGGCGGGATCATCCGCACGACCGGCGGAGCCATTTACGAAGGGGCGCTAACGCCGTCGGCGGCGGAGCTGCCTTTTGCCGCAAAACGCGACTTCAAACGGCAGGAAAAAGAGCGGATTGCCGAAGCCGCGGCCGCCCTCGTCCAAGAGGGAGACATTATCTGCCTGACCGGGGGCACGACGACGTTTTTTATTGCCAAAGCGCTGAAGAAACACCAGAATATTACGATTGTCACCAATGCGGTGAACATCGCTTTTGAACTGGCCGATGCCGAAGGCATTCAAGTTGTGGTGATCGGCGGCGTGATGCGGGCCAAAAGCTATGAGCTAAGCGGTCCGCTGGCGGAGAATGTGATCGATAAAATCAACATTACCAAAATGTTTCTCGGGGTGGACGGAGTATCGCTGAATCACGGCTTTACGATGCATTCCGAGCTTGAAGCCCGGATTGCCCAGTTAATGATGGAACGTTCCAGCGAAGTGTATGCTGTATTCGACCAAAGCAAGCTGGAGAAGAGCGCTTTGTTTACCATTACTCCTCTGAATCAGGTGACGGGGGTAATCACGAATAAGCAGCCGGAGGGATGGTTTGAGCAAGCGTGCCAGGAGCAGCAGATTGCCGTTTATACACCCTTAGACCACACTGCTCCTATTTAAAGAGGTTGTTCAAAAAGTCATCTTTTGATCACGAAGCAGCAGGTCAGGAAGTGGTCTCGACGTCGAATCTTGAATTCAGCCGGGCCAAGCATATGCTTCCGAAGCATGTTTCCTACGGAAACATTTCAGGTGCTCACGTACCCAAAACGTACGCTCCGCTCCTTACGTCCCTAGCTTCATCCGACCTAAAGCGTTTTGAAAAAACGCACATCGTAAGCATAAGCTTCGGTGCTGAAAAGCCGACTTTTTGAACTCGCACTTAAAGGCGCCCCAATCCTCAAGCAACCTCCCCTTCAAATGCTGGCTAATTTGCAGGAGATAAGGGGGATATGCGAATGCGGTTTTCCAAAATCATGCTGATCATCGCGGTGGTTTGCGTTGTATTCGCCGCAGCGGGCTGTGCAGGCCCATCCGCTTCAGGCGGCGATACATCCTTAGATACGGAAGGCAAGGTAAAACTGGTCTTTTGGAGCCACCAAGAAGACGCAATTGTAAACGCATACAAAAAATTAATCTCGAAGTATCAGACCTTGCATCCCGATGTAACGATTGATTATCAGACCTTTCCGTATGACGTGTACAATCAAAAGCTGAAAGCTTCATTTTCCGCGAGCACACCGCCCGATGTCGCCGAGCTGTTTGGCACTTGGGTTCCCGCATATTCCAAGAATGACCTGCTCGTTGAAATCCCCGATGGCGAAAATGTAAAAAAAGCGTACTATGACGCCCCCCTCGGCGGGTATTTGCGGGATGGCAAGCTGTACGGGCTGCCGCTTGAATACAACATTGAAAACGGCGGCATGCTGATCCACCCGCAAATGTTGAAGGAGCAGGGCTTCGATCAGCCGCCGTCCACCTGGGCGGAACTGGTCGATTACGCCAAAAAACTGACTGTCCGCGAAGGCGATGTCCTTAAAGTGAAGGGCTTCGATTTTGTATCGTCGGACAATATCACGTTTACTTACTTATCGCTGATTCTCCAGCAGGGCGCCAGCTTCTGGGGAGAGGACGGACATGTGAATTTCCACACCCCGGAGGCGCAGACGGCGATGTCCGCTTTGGTCTCGCTCGTGGCCGACGACAAAGTTGCGGATTTGACCTCGTTTGGCGGGGAGCTGGACACCTCCGATTATTTTTTTCGCGGGAACTCAGCTATGACCTACCGCGGGCCTTGGACGATTTCCTCTGGACTGAACAACTATAAGGTCAGCGATTTTGAATACGTGCCCGTACCGTCCTTTACGGAGAACCCGCCCGTTTTTGCCGCCGAATCCGGCTGGGGCCTTGCGGTAGCGAAGCAAGGCAAACAGCAGGAAGCCGCGCTTGAGTTTATCCGGTTCATTACGGAAAAGGACAATCTTGAAGAATGGAATACGGACACCTTCACCGTTCCAGCCAAAAAAGAAATCGCCGAAGACCCTGAATTCCTGAAAAACAATCCGTATATGAAAACCTCGCTGGAAATCTTGTCGCTTGGCCAATGGATCGGTCCCGTGGCGGACCGCGATTACTTCTTCAAGCAGGTCAACGACCATTTTCAGCTGATGGCCAGCGGACAGCTGAGCGTAGCGGACGGATTGGCGAAAATCGAAAAAGCCATCAACGATAACCAAGATCAACATAAGTGATAGGGGTGTTCGGGCATGAGTACTGTTGTACCGACCAACAAGGCGGATAAGCTAAAAGCGGCGGGAAAGGCGGCGGGGTACAGAGCAAAGCGGAGATTCATCCTCATTTCATTGGTGCCGATCCTGCTCCTGTTCGGGGTGTTTGCGTTCCTTCCCATCGCCTGGAGCCTGGGCTTGTCCGTGTTCAAGTATGATCCGCTTAGCTCCAAGGCGTTGTTCGTGGGGGCGGACAACTATATCCGCATGGCCCAGGACGCCGTTTTCCTGAAGTCGCTATGGGTCACGTTCAAATTCGTAACGATCACCGTACTGATCAATATCGTCATCACGCTGTTGATCGCCTCGGCCATTCAGCGGGTCAGAATCCCCTGGCTGAAAAGTTTGTTCCGCACCGTATTTTTTCTTCCAACGATCGCGCCGCTGGCGGGAACGGCCATCGTATGGAGCACGATGTTCAATTACAACAACGGCTTGTTCAACATCCTGCTGGCCAAGCTGCATATGGCCCCGATCCAGTGGCTCAGCGATCCGCATTATGCGCTTTATTCCGTCATTATGATGACCTTGTGGGCCGATATTGGCTATAATATCGTTCTTTTCATTGCCGGGCTGGATTCCATTCCCGACATGTACTATGAAGCGGCGATTCTGGAGGGCGCGGGACGGTGGCATATCTTTTTCCACATCACGCTGCCATTGCTGCGCAGAACGCTGCTGTTCGTCTCCGTGACCACAGTCGTTTCCTACTTCCAGGCCTTCCCCCAGTTCCAGATCATGACGAAGGGGGAGCCGTTCAACGAGACGCGGGTGCTGGCGCTGCACATTTACGACCAGGCGTTTGCCAATTCGAACATGGGATATGCTTCGGCGATGGCAACCGTGTTTCTCATGATCATTTTGCTCGTGACCTTGCTGCAGTTGAGATGGGGACGCACCCAGTGGGAGCATTGAGAGGAGGAAAAGAAGCCTATGCCGTATAAACGTAAGTATTGGGACGGGGTTCTTATCGCTGTCCTGGCCATTGCAGCCTGTATCATGCTGCTGCCTTACGCCTGGATGGTGCTGTCTTCGCTAAAAAGCAATATGGAGATCGTCTCGGGCTCCGGCGGGTTGTTCCCCCGGCAGCCCAGCCTGGAGGGATACCGGACGGTTTTTCGCGACGCGCCGTTTGTCACCTGGCTGTTCAACAGCTTGGCAACCTCCGTCATCATTACGGTCATGACCTTGTTCACCAGTTCCCTGGCCGGATATATTTTTGCCAAACATCGATTTAAGGGAAAAAGACTGCTGTTCGTCCTGATCCTGGCGACGATGATGATTCCGTTCCAGGTCATTATGATCCCGACTTATCTCATTACGGCCGAGCTGGGACTCGTCAACCAGCTGATGGCGATCATTTTGCCCAATCTGGTCAGCTCCTACGGGGTGTTCCTGGCCAAGCAATTTATCGAGGAGATCCCGCAGGAACTGCTGGAGGCGGCCAGAATGGACGGCGCCGGCGAGTTCAGGCTGATGCTCCGTATCGTTTCGCCGCTGATCCTGCCGATGCTGTCGGCTTTGGGCATTTTCACGTTCATGAACTCCTGGAACAACTACCTGTGGCCGCTGATTGTATTAAATGATGAGAGCAAGATGACCGTTCCGCTCGCGTTGGTTTATTTTAACGGAACGCATATGGTCAATTACAACGTCGTCATGTCCGCGGCGGTTCTGATTACATTACCGGTTATTATTGTGTTCCTGATCTTCCAGAAGCAATTCATAAAAGGCCTGACGATGACAGGCATGAAATAAGGAGCGAGGAGAAGAGCTATGACGAAAATTTCTATTATCGGTGCAGGCAGTGCGTTTACCCGGGATATCGCCATGGATATCTTGTTGATCGAAGGTTTGGAGGGCGGCACGATCGCCCTGGTTGATATCGACGAGCGGCGGCTGGAGCTGGCGCGCAGGCTGGTGCGCAAAATCGTGGAAATGACGGGGAAACGGTGGGAGGTGATCGCCTCCACGGACCGCAGGGAAGTCATCGGCGGCTCGCAATTTGTGATTAACCAGATTGAGGTCGGCGGCCTGGAGACGGTTCGCTACGAATATGAAATTCCGCTGAAATACGGGGTTAATCAATGCATTGGCGATACATTGGGACCAGGGGGGCTGTTTAAAACACTGCGCACGCTTCCCAGCTGGATCGAGATCGTCCGGGATGTCGAAGAGCTGTGTCCGGACGGGATGATTTTGAACTATACCAATCCGATGTCCGCGGTAACGTTGCTGACTTCCCGCATCACGGACCTGCCGGTGGTCGGCCTCTGCCACTCCATCCAGAACACGTCCGCGCAGCTGGCGGAATATGCCGGGGTTCCTTACGAAGAAATGCATTGGAGAGCCGGCGGCATCAACCACATGTCCTGGTTCGTGGAGCTGGCCCACGACGGGAAGGACCTGTACCCCGTTCTGCTGGAAAAAATCAAAGACCCCGAACTGCTGCGGCAGGACCCGGTGCGCTTTGACGCGATGAAATATTTGGGCGCCTTCGTCTCGGAATCGAGCGGCCATTTCTCGGAGTATATTCCGTACTACCGGAAACGGCAAGCGCTCATCGATTTGCACTGCAATGCCGGCTATAACGGAGCCACGGGTTTCTATGCCGACAATTGGCCAATTTGGCGCAAGGAGAACGATGAGCAGATCGCCCAGCAACTTGAGGGTACGTTGCCGCTCGAAATGCAATCGAGCAATGAATATGCGGCCGTGATTATCGAAGCCGTATTGAAAAACGAGCCAAAGATCATTTACGGCAACGTCCCGAACCGGGGGCTGATCGAAAATCTCCCGGCGGACGGCGTGGTTGAGGTAGCCTGCCTGGTGGACCGCAGGGGCGTGCAGCCTACCCGTTTCGGGAGACTGCCGGAGCATCTGGCCGCATTGTGCCGCTCGAACATGGCCTTTTTTGACCTGGCGGTGGAAGCCGTGCTGCGAAAAGACAAGGAAATGGCCCGCCATGCGCTGATGGTGGACCCGTTGTCCGCGGCCGTTTGCTCCCTGGACGAAATCGGCAGCATGTTCGAAGAGTTGTATGAGGCGGAACAAGGCTTTGTTCCGGTGTTGAAATGATGCGATCGCAAGGGACTCAGGAGACAAGGCCCGTTGTTGTTGTCGCCGGCGAACTGAACGTGGACATCATTGTGTCCGGCGAGGATGTCATGCCGGTATGGAACCGGGAGAAGATGGTCGACGGGTTCGAGGTCGTGCTTGGTTCCTCCTCGGCGATCACGGCCTGCGCGCTGGCCAGCCTGGGGGCGGACGTGAGGTTTGTCAGCGTGGTGGGGGACGACGACTTCGGCGCCTTCTGCACGGGCGAACTGCAGCGGATGGGTGTTAACACTGAGCATGTAACCCGGCTGCCGGGCGTGAAGACGGGCGTGACGCTTTCCTTCTCCACGCCCGCCGACCGCGGGCTGCTAACCTACGCCGGCAGCATCCCGCTGCTGACCCCGGAGTATATCCCGGACACGCTGCTGCGGCAGGCCCGCCATCTGCATTTCGGGTCTTATTATTTGCAAGACGGCATGAGACCGCATTGGCTGGAGCTTTTTGCACGGCTGCGCGCGGACGGGATCAGCACGTCCTTTGATACGGGGTGGGATGTGGCCAACCAGTGGGATCGCGACGGCATCGGCGCGCTGCTGGCGGAAACGGATCTGTTCATTCCGAGTGAGGATGAACTGCTGCATATTTTCCCGGCCGGCCGGGTCATCCGTGTCCTTGAGTCCGGGCTCCCTCCCGTGGCGGGGCTGGTGGCGGTCAAGCAAGGCTCCAGAGGCGCTTCGCTGCGCCAGCCTGACGGAAGCGTGGTCTCGGCCGGGCCTTACGTGGTGCCCCCGGTGGATACGACGGGAGCGGGCGATTGCTTTAATGCGGGGATCATTTACGGCTATCTGCTCGGCCGCCGCGGTGAGGAGCTGCTGCGATTCGCCAACGCGTGCGGGGCGCTGTCGACGCTTGGCATTGGCGGCACCGGGAGCCTGCCGACGGTGGAGGCCGTCCTCAGTTTGCAAACAGGACAGGTTCAGTAAAGTTGTGGTATAATGGCTATACCAAACAAAGGGAGATGAGGAATAATAATGAAATTGGGGAAAATATTACTGGCGAGTTTGGGTGTGGTTTTAGGTCTTGGTTTGGTTGCCGGAAATGTGCAGCCCCCGGCTGCCTCCGCGGCCGGAACCGAATATTATGTGGCGACGAGCGGCAGCGATTCCAACGCGGGAACAAGCAACGCACCGTGGAAGACGCTGCAGCACGCGGCTGACGTGGCCCCTGCGGGCAGCACGGTTTACGTCCGCGGCGGGGTGTATAATCAGAAGCTGAAGATCACCCGCTCCGGCTCCGCTTCCCAGGGTCCCATTGTGTTCACCAACTATGGCAACGAGACCCCCATCATTGACGGCGCTGGACTTTCGGTCAACGGAAGCGAAGGGCTGATCGAGCTGGAGGATGTCGATTACGTTACCGTTCAGGGTTTTGAAGTCCGCGGGTTTACCACGGCTTCCAAGAATGCGGTGCCTGTAGGCATTTATGTCCATGGCGCGGGCGGATTCATTAATCTGTCCAACAACAAAGTCCATGACATCAAAAACACGGCTACCCCGAGCGGCAGCGATCGGCTGGGCCGGGACGCCCACGGCATCGCCGTTTATGGCACGAAAGCTCCCGATTCGATCCACGACCTGACGATCAGCGGCAATGAGCTGTACAATCTTGTGCTGGGCTCCAGCGAAGCGCTCGTTTTAAACGGCAATGTCGATGGCTTTGCGGTGACCGGCAACCTCGTTCACGATAATGACAACATCGGGATCGATCTGATCGGCTTTGAGGGAACCGCCCCGAAGACCGCTTACGATCAGGCGCGAAACGGGCTCGTGAAAGGCAACCGGGTGTACAACAATTCCGTCAAAAATAACCCGTCTTACGGGAAAGACGACAATTCGGCCGGCGGCATTTATGTGGATGGCGGCAAGGACAGCATTATCGAGCAGAACTACAGCTACAGCAACGACATCGGCCTGGAAATCGCCTCCGAACATGCCGGCAAATCCACCAGCAATATTACAGTGCGCAGCAACGTGATCTATAACAACCGTCTGACTGGTATCGCTATGGGCGGTTATGATGACGAGCGCGGCTCTACGGTAAACTGCAAGATCGTCAACAATACGGTGTACAAAAACGATACTTTGAACGGCTATAACGGCCAGCTTCTCGTGCAATACGATACCCAAAACAACGTGATCAAAAACAATATTTTCGTGGCCAACTCCACGGATGTTTTGATCTACAATGAATACACCAAAAACTCCGGCAACGTGGTGGATTACAACTTGTATTTTGCTCCGGGCGGCAGCTCGGATGCCACCTGGACCTGGAAAAATAAAGAATATACGGGATTCTCCTCGTACCAAAAGGGAACCGGCAACGATGCGCATTCGCTGTTTGCCGATCCTAAATTCATAAATGCCGCGAACGGCGACTTCCACTTGCAGTCTTCGTCTCCGGCAATCGATGCTGGGAACACGGACACCGCCATCATCGGAACCGAGGATATTGACGGGGAGCCCCGCGTAAAAGGCAACGCCGTGAATATCGGCGCCGACGAGTAAATGTTATTTTAGCACAATTCTATTGGATTCCTCAAAAGCCCTCTTACCCAAGAGGGCTTTTGTTTATTTATATTATATTTATAAAAATTCGGGCAAGGTAGAGGGCGGTGCGCAGGTAGAGAGGGGGGAAAGAGGAGGAACGTGGGGGGCTAAGGGACACCAGAGCCGTTATTTGAGGAAAAACGGAGGATTGCAAAGTGTAACGGACACAGATGACGTTATTTACCCCAAATCGGCCTGGATGAACGGGTTTAGAGCAAAATAGGTTCATGTGTGTCCGTTAGGCTGGGAAATACCCGGGAAATGGGGAGATAAGGTCGCTGGTGTCCGTTAGAGCAGCGTCGAAAGTTTAGGAAGAGCCACCAATCGCTCCAAAGTAGAAGCCAGAGCTACTAATGGACGCCGTCAGGCGTTTTTCTTATGTTAATCCATGTACCTACAATTCAAAAAAAGTTATCTGCTGCTATGAGACAGATGTCCCGCTATAAACTATAAGTTTCTACTTCAAAGGGATTATTTTTTTGAGACTTCCATTGTTTGGGATATGCATTGTAAGTATAATATCAAGAGCCATGGAGGTAAATATTACCTCCCCTCTGTGAAATAAAACCTAGTTTCCGGGATGGAAAGTAAACGATGAGCATGAAAGTGGATACGGGGAAATTAGAAGAACTCTCCGCGAAGCTGAAAACTTTAGGCAATCAAGTAGAGAACAGCGAGCGCAGGGTTTATCAAGATTTATCCAGGTTAGTGCAAGATGTTCGAAGCGAATATGATGAACGTTCAGTTCAACGGGCATTGGATGAAGTGGACAACAGGCTGCGGAATATTATGAATTTGGCGAGATCTGTGACCGATGAACTTTACGAAAAAGCGGGGGGACTGAAACAGGCGGCACAGGCCTACCTGGACAGTGAGGAAGCGGCCAATAGAGCCGCACAGCAGAAATTTATCCCGCCTTCTTCTTACTACTCGAAGGATGGAATTATCGCCGGTGAAGGCGCAGCAGCCTACTTAAAGGATCCCTTGTTCGAAGATCCGGTGGTGCAAAAGCTGCACGCGCAAACCCTTAGCGGCACAGAAGAGGATAAGGAAGAAGCCAAGGGGCAACTGGACAAGATTTTTAAAGCCAGATACGACATTGCCCGGGCCCAAGTAGCCTATTCTGTATATCAAGCATTTAATAACAAACCTTTGATGGATGGGGCGCATAAAGAAGCGGAAAGGCTTAGAAAAGTGCTGAAGGACCTGAGAATCAGTGAAGACTTTTACGCAGGAAACGTAAACTTAAGTGGATTTTATAAAGAATCTCCCATTACGGCTTGCTCTTACGATCCTTCGTTTCAGATCACGAAAGACGATAAGTTTGTTCCGGTTCTGATGCCGCAGGATAACCAGTATACATATTTGTTAGGCTTGGCCATGAAGGAGGGGCCCGAAGGTGCCTGGGCCAAGATTCAACTGAACGAAATACATAAACTGCTCGCCGAAATCGGCCGGGCCCAAGCAGCTTGGCATGAATATACAGCGAAAAACATGCAAAACGAAATGAACAGCGCGCATGCGTACGCGGAGAAACTCAGATCGGCATTGAAGGAAAAGTATTCCCTGTCTTCGGAAATGGTGGATGATGCCGATTATAAGACGCTGTGGACGGGAATAGGGTTTGCCGGGAAGGCCTTTTCGGGCATAAATCAGGAAAATGGACAGGAGCAAGTGGTAAATACACGGTTCGACTTCACCATTTACCAGAGAACGGTAAAAGCCAATACGAATCCTGGCGGAGCATACAAGCGTAATCATGATTTACTTCTATCCGGGGATCTAGCAAGTAAGTTGTCTGACTCAACAAGAACATTTTTGCTAAAATGGTGGGCAACTCATAAAGCCGTTTATGAGAGGATCGGCCGGGAATTAGACATTCCTCCGGAGTTGGTGTTTGCTATACATTATAGAGAATGCCAAAAATATTTCTCCAAAGGAATGGCTTTTGAATACTCCATGCAGGACGGTAAAAACAAAATTTCAATTGGAACGTCTTTTGAGGATGATTCTATTCAGGTGTTAAAAAATCAGCTCAAGAAAATGAATTTTGGAGTCAAGTTAACATACGATTCAAAAGATTTATCGGCCATGCTCGTTTTTGCGGAGTTATTCAATGGTTTCGGGTATTATTTAAAGGGGCAAAATTCAACTTATATTTTTAATCAAACTACAGTAAGCGTAAAAGGGAAGTATACTTCCGATAGTAATCACAATAGCGAGGCTAAGGATGTCCAACCCGGGATCGCCGCAATTTTACTGGGGGTATTTGGACAGGGGGGAATTCAACAGCAGCCAACGAGCTCAGCCAAGACTTCTCCAACCAGTCAGTCTCAATTTCCCGTAACTCCAAAGAAGGTTGATTTAGGCTCTTACAAATCCGTGGCGAGTGTTGAAATATCATCCAATTGGACAGCGATTCCGAACCTGGGATCCATGCCGATTTTTTCGCAAGACAGGTATTTAGATGGAACAAAGCCAAGTTGGTATAACGAGAAATTAGGGAACAGTACAAAAACCAACATCTATGAGGCAGGATGTACATTAACTGCTGTAGCTATGGCTGAGTCATGGAAAAGGGGCAAGGTTATAAATCCTTCGCAGTTGAACAAAGAGTTGAAGACGAAAGGCGTGTTTGTGGGTGCAAGTTTAAAAATGGAGAGCATCCCCAATATTCAGTTTGACCGTCATATGGGAAGTGAAGCTTTGTTTGATTCAATAACCAGTTCGGACAAAAGTGTCGAAATTTTATACAATTATGCGAAGACCTCGATCGATCAGGGAAATCCCGTTCTGATCGATATTACAAAATCGCAGTATCAAACGGATGCACGCTCTGGGCATTGGATTTTGGCTGTAGGTTACGATGAGAAAAGTAAAGATATGCTGGTGATCAATCCCTCTGGAGGAGAAGTTACCTCTCTTAAGAAGATGTTTAAGCAAGGCTCGGCCAAAGGAGCAAAATATAAGGGATGGGTGGTAGCGGACTATAATGAGCTTTATAGTAAAAGGTAACCGAAAAGAAGTGCTTAGATCGGTATGGATCATCCTCGTTATTCTATTATTGGCGGGTTGTTCGAATAACCCGACGAATAATCAGCCTCTAACCGATAGTAAACAGCCATCCACTGAGCAATCGGTGACGGTTAATAAACAGCAACCGGAACAGCAAGAGGAAAACGATTTGCCCAGTAAAGCCATAGCCTGCTTTAGAGCGCTGGATACAGAAGTCGCTAACGAGCCTGTCCCGTATTTTCCCTACATCTCCCTAGAGGGAAGCAATCTGGATACTTGGGGAAATACCGTGGTTGCTCCGTACGAGTTTACAATGTATCGTTACTGGACCAATGAGCGGTTAAATTCCGCAGGGTTTAAGGGAACGGTGGCTTTGGGAACGAATCCGGTTTGGACTTCGGACACCTTGGATTTGGCCGCCATTATCCCTGTTTTTTCGGATGAAAGCAGAAGGCTTTTTTACAAAGACTCGGGATACATTGACGATCCCGTAGATTTAACCATCTTGGATGAAGGCAACTATTATTCCAACCGGGAATCCTTTCTTGCGAAATTAGCCCCTGAACCAGAAGATGGAGGAGGCGGCCCGGCAGCGTCGAAAGAGCTGAGCAGCTCATGTCAGCCGTTGCTGGACATGGATTCAGAGCGTCTGTATCCCGATGCGATCAAGAGCGGGGATGAGGCGGATACGGAGTGGACTGAGGATACGTATCCATTCCGAAATGTGATAAGCCTTTTTAGCGGTTACCATGATGAATACTTGAAATTGTACGACACTTACGTACTAGCTTATGATACGGACCATTCCGGTTTGATGAACATTGCCGTGCACCTTTACAGTAAGAACCTTCAGGTCGTTCGAGTGTGGATGAAAACCAATGAACAAGAAATTGAACTAAAAAAATCAACATATCTAAATACCGAGGAAATGAATGCCGAAAACTGGACTTTATATGATGCCGAAGTTTCCGCCGATTGGTTTAGCCAGAATACTGCCGCTGCCCAAGTATTTGTAGAACTGAAAGGCGGAGAGATTAAAGAGCTGCATAATATGTGAGAGTCATATCCAAAGCACAGGAAACCTTCTTGAACGGTGTTTCGAGGAAAGGCTCCCTGTGCTTTTCGGGTTTTGAAAGACAAAATAGCGGAATTTTATGTGCTTATAATCCGGAGCCGGGCAGGTTCATCCCCATTAGCGACATTTTTTGTTCTTATTTTACCCAGGAATGGCCCCAAGCTCAGGAATTATCAAACAATTAAGGGAGATAACTACATAAAATGCCTCTATTTCTCTCAAATGGACGGATATCGCATAAATAACGCCGTTTTTTGTCCTTATTTCGACTGGAGGCCTGGATGAAGGATAAAGAAGGAAGATGTTCCATTACCAGCCCCCCTTCGGTTTACTTTGTACAAATTTTTTGTAATTTTTCACGTTTGGGATCTTTTTGTGATGGGCGATCAGCTCTTTATCGCTGATGATCCACGTATGGTTGGAGGAATTTTTGCGGCGAATCGCGACAAAGTTGGTTTTTTCTCCGGAATAAACTTTGTATCCTTTCTGTTTGCAACGCAGGCAAAAAAGGTCATCTTCCCCCACGCTTTGATTGGGGAACTGAACGCGGCTTAATACTTTCCGCTTGAAAACAAGGGTAGCGCCCGGAATTTCGGTGACGGGCCGGTTTTCATCCTGCGGAAAACGAAGGATCAGCGTCTTCGATCCGCGTAAATACATATAATGCGCCCGCTTTCCAATGACGTGAGCGCCGGTTCTTCGGAAGTCCCGCAAACTGGCGGTCAAATAATAAGGAGCATAGTAGTCGTCATCATCGAACTTGGCAATGTAGCGGTGCTTCGTTTTCTTGACGGCGTAGTTTAAACAAGCGCCAAGCGAGAAACTCCCAGGCAAGCGGTAGACGTAAACGTTTCGATATCGTCTTGCCATGTTTAAATAAGGTTCAAGCGGAATTTTATCGTTATTTACGACGATGATCAGCTCTTTTTTGGGATGGAGCTGCCTGGCAAAGTTGTTGAACAGATTTTTGATATAGCTTCGTCGGTTCGTGCAGGTGATAATGGAAATTCCCTGCGGGTAGATCGATTTTTTATGGACGATTCCCATTTCATCACTCCCCCTTATCCGTAATTTCATTCACCAAGTCCGTATCTCACTCTTACAATATGTACGAGGTATATAACGGTAACGGCATATCCACATTGTGGGGGACAACGGTCCGAATGCCCCTGGGAACGATGAATGGCGTGGGCCTGAAATTGTGTATAATAAATCAAACCATCGTTTAGAGCAGGGAGACACTTATGACGACGAAAATAACCGTTTCTACCGCAGGGTGGAACTTTGATAACAGCTATGCCCAATTGCCGGACATCTTTTATTCGCGGATCGACCTGAATCCCGTCCGTCTGCCGAAGCTGGCCGTTTTGAACGAGGCGCTGGCCGGGGAGCTGGGGTTAAACGCCGAGACGCTGCGCAGCGAAGAAAATGTCGCGGTGTTTGCCGGAAATCGGGTGCCGGAAGGAACCTTCCCGCTGGCGCAGGCTTATGCCGGACATCAATTCGGACACTTCACGATGCTTGGGGACGGCCGGGCTTTACTCGTCGGTGAGCAGATCGCGCCTTCCGGGGGGCGCTGGGATGTCCAGCTCAAAGGCTCCGGCCGGACGCCTTATTCCCGGGGCGGGGACGGCCGGGCCGCGCTGGGGCCGATGCTGCGCGAATACATCATCAGCGAAGCGATGCACGCCCTGGGGATTCCCACCACCCGCTGCCTGGCGGTGGTGACAACCGGGGAGCCCGTCTACCGCGAAACGGAGCTGCCGGGCGCGATTATGACCCGGATTGCCGCCAGCCATCTCCGGGTCGGCACGTTCCAATACGCCGCAAATTTCGGCAATGGGGAAGAGCTCCGTGCTCTGGCGGACTATGCGATAAAACGTCATTACCCGGAAGCGTCCGAAGCACAGAACCCCTATCTGGCGCTGCTTCAAGCGGTGATCGGACGCCAGGCTTCCCTGATTGCCGGCTGGCAGCTGATCGGCTTTATTCACGGCGTCATGAATACCGATAACATGGCCGTCAGCGGGGAAACGATCGATTACGGCCCCTGCGCGTTCATGGATGTGTACGACCCGGCGACGGTGTTCAGCTCCATCGATACGGGCGGCCGGTACGCTTACGGCAACCAGCCTTACATCGGGCTCTGGAATTTGACGAGGTTGGCGGAAAGCCTGCTGCCGCTTCTGAGCGACAACGAGGACGAGGCCGTGAAGCTGGCGGAGGGGGAGCTGTCTCGGTATACCGGCCTGTTCCAATCCCGCTGGCTTGCAGGAATGCGTGCTAAGCTGGGGCTGTTCGGTGAAGAAGCGCAAGAAGCCCAAGAAGCGCAGGACGAAGCCTTGATCAAAGATTTGCTCGGACTGATGCATGAGCATCGGGCCGACTACACCAATACCTTTCTGGCGCTTACCTTTGACCGGCAGAATGATTCGGCTTTGTTCGGGGCGCCGGAATTTGCACAGTGGCGGGAACGGTGGGGGGAGCGGCTTGGCAAGCAGCCGGAGTCCAAGGAGGCCTCCCATGAGCTGATGCGGCGCAGCAACCCCGCGCTCATTCCCCGGAACCACCGGGTGGAGGAAGCGTTGGAGGCTGCGGTGGAACGGGAAGACTACAGCGTGATGGAACGGTTTCTGGGGGCGCTCGCGAACCCTTTTGCACACGCTCCGGAACAGGCCGAATACGCCGCGCCGCCCGCCCCGGCGGCTTGCCCGTACCGGACCTTCTGCGGAACGTAATGAAACCCGATGAAAAAAAGGGATCGGATCAGCTCGATCAGCTCCGGTCCCTTTTTCGCGCCAATTGAAATTATTTTTCTCCCATAAAAACGCCAAACGAAAGATGCTCTTGGAAATCCATCAAAAAAGCATGATTTGACGCAAAGAAACCAAGCGCGTTCGGGTCCTGCAGCGTTTCCAGATCAAAAAACTGGTACTGATCGAAGATGTATTCCCCGTCCGAGTCCGCAGGAATCAGGGGCGCAGCTCCGGGTTTCCACGGGTTAACGTTGCGGAATCCGGCCGCACGCATCAGCTCCATCCAGGCCTGCAGTTCGGGGAGCTGGGGATTGCCGTATAGCTTAAACATTTCCGGGTACAGCTCGGGATGAGGTTTTGTTTGATAAAGCTCCCGGTCCCATAACTGTCCTCCGGTTCGAAGTACGCGGTAATACTCCCGAAATGCTTCCACGGGATCCGTGAAAATCGTCACCGACTCCGCAAACACGACATCGAAGCTGTCCGATTCAAACGGAATGGAGCAAACATCCCCCTGAATGACATCAATGTCAATCCCCTGCATCTCTGCCCGTTTTTTGGCTTTGTCCACCATGGTGGAGCTCCGGTCCATAGCCGTAACCTTTGCCCCTTTTTGGGCCAGCAAACAGGCCGTTCTCCCGGTGCCGCACCCAACCTCCAATACGCGCAACCCCAGGGGAATGTCGACCTCGTCAAGAAAAGCAAGTGTCCCTTGAAACCCTCCCGGATGAGCCGCTCCTTCACCCATCGCCGCGATCATCTCATGATAATTCATGTCATCAGCCCTTTCTAGGGTAGCATATGCCCCAGGCCATCAATAATGGTGGGCATCCGCTGATTAGTTACCCGTATATAGACGAATGACCCAATCCCCAAGAGTTGGCAAAGCATAGGATGAACCGAAAGCACCGAGAAGGGAGGCAGAAATGCATGCAGCAGATCTACCCTATTAACGAAGCTGGTTGCAGACCCTATATTGGAAGAACAGTCTGTGCGGTCCTCAATGACGGAAACTGTTATGTTGGAACGATAAGCGCCGTTAGCCCGGACGGCATTCAATTTGACGGGGTTGTACCCGGAGGAGCTTCGGTTCTTTCCAAGCGGTCCCCAAAAGCCAAAAGGCAAATTTCCAATTTAAAATCCAGGGCAAAAACAAAGGCTTTCGGGCCCTTTGGCGGTTTTGGAGGCGGCTTTAGAGGCTTTGGCGGCTTTGGAGGTTTTTGGCTGCCCTGGGCCCTCCTCTCGCTCTTGTTCCTGTGGCCGTTCTTCTTTATCTAGTGCCTGAGTGGTTTACTCTTTAAAGGAGGTGAATGTTACATGGGTTTAGCTAATGCTGGATTCGGTGGATCCTGCGCAGGGTTTGGATTTGGGACTTCCGTGGGTGTGATTCTCGTTCTGTTTATCCTCCTGGTAATCGTCCTCCGCACTTGGATCTAATCCCATAAAGATCAAAGAGCCAATTTCGTTATTTCGAAATCGGCTCTTTTTCCTTTTGAACTGAAACTCGTTTTTTTCGCCCCCGTGCGTCAGACGGCATCGCGGCGATGTTTCGCGTACACATGCGCCGCCGCGTCCTCATCAAACACACTTCCCAGCAGCTCGGAGCTGCCCGCATTGTCCAACAGCGATTCGATGTCCTTTAACTCATTATAGTCTCCAGAAACGGAAAGTCCCTGGTTTTGCTTCTTGTGGCTTGTAAATCCGCTCGGCAGGTTGTTGCCGATATTGATGCAGGAGGCACCTTCGACGGTTCCCACCCGGATGTGGCCAATGACGAAATTGGGGGCAAGCACCAATTCCATACTTACACCTTCTTCCCGGGAACTTGCTGGCCAATCAGCACCGAGTGAAGCCCCTGAATGCGGTTGCCCCGGCCTTGCGAGGCCGCTGCCGCCTGATTGTCCACCGCTGATGAACTCCACCCCGACTGCCGGTTTTCTCCGGCAAAAACGCCCGAAGAACGTTGAATCCGGTCCACCTGTATCTCTCCGATAATATGCAGCTTCATCACAAACCTCCTTATTTCCTGAATGAAAACCCTTTGGGCGTCTGTTGAAACCCGGAACCGGGACGTTGCGGCGGATTTGCTCCCTTAGCATCCGTTCCTTGGGGCTGGCCTATGCTTTTGACCTCATCCGGCTGCTTCTCGTCCGTCTTTTTCGGTTGGGGAACCCCGGTCCCGAAATTGTTCCCCAAATTCAAGGAACCGCTGAGTTCGTCGATATCCAGGCTATCCAATTTAAATGTTAGCTGATCCAGCGCCGGATGATGGATGTGGACCTGATCGATCCGGATATGATATTCGGTCTTCGCAGGGGGCATTTCCTTCAGTTGGGCCTCCATCTTCTCCAGGCGCGCCAGCAGGTCTTCCGGGGGATGCGGTTTGCCCGTGCGCTTGCGTCCGAAGAGGAAACCCATTTACGTTTGCTCCTCCTTCTTAGGCAAAATAGGGACGTCTTGTTCGGGAGTGTCCGGCTTGCATCGAAATGTAGCGGTAAGCAGACCGTATTCGAACACGGCCTCCGCGCTGTCCGGCTCGACCTCGACCGGCAGGGAAACCATCCGGTTGAAACTGCCGAGGGAACGTTCCGATCGTAATAACTGATCTTCATGGACGGGGTAATCGTGCGGAATGACGCCGGTAACCTTCAGGGTTTTTCCGTTCGTCGATATTTTGATCCGGTCGGGTGAGGCGGCGCCGGGAAGCTCAATGACGGCGACCAACTGACCGTCTTGACGATACATATCCATCCGGGGGAACAGCGGCGGAATCAAGCCGGACATATCCTCCCAGAAAGTCTCACCGACCGTTTCGTGCATATGTGCGCGTAAATTGCGCAGCATCCGCTTTGAAGGGTCTACCTCCATGGCCACTCCCCCTTTTTTGGGCAAAAACTTTCAATAATGAAGCCTATTAAAAGCTTATTATTCCCAAGGCCACTTTATGAGTTGAGGCTGGGTGGAGATGGCGCGGGGCCGAGCCCAGAGCTCATCCCGGGAATCGGGACATTTTATGGCTGCATAGGATGAATAAAGGAGTGATTTAGAGTGGCCGTTTCCATTGTCTTCAATGCGATCAACGTGGCGGGCCAGAAAACCAACAGCACGATATCCGTCGGTGAGGTTTTGCAAAACACATGGTCGGCTCACGCCAAGCTAAATATCGGACAGGGGATTCAGTTCGGCATAAACAATACGATTTTATTCGTCAGCACGATCGTGGATCCTGAAGTAGTGGATGCGCCGATTGTCGACAATGATATTGTGGGACCCACTGGCCAAGGTCAAGCCCTATAAGAGTAGTTTGAACATACAATTAAGTCTGAAAGAACGGAGGGATTTCTCTGAAAATAACACCGCTGGGAACGGTGATTTCATTGGATAAATTGTCGGTGAACTCCATAGAATCCAATTCCGGTGTATTTATAGGCACGGTCATTCATGCGGACGGCTGGAGCTCCCACAGCAAGACGAATGCCGGATTCGGCAACTTGTCCGGCGCGGAGCTTTCCCACTGCGTTGGCATCGTCATCGACAATGACGTGATCGATACGATGATCGACGATGCCGATCAGTTTTTGATTCAGCATGCGGGCCGTCCGGCCGAAGGGATTCATGCCGGGACGGGCATCTCCCTGGCGGACATTAACGTCAACGGAATGGCCACGAATGCCGCCTTGGCGGTAGGGGAAGTCGAGCAGACGGGCTGGAGCTCGCACAGCAAAAGGAATGCGGGGGTAGGCGGTTCCAAAGGAATCAACATCGCCCGTCACGGCAAATCGTATGTATTTGACGGCGATGTTGTCGACGCCCCTATCAAGCACAATAACGGAGGTTCATATGGCCAAGGAAGATGAAACTCGAACATGTGTACGTTGTCTCTATGAAGCCAATGGCAAGGATAAATATTGCAAAAGATGCGGGGCGCCCCTGATCAACCGCTGCTCGGACGAGGGGGGGCGGATTGATAAAGGCTGCTCTCACGTGAACGATTCGGACGCGGCCTTCTGCGCGAGGTGCGGCTGCCAGACCACGTTCCGGAAGCAAGGATTAATTTAACGGAAAGGAGATGAGCAGCGTGAACAATCCTTTTTTTGATGACAAATTCCCTTTTCTAAATCAACAGAGATTTTCCGCCTTCATAAACGATCTCGTTCAAAAAGCGGTGTCCGGCCAAAACGCCCTGAACGATTCCAACCTGGTACCCCCCGACCCCCAGTCCGTATCCCAGTATGTGAATGAGATCTTAAGGAAGACGCTGCCGGACTCGATGAGTTCATTCGCAGGGATGGGCCCAACGATGGGCAAGGAGGCTTCGGTATCGGGGTGGATCCCGGGAAAAATCCAATTTGAGAATTTCGAAACCCATCAGTCGGTGATTACCCGTTTTCGCGTGCCTGCGGGCGTGAATCCGCAGGACATCGGGGTTATGGTCGGTGCGGGCGACGTAAGGATTCGGCTGCCGGACGGCGGGGAGGAGCGGAATCCGCTGCCGAGGCGGGTCAGGGTAGAGGACAGCAAGGCCGTATATAAGGACGGCGTTTTTGAGATCAGAATGCCAAAGGAAGCGGAAGACGAACATTACCGGGAAATTTCCGTAAAGTTTAGTTGAGTCCATTTTCGTCGGCCTGTGTTAATGTATAATAAAACCTGAAACCTATACTTGGAAAATCACAGCTGATGGAAATGGGGAGAGATGCTAAGATGTTAAAACCGTCGGAGGACCAGGAATTTTACGAATTGGCCAGTCCCACGCTGCTGCCGAAGGCCTCGGGATTTTTATGGAACGAAAGCATGATGATTCACGTGAATTGCCGCGGATACACAGTGTCCCAGTTTATGCAGCCGGAGCCCGCGAAATATTCGCATGCGCCCAACCTGGAAGCAAAGACGTTCATGCAGCCGGAGCAGCCTTACTACGCGCATCACCCCGGCCGTTTCGTATACGTGAAGGACGAGGAGACTGGGGAAATTTTCTCCGCGCCTTATGAGCCGGTTCGTGTGCCGGCCGATCAATACACCTTTGCGGTGGGCAAAACCCGCATCGTTTGGAACGTGGAATTTGGGGGCATCGCTCTTGAAATGAGCCTGACCCTTCCGAAGGAAGAACCGCTGGAGCTGTGGCGCATCCGGGTGAAAAACCTCTCGCCAGCCAAGCGCAAGCTAAGCATTTATCCCTATTTTACGGTTGGCTATATGTCGTGGATGAACCAGTCGGGGGAGTATAACGAGGCACTGCAGTCGATCGTCTGCTCCTCCGTGACCCCTTATCAGAAATATCAGGATTACGACAAAATCAAACATTTTCGCGATAAAACCTTTCTGATTCCCGACCGTCCGGCCGCTTCCTGGGAAGTGAACCAGGAAGCATTCGAAGGTGAAGGCGGTATCATGCGTCCGTCCGCGCTGGACCGGGAGGAACTGGCTCGGGGAGATGCGCGGTATGAAACGCCGGTGGCCGTGCTGCAGTACCGGATCGCTTTGGAGCCGGGACAGGAGGAGGCCTACCGGTTTATATTCGGCCCGGCCCGGGACGAAGAGCAGATCGCCGGAATTAAAACCGGGTATTTTGGCGGCACAAACGCCGGCGGCGATGACGGGTTCGTCTTGGCGGAGCGGGAGTATGACAGCTATATTCGGGAGGGTGAAGGCTGCATGGAGATCGCCACCCCGGACCCGCATCTGGACAACTTCGTGAATCACTGGCTTCCGCGGCAGATGTACTATCATGGACAAACCAACCGCCTGACGACGGATCCTCAAACGCGCAATTACTTGCAGGACAATATGGGGATGAGTTACATCAAGCCGCAAACGGCCAGAGAAGCTTTCCTGACGGCCTTAAGCCAGCAGGAGCCCAGCGGCGCCATGCCGGACGGCATCATCCTGCACCCCGAGGCCGAGCTGAAGTATATCAACCAGGTGCCGCATACGGATCACTGTGTTTGGCTGCCGATTTGCCTCAGCACGTACTTGGATGAAACGAACGATTACTCTCTATTGGAAGAACAGGTTCCATATGCAGGCGGGAAAGAAGCCAGTTCCGTTTTCGAACATGTGCACCGGGCGATGCAGTGGCTGATCCGGGATCGCGATGAACGCGGGTTAAATTACATCAACCAGGGCGACTGGTGCGATCCGATGAACATGGTCGGCTATCAAGGGAAAGGCGTGTCCGGCTGGCTGACCATCGCCACCGCTTACGCGTTTAACGTTTGGGCGGGCATTTGCGAGCGCAGCGGACAAGCCGGCGCGGCGGAAGAATACCGCCTGGCGGCTCAAGCGACAAATGAGGTCGTCAACGAATATTTATGGGACGGCGAGTGGTACGCGCGCGGCATTACGGACGCGGGCGTCGTGTTCGGCGTGAGCGCGGACCGGGAAGGGCGTATCTTCATCAACCCGCAGGGCTGGTCGCTGTTAAGCGGGGCGGCCGACGGGGAGAAGCGGGAGAAGCTGATGCAGGCCGTCCGGGAGCAGTTGGAAACGCCTTATGGCGTGGAAAAACTGGCACCCTCTTACACCGCGATGCGCGAGGATGTTGGCCGGGTCACCCAGAAGCACCCGGGATCGGCAGAAAACGGCGCGGTGTACAACCATGCGGCCGCCTTCTATATCTACGGGCTGTATTCCGTAGGGGAGAAGGACGATGCCTATCGGCTGCTGCGCAAAATGATCCCTGGGCCGGATCTGGACGATATCGTGCGGCGGGGCCAGCTCCCGGTGTTCGTTCCGAACTATTATCGTGGGGCCTACCGGCAATTTCCGCGCACGGCGGGACGCTCCAGCCATCTGTTCAACACCGGAACGGCGCCTTGGGTTTACCGCTGCCTGATCGACGGGCTGTTCGGGCTGCAGGGATGTCCCGAAGGCCTTCGCATCCGGCCGCAGCTTCCGTCCCATTGGAACGAAGCCAAGGTAACCCGGAATTTCCGCGGGGCCAAGATCCGCATCGAGATGACGCGCGAAGCCGGCGTCCGTGAAGCCGAGGTTTATGCCGATGGCGCGCCTATGGCAGACGGCATCCTGCGGGATGTGCGGCCGGGCGCCGAATATCGCGTGCTGGTTAAGCTTCCGGCCGTAAACTGACCGGCGGGCTTACATGAAATCGAAAAAATACCGGATGACGTGCAGAAACACCGGCGAGGTGTAGGTCAAGGTGTCGACGAGGCTCAAGTAGCTTTTCTTAAGCGCTTGGGCCTTGTCGTCGTCGCCGATCAGCAAATCCCGCTTCAAGACGGATATCGTCAGGCTCCCGAAGAAGCCGCTGACACCGATCAGCATGCCGGAAAAAAGCCCGAAACCCGCGCCGAGCGGCGTCAGGTAAGGGGAGATCAAGCACGCGACTCCAGTCGTGACGAGCAGTCCGCATGCAAAGCCCTCCCACGTCAAATACGGATTGGCGGTGGGGACGATCTTGTGCCGGCCGAAATAAAACGAGGCCGCATGTTGCATGATGTCGTTCAGCTGTGTCAGCAAGACGAGAAACAGCACCAGGCCGGCTCCATATTCCGGCGAGGCCGCCTGGAAATAAGCGAGATGGCTTAGACCGAACACCATCAGCATAAGCCCCCACTGCACCCGGCTGACGCTGCGCAGAAACCCGACCGTGCCCTTGTTGATCAAGCGCGGAAGCGGCAGAAACAGAAAGACGTAGACCGGAATAAAGACGATAAACATGCCGTACCAGCCGATGTAGATCCAATAGAACTGTACGGGAATCGCGAGGTAGGCCCACAGATACAGCCGGCGTTCGGCTTTGTTTGAGCGGATCATGGAGAAATATTCTTTGAGCGCAAAGAAGCATAAGACCATCAGGGCCAGCAGAGAAGCCGCCCGGTTAAACAAGGTGGCGAGGCATAAAATCAGCCACATGCCCCACCAGGTTCGAAGGCGCAGCCCCAAAGCGGCGTAGTCCCGCTCCGGGCGGGCGCGTCCGGTAAAGAGGTATGCCGCGTGGATCCCAAGTAAGGCAAAAAAGAGAATCATCAACGTGAATTGCAAACTGGTCATTTTTTATCACCAACTTGTAGCGTGGTAGAATCCTTGAATCCATGAAAGGGATACTATGTTATTATGAAGGAATAGTTCACACTTGATAAGGGGAATTTTCGGACATGGACGGGGAAAGATCGGTTTATATCCTGCTTACGAATACGGGAACGCTTTTTACGAGGGTGATTAAAGGGTACACGGGAGCACCTTATAACCATGCTTCGATTTCTTTCGACCGCGAGCTTTCGGAGCTGTACAGCTTCGGCAGGAAGAACCCGAACAACCCGCTGAACGGCGGGTTCGTGAAGGAGGACATCAAGACGGGTACGTTCAGCAAATATCCGAATACGACGTGCGTTCTTTACGAGCTTCGGGTGACCGGGCGCGAGGTGGAAAAAATGGAGCGGGTGCTGCAGTTGTTTATCCGCAAGCGGAAAAAATACCTGTACAACCTGCTGGGGGTGATCGGCATCGCCCTCAAAGAGCCGGTGGAGTTCAGCAACTCTTATTTCTGCTCACAGTTCGTCGCGGAGATCCTTGAACGTTCGGGCATCAAGCTGTGGAACAAGCTGCCCGCGCTCGTGACGCCGGACGATTTCCGGCAATGCGGCCGGCTGAAGCTGATTTACGAAGGAAAATTGAGCGAATACGAGCCTTAATCCTTCCCCATTTTTGAATGATCCGCTTTCGAACCGGAATAATAAAATCATCACGAGTTAGGGAGCGGAAAGATGGATATTCTTAAGCTTCTTGAGAAGTTCAAACAAATTTTTGCCAACTGTTCCGATATTGTGTTCCGTCCAGTTATGATCCATGGACAAAACCGGTTGCTTCTGATTTATGTCGATGGGCTGGTAAACGCCAATGCGCTGGAGCAGGTCGTGTTAAAATTAATGATGCCCGAAGGCGTACCGGGAGGAATAGAGAATGCCGAATCGCTGGGGGCCATAATAGAAGAACAGCTAGTCGCTATATCCCGGATAAGAGTAGTTCATCAGATTAGCGAGATCGTAGATGGCATTCTGAAGGCAAATATAGCCGTTCTAACGGATGGAGAGACCAAGGCTTGGCTCGCTGATCTGGAAGGAGCCGAAAAGCGGGCTATCGAAGAACCCAGCGCCGAACTGTCCGTTCGCGGACCGCGGGATGGATTTACGGAAACATTGCGAATCAACACCAGTCTTATACGCAAACGCATCCGCAGTGAAAAACTCAAAATGGAATCGCTCAACATTGGGGAATTTACCCGGACCGATATCGTCATAGCTTATATAGAAGGCGTTGTTTCGGATTCGGTTCTGAAAGAAGTCCGCCGCAGAATCCAGCGCATCGAAATTGACGGGGTACTGGAATCGGGGTACATCGAAGAATTTATTGAAGACGCCCCCTGGTCCCCGTTTCCGCAAATTCAAAATACGGAGCGCCCCGATATCGT
This sequence comes from Paenibacillus lacisediminis, assembly GCF_046567315.2. Classification (NCBI taxonomy): domain Bacteria; kingdom Bacillati; phylum Bacillota; class Bacilli; order Caryophanales; family Paenibacillaceae; genus Paenibacillus; species Paenibacillus lacisediminis. Next base: position 297,515 of record NZ_JBKIAX020000006.1, on the reverse strand, counting down.
AAGTGCCAGCCTGCTTGAAGGCAAAGTTGCCATTCTCGTCGACAATACTCCGTTTGTGCTGATCGTGCCGATGACATTCTGGTCCGGTTTGCAAGCGGTGGAGGATTATTACGAGCGATCCGTTTATACGACCTTCATTCGCCTCATTCGCTACTTCTTATTAAATATTTCTCTGTTGCTTCCGTCTCTGTTCGTTTCGCTTTCCACATTTCATCAGCAGCTTATTCCTACGAATTTGCTCATCAGCATCGCTGCCGCAAGGGAAGGCGTCCCGTTTCCCACGGTGATCGAGACCTTGTTGATGGAGCTTATGTTTGAGGGCCTTCGCGAAGCGGGCATTCGTTTGCCGAAGCCAATCGGTTCGGCCGTTAGCATCGTAGGAGCGCTTGTGATTGGACAAGCCGCCGTACAGGCCGGCATCGTGTCGGCCACGGTCGTAATTATCGTGGCCACGACGGGGATTTCTTCGTTTGTTATCCCGCGATACAATCTCGGGACGGCGTACCGGATGCTCCGTTTCCCCATTTTGATTTTGGCGGGAGTCCTGGGGTTGTACGGCGTCATAGCGGGCATTTTTATCATAGCCATCCACCTCCTCGGCCTTCGTTCGTTTGGTGTTCCCTATATGAGTCCAATGGCCCCGCAAATTTCCGGAAACCTGAAGGATGTCTTCATACGCACACCCAGATGGAGCATGCCCCGCCGTCCCCTGCTCAACTCCGGGCCGAACAAAAAGCGTGTGCCGGAAGGCCGGCGGCCAAGCCCGAGACGAGGGAGAGAGAACAGATGAACAGGAGACAAACGGGTTGTTTAAGGTTGATTGCCCTTCTGTCGTTGTTATTGATGACAGGGTGTTGGGACAGTTCGGAGGTTAATGACCTTGCCCTTGAGCTCGCATGGGGAATCGACGAAGCAAAGGACAAGGGGGTTCTGATTAGCGCACAGGTAATCATCCCGTCCCAGATCAGCAGTGTGCAAGGACAAGGTGGCGGAAGCGGAGGGGGGCAGGAAAAGCCCTATTTTGTCGTAACCGGTGGTGGAAGAGATACGCTGGATGCGGTGCAGCAAATGCAAACGAAGCTTTCCCGGCTGGTATTCCGCGGACACCGGCGGATCATCGTGATCGGAGAACCGCTGGCCAGAAAAGGCATCAAAGATGTATTGGATACGTATACCCGGGATCCGAACCTCAAGCTGCGAACCGATGTATTTATCGTCAAAGGGGGCACCGCCAGGGATTTTCTGAAAGTATCCTACCCTTTGGAGAAAATCCCCGGCCTCGGAGCTTTAAAAGAATATGACCAGATCGGAACGCCGCAGGAAATGGGATTTATCAACCTGATGATCTCCGCGGCCAGTGAAGGAAGCTGCCCGGCTTTACCGGTTGTTGCCGTTGGTTTCGATCCGGCCGATCAAGAAGGTGAGGAGCAGCAAGATCATTCCAATACGAAAGGGTTTCGTATCGCGGGAACCGGAATTTTTGACAAAGATCTGAAATTGCTCGGATTCTTGAATGTGCATGAGGGTAGAATACTGCGGTGGATTAACGGAGATTTACGAAAACTGGTGGTAACGGCAACCGTACCGCAGAAAAACGGCTATGTCAGTTTGGATATGAGCAAGATAGGCAGCAGGATTCAGCCCATGTTTCAAGGAGACGAGCTAAAATTCCAGGTCAACTTAACCGGACAAGGCATAATTCGCGAAAACAATACGAATCTGGATCTCACGCAACTCCATAATCTAGCCCGCGTACAAGACGCGTTAGAAAAACACGTTGAGGAGAGCACCCTTCAAACCATAACCAAGGTCCAAAAAGCATATGGGGTGGATGTCTTTGGATTTGGCGAAACCATACACAGAAAACATTTATCCCGTTGGCGATCTTTAAAAGACGACTGGAACAAGGAGTTTCGGGAAGCCGAGGTTTCTGTCCAAGCGAATCTGACGATCCGGCGGATAGGCGTAACGGGACCGTCGTTGCATTTGCAAGAAAACAACATTCAAAAATGAATAGATCATTATTTTCGCAACTTTTGCCGGATCCACGTCACGATAAGAAGCATCGCCGGCAAGACCAAAAACATAGGCACCCAGAAATAAGGAACCAGTATTTTATAATGCTGGAAATAAATATGCTCGGCGATATTTCTTGACATGGTTAGGCCCAGGAACAAGGCGATCGCGGCTGCCGGGATGACAAGCACGCGGTAATCCTTCATCTTTGTCAGCTGCTGGATGCCTCTCAGCGCCACTAGCATATTGATCACGTTTTTTATTAATGCCGTCATGAAAAAATACATGACTCCGAACATCTGCAGGTTTTCGATGAATTTTCCGATGCTGATCATGCTCAATAAGGTGTATAGCGGATAGAGAAAACGCGAGAACAGATCGCTATAAACCAAAATGGCCAAAAAATCAAAACAGGTGATCATAAGTCCGGCAAGTAAGGTGGCGAGGAAGGTGATTTTCGTAATCTTTTCACGGTTTTTCACATCCGGCCAGAACATGGCGAGCGCAATGGTTTCCCCAAAAGGTTGGGTGATCCCGTTAGGATAAACCACCTTCCAGACGGGTTCCCATCCCTTCTCCAAAACCGGCTGGATATAATCGAAATGCAGGACGCCCGAGCCGAAGAGCAGAACTGTCTCCGTAATGAACATGACGACGACGATGGGGAAGATCAATTCCCCCAGCCGCGCAATGATCTCAATGCCGCCATAGACGCAGTAAGCGATAATAATGGCAAATAACCCCGCAAATATCAGGGGCGGCGTTCCGGGCAAGATGGTGGTCGAAACCATGTCCCTGATGTCCGCAATAATTCGTCCCGTAAGATACAAGAACATGAGCGGGTACAAAAATGCGATGGGCGTCCCGATCCAGCGCCCCAATTGGGCCGGAAACCATTCAACCAGAGATAATCCCGGGTTCATGCGCATTAAGGCGGTATATACCCAAATCACGCAGAGCCCCAGTCCCAGTGACGTCAGATCGCTAATCCACGCATCTCGGCCGGCCAAGCCGCCAAACCCAAAAATGATGGTTGTACCTAATTGGAAAATAAAGGTAATTGTGAATAATTGGTACGTGGAAATTCTGTATGTCATATTTCCTCCTCCCCTCCCTAAGCATCCAAAACAAATATTGAAGCATGGTAGTTATTGTATCCATGGGTTTTTTGTGACAAACGTTGAGCGAAGGCTTGCAGGTGATTTTTGCTGGCAAAAATTTCGGGCATGGTAGAAGGAGATGTTTTTGCAGGTAGAGAGTGGAGGAGAAGAGGAATCAGGGGGCTAAGGGACACCAGAGCCGTTATTTTCGGAAAAACAGAGGTTTGCACAAAGTAACGGACACATAAGACCTTATTTACCTTAAATCGGGCTGGATGAACTGGTTTAGAGCGAAATAGAGTCGTTGGTGTCCGTTAGCCAGGGAAATACCCGGGAAATAAGCGGATAAGGTTGCTGGTGTCCGTTAGAGCAGCGTCCAAAGTTTAGGTAGTGCCTCCAATCGCTCCAAAGTAGAAGTCAGAGCCACTAAAGGACGCCAATAGACGGTTTTCTTATGTGAGGAATGGACGGCTTGACCCTAAGCCAAATGCAAAAGTGCAGTTGAAACGGGCTGAATTCGAGCTATGTGAGCGATGAGATGCAAATGCGAATGTGCATTTGAAAATGGAGGTTAGAAGCGATTTTGCTCAAAATGACGAAAATGGCCTGCACTTTTGCATTTCGCGGCCCATTTGGTACCGCCAACGTACGTAAACATCATGTGAAATAAAATCCCATACAGAATAATATTGGAAATTTCTATTCATAATACTCACGTTAGTCCAAGTGATGGAGGAGTTATTTATGGATAACGTGATGTTGGCCCGGTCCCTGTTTGGATCGTCGATGGCTTTTCATATTATTTTTGCCACCTTGGGGGTGGGGCTGCCCTTTATGATCGTAGTTGCGGAAATCGCTTATCAGGTCAAAAAAGACCGGGACTACGCCTTAATGGCGAAACGCTGGACGAAGTGCCAGGCCATTCTCCTGGGGGTGGGCATTCCATCAGGAACGATGGTTGGCGTCATGCTGTCGCTGCTGTGGCCCGGTTTCATGGAAATCGTCGGCCAGGTGATCGCGTTGCCTTTCCAAGTCGAAATTTGGGCGTTTATGCTGGAGGCCTTGTTCATGTCGATTTACGTGTATGCGGCTGACCGGCTGCCCCCGGTTCTCCGCATCGCCAGCGTGACTCTCGTGGCGCTGGGGGCCAGCGCTTCGGCTGCGCTGATCACCGACGCCCATGCCTGGATGAACACCCCGCAGGGCTTCCGGCTGGAGAACGGGCAAGTGGTCGATGCCGACCCCTGGGCGGCGGTATTTAATCCTAGCTGGCCTACGACGGCGACGCATGTGCTGTTCTCCGCTTATTTGCTGGGCGCTTTTGCCATCGTGTCCGTGGCCGCCGTCAAACTGCTCGCCCGCAAACGGCCGGAGCGGGAGCGGCAGTATCACCGCAAGGGCCTGATCCTCTCGCTGGCCATCGGCGGCCTGATGGCGCTATCGACCGCGCTCAACGGGCATGAAACCGCGCAGATGCTGCACCGCCACCAGCCCGAGAAGCTGGCTGCCGCGGAAGGCCTGTTTGAAACGCAAGCTTACGCGCCGCTGGCGATCGGCGGCTTCACCGACAAGGAAACCCGGACGATCCGGGGGGCAATCGAAGTTCCGTGGGCGCTCAGTTTTTTGGCCGGCAACCGCTTTGACACCGTGGTCAGGGGGCTAAACGATTTTCCCGAGGACGAGTGGCCGCCTCTGTTCGTGCATACGCTGTTTAACTTGATGGTGGGGATCGGTTCCCTGCTTATTGTGGTCTCGGCCGGCACGATCCTTTACCGGCTGGTCAAAAAGAAGGAGTACCCGCGCTGGCTGCTCAGGGGGCTGGTGCTGACCGGACCGCTCGCCCTGATCGGCATCGAGACCGGATGGGTCTTCAGCTGTACGGGACGCCAGCCCTGGACGATTTACCATATTCAGACGACGGCGTCCGCGGCCACCCAATCGGAGAATCTCGGCACTCTGTTCGTCACTTTTATCGGGCTGTACGTGTTTATGCTGGTCGTTACGTCTATAGTGCTGCGGTATTATTTCAAGCGCCATCCGGTGACTCCGGAAATGCTGGAAGCAAGGTAAGAAGAAGGGGGCGAAAAGGATATGAGCGATTCCACGATAGCGATCTCTATTCTTTGGGGATTCCTGTTCATTTACTCGATCATGGGCTCCATCGATTTTGGCGCCGGGTTCTGGTCACTTGTTTTCAGCAAAAAAAATCCGCAGGCCGCCAGCCTTGCCAACCGCTTCCTGTCGCCGTCCTGGGAAGTGACCAACGTCTTCCTGGTGCTGCTGGTCGTCGCTTTGGTCGGCTTTTTTCCGCGCGCCGCTTATCTGCTGGGAACGCTGCTGCTGCTGCCCGTCAGCTTCGTGCTGGTGCTCATGCTGTTCCGCAGCGCCTTTATGGTGTATGCCTATTCCGCGCAGCGGAACGTCCGCAGTTTGCGTTTCGTGTCGGGAGTCACCGGCCTGCTGATTCCGGGTTTGCTTGTCAGCGTGTTGCCTATTACGCTTGGCGGATTTATCCAAGGAGAGAGCGGCTATCCTCAGTTGAACTACGGGGCCTTGCTGGCCAGCCCTTCGCTTTACGCTTATTTGGGGTTTGGGATCGCCACCGAACTGTTCCTGTCCTCATTGTTCCTCTCCGACTTCTCCCGGCAGGCCGGCGATGAAACCTCCTACCGGCATTACCGGACGCTGGCGGTTGTCTTCGGGCCTTTGGCGATGCTGCTCGCCGTCGTCACCACCTTTACGATGGAAAGGGAAGCGATGTGGATGGTGGCCCGGATGAAGGAGCAGGGGCTCTGGTTTATGTTGTCCACCGCGGCTTTTGTCCTTGGCTACGGCTCCTTGTGGATCAAACGGAAAGGCCGGCTCGGGTGGCCCCGGCTCGCGTTTATTTTCGTGGTCGTGCAGTTTGCCCTGGCGAGTTATGCTTACGGGAAAGCGCATATGCCCTATATCGTCTATCCTTATCTAACGGTAGAAGGAGGGATCACGAATCATTCGATGTTTGTGTCCCTCATGTGGGGATACGGCGTAGGGTCGGTGATTCTGCTGCCGGTGTTCGTGTTGTTCTGGTGGCTGTTCTTGAGGGACAAACGGTATCTCCGGGCCGAATAGCCCGCATTGCCAATCCCCGCTCTTGAAAATATAATAGGACTGGAACGAAAAAACATGGTCTGGTTGGTAGTCCAGGCGCACGCGGCTTGAAAATCTTGAAATAAGCAGCGTGTCAGTAACCTTCCCCCCTCGGGATGTCCATCGCTTCCGATTGAACAAGAGGGGGATGTTTGCATTGAAACTTACGATTTACCATGATGGGCAGTATTGGGTCGGCGTGTTTGAAGAGCACAGCCAAGGGAAGCTGCGGGCAGGAAGGCATATTTTCGGAGCGGAGCCGAAGGACGAGGAGGTTCTTGCGTTTATCCGAAGTGATTTGAACCGGCTGCTTGAAAGCATTTCGCAGGGCGTTGCCGTTCAGCTGCCGGAAACCGGAAGGGTAAATCCGAAGCGGTTGGCCAGACAGGCCGCCGTGGAATTACGAAGCCGCGGAGCTTCCACCTTGGCGTACGAAGCGATGCGGCTGGAGTATGAGCAGCGCAAGCTGGCCAAGCGGTCGACCACCAAGCAGCAGCGGGAGGCCGAGAGGGAACGCAAGCGGGAAATCAAAATCCGCAAGGCCAAGGCGAAGCATCGCGGTCATTAACGGACAAAGCCCCATTCCGGTTATGGAAAGGGGCTTTCGCCATGTTTCGGGAGACTACCCTACCGGGGGGGCCAGCCGAATTGGCAATCGGCGGGGCAGCCCAAGTCGGCGAATACTTTGCGCGCGTAAGCGTCGACCGGCAAAAAAACTTGAATTTGCGGGTACAGGCGGCTGCCGGCGGAAATGGACATTTGCCTGTAGCGGATCGGAATCAGCTCGCCCGAGCTTGCCGCTCCGGCCAGGATGGTTTGCGTGCGCTCCGGCTCTTCCTCGGCATCCGGCTTATGGTCATATTTTTCGATCACGTTGTATTTTTGAGCCAGGTGGATCACTTGTTGATACCAAGCGTCATAGCGGGACAGCGCATGATTTCTTTTGAACGCCTGAATCCCTTGTATGGCATGGGACTCCCACTGCTCGAACGACGTTTGGTCGAAGGTGGAGCGGGGACGTACGGACAAATCGGCATTGAAGTGCAGATCGATCCTGTTCAAAGGGGTGTCGCCGGACGGAATAGCGAACAATTGGCGAAACGGCTCATTATATCCCTTAATGTCCTGGGTATGGGTGACGATCATGGCCGGATAAGGGAGCGCCTTCATCGTTTGCTGCGCCCATTCAAGGGCCAGTTCCAGCGCCCGTCCTGCCAATTCGGTTTGAATCGGCAGGTAACCGGCGGTCAGCAGCAGATCGTTGCGCTCGCCGGAAGTACATTCGAGATATTCCGCGATGTCTATAATCGTCTGACGATCCGGGATTCTGTGCGAACGCCCGATCAACAGATTTTTATAGGTGGGACAAGCCTCGTCGTTCAGCTCCTGCTGCGTAAACCTTTTCCAGGGCGCATGAGCGCGGTCGGCCAGCTCCCGCTGCTGCTTCATCCGCAGCGTTTCGATTTCTCCCAGGACGTTTTTTAGCCTCGTGCTTTCCGTATGCATAGCCCCGTTTCTCCTCCCCTCGATTTCAAGAGTAGTTCTGCACTTGGTCCGAAAAAGTGATTAAAGTATACTCCTTTATGAAATCGGAGGTCAATTCAGGTTGACCGCACGACCGCACTATTCCAAGTTTATGGAGGAGATCAATATGATTCGTGCCATTGTAACCGATCCGCAGGCCGCGGAATATTTCGCGATCCAAGAAGTGGACGCCCCGCAGGCCCAGCCTTGGGAGGCGATCGTGCAGGTGCAAGCCGTCTCGCTCAATCGCGGCGAGGTGAAAGACGCCATAGATCAAGGAGCGTCATCCCGGCCCGGCTGGGATTTCGCCGGGATGGTCATCGAGCCGGCGGAAATCGGCACAGGCCCGCAAAAAGGAGCCCGGGTTGTCGGTTTGCTCCCGCTGGGCGCCTGGAGCGAGCAAATTGCCGCCCCCGTGTCGATGCTGGCGGAAATTCCCGATCAGGTCACTTTTGCGGAAGCCGCGACTCTTCCCGTAGCCGGCCTGACGGCGCTGAATGCGCTGCGAAAAGGAGGTTTGCTGCTCGGCAAGCGAATCCTGATTACGGGTTCTACCGGCGGCGTCGGTCTGTTTGCCCATCAACTGGCGGCCGAGTCTGGGGCGTTCGCCGTAGGCACGGCCAGCACGGAGGAGAAGGCGAAGCTGGTCCGGGAGGCCGGAGCCGACGAAGTGGCTGTGGGCGCTTCCGCCATGGAAACGGCTCGCAGCTTCGGGCCCTATGACCTGATCATCGATTCGGTCGGCGGTGATACACTGGCCGCTTTGCTGCCGCAGCTTGCGCCGCAGGGCATTTGCGTTGCGGTGGGATTCTCCTCTTCGCCAACGGCAACGATCGATATGATGAATTTGGTGACCAGCGGAGGGAGAACCCTGTACAGCTTCTTCCTCGGCGAGGAGCTCACCCGCCATTCGGCCGCGGACGATCTGCATTTGCTGGCCCGGCTCGTCGCAAACGGCCGGTTAACGCCCCGGATTGAAGTGGAGGCGCCGTGGACCGAAATTGGAGCTGTTACTCGCAGCCTCATGGACCGCAAATTTTCCGGAAAAGCCGTGCTGCGGATAGATTGACGGATAAATTGGCATTACCGCTGCTCTGCACTGCAATATAGCAATCTAAGACAAGTGACCCGGCCCCGCATTCTGCATTCCGGATCCCGCATACCAGATTAACGCTAACGGTTGTAATCGCGCTTATTTAGCCGAAAAGACCGGAATTTAATTTCTAACGGTTGTAACCGAGCTTATTTTTGGGAAAAAGGCTCGAATCCGTAGAAAAAGGCCAAATAAGCTCTGCCACAACCGTTAGATTTGCTTTCCCCTTCATTTTATCGAAATAGCAGCGCTCACAACCGTTAGAATGACGGCCTCGCTCAAAGATCTGCGCCTTCCTGATGTCAACGGCAAAAAGCCAGTTCCAAGCGATAGACGAATATATTGGCACCTTTTCGAAGGGAGCGCGGCATCTCTTGACGGCTTCCATAACCCCCGTTTTGTCCAGGGCTGCATTAGTTGCGACCTGGAGGAAACGGGGGTTTGACATATCCGTAAACAATAGAATATGATATTTATGTACTTATTGGTATGTGAATGTAACATGCTGAACTTTTAAGGAGAGAGGCAGTTTGAACCATCACGACAAAATCATTCAGGCCTTAATGGACATGGCCACACGGCTGCCGGCGAATAAAATCAGCTATGAGGATGTGGCCCGCGCCGCTGGCGTACATTGGACAACGGTGCGCAGACATTTGGGCAGTAAGGATGAGATGCGGGCTTTGCTGGCCGGCCGCGGGCCGGAGCTGGAAAGCAGCGCACATGCGGATACCCGAATGCGCGTGCTGGATGCGGCCATGGAGGTGTTCGCGCGGCACGGTTATGCTAAAGCTACAATGGACCAGGTGGCGGCCAAAGCCGGATACACGAAAAGCGCGATATATTGGCATTTTGCGAACAAAAGCGATCTGTATCTGGCTATTTGCGAAAGGAATCTACGGCAGCAGGAGCAATTGCTTCCCGCCCAGATCGAAGCAATCGCCCGCTCGGAGGATAAAATCCAAGCTTTGACGGACTGGTTAAAGGAACAACTCGCAGCCTGTATGGTAACCTCGGATCGGCCGATGCTGTTTTTTGAGTTTTTGACTTCCAGCCGCAACCCGGAGGTTCAGGAGCAAATCCGGGAGCTGTTCGAGGGATTTTACGCCAAAGTCGCGGATTTGCTGCGCGATTGCCAAACGCAGGGATGGCTCCGCGGCGATATCGATCCGGGCTCGCTGACAGTGTATACGCAGACCGTCCTGAACGGGATCGTGCTCTCATGGATCTTGGCCCCCAAAGGCCTTATGCTGGACCAATTTGCCCAGGATGCCGCAAGGCTGCTGTGGGACGGACTATCGCCGCAATAAGGCGAAAGATTTTGCCGGCTTCATCGGAAATTCCTTTCGATGCAAGCCGTTAATTATAACATTAACATACCGGTTAGTACGTTGTTGCGTTGGCGCTGTGGAAATCCAAAAGGAGGAGAGGAAGAAGTGGTTATTTTTATTGTTTTGCTGGGACTTGTTGTGATCATGCTGGCGGCGCTTTACGGATACAATCAGAAAAAGTTCCGGCAGGCCGAAATGAATTTCCCGCCATCCGGAAAGTTTGTGGAAGCGCACGGAATCCGTCTGCATTACCTGGAACGGGGTCAAGGCAGGCCGGTCGTGTTTTTGCATGGGGGCGTTTTGCGGGGCCATGATTTTGACCAGGTCATGGAACTCGCGGCTAGCAAGGGATATCGGGCCCTGGCCTTTGACCGCCCCGGTTACGGGCATAGTGACCGCCCGAAACACAGGCCGGTTACACCGATCGATCAAGCCAAGCTGCTGCATGAGGCCTTGACCAAACTGGGGGTGGACCGGCCGATTCTGGTGGGGCATTCCTGGAGCGGATTGCTGGTGCTCTCCTATGCCTGCTTGTACCCCGGCGATTTGGCGGGGATCGTCACGCTGGGGGGCGGCATGTACAAGGAGGGGTATCCGGCGGAAAAAGGCGATCCGATCTCCAGCATCGTAACGCTGCCGGTCGTGGGGCCGATCGTGATGAATCTCCTGCTGGCGACCTTGGGGAGAGTCATGGTCCGGCATATAATTAAAGCGACCTTTGCTCCGGAGCCGGTTCCTGCGGCATATGAACGGGAAACGCTGGCGCTGTGGCTTAGGCCGTCCCAGTTCCGGGCGAACCGGGAGGACGTTTTGGCTTTTGCCCCGGCGGCCAGCGAGATGGCTCCGAACTATCGCCGGATTCTGGCGCCTGCCGTCATCGTCGTCGGGCAGCGGGACCCTTTTCCGACCAAGGAGCACAGCTATCGGCTGCACCGGGACATGCCGGATGCGGCGCTGATCGAGCTTCCTCTTGCCGCGCACATGATTCCCCAGCATCATCCGCAAGCCGTCATCGCCGCCGTGGAGAAGCTGGCTCACGCATCAAGGCACGAAACTTAAGAAAAATTTTATTTTTACCCCCATTTCTTCTTAACAAGTTTTCTCTATCCTTAAGTAATGAAAGGTTAGGAGGATAACGAACGATGAAGAAATGGTTTTTTTGTTTGCTGATCCTGCTGGTTCTGGGCTACGCTTTCGTCAAATTCAAAGCAAGCGATCTGTCCATGATACCGTTGGATAAAATTACGCTTGCGGAAGAAAACTCCCCAACCCTGGCGGACCGGGGATTCACAATAGAAGTAGCCCAAGAGCAGGTTTATCGGGGCGATTTGCTGCTGGTTAATCAAGACCATCCGGTTCCGGATCAAGGTCCGGAGGACGAAGCGGTCAGTCTGGCTCAACATCGGGAATTGCTCCAAGGTTTTAGCGTGGTTGATAACACGGTTCGGCTATCGGAGAGATTGGCGGGAAAACTTGCCGAGATGGTCGCCGCCGCAGGCGAGGACGGGGTGAACCATTTCCTGGCCACCAGCGGGTACCGGGACGAGCAGCGGCAGGATGAGCTGTATCATCAAATGGGGGCGGAATATGCGATGCCGGCGGGATATAGTGAGCATAACCTGGGCTTGTCGCTCGATATAGGCTCGTCGGAAGCGGAGATGAATGTTGCGCCGGAAGGCAAGTGGCTAAAAGAGAATGCATGGAAATACGGGTTTGTGCTGCGTTATCCCGAGAACAAAACCGCGGTGACCGGCATTCAATACGAGCCCTGGCATTTTCGTTATGTAGGGTTGCCCCACAGCGCCATTATGCAGAAAAACGATATGGTTCTGGAAGAGTATCTGGATTATCTGCAAGAAAAGCAGGCCGTCAAGGTCGAGGTCAACGGACAGACGTACCAGATATTTTATTTCCCTGTCACCGATGACGGTACGGTCAGAGTTCCGGCAGAAGGGAGTTATGAGATCTCCGGAAACAATAGGGACGGCGTGATTGTAACCGTGCATGAGGAATAGAGTTTAAAAATATTTTTTTACAAACTTTTCGTAAGTAGCTTGACAAATGGAACCGACGGGTTTATGATTATTTCAGAATAAAGCATCTCAATATAAAGATAATATTTTAGAGATGCAAGAAATATACATGGCGGTGTAAACTCATGGGTCTGTTGGACAGATTATTTGGAAAAACAAACAATAAGGAGGAAACAAACATGTCAAAATTGAACATTGGGATTATTTTGGGAAGTACCCGCGACGGCCGCGTTAGTCCGCAAGTAGGGGAATGGGTGAAAAAAATCGCTGACGGGCGCGGCGACGCGAATTATGAAATCGTCGATATCGCCGATTACAAGCTGCCGCTTCTGGGTGAAGCCGACGCTTCCGAGCAAGCGGCGAAGTGGAATGAAAAACTGAACTCCTTGGACGGCTTCGTGTTTATCGTGCAGGAGTACAACCACAGCATTACCGGCGCGCTGAAAAACGCGCTCGACTACGCGCGCGAAGCCTGGAACGACAAAGCGGCCGGCATTGTGAGCTACGGCTCTGTCGGCGGCGCCCGCGCGGCTGAACACCTGCGCGGCATCCTGGGCGAATTGTCCGTAGCCGACGTTCGTGTGCATGTTGCGCTTTCGCTGTTCACCGATTTCGAAAACTACAGCACATTTAAACCGGCCGATCTGCACCTGACCAACTTGAACGGCATGCTTGACCAAGTGCTCGCTTGGAGCGGCGCTTTGAAGACGCTGCGTTAATTTCATAAACGAACGAAAGGGGCCGCTCCCAAAAAGTAGACTTAAGCTACTTTCTGGGGGGGCCCTTTTTTAAATTATAGAATTTATAACTCAACTTTCGCAGAGCAAAAATCAGGTTCCTGAGTCCTTGAGCTGAAGGTTTTCAAAGAATTAAGATAGGCAGCTGGCAAAATAGAAAAACACACGACGTGGCTGAACGAGTCCGGCGTCACCGACGGCAATTCGATGGGCCCCGGCCCGGGCAGCGGCGGAGGCGGCCGGGGAGGCATGAGACCAAGGCGGACCGCCTGCCGATCAGCAGCCTGCCGAAGCATCGAATACGACGGAAGCTCAATAAATAGTCAAGCCGGCGCAGATGCGCCGGCTTGATTTCATATTGAAGCCAAATTATGAAACGAAGTTGGAAAGCATCTTGTCCTTTGCCGGCTTTCGGGTCCCGGGAGCAGTATGGATCATCAGCATGAGTACGGTGAGCGTAACCGGGAGGGCCGATGGAGGATAGACTAAATACACGTCCTGCCATGCGGGGGCAAACTTGTTTTTGTAATCGTACAGCCCTTTGAAGTTATAGAACTTGTTCCCGTATTTATAAAACCACTTAGCGAAAAGAAGGTCATTTACGTTGGCCAGAGGAGCCATGCCGAGACTGCAAAAATCATAGCGCTGTTCCTGGGCCCACATAAACAGGGAGGCGAACAGCACATCCATGGCACCGTGCGGGCAAGCCTTTGTATACCGCATGAGGTCTACGGTGATCTGGCGGGTCACGGCCGGCTCGCACGAATCCGACAAGCACGGGGGCGGATCGCCGCCAAGCGAAGCGAAGGCTTCGTATTCTCCATCAGGGCCAATCAATACGGCTACGGGGAAGCGCTTGACATACGCCCGGGAAAACGAACCTACGGAGAAGCTTTTCTCCTTCCGCTGGCCAAGCCATTCCTCCGAAATCGCGTGCAGCCGGCTCAGGAACCGATCCTCGAACGGCGGCAGAAGCACCTCAAAGGAAAAGCCGGCCCGCTTCAACTTATTGATGCGGCCGCGCAGCTTTAACCACGCTTTTCCGTGCAAATGGAACTTCGCCAGGTCGACTTGGGCCTCCTCGCCGATTTTGGCATACTGGAGCCCGTACTGCTTGTAAAGAGGCAAAAAGGAAGATTTGGCCTGGTAAAAGGCCGGGATGTACCCGTGCGCACGGCAGTGATCCATAAACTGTCCGATCACCCGGGGAATCGCTTCCGGTTTGCCCAGGGGATCGCCCAACGCGATGCTGCGGTTTCCCAAACTGCGGTAGACGATGCATGCTTCGTGCTTGGAATCCCAAAACCATTGTTTATCGCCAAGGTAGTATAAGTGCGTGTGCGAGTTGTGTCCGCAGCTATGCAGCAAGCGCTGCAGGCGGCGCTCTTGCGTAACATCGATCAAAGGAACATCTACTCCTAAACTGGTGATTTCTAGGCTGATTAAAGACGTTGATTTGCGTCGAATAGTTTAATCATCGGCCACGTTTCAAATGACTTTATGAGCATACCACTTTTTCCCGCGGAACCGCCACAGAAAAATCACGCCGCGCACGCCCCATTCGCAGCACATCGCCAGCCAGACGCCGATGATGCCGAAGCCCAGCGTGATGCCGAGAACGTATCCCAGCACGACCCGGAACAGCCACATTGTCAGCATCGAGGTTACCGAAGTGAACCGCGAGTCTCCCGCCGCCCGCAGCGCGGAAGGAAGGATGAAGCTGATCGGCCACAGCGGGACCTGGGCGATGTTGCTGATGAGCAGGATCCAAAAAATATCGCCGACGATTTCGGCGGGAGGATCAAACAAACCGACGAGCGGCCGGAAGAACGGCATCAGGATAAGCCCGATTAGCGTCAGGGAAGCGAAGCCGAGCCAAAGGAACGACTTGATGAACTTGCGGGCATCGGCGATATTACCGCGCCCGATGCACTGCCCGACAACCGTGACGATCGTGAGCGACAAGGCGCCCGCTGGAATTTGGAACACCATGCCCAGCGAACCGCCGATGGCGTTGGTCGCGATCGCATAGGTGCCCAAGCTGACGATAAACACCTGGGTGAGCAGCTTCCCGCCGTTAAAAAACATCTGCTCCGCGGCGAACGGAAGCCCGATGAACATGATTTTGCGCAGCATGGACAACGGCAATTTGAACAGGTCGCGCAGGTGAAGCCGCAGTGATTCCTCCATTTTGAACAAATAATACAAGGCGCAGATCGCGCCCGTATACCGGGCGATATTCACGGAAAAGGCCATCCCGAGCACGCCCATGTGGAGCAGGTTGATGAACACCACATTCAGCAGCACGTACAGCAGATTCATGATCAGCGAGAGGGATAGCGAGGCGCGTGTTTTCCCGATTCCCCGCAGTCCCGCGCATACCGCCTGCACGAGCGCCAAACCCATGTAGGAGATGCTGCTGCCGATCATGTAGACCCGGGCGCTGTCCAGAACGTCGGCGGAGGCGGAGCCGAACAGCAGGTTCATGATGGGATTATGCAGCCCGATCAGGAGCAGGCCGATGGCCAAAGCCATCAGGGATACCGAGGCGACCGTGCTCGCCGCGGCCTGGGATACCATGCGGTCATTGCCGCTGCCTTTGTATTGGGCCACGACTACCGTTCCCCCTGTGGCTACGGCGACAAAAACATTGATCAGGAACACGTTCAGCGAGTCGACCATGTTAACGGCGCTGACCGCCGCAACGCCCGAGGAACTGATCATCGCGGTATTCACCAGATTAAGGCCGACGATAAAGGCCTGATCCACCAAAATCGGCAAAAACAAGGCGATTACTTGCCGGTAATCCATCGATTCGCCGGATAAAAGTTTGTCTAGTATGCCGCCCTCTTTTTGCAGACGTGCCAGTACCTGTTTCAAAGGAATCACATTCTTTTCGTGTAATGGAAAAAACTCTTCGGACGAAGAGTTGAACGAATCGCAAAGGTTAGCGATAGGGTTGAAGATAACATTACAGGCGATTTCTGTCAATGAAGTCGGAAGGATCACCGAAATTTGCCCGCTTTCAACCGATACTTATAAATGATACCATAAAAAAAGCAAGGCAAAGCCATAGGGAGGGATTTTTTTGAAAGCGCTGTTTATCGGAGGCACGGGAACGATCAGTTCGGCGATTACAAGGCAGCTCACGGAACAGGGCTGCGAGCTTTACCTTTTGAACCGGGGAACCCGGAACGGGAATTTGCCGGCCGGCGTAAAAGTCATTCAAGCGGATATCAACCATGAGGACGAAGTCAGGGGGCTGCTGGCGGACCAAACCTTTGACGTGGTGGCCGATTTCATCGCTTTTGAACCGTCCCAGGCGGAACGGGATTATCGTCTGTTTAACGGCAAGACGAAACAATATATATTTATCAGTTCGGCGTCCGCTTACCAAACCCCGCTATCGGATTACCGCATCACGGAGGGAACGCCGTTATCGAATCCTTATTGGGCTTACTCCAGGAACAAAATCGCCTGTGAGGAGTATTTGATGAAGCAGTACCGGGAGCAGGGCTTTCCGGTGACGATCGTCAGGCCGAGCCATACTTATGGCGAGCGGTCCATTCCGCTCGGGGTTCACGGAAGCAAAGGCTCGTGGCAGGTGGCCAAACGCATGCTGGAGAACAAGCCGGTGATCATTCACGGGGACGGCACGTCGCTGTGGACGTTAACCCACAACAGCGATTTCGCCAAAGGTTTTATCGGGCTGATGGGTAATATTCACGCCATCGGAGAGTCGGTGCACATCACCTCGGACGAAAGCGTCACCTGGAATCAAATTTATGAAATCATCGCCGGTGCCCTTGGCGTGAAGCTGCGCGCGGTGCATGTCGCTTCCGAATTTCTGGCGGCCGGCGGTCCCTATGATTTGCGGGGCGGGCTGCTCGGCGACAAGGCCAACACCGTCGTGTTCGACAACGCCAAGCTGAAAAGACTGGTACCCGGTTTCATAGCCACGACACGGGCCGATCAGGGCATCAAGCGGACGGTGGAATACATTTTGGCCCATCCCGAGCATCAGCTGGAGGACCCGGAGTTCGACGCCTGGTGCGATAAAGTGATCGGTGCATTGGAGACGGCCGCCAAGGCCGTAAGCGAATAAGACTTAAAAACATGAAAGCGCCTGATTTATTCAGGCCCCGGGACGCCAGCTTGGCGTCCTTTTTTGACCTTATTTTATAAAATTTCTGGCATGGTAGAGGGCGATGCGCAGGTAGAGAGAGGGGGGAGAGTAGGATTCTGGGGGCTAAGGCACTTGCATTGCATTAATGCTTACACAAAATCTTTGGTCCGCTTTGCAGGCGGGGACCTGCGTCACGCCGGAATTCTAACGGATGTACCAGCCGCTATTTTGTGAAAAAAGCCCCTTTCTAAATTTTAACGGTTGTGAGCGACGTTATTTGCTCTAATCTGAGCAAAAATAGCCGGATTTTAGTGAAATAAGCGCCATGGCAACCGTTAGAATTTGAAATCGGCGTTATTGGAGCAAATAGCGGCTGTGGCAACCGTTAGAATAGAAACGCTACTATTCGGTAATGCTCCCCTTCATGCTCCCCTTTAGAAAATAGTGGAAAATAATTCCGCTATTTTCTCTACTCGCGAGGAAATTAAAAAATAGAGGAAAAAAGTGTCGCTATATTCGGGCAGAGTGGTGTTATTTGCTGCAAATCCAAGCTTCTGGGAAAAATAGCGACATAAAATTCCTCTATTCCAGAACAGGAACTAGAAATTCTCGAAATAACGCCCTAAATTACCGCTATTTTTCGCCAAGCCCCTGAAGGGAGTCCGCGGAACCAGCAAAGGGTCACGAGAAGAGGCAAGTTACCTTACCGCAATGATCATGGTGCTAAGGGACACCAGAGCCGTTATTTGAGGAAAAACGGAGGGTTGCAAAACGTAAACGGACACAGATGCACTTATTTACCTCAAATTGGCGTGGATGAACGGGTTTAGAGCGAAATAGGGCCGCCTGTGTCCGTTAGGCTGGGAAATACCCGGGAAATGGGCGGATAAGGTCGCTGGTGTCCGTTAGAGCAACGTCCACGGGATGTAGACTACAGTTGGAAAGGGCCGAGGTACCCGACGCTACTGTTCATGAAAGCCTCTTTTGAAGGATAAACGTGCGGCAGATCATAGTGCATTTGCACAATACATTTCGTCCCTTTATCAATATTTTTTCCGGCGGGGGCCGATTATACTGAAAGCGTGTTCAACAAATGCATGGGAGGAAGACAGATGGAAGGACTAACGATCAGTTGGATTGGCGCTTTGGCGGGGCTCGCTATAGCCATCGCTCTGATATTAAGAAAGTTGAATCCGGTTTATGCGTTGTTTTTGGGCGCGATTGTAGGCGCTTTAATTGGCGGAGCCAACCTGGAAGAGACCGTTGGCGTGCTGGTCAGCGGGACGCAAAGCGTGATGGGGACGGTCATCCGGGTGCTCGCAGCCGGCGTGCTGGCCGGGGTGATGATGGAGTCGGGGGCGGCCGAGACGATTGCCCAGGCGATCGTCAGGAAGTTCGGCGGAAGTAAAGCGATTCTGGCGCTGGCGCTCGCGACCATGATCATTACCGCGGTTGGCGTATTTATCCCCGTTGCTGTATTGATCGTAGCGCCGATCGCCTTGTCGGTCGGGAACAAGATGGGGATCTCCAAAATTGCCCTGCTTCTGGCGTTATCCGGTGGCGGGAAAGCGGGGAACATTATTTCCCCGAACCCGAATGCGATCGCCGCTGCGCGCGGCTTCAACCTGGACTTGAGCCAAGTCATGCTGGCCGGCCTGATTCCGGCGGTTTGCGGCCTGATCGTTACGGTCATCGTCGCCACGCTGCTGAAAAATAAAGGAGCCAAAGTAACCGATGCAGAAGCAGTAGATGAGGCGGTAGACACGTCGAAATATCCCCCGCTGGGCAAAGCGATCGTAGCGCCTTTGGTCGCCGTCGTCCTGCTGATGATCAACCCGATCGGCTCGCTGTCGGGCATCGAGGCGCTCGCGAAGTTTAAAGTGGACGCTATGTACATTTTGCCGATTGCCGGAATCATCGGGATGCTGGCTATGGGCCAAGGCAAAAAGATTTTGGAGTACACCGCCTCCGGCTTGAATAAAATGACGGCAACCGTGTTGATCCTGATCGGCGCGGGCGGCATTGCCGGGCTGATCTCCGCTTCGGACCTGTCGACGCAGGTGGTGTCCCTGATTGAAGCTTCGGGGATTTCGGGTACCTTCCTGGCGCCGATTTCCGGTATCCTGATGGCCGCGGCTACGGCATCCACATCGACGGGGGTTATTTTGGCGACCGGTTCGTTCGGACAAGCCATCCTCAATATGGGCACGGCTCCGCTGGCGGCGGCGGTGATGGTCCATACCGGGGCCACCGTGATCGATTCCCTGCCGCAAGGCAACTATTTCCACGTTACGGCGGGAGCGATGAAAATGACGATCAAGCAGCGGATGGGCCTCATTCCTTACGAAGCCATTGTCGGCGGAACGATGGCCATTGCCGCGACGTTGATTTACGGATTTTTGTTCTAAAAGTGCTAAAGTTGGACTTTCCACAATTATAGACGAGGTGAAAGAATGAAAACGAAAACATTTGTGCTGGCGCCAGATTCGTTCAAAGAGAGCATGACGGCCAAGGAAGTATGCGATGCGATGGAAAAGGGGCTGCGCAAAGTTTATCCGCATGCTGACTATATCCACGTTCCGATGGCGGACGGCGGCGAAGGCACGGTGCAATCCCTGGTGGACGCCTCCGGAGGGCGGATCTATACGAAGGTGGTCACCGGTCCGCTTGGGGAACCAGTGACGGCACAGTACGGCATTCTGGGCGACGGAGAGACCGCCGCGATTGAAATGGCCTCGGCCAGCGGGATTCACCATGTGAACAAGGAGACGAAAAATCCGCTGATCACGACCACATACGGCACCGGCGAATTGATCCGCGAATGCCTCGATCAAGGCATCAAGCGGATTATCATCGGCATTGGCGGCAGCGCGACCAATGACGGCGGCGCGGGCATGGCCGAGGCGCTGGGCGCCCGGTTCCTGGATGCGGACGGCTTAGCGCTGCCCCGCGGCGGCGGAGCGCTAAAGCGGCTGGAGCGGATCGATATTTCCGCGCTTGATCCAAGGCTGCGGCAGGTGAGCTTAATCGTGGCCTGTGACGTGACGAATCCGCTGTGCGGCGAGCATGGCGCGTCCCATGTGTTTGGCCCGCAAAAAGGCGCCACACCGGAGATGGTGCGGCAGCTCGACGCCGGCTTGGCTCATTATGCGGACATTGCGAAGCGGCAGCTCGGCAAGGACGTGCGCGATATCCCCGGCGCCGGGGCGGCCGGCGGGCTGGGAGCGGGGCTGCTGATTTTTACCCAGGCTGTGCTGCGGAAGGGCATCGAGATCGTTATCGAATACACCGGCCTGAAACAGAAGGTGGCGGCGGCGGATGTGGTGTTTACCGGCGAGGGCGGCATCGACTTCCAGACGAAATTCGGCAAAACCCCTTACGGGGTAGCCAAAGCGGCCAAAGAAGCGGGTAAAAAAGTCATCGCCGTCGCCGGTTACATCGGCGAAGGGATTGAAGCGCTGTACGAGGAGGGCATCGACGCGGTGTTTGGCATCGTTCCGGGCGCGGGCGAATTGGAGAGGCTGCTGGACGAAGGGCCGCAAAACGTGGAGCGCACCTGCGAAAACATCGCCAGAGTGCTGAAGCTGAGCGAGTAGTCCAGAGTGCTAAGGCTGAGCAAGTATCCTGAGTGCTGAAGCTTAGCGAGAGCCGACGTGGGCGGGCGCATGGAGCACACCCTCGTACAACATGAAAAGCCGAGGGAGAAAGGTTGCGTTGTATGCGGCCTTTCTCTTTTCCTATACCTTTAGCTGTACAGCGATAACAAGCCATGGGTAAGCTCAAACAATTGCAGCACGTTCCGGGGATCTTTGCCGGTCAGGGTTTCGATCCGTTTCAGGCGGTACTGCAGCGTGTTGCGGTGGATATTTAGTTCGGCGGACAGCTTTACTTGGCTCAGGTTGACCAGAAACGGAACCTGCTCATAATAGATCGTCCGCACCGGCAGCTTCAAAGCCAACGATACGCCCATGGCCGACTTCGCCTGCCGGCAGCTCTCCGCGATACTGTTCTCAAACCGGCTGACGGAGATCAATACATCGGGTTGTCTTTTCAGCAGCTGGCGAATCAGCGGCTCTGTGTCCGATTCGTGCTGCACGAGGATGAGGCAAGTGTCTTCTTCCAGGAGAAAAGAAGGATAAGGCCGCAGGAACTTAGACGACTCTTCGTCCCATTGGAGATGCTTCAGATAAAGCGCCGCGGTTTTTAGCAGCAGGTCCAGCTTGTAGGCGGCGGCTTCTTTTTTCAGCTTTTGGGTGTACGGCCCTTGCGCGGCAAGCAGCATTTCCAGAAACGCCTTTTTGCGGGTGGCTTCATGCGCCAGGTTTTCCAAAGCGGTTTTCTGCTCGATCAGAAGCGCTACGGTCGTCCTTACGATATTGCAAAAAGGCCGGACCTCGTCCGGGTTGCCGCTGATGCCAATGACGCCGACGCGCCGGCCGTCGATGACGATCGGTTCGTTCGTGCCTTTTTTCTCAAACCGTTTGTCCTCCCACACCTCCACCATTTGTCCCGTGGCCAACGCTTTGACGGCGCCTTGGTGAATGGTGCCTACCCTTTCTTTTTTTCCGCTGCCGACGATGATCCCCCGGTCATTCATAATATTGATGTTATAGGGAATATCCATCATCATTTTATCTACGATTTCCTGGGCCTGCTTCTCGGAAAGCTGGAACATTTCGGGGCCCTCCTTCGCCAAAAGAATCCGCCTGCCATCATTTTACCCTTTGGCAAAAAAGTATACATCATTTGTGCATTTGCATGAAATGATAAAAGACGCAAAAAAACCGGTGCTCTCCACCGGTTTCTTGAATTTTCGCATATATTTTCATCAAATCATACGAGGGTCAGTTTGCCGGTGAAGTCCAGTTTGAAGGGAGGCGCTTCGTCGGCGTTGGTAATGATTTCATGAATATCGTTCAACTCGCAGACTTTGACTAGCGCGGATTTGCCCAGCTTGGTTTTGTCGAGCACGGCGGCGACTTCGCGGGATCTGGAAATAAACGCCCGCTTCACTTCCGTCTCTTCCAGATTATAATCCGTCGGCCCGTCTTCATTGTTTAAACCGGCAAGGTTTAAGTAAAAACGGTCGAATTTAAACTTCAAAATCGTTTCGATGGCAATTGAGCCCACGTTCGCCATTTCCGAATTGCGCACAAACCCGCCGATCAGGTAGACGTTCAGGCTGCTCCGGCACAAAATGGACGCGGCTTGCACGGAAGAGGTAAAGACGGTGACGGACAAATTGGGCCGCGTAATCAGCTCTTTAGCGATTTCTACACAGGTGGTGCCGATATCCAGGGCGATAATCTCTCCGTCTTTAATCCGGGAGACCACGTATTTGGCGATTTGTCTTTTTAAATCCAGATTGTGCCCCTCGCGTTGAATGTGTATCGTTTCCGCACTGATTTCCCGCAGCATAACCATGCCGTTGTCACGGATTACCATCCCCTGTGCCTCCAGCTCGCCTATATCCCTTCGGATCGTCGGCAGCGATACTCCCGTCAGCTTGGCCAGTTCTGCGACCGGAAGGGGAGACGTTTCATGCAGCATATTTAGAATATCGCGCTTCCGGTTATAGTTTTTTACTCCCATACTCCAACCTCATTTTCGAATGAATTTCATTTTTTTCCTGCTGCAATCAAAATCGGGTAAAAAAATGTTTCTAAAAATGATTGCAGAATCATTTTGTGAACATTTATGAATTGATTTTAACCCATCCGCCTCTAATTTACCACCCTTTGCGTTCCGCTGTACTTGATGTCTTTGCATGCCGCCAATAAGAACATTTGATCACTATATGTTAGATAATATAACATAAGAGAATTTTTATTATTAAAAACTTGTTGACATGTCGAAAATTCATTCTATAATGACAATATAACTTTCGAAAAACGATTTTTAACTTTCTAAAAATGATCGAAAGGAAACAAAATGTCGATGAGAAATATAGTATGTAATATAATATGACATTGCTGATATGGAGGTCTCGAATTTCCGGCGTTTCTTCACCACTTGTTACCTATCCAATTCATATATAGGTATGTCAACAAAAGATCATTTTTAAGGAGGGAATCATGGTGTTAAAGAAAAGCTTTTTGTCGGTTTTGGCAGCTGTCTTGGTGATCATTGCGGGATGCGGAGCCGGGACGAATACAACGGGAGCGCCGTCCGGAGAAAATGGAAACGGCGGCAGCGGAAGCGAAGCCGCGGTGTTTTCCACGAGCGAGGAACAGCTCGCGGCATGGAACGAGTTCACCCAAGGGTTAAAAGGGAAGTGGCAGGGCAAGACGCTGAACATCGTTTCGGTATCCGACCCATGGGTCGAATCCATGACCGGATTGATTAAGCAATTCGAGGATTTGACGGGAGCCTCCGTCAATGTTAGCCAATTCGGATACGATGCCGCGTACTCCCGGGAAATTCTCACCGGAAGCGAGCGGTCCTCCGCCGATGACCTGTTTGTTTATGACGTACCGTGGGTCGGGGCCTTGTCGCAGTACTTGCTTCCGCTGAACGACCGGCTGCAGCAGTCGGCGGCGGTTGTCGATTATGACGACTTCTTCGGCGTAATGCAAAAGGCCAGCACTTGGGAGGATAACTTGCTCGGCATGCCTTTTGCGCCTTACTTTGTGATGCTGGCTTATAATACGCAGCATTTTGAGACGGCCAAGATCGATGGCCCGCCGGCAACGCTCGACGAATATGTCGGCGACATCAAGGCGATCTCCGAAAATAACGATCTGCCCGGCGTGTATGGCGGTGTGCTGAACAACCAGTCCGGCACGGCCGTGGGACAAGCTTATTTCGAATATATTTACAACGCGGGCGGCAAGCCGTTCGAAAGCATGTATCCGGGCTCGGTGGATCCTTACGCAGACATGACGCCGCTGTTCTCTTCCCCGGAAAGCCTGAAGGTAGTCAAAATGTTCAAGGATCTGCTGCCTTACGAGCCGGAAGGCGCGCTGAACATGTCCTGGAACGAGCGGGCATCCACCTTTGCTTCCGGGCGCGCGGCGATGATGCAGCCTTGGGTTACCGACATTGCCCCGCTGTCCGATCCGGAAAAATCGACCGTCACGGAGAGCTATGCGACAGCGCCCGCTCCGACCTCCGAAGGCGTTAAACAGTCCGCGCCCGTTGGCGGGTACTCGATGGGCATCAACCGCTTTTCCGCACAGCAGGATTTGGCTTGGGATTTCCTCGTCTGGTTCACAAGTCCGCAGACGTCTTATCGGTTCGCCGATACGGGCGGCTTCCCGAACCGTTATTCGGTGCTGAACGATGAGACGCTGGCCGGCAAATACGTCTACTACGCCACCGAGCGGGAAATCGTGGACACGGCCGAAGCCTTCTTCCGACCGCAAATTCCGGAGAGCTTCGAAATCATCGACACGCTCGGCACCCATATCGGAGAATACCTTGCAGGAACCGTGGGGCTTGAGGAAGCGATGGCGGCGGCGGATCAGGAAATCGGAGCCATGCTGAAAAAAGAGGGGTATACCGTAAACGATTAATATTTGCCTTTTACTAGCGGGGGGGATGGCCAGAACCGTCCTCCCGTACAGGAGGGGAGTTCAACATGTCTTCACCGCGATCGGCGCAAAGCAAAGAACAACGGATGGTGTCGCGCAGCTTTTTGTATCCGTTGCTGGTGTTTCTTTTTATGGTCACAACCTTTCCCGGTCTGTACTCCTTCTGGATCAGCCTGACCGATATGCAAATCCGCACGAGCGGGTCGGGCCGATTTATCGGCCTGAACAATTATTTGGAAATTTTAAGTCCCGGTTCTTTGTTTCTGAATTCGCTGGGCAAGACGGCGCTGTTCGTCGTGATTGCACTCCCCCTGCAATTTATTCTGGGGTACGCGGTCGCCAAAATTTTCGCCCTGGCGGGCCACCTGCGGGGAACGGCATTTCTGCGCACCATTTATTTGCTGCCGGTTATGATCACGCCTTTGTCTGTAGGTTTGTTCTGGAGTTACTTGCTTAATCCGCTGCTCGGGCTGGTCAATTACATTCTGAGCGTTTTCCACCTTCCGCCGCAAACCTGGCTGGCCACCCCCGGGCAGGCGTTGGCGGCGCTCATCGGGATTTACTTGTGGCAGTGGACGCCGTTTGTCGCCATGCTTGTGCTCGCCGGACTGCTCGGCATTTCCAAGGAGATTTACGAGAGCTCCGAGGTGGACGGCGCCCATTGGTGGAACCGCGTGCTGCAGATCGATCTGCCGCTGCTCAAAAAAGTGTTGTCCGTGGCTGTCATTTTGTCGGTCGTACAAATCATCCAGACCTTTGACCTGGTGTTGGCCACCACGAACGGCGGTCCCGGAACGAGCACGATGGTAAGCGGATTTGCGGTGTACCGCGACGCGTTTAAATATTTTCAGACCGGGAAGGGCGCGGCCGAATCGATCGTCATTATGGCGCTTACCGTCATCCTGAGCCAAATATTCGCAAAATACGTGCTGAAGGAGGACTGACCGGATGAAAACCGTCAAAAACACCCTGCTTCGCATCGTCTGTCTGGGGATTGCCCTGTTCAGCGTGTTCCCGATCTTGTGGGCGATCGGCACTTCATTCAAATCGTACATCCAGACGCAGATGTATCCGCCGATCTGGGTTCCGGATCAACTAAGGTGGTCCAACTACGCCAAGCTGTTCGACGGGGCCGGTTCCATTCTGCCCTCCCTGCTTAATTCGCTGATCATTGCGGTGCTGACGACGGTATTCGTAATGCTGCTGGCGATTCCGGCGGCTTACAGCCTGGCCCGCTTTAAAACCGAACGCACGCAGAAGATTCAGTTTTGGATTATCAGTTTGCGCATGATGCCGCCGGTGGCGGCCATGATTCCGCTCTACATTTTGTTCAGCCGGCTTGGCCTGACGAACACCATCTGGGGCATGGTCATCGTGTATACGATGGTGAACGCAACCTTTGCCGTGTGGCTGCTGGCCGTCTTTTTTGAAGGCGTCCCGCGGGAGGTTGAAGAAGCGGCGATGATCGACGGTCTCTCTTATTTCGGCTCGATGATCCGCATCCTGCTGCCCCTGGCGGCAAACGGGGTGTTCGTCATTGCGGCGTTCGTGTTCATCTTCTCCTGGAATGAGCTGGCGTTTGCGCTTGTGCTCACCGGGCAGGGAAGCCAGACGCTGCCGGTCGTTCTGTCGGGATATGCCAGCGACGTATCCGTCCAGTACCAGACGATGGCCGCCACGCAGATCGTCCAAATCATCCCGGTTGCAGTGCTGACGTTCCTGATTCAGCGCAACATTTTGACCGGCCTTTCCTTTGGAGCGGTTAAGGGATAGCCTCTGGACTTGAAAATAAACCTGCAGGAAAGGATGAGAAAACAATGAGCAATGAGAAGAAGCAGACGGTGCTGATTACCGGAGGCAACCGGGGCATCGGACTGGCGATCGGACGGCGGTTCGGCCAAGAAGGGTATCGGGTGGTGATACTTGATCTTCCCGCCGAGCCCGGCGCCGCAGCGGCCGCGTTGACAACGGACACCGGGGGCGCCTACTATTGCTGCAATATCACGAGAAAAGCGCGGGTGGACGAGGTCATCGCGGACGTGCTCGGAACGTTTGGTTTCGTCGACGTGCTGGTCAACAATGCAGGCGTGCTGAAATGGACTTCGTTTATTGATACGACCGAAGAGGAGTTTGATCTTCAGTTTAACGTGAACGTCAAAGGCATCTATTTCGTTTCCCAACCGATTGTGCGCAGCATGATCGCGCGCGGCCGGGGCAATATCATCAACATGGGCTCGATGGGCGGCAAGGACGGCGCAGCGATTCAGACCGTGTACTGCGCCAGCAAAGCGGCCGTGATCCAACTGACCAAAGTGATGGCAAAAGAGCTTGGACCGCACAATATCCGCGTGAACA
The DNA here is from genome assembly GCF_046567315.2 of Paenibacillus lacisediminis. NCBI lineage: Bacteria > Bacillati > Bacillota > Bacilli > Caryophanales > Paenibacillaceae > Paenibacillus > Paenibacillus lacisediminis. Next base: position 270,539 of record NZ_JBKIAX020000006.1, on the reverse strand, counting down.
GCCTTTGCCCGGGCATCATCCAGACGGATATCGGCAACGACGCTCCGATGTCGGCGGACTCTTGGCTCGTAAAAACCCCCTTGGGCCGGCTGGGCGATCCAGAAGATGTGGCGGGCGTCGCTTATTTTCTCGCCTCGGATGACGCCAAATATATGACCGGACAGGCCATTAACGTAACCGGAGGCATGATGACGTTCTGATGGTTTAGGACGGCAGCGTTTCGGGCGATTTCGGGCGACAAGGAGGGATGAGAATGGACGTTTTGCTTGGGGTGGATATCGGAACCTATTCGGTTAAGGCGGTAGCCGTGAACGCGCAGGGAGACCTGCTGGATACCGCGGCTTTGCAACACGATGTATCGTTTCCCCGGCCGGGGTATGCCGAACAGGACCCCGAAAGCGTTTGGTGGGAAGGCTTAAGGACCGCCGTCAGGCAGTTAATTGCGCGCGGAACGTTTCAAGTATCGCAGGTGCGGGCATTGGGCGTAAGCACGTTGTCGCCGTGCGTCGCCGCCCTGGACCGGGACAACCGCCCGCTTCGGCCGGCGATTCTGTACGGTATGGACGTTCGCGCCGGCAAGCAGATTCAGCGGCTGAATGAGGAACTGGGCGAAGGATTCGTGCTAGACCGCTTTGGTCAACTGCTCTCTTCGCAGACGGCCGGGCCGAAAATCATGTGGATTCGCGAGGAGCAGCCGGAACTGTTCCGGCAGGCGGCCCGTTTTGTGCCGGCTTCGACCTATCTCGTTCACAAGCTGACGGGCGAGTGGCGGATCGATGCGTATATCGCGCCCAGCTATGCCCCCTTCTTTCGGATGGACACGATGGAATGGGACGATGAAATGATCCGGACTTATTTGGCGGACGACACCGCTTTAAAAGACGGCATCGCGTGGCCGGAGTTGGGATGGCCGGGGGACCTGGCCGGCGTTCTGACCGCGGAAGCGGCGGCGGCAACCGGGCTTGCGGCCGGCATTCCGGTCGTGATCGGTTCGGCGGACGCGCTCGCCGAGGCGATCTCCGCCGCCGCGCTGACGCCGGGCGATCTGTTTATGATGTATGGCAGCTCGATGTTTTTTATCGCCACGACGCATAAGCCCGTTACCCGGTCCGAAACGTTCTGGCCTTCCCCGGGGCTGGCGGAGGGGGCTTGGGCCGTGGCCGGCGGCATGTCGGCGGCGGGTTCGCTAGTGCGGTGGGTGATGGACTTGGCGTATCCGCCGGGCACACCGTTCGAGACGTTTTTCGCAGCGGCGAAGACGAGTGTTTCCGGCAGCAACGGGTTGGTGATGCTGCCTTATTTCAGCGGCGAGCGCACGCCGCTGGGCGATCCCGACGCCCGGGGAGTCATCGCCGGATTGAGTCTGAAGCATAACGCGGCCGATCTGTCGCGGGCGGCGTTGGAGGCGGTCGCCTACGGCATCCGCCATAACATCGAAGCGTTCGAGGCGCTGCTCGGACCGGTTTCCCTGATCGGGGCCGGCGGCGGCGTGACCGATCCGTTCTGGGCGCAGATCGTGACCGACGTCAGCCAGCGCCCGCAGCGGATTATGCAGAACACGAACGCGGCGATCGGAGATGCGCTGCTCGCGGGGACGGGGGCGGGATTGTTCGGCCATTCGTTTATGAAGGAGCTGGCCCTGCGGATCAGCCGTCCAGTGGAGCTGCAGCCGAACCCCGAACTGGGCGAAGTTTATGACGCCCGCTACAAAGTATACAGGGAGCTGTATATCAATACCCGGGAGCAGATCGTTGAACTGGGAAAAAGATAGAAAACAGGAGGTACGGGGATGGCAAGAGAAACGCCCCTGCTGATCTTTGATATCGACGGCACGCTCGTTGATTCGAGCCGCATCACGATTCGGACCGTACGCGAAGCGGTAAGCCGCTTTGCTCATTTGCGGCTGCCTTCGGACCGCGAAATTCTCGGTACCTTCGGCCTGTCCGAGGCCGATATGTGGCAGCGGCTGATGCCGGAGGGTACGCCGCAAGAGCGGCTCGGCGGCTCTGCGCTCTATGACGAGTTGATCGTGCAGCGGCTGCATGAAGCGAAGGTGCTGCTGCCGCATGCCGCGGAGGTGCTGGAGGAGCTGCGTTCCCGCGGTTACCGGATGACGACCGCCAGCAATTGCGACGCCCCGTATTTAAACGCGGTGCTGGATTCGCAGGACATCCGCCGCTTCTTCCATAATCCGCTTTGTCTAGGATTGGTTGGAGGCACGGTGAAGGCGAATATTTTACAGGTCCATCTGTCGGGAAAACCCGCCCCGCAAGCGTATATGATCGGGGACCGCGCATCCGACATAGAGGCGGCCGCGGCTCACGGAATTCCCGCCGTAGGCTGCGATTTCGGCTTTGGCGGCGCGGAAGAGCTGCGCGGAGCAAGCCGGATCATTCACGCGCTTCCCGAGCTGCTGGAGCTTTTTCCGGACCTCGGTTAGCGAAACATGTATTTTACAATGGAGGGATTTGCTGATGAATTGGTTACAAGAGCTGACGGGTACGGATAAGGCGGTCATTGCCATGTGCCATTTGCAGGCCATGCCGGGCGACCCGTACTACGACAAGGCCAAAGGTATGGATTACGTTGTGGAAATGGCCAGGCGGGAGCTGCACGCCCTGCAGGATGGCGGAGTGGACGCGGTGATGTTCTCCAACGAGTTTAGTCTTCCGTATTTGACGGACGTAAGAACCGAGACCGTTGCGGCCATGGCCCGCATTATCGGGGAACTGAAAAGCGAAATCAAAATTCCCTATGGCGTCAACGTGCTGTGGGATGCCAAAAAGTCGATCGATCTGGCGGCGGCGACGGGAGCGCAGTTCGTGCGGGAGATTTTTACGGGGGTGTATGGCAGTGATTTTGGCTTGTGGAACACCAATGTCGGCGAAACCGTCAGACACCGGCAGGCCGTCGGCGCGGACAATGTGAAGCTGCTGTTCAACATCGTGCCGGAATCGGCCAAGTATATGGCCGCGCGCGATATTCGCGAAATTGCTGTATCCACCGTGTTTGTCGGCAAACCGGATGCCTTGTGCGTCTCCGGGCTGACCGCCGGGGCTCCGACGGACTCGCAGTCGCTGCGGATCGTGAAGGAAGCGGTGCCCGGCACGGTGGTGCTGGCGAATACCGGCGTCAACGCCGCTAATTTCCGGGAACAGTTGTCCATCGCGGACGGCGCGGTGATGGGAACGGCTTTTAAAGCAGACGGAAAGTTCGAAAACCAGGCGGATGTGTCGAGAGTGCGTTCGCTGATGGACCGGATCAAGGAGTTTCGTTCGGGGTTAAAGGGCTGACGCGGCAGCGGATGTACTAATAGTGGACCTCTAATTACGGGAGAGTGATTTTGACATGGAAGAAACATTAAAGCTTCTTGAGAAACTGACGTCGATCGGAGCGCCGAGCGGTAATGAGGTGCCGTTGGCCAAATATTTGAGCAACTATATGCGGAGTTTTGCGGAGGAAGTCGTGGTCGATCACCTGGGCAACGTCATGGGCCGGATTACCCCGCTCAGACCGGATGCGCCAAGGATCATGATTTCCGCGCATATGGATGAGGTCTCGTTCATGGTGCACAAAATTCAGCCGGACGGTTTTCTGAAAATTACCCGCAACGGAGGCATTCCAGAGAAAAATCTACTCGGGCAGCTCGTCGAATTGCTGGGGGACGAAGGACCGGTCAAAGGCCTGATCGGCACGCGTTCCCATCATTTGACGGGCATGGATCAGCGGTATCAGGTGGTGCCGATCGAGGACCTGTTTGTGGACGCGGGCTTCCGCAGCAAGGAGGAGGCGGAAGCGGCGGGGATTCGCGTCGGGACGCCGGTAGTATACAAGCGTACCTTTTTCCGCAGCGGCTCGCGGGTGTTCTCCAATGCGCTCGATGACCGGATCGGCATCACGGCCATGCTGGAGGCGGGAAAACGGCTGGCCAAAGAGCGGGTGGACGCGGAGGTTTGGCTGGTCGGCAGCGTACAGGAGGAATGGAGCTTGCGCGGGATTTTGCCGGCCACCCGGTATCTGAAGCCGGACATGGCGCTGTGCATCGACATTTATCCGGCGACGGATACGCCGGATTTGAACGCCAAGGCCGACCTTGGCCTCGGCAAAGGCCCGGTCATCAGCGAATACAACTTCCACGGCCGCGGCACACTGATGGGGCTGATTCCCGACCAGGCGTTGCGCGATACGGCAATCGAGGCCGCGCGGCAAGGGGGGATTCCGATTCAGCGCGGCGCGCTGATCGGCGTGCTGACGGATGCGTCGTACGTGCAGTATGAAGGGACGGGCATCGCCACGCTGGATATGGCGATCGCGGCCCGCTACTCGCATTCCGCTGTTGAGAGCAGCGATATTGAAGATTTGCGGCAACTGATCGATCTGATCGTCCGTACGACTCTGTTATGGCCGGCGATGCCGCAGAAGACGCGCAAGGACCTGATTCTCAGCTAACGAAAGGAGGGAGAACTCATGGGCTTTATTTCGGCCCCTTTTCCGAGAGAATTGACGATCCCTTGGCTGCGGGAAGGGTATTTGAGCGGAGCGATTACGCCTGCGGACGTGGTGGGCGAGATACTTCGCCGCGTCGGGGAAGACCGCAGGATGAACATTTGGATCGCGCCGCCGTCTCCGGAGTCGGTGGCCCCGTATCTGGAGCGTCTGCGGGACGCCGATCCGGCAGTCATGCCGCTGTGGGGCATCCCTTTTGCGATCAAGGACAACATCGACTGGACCGGGGCGGAGACGACGGCCGGCTGTCCGGCGTACGCGTACCGGCCGGACGAGAATGCGGCTGTCGTGGAACGCTTGATTGCCGCTGGCGCCCTCCCGCTGGGCAAAACAAATCTGGACCAGTTCGCCACCGGACTGGTCGGCACGCGCAGCCCTTACGGCGAGACGCATAATGCGCTGCGGCCGGAACTGATCAGCGGCGGCTCGAGCTCCGGTTCGGCGGTGGCGGTGGCCCGCGGGCATGCCGTTTTCGCCCTGGGCACGGACACCGCAGGCTCCGGCCGCGTGCCCGCCGCGCTGAACAACCTCGTCGGCTATAAGCCAAGCCTCGGGGCTTGGCCGGTGCGCGGGGTTGTTCCGGCCTGCGCGAGCCTGGACTGCGTGAGCGTGTTCGCGCACACGCTGGAGGATGCGCTCGCGGTCGACGACGCCGTGCGCGGCCCGGACGCCCGCGACCCGTGGTCGCGCCCGCTCCCGCGGGCGGCGGCCCGGCTTCCGCGCAGGCTGTGCCTGCCGGATCAGGCGCCGGCCTTCTACGGCCCGTTCGCGGAGGCGTACCGCGCCGCATGGGAACAGGCGCTGCGGCGGCTGGAGGCGCTCGGCGTGCCGGTCGAATACGTCGACGCCGGCTTGTTCGCGGAAGCGGCCTCTCTCTTGTACGGCGGCCCGTGGGTCGCGGAGCGTTGGGCGGCCCTCGGCGGCTTCGTCGAAGCGCATGCGGAAGCGGTCTTTCCGGTGACCGGACAGGTGCTGCGCTCCGGGGCGGACCCGCGGCATACGGCCGCCGCGCTGTTTACGGCGAAGCACCGCCTGCAGTTGCTTAAGCTTGAGGCGCGCCGATTGCTGGCGGATGCGGTGCTGGCGCTGCCGACTTGCGGCGGGACGTGGACGCGGGAACAGCTTCGAGCGAATCCGGTCGGCGCCAACAGCGATATGGGCCGCTACACGAACCACTGTAATTTGCTGGATCTGTGCGCAGCGGCGATTCCTACGGGTTTCGCAGGGAATGGGCTGCCGTTCGGAATAACGCTGTTTGGAACGGCGGAGCAGGAAGCCTTGGTTTGCGGCTTGGCCAGGCTTTTCTTGAGCGAAAATCCAGGGGGAGCGGCAATGCCTTTGAAGGAAGCGGCGGCATCGCCCGGAACTGGGGAAGCGGTTATATCTGCGAACGGACAAGGGGGTTCAGATGGCGGGCAGGAAATATCCGCAAACCATCCAGTGGCGCTCCGCGCACCCGCATCAACGGCCACTGAAGCTGCTGCACCAAAGAACGGGGTGGAGGCTACCACGCGCGTGGCGGTCTGCGGCCTGCATATGCGCGGCTTCCCGCTGGAGCGGCAGATGCAGGAGCATGGAGCAGTGTTCCTGGAAGAAACAGTGACCGCTCCGGTCTACCGCATGATCAAGCTGCCAACGGACCCGGCCAAGCCGGGACTGATCCGCGTAAGCCGGGGCGGAGCTTCCCTGCGGCTGGAGGTGTGGGAGATGCCCCTTCGTGAGTTCGGCGCATTTGCCGCCCAAATTCCGGCGCCGCTTGGAATCGGCAAGGTGGAACTGGAGGACGGAACAGCAGTTCCGGGTTTTATCTGCGAAGCGTATGCATCCGACGCCGCGGGAACGGAAGATATCACATCATCCGGCGGTTGGAGGCAGTTGCGTCAGCATTGAAAGCTGCTGAAAAGCCGGGTAATGAAGCGGGTTTGCTCCTAGCTAACGGACCCCAGAGACTCTAACTGGCCCCAAAACAGCGGCTCCTAAACTTTAAACGGACACAAGAGCCGTAATTCCCTGCAAATCCGCAGATATTACCTTGTTTGCAGCTAAATAGGGTCACCTGTGTCCGTTAAAAGGGGAAATAACCAGGAAATGAGCGATTAGCGTCATTTGGGTCCGTTACGTTCGAAGAAGATGAAAATAGCGAATTTCGAATACGGGTATACGAAAGCGCACAGTTTATAACTGGGCGCTTTTCTTTTTGCTTTAATGAGAAAAGTATAGTAAAATACAAAAATATAGTTAATATAATGAAGCGGGGGACCGATCATGGAAATTGGAATCAGCACGTTTGTGGAAACGACGCCGGACGTTGTCACCGGGCAAGTCATCAGCCATGCCCAGCGGCTGCGCGAGGTCGTGGAGGAAATTGTTCTGGCCGACCGGGTGGGGCTTGATGTTTTTGGTGTCGGCGAGCATCACCGGAAGGATTATGCAGCGTCTTCGCCAGCCCTTGTACTGGCGGCGGCCGCGCCGCAGACGAAACGGATTCGCCTCACCAGCGCGGTGACCGTATTGTCGTCGGACGATCCGGTCCGGGTGTTTCAGGATTTCGCCACGCTTGACGGCATCTCGAACGGACGCGCGGAGATTATGGCGGGGCGCGGTTCTTTTATCGAGTCCTTTCCGCTGTTCGGATATGATTTGAACGATTACGACGAACTGTTTGATGAAAAGCTGGACCTGCTGCTCAAGCTGCGGGAGTCGGAAAAAGTAACCTGGCAGGGCAAACACCGCCCGGCGATTCAAAACCTGGGCGTCTACCCTCGCCCGGTGCAAAATCCGCTGCCCGTGTGGATCGGCAGCGGCGGCAATACCGAGTCCGTCGTCCGGGCCGGGGTGCTTGGACTGCCGCTGGTGCTGGCGATTATCGGCGGAAGACCCGTCCAGTTTGCGCCGCTGGTGAAGCTGTATAAGCGTGCGGCGGCCGAGGCCGGACACGACGCTTCCAAGCTGACGGTGGCTTCGCATTCGCACGGGTTTGTCGGAGACAAACTGGACGAAGCGGTCGAGAAGTTTTTCCCGCCGACCCAGGCCGGCATGAACATCGTCGGCCGGGAGCGGGGATGGGGATATTACAGCCGTGCCAGCTACGATACGGCCCGCAGCTTGGAAGGCGCGCTGTACGTCGGCGATCCGGAGACGGTCGCGGCCAAAATCATCTATTTGCGCAAAAACGTCGGTATCACCCGTTTCATGCTGCACTGTCCGCTTGGCACCATGCCTCATGAGGACGTCATGAGATCGATCGAACTGCTCGGCACCGAGGTGGCGCCTCGCGTCCGCGAAGAAATCGCCCGCTGGGAAGCGGGGGGCGGGGATGTGGAGTAAGTTAAAACCAAAAAGCGCGAGTATTAGGGGAATGTGTCCTTGTCCACTATGCTCGCGTTTTTTTACCTTATATATTTATAAAAGAGGGCGATTCGAAGGTAGAGAGGGGGAGAGGAATCTGGGGGCTAAGGGACACCAGAGCCGTTATTTGCATAAAAACGGAGGTTTGCAAAATGTAACGGACACAGTGGACCTTATTTACCTCAAATGGCCCTGGACGAACTGGTCTAGAGCGAAATAGGGTCATGTGTGTCCGTTAGGCTGGGAAATAGCCGGGAAATGGGCGGATAAGGTCGCTGGTGTCCGTTAGAGCAGCGTCCAAAGTCTTGGAATGGCCTCCAATCGCTCCAAAGTAGTAGTCAGAGCCAATGCATTTATTTCCTGGTCAACTCTCCGCCCGAAACGTCTTCCCCAGCTGCTCCCCCAAGCCGAAGTAGTGGCGGAAATTGTAGATGAGCGGACTCCATTTGCGCGGGTCGATGCGGTTCTCGTCCAGGATGATGTTCCGGTGGGCGTGAACCTGGACTGCCCGGGTTTCAACGATGGCGAAATCCGGGGTATGTTCCGGTACGCGCAAGGACAGGACTTCGGCTTCGATCTGCAGGGGACATTCCCGGATACGCGCGGGTTTTATTTGATGCGACGCCGCCGGCGTTAAGCCGCTAACCGCAAACTTGTCCTTTTCGAAGGTAAAGCCCATCTCCCGTTTAGCTTCCGGCACTGGGGTCTTGCCGGTTGTCGGGGCCAGGCGCTCCACGTTCTCCCACAGGGCCGGGCCGGGAAGATTGATGACGCACTCTCGGTGCCTGTCCAAATTTTCCGCCGCTTTCCCGCCCAGGCCAATGCCCAGCACGATGATATCCCCCAGCGCCCACGAGGACGAGATCGGGCTGATATTGGCGGTACCGTCCTCGTTTAGTGTACTCAGCAAAATTACCGGGGTTCCGTAATATAAAATTTTGGGGTGGATTACCCTGGTTTCCGGCGCCCCTGCTTCCGTGTTATTCGTGGTATGTTTCATCTTGGCTCCTCCTTCAATCACTTCCTCCGAACTTCTCCCCCATTGTATAGTAAGAACATTTCCACTATGATCGAAATATGGAATGCACAAAAAAACGTCTGCGATAAGGAGGGAGTTACCCATGGCAACCGTCAACACCAATGTGGCCCTAATCGCCTCGATGGTCAGCGACGCCTCCCGTTCGGCCATGCTGACCGTCTTGATGGACGGAAGATTCCACGCGGCCGGTGAATTGGCTCATATGGCGGGCATCCAGCCGCAAACGGCGAGTTTTCACTTGGCCAAAATGGCCGACGCGGGGTTGATTACCGTCGAAAAGCAGGGCAGGCACCGGTACTACGGCATCCGGAATCCGGAGGTTGCACAGGTGATGGAATCGCTAATGTCCATTGCGCCGCCCGTGAAGATCAAGTCGCTTAGGCAATCGGCGGAAAATCAAGCGCTGCGCCGCGCGCGCACCTGTTACGATCATCTGGCCGGAAGCCTGGGGGTGAGCTTGACCCAAAGCTTGGTCCGGGAGGGGATTTTGCAGGAAGGCGCAAGCGGGTTTGAAGTGACGAAAAAAGGGGAAGCTTTTTTTGAAAATTTTCAAATCGACCTGAATCAGGTAAAAAGCAAACGCCGCTCCTTTTCCCACAAATGTCTGGATTGGAGCGAACGCCGCCATCATTTGGCCGGAGCACTGGGCCAAGCGCTGCTGGAAAGGCTGCTGGAGCTGAATTGGGTGCAGCGTCTGCCAAATACGCGAGCGATCAAAATTACGCCGCAAGGCAAGGCGGGCTTGAAAGAAGCTTTCGCCTTGGCGATGGAGGATTAACAGCTTCCGTCTGGTAAAATGCAGGTCAATGGGGCATCTCCGGCGTACGTCTTCTGCGCCTTAAGAGACTGCCCCATTCTGTTTTGCAACTGGATTCAGCCCCTGCTTCTCCGCCGCTGCGTTTTCCGTCCTGGTGATGTAAACTTCCCCGGAACAGTTCTGTACGCCCCCGGTCTGCGTGTTCTGGTTCTGCGTACTTTAGATCGGTTGTCCCCCAATCTGCGTGCTCTTAACCTGCTTGAGCCGGAAGCTCTGCGCCGGGCGGGTTTGCGGGGAGCAGGCGGCAATAATTGGCGGCAGGTTTGGTATAAAAGGTCTTTGATAGAGCGGAATTTGTTTGGAAAATCCGGCTGGGCATATAACTGGTTGGCGGTTATGGCCGCCTGCTTCAGCGAGGTTTTGAGGTGCCCGTATTCCGGTGAATCGGGCTGATGGTAGAAAAGCTGCGCGCCTCGCGTCAAAGCCCGCCGCAGCAGTCCGGCTGTATGGCGGAATGATTTATGCCGGCTTTTGCGCAAAACCTTCAAAATGCGGAGCGTATTTTTATAGTCCTCAACCCCTTCCGATGGCGACAGCACGGCAAACATGCTTATCTCAGGGTCGGAAAACCCGTGCTCCTTGTACATGAGCCGAAGGTTCTCCTTCTCCGGATCCTCATAACGGTGTCCAGCCGGATGTTCCTGGTGAAACCCGATAATTTCTTCGATGGTCATAAATTTACAGCCCTGCCGATGAAGGCGGTAACCCAGCTCCCAGTCTTCAAGCCCGTGTTTCCGAAAGCTTTCGTTGAACCCGCCCGCGGCCTGCAACGATCTTTTCGGCAGGGACAGGTTGCGGGTGATGGACATGAGCCAAGGAGCCACATCCGTAGTGGAGAATTCCTTGAAATGCTGTTTGGTCATTTCCCAGGGGGCGGCCACTTGGGCAAGTTTTCCGGTTTGGCGCAAAACATCTTCCCGGGTTACGATTTCGACCGGTTCAAGGGCATACCCGTAATCGTCGCTCCAAAATCCCGATGCCTGCAGAACTTGTACCGCGGCATGTTTCTCCTCTTCGGAGAAATTAGGATAATAATGGGGGTAGGCTATTCTGAAAAGATGGGGCACGCCGGAGACGACCGCATTTTTGTGCTGCTGATGATACGAAGCATGGACGCTGACAAAATTGGGGGTTACGAGAAAATCCGGATCGCAGAAAATAATATATTCTCCCATTGCCTCGGCAATGCCCCGATTCCGGGCGGCCGATCTCCCGGTATTCTCCGTTAAGGATACGGTTTGCAGCCGATAAGGAGGCTGGTATTGCCCCAGCCTGGCGAGCGTATCGTCGGTGGAGCCGTCATTGACGACAATCACCTCGAATTGATCCATCGGATACGTCTGCGTTTCAAATCCGGTGAGTGTAAGCATGAGCTGTAAAGCTCGATTATACGCAGGAATGATGACGCTGAATTTCATCAGGGAAGGGTCACCTCTCGCTAATAGTCATTTCATACCTAGTATACGTCCCCCTTTCACCCCCGATATGGACAAAAAACCACGACCGGCACGAGTTTGCGGCAACGGCCCAGCCTAACTTTTAGGCAAAGGCCGGATTAAACGATTCCTTGATGCCCCGGCAGCAAAAAAGCCGCCCCCGGCCTGGACAGCCTTTGGAACAGCTTGATTGATTGCGGCCTATATTCGCTCTTGCAGAAACAATTTGATTTTCTCCAGCGTTGCGTTCGTTTCGATATTTTGCAGCAAAAAGTCGCTTTCCCGCTTGTGAACCACCTGTTCGGAGTAATTCCGCAAATATTCTTCGAGCACCTCGGGGGGAGCGTCTTCCCGCTCCAGGCGAAGCCGAATGTCTTCCTTGGTGACGTACAGAAAAATCCGGATGGCGTTTTCACCGTACAACTTCCGGAATGTCCGGACGCCTTCGTGGTTAACGACGACGACCGCAGTCTGCCGCTGCTGCAGCGCCCGATCTAACTCATGCTGTGAGATGCCGTAGCTGCCCCGTTCGAGGCGGACGGACTCACAGAGCTCGTCTTTTTCCTGCAGTGCCCGAAACTCCGCGTCGGAGATGAAATGATAGTGCTCCCCGTCCTGTTCGCCCGGGCGAGGCGCGCGCGTCGTGCAAGGAAGCACGTAAGGAATGCCCAACTCGGAGCTTAACCGCTTGGCAATATCTTTGCGCCCCGATCCGCTCGTTCCCGTGATGACAATGACCTGTTGCTTCGTCTCCCCGCCGGACCCGCTGGCCTCAACGGCCTCGCCAGATTTGCCCGTTGCCTCAGGCGTGCTGACCGGTTCGGGGGAAGTTTTTGATGATTTCAGCCATTTCCACATCGCTCTCCATGCGTGGCAAAACCAGCAGATTGCTCCTGAAAAATCTACCAGGCTTACGTCCTGCGACGCACGGATTCACCTCCTTGCCGTAAAATCTTCTTTATACCTTATATTTCGGCAGAAATTGGCAAACTCGTTACGTTCGCGAAGAAATTACAGCGCCGGCATACGATTCGCGTGTTATGATGGCTTGAAAAAGCTAAAGTAGGCATTTTAAACCCTGGGATGCCGACGGATTTATTATAGAATTGCTCAGTTCCGCTGAGGAAGCAGGGGAAGTCCAACGAAATGCAAAAGTGCAGGCGGTTATTGTCGAAACTCCTCGAAACAGGTGGTTCAGATGTAAAAGCCGAAAGTGCAGTTCATTTCCGGTCATAAGCTACTTTTTTATCGGTTAGCCCAAAAAGAGATGCACTTTTTGCATTCAATCGCTCTAAAATGGTGATTTGCGGAAAATAGAATGCACTTTTGCAGTTGATCCCATCGGGTCGCCCTTCCTCCTATGAAAAACAGATAAACTCGGCTGCAGGCCTTGACCCAATCTGGCTTGGAGTTGGATTCACCTACCCGGTGCGGCCTCTCTAAAACACCCGGCGCGCGGTTACGAACCGTTTTTTCCATTGGCCGTCAAATTCCCCGATATGTACGCCCCGCTCATTGGAATAGGTGTGGAGGATTTTGTTGTTCCCGGCGTAAATTCCGACATGGCCGATGTCCAGCCCACGTGAGCTGAAAAAGAGCAAATCGCCCTTGCGCAGTTCGTTCACGCTGACCTCTTTGCCTTCTTTGGCTTGATCATAAGAGATGCGCGGCAGCTCGATCGACAGCACGCTCGCAAATACGTGTTTGACAAAAGAAGAGCAGTCGAACGTTTTCGTTTGATCCGGTGAAGCTCCGAATTCGTAAGGCGTTCCCTCGAAGGTTTTGCCGTAAGCGATCAGCTTGTCCGCTTGTTTTTCCGCTAACGCGTCGCTGGTGTAATCGGTGTATTTCGGCTTGGCGGACACATATCCGCTAAGTATGTCCGGAGTGCGTGCCTCCAGCCAGAAGGCGCTGACCTCACGGACTACGTGAATCTTGCTGCCGGCGGGCAGAAGTTTAACGCTGTTGCTTTCCGCGTCCGGCTTGCTGCGAAGGTAAACGCCCTGCTCAATCGTTGTTTCGTAATTGGAAGCCGAAGCGATTCGCACCGTCCGTCCGGTTCCGTCCCACTCCACCTCGCTGCCCAGTGCTTCGCTCACGAAGCGGAGCGGAACTAGAGTGTGGCCATCCGCGATTTGTCCGGGAACCGTGAGGTTCATCGTTTGGCCGTTCAGCTGCGCTTCCCGCTCGCCGATCCGGTAAACAAGGGTCATGCCGTCTTTGGCCGCCGTCACTGTTTTGTTCTCCCCGTTCCATGCCGCCTTTGCTCCTAAAGGCTCAAAGACATCGCGGATGGGAACGAGTACGGTTCCGTTGGCCAAGACCGGCGGGACTTCAGATACAAGTGGCTTTCCGTCCAGTTCTATGGCAATGCGGCTGTCCGTACCGGCTTGCACCTGCTGGGCCGTGCCGGCGGCTGCCGCCTCCGCCGAGGCGGACAACACCAGGGAGGCCGCCAGCATACAAGTTATCGTGCGTTTTCGTTTCGTCATAAAATCACCTAATTCTGGATAGTTTTATATATTTAAACGGAGACGGCGCGGATTTGTTTTATAGTAAATATTACCTATTTGTTGGAGCGAGCTGTTCCAAGCCGTTCAAGTACCTGCGCAACGCCTGCGGAATGCGGATGCTGCCGTCCTCCTCCTGGTGGTTCTCCAGCAGCGGGATCAGGATGCGGGGTGACGCCACCGCCGTGTTGTTCAACGTGTAGCAGTATTGCAGTTTGCCGCTATGATCCCTGAACCGGATGTTCGAGCGGCGAGCCTGGAAATCGAGGAGTTGCGACGACGAATGAGTTTCCCCGTACGACGCCCGGCTCGGCATCCACGTTTCGATATCGTATTGTTTGTACGTTTTTTGCGACATGTCGCCGCTGCAGACGGCCATTACCCGGTAAGGGAGTTCCAGCAGCCGCAGGAGTTCTTCGGCATTTTCCGTAATTTCCTGAAATAGCTGCTCCGACACTGCCGGATCATTTTGGCAGAGGATGACCTGTTCCACCTTCGAAAACTGGCGAACCCGGTACAAGCCGTGCACGTCTTTGCCGGCCGAGCCCACCTCGTTCCGGAAGCAAAGCGATGCCGCGGCCAGCTTGAGCGGCCGGGCGACATCGACGATTTCGTCCTCGAAATACGAGACAAGCGGCACTTCCGACGTGCCGACAAGCCAGCGGTCTTCATCGGTGATCCGGTAGGTCTGATCCTGGCCAAGCGGGAAAAACCCGGTGTTATACATCGCCGCAGGCCGAACCATTAACGGGACCTCCAGCAGCGTAAAGCCTTTGCCAACAAGCAGATCGACGGCCAACTGCTGCACCGCCCGGTGGAGCAAAACGCCCATGCCGGTGAGGTAATAATTGCGGCTTCCCGCCGTTTTGACGCCGCGGGGAATGTCGATGAGACGGTGCAGCTCGCCAAGCGCCACGTGGTCCCGCGGTTCAAAGCCAAACGCCGGCGGCTCGCAGGCCCGCTTGATCTCCACATTGTCCTGATCCGACAGGCCTATGGGCGTGTCCGGCGAAACCGGGTTAGGCACGAGCAGCATAAGCTCCCGATATTCCTGTTCCGCTTCCTGAAGTTCATGCTCCAGACCGGCGAGCCGGCGATTCAGCTTTTTGACCTCCCCTTTGCACGTTTCGGCTTCCACCTCCGCGCGTTCCCGAATAAACTCTTGAATGCGCCGGGTCAACCGGTTCCGTTCCTGCCGCAAACGCTCGACCTCCAGCAGCAGCGCCCGGCGCTGATCGTCCCGGCGGAGCAACTCGGGGATCGAAAGATCAATCCCCTTTTGCTCCGCGATAAGTTGAACTTGTTCCTGATGCTCCCGAATCCACTTGATGTCTAACATGGCTATCCGCTCCTTTGTTATAGAAATACAAAAAGCGCTCGTCGTCCGATTGGGACGAGGAGCGCTTGTATTCTCGCGGTGCCACCCAAATTGACCAAACGGCTCTAAGCCGTTTAATCCACTTGTTTCCGCAGTAACGGGCGGATCCGGTTAACTTAGGGGGATTTTGCGCAGTTTTGCCGTCTTCCCCTTGACGAAAACGCCTCCGAGTTGGATGCTCTTCATAGGCATGATTCCGATATATTTTTCACAGTATAGCGTAGATGGTGTTTTTTATTCAAGGGGGAGGAGGGAATTTGATGAAAAAAATTTTGTTAACCGGTTTCGAGCCTTTTGGTGGCGAGCGAATCAATCCGGCTGTGGAGGCGATGAACCGGCTGAAGGGCCGGACTCTCGGCCAGCACGTGATCGTAGGGCTTGAGCTGCCGACGGTGTTCGGCAAATCAACGAACACGTTGATCGCGGCGATGGAGGAGATGGGGCCCGACATCGTTATTGGTTTGGGGCAGGCCGGGGGCCGTGCCGAAATCGCGTTTGAGCGGATCGCCATCAACATGGATGATGCCGCGATTCCCGACAACGACGGGAACCAGCCAGTCGATTGGCCGATCGTGGCGGAGGGGCCGGCTGCTTATTGGTCCACGCTGCCCGTCAAGGCTATGGCGGACCAGCTCCGGGCCCATGGTATTCCAGCTTCGGTGTCCAATACGGCCGGAACCTTCGTGTGCAACCATTTGTTTTATGGGTTGATGCACCATATTGCTGTCAGCGGCCGGCCGATCCGGGGTGGCTTCATCCATGTTCCTTATCTGCCGGAACAGGCGGTGCGGCATCCCGGGACCCCAAGCATGGCGCTGGATCAAATCGTTTTGGGCCTGGAGCTGGCGATCGGCGTCTTGACGTAGTCGGCGTCTAAACCCAGGCCCTTCAAAATATAGCGGAACTTTATGTGCTTATTATCCGGAGCCTAGCATGTTCATTCTCATTAGCGGCATTTTTTGTCCTTATTTTCTTATGAATGGGCCAGCACCCGGGCATTTCCTGGTGATTCGAGAAAATAGCGACATAAAATGCCTGTATTTCTCTCAAATGGACGAATATCACCGGAATAACGCCATTTTATGCCCTTATGTTTTCTCCGAGATGGGCAGCACTTCTACAACTAGCTTCGCTTAACTCTCGCTCAACTTGCCCAACTTGCTCAACTTGCCCAACTTGCTCAACTCGCCCAAGTTACACCACTACTCCCCCCGCTCCTTCTCCACTTGCCCAATTTACACCAATAACTCACATGTTCAAACTACTCAACTTACCAATTTACACCACTAACTCCACTTGCCCAACTTACTCAACTCGCCAACTCCCAAACTCTTCCTCCATTTGCGCCACTAACTCCATTTACTCAATCCGCTCAACCGGCTCAACTCGTATAACTCGCCGCTGCCTCCACACTGCCGCCGTGTTTCTCATGGTTCAGCAGCCAGCTTTTGCGCGACAGGCCGCCGCCGTAGCCGCCGAGCTCGCCATTCGAATTGATGACGCGGTGGCAGGGGATGACGATGGCGAGCTGATTGGCTCCGTTGGCCTGGGCGACGGCGCGGTAACCCGCCGGATTCCCCACGGCAACGGCCAGCTCGGCGTACGAGCGGGTTTCCCCGGGCGGGATTTGCTGCAGCTGTGCCCACACCCGCCGCTGAAAAGGCGACCCCAGCAAAAACAACGGGGTCTTGAATTCGCGCAATCGGCCGTCAAAATAAAGCGCCAGCTCCTTCTCAATCGAGCGGATCGGCGCGGTGACGCCGGGGATAACCGCCGCCTTGGTCCGCTGGCGAAGCCGCTCCACCTCGCGCTCCAGTCCGCGGCGGTCAATGAACTCCAGCAGATGCAAGGCCGCTTCGTCGGCGATGGCGATCATCGGCCCCAGCGGCGTATCGAGCCAAGCCGCCCGCAAAATCCGGCCCTCTTCCAACCGGGTCGGCGGCGCGCCCATAATCCGGGAAAACGCGTCGCGAAACCCGCTGCTCGATTCGTAGCCCGTGGACAGCTGAGCATCGATTACGGGTTGGCCGGAGCGGATATGCTTCATCGCCAGGCCCATGCGGCGGGCCCGGGCATATTCGACAAAGGTCATGCCGAAGCGCTTTTTGAATTGGCGGCGCGCTGTCGACGCATCGACGGAAAGCTGCCGGAAATCTTCGTCCCTCCAGCGCTTCTCGGGATGCTGCTCCACCGCTTCCACCAGCTGCCGGACGAGATCGGACGCCTGGCCCGGGGGTGACAGCGGGCGGCAGCGCTGGCATGGCCGAAAAGAAGCGAGCAGCGCTTCTTTGGCGGTTTCGAAAAATTCGCAGTTTTCCAGCTTCGGTTTCCGGGCCGGGCAAGTGGGGCGGCAAAAGACGCCGGTCGTTTTCACGCCGACGTAGAACAAACCTTCGTACTCCGTGTTTTTCTCCAACAAAGCTTTATAAAATTCCTCTTTACGGTCCGTGGGGATCATGCGCGGCCTCCTTGAAATTGGTTAGATAAATTATACCGCTCGCCGGCCCGCCCCGCCGCCGAAAATCGGGCAGCGATTTTTTTCGCTCCGGCCTGTCCCGCAGGCGGTCAACACTTCCATTGTGGGCGGGTATGTTTTGTTATATGATATCATGGTGAACCAGGAATTCATGATCTAATGATTTTAAATATAGGGTGTGAGGGAAACGATGTATCCTAGAGACTTGAACTATAAAATGCCGGCCGAATGGGCGCCGCATGAGCGCACGTTTATTTCCTGGCCGGTGCAGGCGTCGATGTGTTATCCGCAGCAGTATGACGCGGTCTGCCGGGGTTATGGCGAATTCATCACGGCGATCGCCGAATTCGAACCGGTGACGGTCGTCGTCAACCCGGTTGATCTGGAGAAAGTGCAGGAAATCTTCAGCGGCGGCAACCACCGCCATCCGATCGAATGCCTGCCGATCGCGCACAATGACGCGTGGCTTCGCGACAATGGCCCGACTTTTGTCGTGAACGGCGAAGGCGAGCTGGCTGGGGTTAACTGGCGGTTTAACGCCTGGGGCGGCAAATATGCGCCATGGGATTTGGACGACGCGGTCGCGCCGCAAATTCTCGAAGCGCTGGGCGTGAAACGGTTTGACGCGCCGCTTGTGCTGGAGGGCGGCTCCATCCATACGGACGGTGAAGGTACGCTGCTGACGACGGAAGAGTGCCTGCTGAACACGAACCGGAACCCGGAGATGAGCCGGGAAGAGATCGTAACGGCCGTGAAAAACTTTGTGAACGCCGCGCACATCATTTGGCTGAAGCGGGGCTTAAGCGGCGACGAGACGGATGGCCATGTCGACAACGTGGCTTGCTTTGCCGCGCCGGGCAAGGTGATTTTGCAGGTGTGCACCGACCCGGAAGATGACAATTATGAGATTACGCAGGAAAACCTGGCAATCCTGAACGCCGCGGTGGACGCGCAGGGGCGCAAGCTGGAGATTGTCCAAATTCCGCAACCGCCGCGCACCATGTATGAAGACAGCCGCTTAACGCTAAGCTATTTGAATTTTTATTTCGTCAACGGCGGCATCATTTTGCCGGTGTTTGGCGGCGCCGCGGCGGAAACCGACCGGCAGGCGGAGCAAATTTTAAGCGAGGCGTTTCCGGACCGCAAAATCCGCACGGTGGACGGTATGGCGATCATCCGCGAGGGCGGCAATGTGCACTGCACGACCCAGCAAATGCCGGCGGGACGGGTACGCGTTTAAATCAACAAGCATAAAGGGGGACTCCAGATGAGAAAGGTGAAGGTAGCGGCCACGCAGATGAGCTGCTCCCCAAATAGAGAAGACAACATCGCCAAGGCGGATAAGCTGGTCCGCGAGGCCGCCCGGCAGGGAGCGCAGATTATTTTGCTGCAGGAGCTGTTTGAGACGCCTTATTTTTGCCAAAAAGAAAAATCGGACTACTACGTCTATGCAACAGAGCTGGAAGAGAACGCGGCGATCCAGCATTTTCGCCAGGTGGCCAAGGAGCTGAAAGTGGTGCTTCCGATCAGCTTCTACGAAAAAAAGAACAACGCCCGCTACAACTCGCTGGCCGTGATCGACGCCGACGGCGAACTGCTCGGACGTTACCGGAAAAGCCATATCCCGGACGGGCCGGGGTATGAGGAGAAGTTTTATTTTAACCCGGGCGATACTGGCTTTAAAGTGTGGAAAACGCGTTATGCCAAAATCGGCATCGGTGTCTGCTGGGATCAATGGTATCCGGAAGCCGCGCGCTGCATGGCGCTGATGGGCGCCGAGCTGTTGTTCTACCCGACCGCGATCGGCTCGGAGCCGCAGGACGGCTCGATCGATTCCAGGGATCACTGGCAGATGTGCATGCTCGGGCATGCCGCCGCGAACCTGGTGCCGGTCATCGCTTCCAATCGGGTCGGCGAGGAAACGGACGAGGATTCCAGCATCACGTTTTACGGCTCGTCCTTTATCGCCGGACCTCAGGGCAACAAAATCGCCGAGGCAAACCGCACCGAGGAGACCGTGCTGGTGGCGGAGTTCGACCTTGATCAGTTGGAGACACAGCGTATCGAGTGGGGAATTTTCCGCGACCGCCGGCCGGATTTGTACAAAATCATCACTTCCTACGACGGCGAGCTGCGTATCGACTAAGCACGTAATTTCATAGAAAATCGGGCCCCCAATTGCACTCGAACGCCGTGATTGGGGGCTTTTGACGGCAGCATGTGGCGCAAGACGGGATCATCCTTGCCCGGTCTTAATCTCGGGGTTGGCGTCCATGATCGCTTCCGCCGCCTGCATAAGCCGCGGGAGATAGCGCAGCCCCTCCCCGGCGCGGGCGAAAAGGTCGGCGGAACCATTAATGCCCAGATCGGCAAGCATTTCGTTGAAGCTGGGAAGCGAATTTTTGTGCAGGGCTGGAGCGTCGGCGGCCAAAATTTTAAGGCAGCGGGCAAAGGTAGCGACGATCCAAAATACCGCCTCTTGCTGGCGGCCGCCCCGGATCAGCTCACGGCTGCCGTCGATCGCGACCGGGCGCGCCGCGGCGGTGATGTCGCTGCTGAAGAAGAACGGCGTACGGGCGTGCTCCGCGGCTGCGTCAAAAGTCCGGGCCAGCGCGTCCAGATGGGACTCCGCCTGCTGCGGCCCGAGCTGAGTACAGCCGAGCAGCCGCAGCAGCTCCGGGTATCTGGCGCTGAGCCCGTAGTCGGCCAGTACCTGCCGGGCGGCGAGGTAACGCAGCCGTACGGTGGGATTGCGCAGCGCGGCCGTAAGCAGGACATGGGTCATGATCCCGGTCGGAAACAGCCACGCCGTCACCTGATCGTGCCATGGCGCGGAAGGATCGATGCTGCGAAGTCCGCGCTCGACCCGCTCCCGGGCGTTTTCGCAGCGGCGGCGCACCCACGGATTTGCGGCAAAACGGGGGGCCACCTCCGTCTGCAGCTTGCGTAATCGTCCCGTTGGATCAGCGATGATCGTATCCGTCCGAAAGCTTCCGGCCAGATGATAGTCCGTCAGGACGTTTTCGACAGAGGCCAGTTGGCTCCAAGGCAGATACGTTACCTCCAACAGCGCGTTCTCGAAGTGGAATTTTCCCGGTTTAAGCGGAGGTTCGGTTTGGGCAGTCACAACCATAAGATCGATGTCTGAACTCGGGGACATTGGCGCGTCATTCGGCAGATCAACCGTCGAACCGCTAAAATAGGCTCCCAGGAAATCAGCCTCCCGGGCGGCGTGCTCCGTCACCCACTGGGCGGCCGCCGTTCGTGCGGACCCGACTTTCATGAGCATCCTCCTCCATTTCATGGAACATCGACATTTCGATCACAGTCGAAGCGAAGCCGTGCTACAATCGGTATCGCTGCAGCAAGAAAGCTCAGGCTGCCCGAGCCCCCTCCCTCAGAATAGCGGAGCTTTATGGTCTTAATTTCCGGGGCGAGGCATGATTCATCCCCATTAGCGGAATTTTATGCCCTTATTTTCCAATGAACGGTGTAAAAGGCGGACATCTCCCTACGGTTCGGGAAAATAACGCCATAAATTCCCTCTATTTCTCGCGAAGTGGGTGATCTCGCCGAATTAACGCCTTTTTTGGTCCTTATGTTTCCGCCTGAGGAGCATTAACATTGCATTAACTCTTACACATGACATTGGTTGCCCTAATACTTTCCGGATTTCTCGCTAAAGCTCAGGTTTTCGAACCGATACTATCGCCCGCTGGAAATCTAACGGTTGAAACAGCTGTTATTTTACGAAAATAGACCTCTTCTAAATTCTAACGGTTGTCATCGCCGTTATTTGCCTGAATCTAAGCGAAATTAGCCGGGTTTAAGTGAAATAAGCGCCATGGCAACCGTTACAATTTTAAATCAGCGTTTTTGGCACGAATAGTGGTTGTGGCAACCGTTAGAGTATGTAGTTCAACTAATAGACACAAACTTTAGCGCAAACGCTAAAAGAAAGAAGGGATTGGAGTGGCGCGTCCACTTTATTTTGCATTGATTCTATTAAGTCTGATTTGGGGCGGTTCTTTTTTCTTCATCAAAATTCTGCTGCCGGATTACGGCCCATGGGCGATCGCCTTCCTGCGGTCGGCCTTCGGGCTGGCGACGATCTCCGCGGTGATGCTGATCCTGCGCAAGCCGTTTGGCTTCCGCAGCATTCCCTGGCTGCCGATGGCCGTCATGGCGCTGGTGAACACCGCGATTCCCTGGGCGTTCATCGGCTTCAGCGAAACGCGGCTGACGAGCGGCATGGCTTCGGTGTTGAATGCCACGACGCCGCTGTGGACGCTGGCCGTCGGGGTTTTGTTTTTTCGCGCCGCCGCGGGCCGGAGGCAATGGTTGGGGATGGGCATCGCCTTTATCGGAATTATCGTCCTGCTCGGCGTAAGCCCCACTTCGATCGTCTCGGTCGATGGGCTCGGCTTCGCCTGCATGCTGGCGGCTACCCTATGTTACGCGATCGGCTCGCATTTGTCCAAGAAGCTCTCGGAAGGGCTGTCAATGTATCAGGTGACGTTCGGCACGCTGCTCTGCGCCATGCTCGGCAGCGGCGTCATGGCCGCGGCAACCGAAGGCGTCTCCCTGGCGCCGCTGGCTTCACCCGCCACCCTAGGCGCGGTCATTGGCTTGGGCGTATTCGGCTCCGGCTTTGCTTATATACTTTTCTATTTCATGGTGCAAAAAGGCAGCCCGCAATTCGCCACAACGGTCACCTATCTGGTGCCGGCCAGCGCGATTATTTGGGGATTCACGCTGCTCCATGAGCCGATTAGCTGGCGTCTGGTGGCCGGGCTGGTGTTTATCCTTGGCGGCGTCTACCTCGCCAACAAAAAAGGGGCGCCAGCAGCCCGCTTGTCAAAGGCGGCTTGACCGTAAGGCGGATAGGTAGGGTATCCGGAGTCCATCCGTCTCACTCCTTTACGCAGAATCATTGGCATCGCCATACGTTATGCACTTTTCGGCGGAATATGCCTATTCCCAAGGAATTTCGAACCATTCCTCCCCAAATGCCGGCCGCCGCTCGCGAATATGCCGCCATTCGTTTGTTCCCGAGTCATAGATGTAGTCTTGTTTCCACTCCTTGATATTCTCCGTAACCGCCCGGACCGCGGTCCCGATGAATACGGCTTCCCGGTCGGTCATCATCGGATGAAGGGACACGCGGACCCAGCCGGGCTTCCGCGATAAATCGCCGGCCGCGATCAGGCGGGCGATCTGCCGGGACGAAGCGCAGTCGATGCCCAGCAAATAATGGCCGTACGTTCCCGCGCAGGAGCAGCCGCCCCGGACCTGGATGCCGAAGCGGTCGTTCAGCAGCTTCACCATCAGGTTGTAGTGAACGGATTCCGTGACAAAGGACACGATCCCAAGCCGGTTCCGGCCGGTTCCGCCGAGAACGTGCAGGCCCGGAACGGATTCGAGCTGCCGCAGCAGCACCTCCGTCAGCTCCCGCTCGCGGCGCAGCATGCGTTCGCTCCCCATCCGCTCCTTCAGCTTCAGGCATAACGCCGCGCGCACCGCCTGCATCACTCCCGGCGTGCCGCCGTCTTCCCGCGTTTCGGGGTTGGGCCAATACTGGTACTCTCCCCAAGGATTGGTCCAAGAGACCGTACCGCCCCCGGGATGATCGGGGACCGGATCGGCGCTCAGCTTCGCGTCCATGATCAGCACACCGTTCGTTCCCGGACCGCCAAGCAATTTGTGGGGGGAAAACAGAACAGCATCGAGCTTATCCTCCGGGGCTTCCGGCGGGTGCATATCGATGCGTACATAAGGAGCGCTGGCGGAGAAATCAACCACGCTGATTCCGCCGTGCTCATGCATAATCCGCGACAGTTGGTGATAGGGCGTTTCAAAGCCCGTCACATTGGAGCAAGCGGTAAAAGCCCCCACCTTGAGTTTACGCTCACGGTACTGGCGAAGCAGCCGCTCCAGATGCTCGGGGTTGACGCGACCGTCGGCTCCGGGGGGAATGCAGACCACTTCGCCGATCGTTTCCGCCCAGGAAATATGGTTGGAGTGGTGCTCCATATGCGTCACGAAAATGACCGGGCGCTCCCGCTCGGCCATCATGGATCGGGCCGCCGCCTGCCAGCGCTGCGGTATTTTCAGTCCCAGCAGCCGCTGCAGCTTGTTCACCGCGCCGGTCATTCCGGTTCCGGCAAACAGGAGCATATCGTCCGGGCCGGCGTTGACATGGCGTTTGATGATGCTCTTTGCTTCTTCGTAAGCGGTGGTCATCGCCGTGCCGGTCAGATTGGAATGCGTATGCGGATTTCCCGCGAACGGGCCGAGCTCCTCGGCCAGTTTGGCTTCGATCGGCCGGTACAGACGGCCGCTGGCCGCCCAATCGGCGTAAAGCAGCCGTTGCCTTCCGTACGGGGAAATAAAGCTGTGGCGATAACCGATCGTATTTTCCCGATAACAATGGAACTCATTTTCCTCCGCAATATCGCGCCGCCCGCTCCTCAACCCGGTTTCGTATTCGTAAGCGGCGTTTCCGATTTTGGCCTGCAGCATGCCGTGTCTCCCCTTTAGCCTTCTTTTAACATCGGTTTAGGTTACGTACATTCGCCCAAAGGGGTTAAGCGGAGGATACAATTGTCAGGAAATTGTAATAATTTGGATAAGTCTCCCGGCTTGCTTCAAGTCTCTAAATAAACAGCTGGACATCGGATTCCAGCGCATCGCGCAGATAAGTCTGAGCATCGATGATCTCCAGTTCGGGAATGAACTCCTCCGGTTTGAGGCCCATAATCTCCACCGAGAGCTTGCAGCCGTAGAATTTGATGTTCTTTTTCCGTGCGCCCTTCAAAAAATGAATCAGCTTCGGCGCCTCGTTGTCTTCGATCATCTCCGTCAGCATCCGCTTGCCAAGCCCGCTAAAATTCATTCTGGATAAAGGCAGTTCTTCCGGACCTTTGGGCGTCATCCAGGTCATCAGTTTTTCGTACAGCGTCTTGTCCTCCAGGGTCATTTTATCGGGATCGCGCACGAGAAACAGCCCCCAGAAGGCAAAAAACATCGTCACCTCCACCTCGATATCCCGCGCGGCATTGGCCAGGATGAGTCCGGCCATCGCTTTGTCGTATTCCCCGCTGAACATCAGCAGGTTCATTCTTTTTTGTTCCATCGTTTCCAGCCTCCATCGCTGCAAGATAACTCTAGTATGTAGTTGGCGGCGGCCGGTTATGCCGAATTCATGAATTGGCCATACGGAGGAAACTCTTTTATTGCAATTTAGGATTAACGGGTGTGGGATGATGGTTCTGGCGCACTTCTTGAAAAAGGATGGACTGGTCCAGGGACATGCCGGGTTTGAGCCCAAGCATACGCTCCAGATCGCCGACGGTGACGGGGCGGGCATACTCCATCAGCTCGTATCCGATCTGTCCGTTTGGCTCCAGAGTGGCCGTTTTCACATCAGCGATGTTGGAGACGCCTATCTGTCTTAACCTTACCTCCAACTGATCGACGGTTATGCGCAGCTTGCGCATGTTGTTCGGCACCACTTGTCCGTTTTCGATCACGATGATGGAACGGCCGCTGAGCAAGCCCTCGAACCAGTCCCATTTCAACTGCAAGTATTCGACAACAATCAGCCAGAAGATAAATACCGCCGCCGAAGCCAGCGCTTTCCACAGCGGATCAAAGGCGACCGGTTGGACGACCATAGTCCCGATCGAAATGATGATTACGGTGGTTGCAGCGGTCGATTGCGCGATCGATTTTCTGCCGGCAATCCGCAGCAGTACGATCCCGGCCAGGACGAGAACCGACGATTCCCATACCCAAGACCAATTCATTAATAGTTCCTCCTTATCCAATCCAAGAATTCATGGTTAAGTTGGATTTTTTTGCTTGAATTTATGCAGTAGACACCCCCATTCTCTCCGTCTATCATTGGAAAAATCCAACAGATTGTTGGAGATCGAACGCTTTTTTGAGCTTTCATTGGATTTTTCCAATGAACCACTCGGTTTTAAGTCCCGCACGAGCGAAAATTTGGCGAGCGGCCGCTTTTACATTTTTACTGCAACAAAACGAGCCTCACTATGTGATCCAGGACGAGCCGGGCACATACGAGGTGTACGGGATAGCCGAATTTACGGCAAAAAAAGACGGGGCTGCAAAGGACTACTCGATCGAAACCGAACATAAACAAATCGAGGTAAGCGGTTAACCATTTGGTTGCTATTTTGCCGGCAATCGATACAATAGAACTTGAACCTTATAGTGCGGGTTCAAAAAGTCGGCTTTTCAGCACCGAGAAGGTTGGATGAAGCCAGGGACTGAGTAGCGGAGCGTACGTTTTGGGTACGTGAGCAACGGAAGGCCCGGCTGAATTCAAGATTCGACGTCGAATCCGCTTCATGATCTGCATCGTGATCAAAAGACGACTTTTTGAACTACCTCTTAAAAGAAATGTTGTGGTGAAACGATGGTATCAATCAAAGATGTAGCCAAGCGGGCCAACGTGTCGATTTCGGCGGTATCCAAGACGTTAAACGGCTATTCCGACGTCAGTGAGTCGACAAGGCAAAAGGTAATGAAAGCCGCGCAGGAATTGAACTATTTCCCGAATATGCTGGCCAAAAATCTGAAGCACAAAGTGACGAAAACAATCGCGCTGATCATCTCCAACTTTGAGCAGGCCAACGGCAAAGACGGCGTAATGTTCCAGATTATGAGCGGGGTCTACACTGCCGCCCAGCATTACCAGTATGAAGTCGTCATCTATACGCGGAGCTTGTCCGAGCAGCAGGACAAATCCTACTGGCAGTTTTGCCAGGAAAATAAAATCGCCGGGGTGGTTATTTCCGGCCTGCGCACAAGCGACCCTTATTTCGAGGAATTGGTGAATAGCGAGCTGCCGAGCGTCATCGTGGATGCGGATATTGTCGGTCCCCATTCGGGCTCCGTGTCCACGGACAACCTCAGCGCCGCCAAGGAGGCGGTGAAATACCTGATCAGCCAAGGCCACCGGGAGATCGGGCTGATCAACGGGCACCCATTTGCCGCAGTTAGCGTGGAGCGCCTGGAAGGGTATCGCCAAGCCCTGGAGGAAGCGGGGGTGCCGTATCGTCCCGAGCGCGTGATCGACGCGAATTTTAACGAGGAAGAAGCCTATCAGGCCACTGAAGCTTATCTTCGGGACAACCCTGGGATCACCGCCGTTTTCGCGGTCAGCGATTTGATGGCGATCGGATTTATGACCCGCTGCCGGGAACTGGGCATAGCGATTCCGAAACAGATATCGGTTATGGGATTTGACGATATCGTATTGTCCAGCTATACGACACCCAGGTTGTCGACCGTCAAACAGGACTTTACCAAAATCGGTTATTCCGCTTTTGAACAGGTGGTTAACATGCTGGAAAAGCAAACGGCAGGGTATCATAAAATTCTTCCGTTCGAAATTGTTGACAGAGAGACGATAAAGGTGCAATAATGGAGTCGAAAACGTTTTCGAATAAGTAATGCCTTTTTTATTTTGCTGAGATCGAAATCGTTTTCGAATTTTTTCCATCATTTCGAAAACGATTTCGATTGCGCTTTCAGAAAAAAGAAAGAGATATGGAGTGAGATGACTGCAATGCTTAACTACAACCCGGCAAGTACGGAAGAGTTACGAAACTGGACTTTCTCCGAAGCTGAATTTGATCCGTTGGCGCTCGGAAAATGCGAAGCCGTAATGTCGCTTGGAAACGGCTACATGGGGCTTCGTTCGGCGACGGAAGAACCTTACATCGGGGAAAAAAGAAATTTGTTCGTCAACGGTACGTTTAACAAGTTTGATGAGTTTGAAGTGAGCGAATTGCCGAATGCGGCCGACCTGACCAAGCTTGACATCCGGATCGACGGCACGCGCTTGTCGCTGCAGCTCGGAACGGTGACCGAGTATGAACGCAGACTCAATCTGCGGGATGCGGAGCTGGTTCGCAGCTTCGTATGGGAGCACCGGGGCAAAAAAATCGCCTTCACGTTCCGGCGGTTTGTTTCTTTGGCCCATCTGCATCAGATCGGCATGCAGGTGGAGATCCGCTTGCTTCAGGGAGGCGCGCGCCTCTCGATCAACTCGGGCATCGACGGCCAGGTCGGCAACAGCGGCAGCCAGCATTTTCATGAGGGTGAGAAGCGGATTTACGACAAAACGTATCTGGAGCTCATTCAAACGACGACAGAGTCGAAAGTTGATTTCGTGCTCGGAGCGGCCCATCGTCTGAAGCTCAACGGCAGCCAGGCCGATATCGTCCCCAAAATGGATATCGACCGCCGCAAAGTGGCCGTCACTTACTCGCTGGATCTGGCGGAAGGGGACGCGGTCGTGTTTGAAAAGCTGGCTTCCGTTTACACCAGCCGCGATCGCGAGTTTTCCGGGGGTACGACGCTGGATACGCTGCGCCAAACGGCGTTGAACGAACTGAAGGATATGCACCGCGCCGGGTACGACGATTTGTTCCGCCGGCATCAGGAAGCCTGGGCCGATGTCTGGAACCGGTACGACCTGTCGATTCAATCGGCCCATGACTTCGACCAACTGGCCGTCCGCTTCGCGGTTTACCATCTGGTCGCCATGACGCCTGCGCATGACCATCGCATGGGAATCGGCGCCAAAGGTTTAAGCGGGGAAGGCTACAAAGGCCATTCCTTTTGGGATACGGAAATTTTTATTTTGCCATTCTATATTTATTCGAATCCGGAGGTTGCCCGCTCTCTGCTGGAATACCGTTACCTGGGGCTGGAAGGGGCGCGGGCCAAAGCGCGCGACAACGGCTTTGCGGGAGCGATGTATCCCTGGGAAGCGGCTTGGCCGAGCGACGGCGAAGTGACTCCCGTATGGGGAGCGGTGGACGTGGTCACCGGCGAGCAGACCAAAATCTGGTCCGGGTTTATCGAGCAGCATATTACCTCCGATATTGCCTACGCCGTTTGGCATTATTACCAGGCGACCGGAGACCGGGAGTATATGCGCCGCTGCGGGTACGAGATCATCTTCGATACGGCCAAATTCTGGGCCAGCCGGCTGGAATGGAACGAGGACCTGGGCCGCTACGAAATCAACGAGGTTGTCGGGCCTGACGAATACAAAGAGCATGTCGACAACAACGCGTTCACGAACTATATGGCCCACTTTAATCTGGAGCTGGCCATGGAATATTACAACGTGCTATTGGAAGAAGACAAGGAGCTGTTTGCCGAGTTGAACGCGAAGCTTGGCTTGGAGCAGGCCGTGTCCGATTGGGCGGCTAAAGCGCAGCGTATTTATTTGCCTAAACCAAACGAAGCGGGGATCATCCCGCAGGATGATACGTATTTGCAGAAAAAGATCATCGACCTTACCCCATACAAACAACAAGAGAAGGTCGGCGGCATTTTCGACGATTATAATCTCGATCAAGTGGGAGAAATGCAGGTATCCAAACAGGCGGACATCATGATGCTGTTTTTCCTGCTGGAGAACCGGTTTTCCCCGGAAGTGAAAAAAGCCAACTACGATTACTACGAAGAAAAAACGCTACACGATTCCTCGTTGTCCTTGTCGACGCACTGCATCCTGGCCAACGATCTCGGGGATCGCAGCCTGGCTTACCGGCTGTTCCAGCGGGCCACCGAAATCGATCTCGGATCTTATATGCATTCGTCCGACGCGGGCATTCACTCCGCCTCGCTGGGCGGAATTTGGGAGTCCGTGGTCATGGGCTTTGCCGGCGTGCGGATGCTCGGCGGAGAGCTTCATGTGAACCCGAAATTGCCGGAGGCGTGGGAGCAGCTTTCCTTCCCGCTGTATTGGCGGGGTGAACGCCTGCGGTTTACGCTGGACCGCCAGCGCCTCCATATTCAAGCGGAGGACGCCAACGCGGAAGTTTCGCTGATCATACACGGACAACGCGTACAGTTCAACGGTGAGCTGCATTACGATTACGAGTCGATCAAGCAATCCTAATCAAGCTCCTAACGGACCACAGCGCCGTTATTTTGGCAAAATCAACAGTTTTCGAGCTGTAACGGACACCACAGACCTTATTTGGCGTTAATGTGCATGTATCCGGCTTTTTTCGAGCAAATAGCGGCTCTCCTGTCCGCTAGAAATGAAAATTGTGCTTTTTCAGGCAAATAAGAGCATTCAGGTCCGTTAGCTCCATGCAGTCGGATCAGCCAGCCGGATCAGCCGGATCAACCTTAACGTAGCTTGTGATCGTTATATCGAAATTGAATTTCTTAAGGGAGGTCATTAGAAATGAGCAAAAAATGGTCGGTAGCAGTTATTTTGGTTATGGTTGCAGCGATGGTGCTTTCCGGGTGCGGAGGCGGCAAAGGCGCTTCCGGCGGCGGAAACGCGGAAGGCGGGAAAGAGAAAGTAACCCTGACCTTCTCCGTCTGGGGGGACGTGAACGCCGGTGCCAACGAGCAGAAGCTGGCGGATGAATTCAACGCGGCGCATCCGGATATCCAGGTCAAATTTGAACCGATTCCGAGCGACGGTTACGGCACGAAGCTGACCACTTCGCTGGCCGCCGGGCAGGCCCCTGATGTGTTCCTGATCGGCGAAGGCGATTATTTCAAATATGTCGATAAAGGCGTCATCGAACCGCTCGACGATTATTTGAAGAACGACAGCTCCTTCTCCCTGGACATCTTCCAGAAGGATCTGATCGACAACATGAAGATCAACGGCAAGCAGTATTATTTGCCGAAAGA
This sequence comes from Paenibacillus lacisediminis, assembly GCF_046567315.2. NCBI lineage: Bacteria > Bacillati > Bacillota > Bacilli > Caryophanales > Paenibacillaceae > Paenibacillus > Paenibacillus lacisediminis. The sequence goes on along the minus strand of NZ_JBKIAX020000006.1, from coordinate 240,324 downwards.
TTTCAATCCGCTGGCCTTGTGGTACAACAAGCGGATGTTCGATGAAGCGAAGCTCCCGTATCCGACGGACGACTGGACCTGGGATGACCTGATCGCCGCCGCGCAGAAACTGACCCAAAAAGACGGCGGGAAATATACGCAATTCGGCTTCAACGCCACGAAATGGGAATATCCGATTTACACCTATCTGTGGGATCACGGAACGGACATCGCCAACGAGGACGGCACCCAAGCGGAAGGTTACATGAATGGCGACAAAACCGTAGCCGCCCTTGAAAAATATGTGGCCTTGTCCAAAGGGGCGGACCGCGTCTCCCCGACGCCGCAGGATACGGAAACGATGGGCGGAGACTCCTCCATGTTCATGACCGACAAGCTGGCGATGATGGTGACCGGACGCTGGATCAAAGGGGATCTGGACAAATCGGACGTACAGTACGGATCGGCCTTGATTCCCAAAGGGGAAGACGGAACCAGAACAAGTATCATCGCCAGCGCCGGCTGGGCCGTCAACGCCGCAGGCAAGCACAAACAGGAAGCCTACGAGCTGGCAAAATGGCTGTCCGGCACCGATGCCCAGAAGCTGCGCGCGGAGAACAGCAAGGTGCTGCCCGCCACCGTCACTGAACTGGATCAGGTGAAAGAGACGGAGGTGGCCGACAAACCGGTGATCGAAATGATGAACTACGCGAAAAAGCCGGTCACGATGCGTTCCGCCAACGGCCCGGTATTCGTCGAGGAGTTCACCAAGGCGCTGGAGAAAATCCTGCTGGGCAAACAGGATGTCAAAGGGGCGCTCGATGAAGCCGCCAAAAATGTGGACGGCAAAATCAAGTAAGCGACCGGCGGGTGAAGCGGGGGGCGTGCAGCGCTCTTCGCTTTACCCCGTCTCATCAAGGAGGTTTTTCCATGCGTAATTCAAAATCGGAGCGCGCCGGGTATTTGTTTATTCTTCCCTGGTTGCTTGGACTGCTGCTGTTCACCATCGGTCCGATGCTGTTCTCCTTGCTGCTGGCTTTCAGCAAATGGGACATCATCACCGGGGTCAAATCGATCGAGTGGGTCGGGTTGGACAATTTCCGGGCGATTTTTCAGGACGATCTGTTTTACCAGTCTTTAAAAGTGACCTTTGTGTTTGCGCTTGTTTCCGTGCCGCTTTACCAAATTCTCTCCCTGCTCGCGGCGATGCTGCTGAACATGAGAAGCCGGGGCATGAAGCTGTTCAGGCTGATTTACTTTATGCCTTCGGTCATTCCGGCGGTCGCCGTTTCGATGATGTGGGTGATGATCTTTAACCCGGAATACGGGATTCTGAACCGGGCTTTGGCCTTGTTCGGCATCCAGGGCCCGGCTTGGCTGCAGGACCCTTCCTACGCGCTGGGTGCGTTGATTGTCATGGGCATTTGGGGGATCGGCAACACGATCATCATCTATTTGTCCGGGCTGCAAGGGGTCCCGGAAGAGCTGTATGAAGCGGCCGAACTGGACGGGGCGGGCCGTTTGCGCCGTTTTTCCAGCATTACGCTGCCGATGATCTCGCCGACGATCTTTTTTAATTTGATCATGGGGATTATCGGCGGATTCCAGTATTTCACCCAGGCCTTTGTCATGACAAACGGCGGGCCGCTCAACTCGACGCTGTTCTACAACTTGTATTTGTACAACAAAGCGTTTCAGGATTATGAAATGGGTTACGCTTCCGCGCTGTCTTGGATTTTGTTCGTTATCATTCTCGTCTTCACGCTCCTCGTCATCCGCAGCTCTTCCATGTGGGTGTACTATCAGGGCGACGACGAAAAGGATTAAAGGAGGCGCAAGCGAATGGAACGCAATCTCAAAAAAATAAGCATATCCGGGATCATAAGCCAGTTGATACTGATTGCCGGGGCGGCGGTGGTAATTGTTCCGCTGCTGTGGACCTTTTTTACGTCTTTGAAAACACCGGCCGAGGTGTTCAAGGACAACTTCTTCCCGACGACCTGGCTGTGGAGCAATTATGCCGACGCCGTGCGGGCCATCCCATTTTTCACCTTTTTGCTCAACACGCTGATTATTTTGCTTCCGGTGCTGATCGGAACCGTGTTTTCGGCGGCTTTATGCGCCTACGGCTTCGCCAGATTCCGCTTTAAAGGGAAAAAAACGCTGTTTCTCGTTTTGCTGGCGACGATGATGCTGCCTTCCCAGGTGACGCTGATCCCGATGTTTATCATGTTCAAGGAAGCGGGCTGGGTCGATACGTTTTTGCCGCTGATCGTGCCGTCCTTTTTCGGGGGCGGGGCGTTTAATATCTTTCTGATCCGCCAATTTATGCGGGCTATCCCCCGCGATCTCGACGAATCGGCGTTTGTGGACGGGGCAAACCGGATGCAGATCTTCTTGCGCATCATTTTGCCGTTGTCCATGGCGCCGCTGATTGCCGTAGCCATTTTTACCTTCATGGGCGTTTGGAACGATTTCCAAGGTCCTTTGATTTATTTGAATTCCACGGAAAAATACACCCTGGCGCTGGGCCTCTCGATGTTCAAGGGGCTCTACAATGTCGAATGGAACATGCTGATGGCGGCTACGATCCTGATTATGCTGCCGGCGCTGATCGTCTTTTTTGTCGCGCAAAAATACTTCATCGAAGGCATCTCCATCTCTTCGGCGATTAAAGGCTGATTTATATCAAGGAGGAAGTTCATGAGCCGATTAACGAGCAGACACCCACTTAATCTTTATTATCACGGCGGCGAATACGTCAAAATTTGCGGCTCGCAGGACGGGTATTTTCCCGATTTCGGCCATCATCTCGCGGGTGAGATGGGGGGCGTGTGGCTGCATCCGATCAAGCTGCTGGACGGTTTTTGGCTGAAGGTCACGGACCTGGACCGGGGCATTTCCGTCTGGGCAAGAGCCGACGCTTTTGTGAGTGAGCCTTGGGGCGGCCGTTTTGAATACGATCACTGGCTGGGCCATATTCCGGTTTCCATCGAGCGTTCCCAATTCGCGCCGGAGCGGGAAAAAGGCTTTGCCGCCAATTACCGTGTTCACGCTAATGCTGGACAACCCGTACGTTTGCGGTTGGAGCTGCTCGTGCGGACGGACCTTCGTCCGGTTTGGTTTTCGGAGCAGGCCGGGGTCGTGGACGGGGACCGGGATTTGCCGGTGGAGATTGCTGGCCGCCAGGTGCTGGTCAAGGATCAGGATCATCCGTGGTTCGTGCGGGTAGGGACCGACTTGCCCGGCGATGCCGTGAAAGCCGATCCGGAGTTGTACGGGCCTGAATTTACGGCGGGGGCCGGCTGCGGAATCTCATTTGCCGCGGAGGTGGAGCTTCCGGCGGGGGAAACGTTCGATTTCCGGCTGTTTGCGGCTGGTTCGTATACCTCGCGGGAGGAGTGCGACCGTACCTACGAGCTGATTTCGCAGCGGCATGAAGCGATGCTTGCGGAGAAGCAGGCGTTGTACCGGGAGATCGCGGAGCGGGCCAGCCTGGAAATCGAGGGCGAACCGGGATTAAACGAAGCTTTTGCCTGGGCCAAGTGGAACAATCAGTGGCTGGTGCAGACGGTCGACGGGTTGGGCCGCGGCTTGACTGCCGGGGGGCCGACGTATCCCTGGTGGTTTGGATGCGACAGCACCTATGCGCTGCAGGGCATGCTGGCCATCGGCGATCCCGGGCTGGCGAAGGATACGCTGGATTTGCTGCTGCAAAAGTCCGAGGAAACAAACGGCAACGGGCGGGTCGTGCATGAGATTACAACGCTGGGGGCGGTGGCCAATCCGGGCAATACCCAGGAGACCGCGCACTACATCGCGTTTGTTTGGGAGCTGTTTCAATGGACCGGCGATGAAGCGCTGCTGCGCCGCCATTATGACTATTGCGTGAAAGGGATCGATTGGCTGTTGGGAGAAATGGACCCCGACGGTGACTTGTTCCCTTCCGGCTATGGGATTATCGAAATCGCCGGGCTGAATATGGAGCTGATCGACAGCGCCGTTTATACCGCCCAAGCGCTGCGGGCGATGGCCGCCATGAGCGGATTCCTTGGCGAGCACGAGCGGTCGGCGAAATACGGTGAGCTGGCCGAGCGGGCGGTTGAGGCTGTCAATCGGGTCTTCTGGTGCGAAGCGGAAGGCTTGTATGCCGACGCCGTAGCGCCCCGTGAAATGGTAGCGGCCAAGCGGGAGACTATGGTATCCTTGGCAGAGAAGCACGGGGTTGACGGGTACGGTGAGTACATGAAGCAGATCCTTGAGGATACCGCCGATCAAGAGGGGGACGTTGCCTGGCTGCTCAACAAAAACTGGGTCATCGTCACGCCGATGGAGGCGGGCATCGCCGATCCGGACAAAGCCGCCAGAGCACTGGAAACGATGCGGTCGGACGTTTTTGTCGGCGAGTATGGCACCTATCTGTCCGGCATCCTCCAGCAGGGGACGATGACGATTTCGACCGGCGTTCACGCCGTGGCCGAAGCGGAAAACGGGCACCCGGACGAAGCGCTGGACCTGCTGCGCCGGATGCTGCGCACGTTTTCCGTGGCGCTTCCCGGCTCTTTTTCCGAGATGTCCCCGGACTACGGCTGTGTGGTGCAGGCCTGGACCCTTTACGCGCTGGCGGTGCCGGTGGTTCGCGGCTTTTTCGGCGTCCGGCCCCAGGCGCACCGGCGTGTGCTGCGCTTGAACCCGCAGCTGCCGGCCGCGTGGCAAGACCGCGAATGCAAGCTCAGCGGGCTGAACATCGCCGGCGCCCGGTTTGACATCGTTGTTAAGCCCGGAACGAGCGGGCAGGGCCGTGTGGTCACCGTGCGCAATGATGAAAGATGGCGTGTGGTGCTGGAACTGAACGGGAAGCGCCTGGAAAGCGACGAGCCCTGGATCGAGTGGGAAGTTGGCGGGAAGTAGAAGGAAGTTGTGGGAAGTAGAAGGAAGTAGAGGGAAGTAGAAGGAAGTAGAAGGAGGTAGAAGGAAGTAGAAGGAAGTAGAAGGAATTTGTGGGAAGTTGCAGGGAAGTTGCGGAGATACGCCCGCCTGGCCCAATGTTCTGATTGGATATATCCAATAGAATTGGAAATCTGCTGGCAAATGCAGCAGCCTGATTGGATATTTTCCAATAGATGAGATTCGGCAGACACGAAATGGGCAATTTGAGCGAAATCTATTGGATATTTTCCAATGAGAGCTCAAAATGGCGGTCTATATCTGCTAATCTATTGGATTTTATCCAACGTGGGGTACAATCGAAAAAAGCAGATAGGAGTGTTTTGGATAATATGGAGCTGAAGGCAGTCATTTTTGACTTGGACGGGGTGATCACCGACACCGCCGAATATCATTTCATCGCCTGGAAGCGGCTTGCCGAAGAACTGGGCATCGCCATCGACCGGGCGTTTAACGAGCAGCTTAAAGGCATCAGCCGGATGGAATCGCTGGACCGGATTCTTGTTCACGGCGGGAAGGCGGATGCTTATACGCCAGAGGAAAAAGAGGACATGGCACGGCGGAAAAACGAGCATTACGTTTCGCTGCTGGAGCGCTTGAAACCGGAGGATACGTATCCGAGCATACGTGAGCTGCTGCTGGAAATGCAGCGCGAGGGGATTCCGGCGGTCATCGCGTCGGCCAGCAAAAACGCGCCGCAGATTCTCCGCGCTTTGGAGCTCACGGAATTATTCAGTTACGTGGTACCGCCGGATTCGGTCAAGCGGGGGAAACCCGCCCCGGATCTATTCCTGCGCGGAGCCGAGGAAATCGGCGTCGGGCCGGAGGCGTGCATCGGTGTCGAGGACGCCCAGGCCGGGATCGAAGCGATCAAGGCAGCGGGCATGACCGCAGTGGGCATCGGCGAGGAAGCCGCGCTCACCGCGTCGGGGGCGGATGTTGTCCTGCCGGATACCGCACAGCTGAATGTGGCCTTTTTACGGAAAACGTTGGACTTAAAAAGTTAAACAGTTCGAACCAAGCGTAGGGCGGACCGAAGTATCATCACTTCGGCCCGCCCCTTCCTTTACAAACACCGTATTAAACTCTACAGCGAAGCAACAGATTATATTTTACGAGGTTCTCGGTCTTAGCTGTGTCCATTTAGTAGGATTGCTTACAGGGGCATTTCCACGCTGCACTCTTGGACTAACCTCTATCCAAGGTTCGTCATATCCTAAGTTAGCATGGTACTTTACATTTGCTTTACTTGATATATCAAAATCGGTTGGAGTTCCTGAACTTTTTCCGTTATCAGAATGTCCCCAAACATAAAGATCATTCCATTCATAGGCGTATTCTATAACACCATCACAACGTATATCTGTAATCTCGGAAACATTGACATATCCGGATGAACCAGAATCATCGTACATAAGCTGTGCTTGAGCAGTGTACGTGATATCCGGATCAGCACTCATTGCCGCAACAGTAGATATAATCTGGCCTCTTTTAGATGCTGTTATATTAGGATTAGTATACCAGCCATAAAAATACTGTGAATCTTTAAAGCTATCAAAGGTACTATGCACAACCCCGTCACCCCAATAACCCTTAATTTCATAGACACCACTGCCGGAATATATCCCTCCGTGCTCACTCCCAAAGGTTAGCCAACCGCCCTCTCTATATCCAGCATCTCCTTCATTAGCAGCATGGGTTGTAGTAGCACCAATTAAAATTAATAGCGGAAAAAGGATTACTACAACTAATTTTTTGTTAAGAATCGGTAAATTGTACATCATTTTTCCCCTCCCCATTTCCCACTATTAAATTCATCAACAAGATCTTCAGGTACAATATTGTTCAAAGCATGCTCTGCTGCTTGGATAACTTCCGAATTTTTAGAGTTATCATGGATTTGTTTTATTTCTGAGTATACTTCACCATAATTGATAATTTCTGCTGCTTTTAAAGCCGTTATTATTTGGGTATCATTTTGACTCTTTAACATGGAGGAGATAATACCCAAGTTTTGCAGCAAAGAATATTTACCAACTTCCTCTGCATTGCCCTTAAATTTCCCTTGATGTTCTACAAGTAAATTTACGGCATCTTCACTACCATCAATACCAAGTGCGTATATTGTGCTTTCAAAAACTTGTTCATCCTCAGTCTCATTAAGAATTTTACTGACTACTTCTATATAATTGTGTAGCTCTCCAACCTTGGCAGCACTTGTAACAAAATTACGTAATAACGGATCATTCATATTTTCACTTTGACTTAAAGAAGTTAACACTACTTCAAAATTAGGATCGTTCAATCTACGCATAGCTGTAATTGAAGCAGCTCTTACTCCATCAGGTTCACTTAAATCATCATAAATCGCTTTCAAATTAATAGAATTTGAAGCAGCACTCAATTTAGCGTCTTGTTGTGGCTGTAATTGTAATAAAGCGTATCTCCGAAGATTTTCATCTTCACTTTTATCTTCTATAACAGTTTTAATTTTATCAAAACTACCTTCATCTATTCCATTGCCATTAGCCAGAATATCTATGGTCAATGCTCTTAATTTGGGATCGTACTCTCTTTCTGCCACTACATCTGAAATTTCAGCAGGAACAGTTCCGCCCCACGCTTTATATAAGTAGGGTAAAATAGACTGCGCATATCTTTCAAAATTGTTCTCGTCATAAATAGTAAGTTCACCAAGGGTTTCAAATAACTCATTCGCATTTAATGAATTGAGATATTCATTTTGTTTGTCTAACACTGCTTCTGAATTTTCAATCGTCAATGAATTGAGGGATTGACCATTACTTAGTGATTTTAATTTTTCAATGTGATCTAAATCTTGAATATCTGAAATAGTAGGTTTAACAAAACTTGTTGCTTCTTTTGAGGGGTCATTTAAAGCTAGCGCAGCAGGAACGATGGTTGATATAAAAAGGATAGAAGTAACAGTTGTTACAACTGTCTTGTTTAACTTCATGACTCAACCTTCTTTCACTTTTATTTGATATTACTCACACAGTCCAAGATATAAGTGTATAATATCTGTGTAGTCAGTTAGATATTAGGACAAATGTAAATTGGAGGTATAAATAATGAAGCCCATTCGTTTTTTAATGAAATCATTTCGATTTTGGTTAGTTTTAATTTCATTTTTCGTTATTGTTGTGAATATTTCGGGAAATGATGACTACAACATACTATTGGCCATATTTAGTCCGTTGGTCTGGTTATACGAATCCTCTCTTTTTGTACGAAAAGCAGATATTCCAATAACGGTAGTTTATCTCACCACATTAGCTTTCTGGTATCTTGTTGGTTTCATTTTAGATCGACTATTACAAAAACTTAGAAAAAACAAATCCTAAATAGATTTATTCAAAATTTATTCATATATCATCTTCTTTCGGAAAATATGGTAATATAAGTATTTACACATCTAGTATACAACTAAATTTTTCCAATGAAAAGCAAAAATTAGTTATAATTCGATTTTTTTATTCCATTTCCAGAGAAACTTGAAGAAGGGCGTTCCCCATTTAGGAACGCCCTTCCGTTGATGAATATTCGCTTCCATTCCAGCCGGTTACATAGCATACGTTCGTATTCAAACATACATTTTCTATTAGCTCTCTACTGATTTCGTAGCACGAAGTAGTTGACTGACTCTCGACGGCGAAACGCCGACCCTTTCCGCCCACTGGGATTGATTTTCTGACGGATAGGTAGCCATCACTTCATTAAGCTTTCGGATTAATTCACTCGTCTTCTGCCGGGGCCGCCGTACAGTTCCTGCGTCTGGATCGTTTCGATTTTCTAACGCCACCGCAATTCCCAGGTTGGCCGTTTGTTGACTCCCAGCTTCTTTCATAGCACGAAGTAGTTGGCCAACTCTCGACGGTGAAACGCCGATCCGTTTCGCCCACTTAGATTGATTTTCTGACGGATAGGTAGCCATCACTTCATTAAGCTTTCGGATTAATTCACTCGTCTTCTGCCGGGGCCGCCGTACAGCTCCCGCGACTGAATCGCTTTGATTTTCCAACGCCACCGCTATTTCCAGATTGGAGTTGGTCGATTTCATCAAGCCGCTCCGCGAAAGGCTCAAACTGGATCGCTGCCTGGTTGTTTTGTTCCTGGTCGGGGCCAAGTCTAGTTAGGAACAACTTGTACTGGCAATAAGCTAACCGCTCTGAATGCTGACTTTTTTCGCTTAGAGCTACGCTTTCGTAAAGAATTGCTGCTGCCATCCGCTTTCCTTGCGCAATTAAATCTTCTGCTACCTCAAACAGGGGAGATGAATATAAAGGGTTATCCAGCAATAGATTTACGATTTGCTTAATGCAATCCAGCTTGTCCAACTCTGCGCACCGGTAAAAAAAAGGTTTGATTCTGCGCCAATTCGGCGCCACTTCATTCAAGTACTCCTGGATGTACTGCTCATAAAAATGCCCATCGGGGAGATTCATCACCGTAGTAATCCGGTCCAGTTGATGCACGGAAAGCACTCTCTGACTGTTTAAAATAGCACTCATCGTGCCCGTATTCAATCCGGTCTGCTTGGATAGTTGACTAATATTTAACCCATTCTGTTTTGAAAATTGCTCCAGCGCTCCGAGAATCGTGGTTGTATCATTCAAACTAACCACCTCTGATAAATTTTGGGAATATATTATAAATATAACCATCTTTTGAGCGATGGTCAATATAACAGTACATCAAGCCTATTTATCCAATTGAGCTTGGACGATGAAGGTGAATCGTGTAAGGCAGCATACAGTTCCACCCACAGCTTGCCTGCAGCGTGAACAGAATAAAGTTTGGATTCGTTCGGTCCTGGAAGCCCGCAGCCTCCAACACAGCCGTAAACGTTTCTGGAATATAAGAACGAACATTTGAAATCGTAGGCCGATCTCGGTTATGCTGTCCATGAAAAGGAGAGGGCCTAACGATGAAACCAATCACGATATTGATTGCGGATGACGAGGCGGAAATCGCCGATCTGATTGAGCTGCATCTGGCTAGAGAGGGCTACCGCTGCATCAAAGTTCCCGACGGGCAGCAGGCGGTTGACGCCGTGCGGACGCAGCCGGTCGATTTGGCGATTCTGGACATCATGATGCCGGGGCTCGACGGGTACGAAGCGACGCGGCAAATTCGCGAGCGGCATCATCTGCCGATTATTTTTCTGAGCGCCAAGGCCAGCGACCTCGATAAAATTACCGGGCTGGTTCGCGGCGCCGACGATTACATGACCAAACCGTTCAACCCGATGGAGCTGGTGGCCCGGGTGAACGCGCAGCTGCGCCGCTTCATGGAGCTCAACCCGTCGGCGGGTACGCAGGCGGGGACCCCTGTGCTGGAGGCCGGCGGGATCGTCATCCATCCCGAGGAGCGGACCGTATTCCTGTACGGCGAACGGGTCGAGCTGACGCCCAAGGAATTCGATATTTTATATATGCTGGCCAGCCATCCGAAAAAGGTGTTCAGTTCGGAGCATATTTTCCGGCAGGTGTGGGGCGAGGCTTATTACGAGGGCGGAAATACGGTGATGGTGCATATCCGAACCTTGCGCAAGAAGCTGGGGGAAGACCAGCACAAAAACAAGCTGATTAAAACCGTGTGGGGAGTAGGTTATACGTTCAATGGCTAAAACCAAATTCCGCAGTTTTCGCTTCCAGATGATCAAGTTGTTCGGGCTGAGTATGATCTTGTCTGCCGGCACTACTTTTCTAATTTACTTGGCGCTGCAGCAGTATTACCATACGTTGTTTCGAGAAAATCCGATGTTCGGAATCCGCGAAACGATCAGAGATATCGGCGATATTAACGTGTTCCTGATCATTTTTTTTCCGATCTCATTTTTCTACTTCTATCTGCTAACCCGTCGTTACGTCGCTTATTTCCGGGAAATTTCCCGGGGAATCAACCAGCTGGCCGGGGGCGATTTCAGCTACCGGGTCCATGTTCCGTCGGGCGATGAACTCGGGGATATCGCGCGGGACATCAACCTGGCCAGCGAAAAGCTGCAGCAGGCGGTGGAACGGGGCGATTTCGCCGAAACCAGCAAAGAGCAGCTGGTGCTCAACCTGGCCCATGATTTGCGAACGCCGCTGACCTCCGTAATCGGGTACCTGGACTTCATTCTACAGGGCAAGGATTTGACCGCTGAACAGATGAAGCATTACACCTCCATCGCCTATACCAAATCGCAGCGGCTGGAGAAGCTGATCGACGAGTTGTTCGAGATCACGCGAATGAACTACGGCAAGCTGAAGCTAACCCGGGGGCCGATTGACCTCGGCGAACTGCTGACCCAACTGGCTGAAGAACTGTACCCCCTATTCGAAAAAAACGAGCTGACCGTCCGCCTCGACCTCGCCCCGCAACTGACGATCTCCGGCGACGGGGACCTGCTGGCCCGCGTGTTCGAGAATCTGCTGTCCAACGCCGTCCGTTACGGCAAAGACGGCGGGTACATCGATATCCACGGCCGGATGGAAGAAAGGAACGCGGTCATCCGTGTCATCAATTACGGGGATTCCATTCCGCCGAACGAGCTGCCGCATCTGTTTGACATGTTTTTCACCGGCGACCGGGCGCGGACGCATCAGGAAGGCAGCACCGGCCTCGGCCTATTCATCGCCAAAAATATCATTGAACAGCATGAGGGCTCCATTTCAGCGCAAAGCGATGTCATCCGCACGCAGTTTGAAGTGCGCTTGCCGAAATTATGACTTAATGAGAGCACTAGCGTTGCATTAAATCTGACAAGATACATTTTCTAGCCACACCAATATTCTAACGGTTGGCACAAGCTTTATTTGTTCCAAAAACGTTGATTTCAAATTGTAACGGTTGCCACAGCGCTTATTTCGCTTAAATCCGGCTATTTTTCAAGCAAATTCGAACCACCTCCCCCAATGCCGGCCGCCGCTCGAAAATATGCCGCCATTCGTTCGTTCCCGAGTCATGCTCCCGCAGCAGCACCTCCGTCAGCTCCCGCACGCGGCGCAGCATGCGTTCGCTCCCCACCCGCTCCAGATGCTCCGGATTGACGCGCCCGTCGGCCCCGGGCGGAATGCAGACCACTTCGCCGATCGTTTCCGCCCAGTATGTCCTACTTAAATAACGAACGGTTTAGAGGAGCGGGGGGCGTATTAATTTGACCGTAATTTACGGACATGATTTAGTATTTCTCGTGATATCGAGGGGGTGTTATGATAAACGTGAGTTAAGGAGGTGATCCTCATGATAGCGCTATCAAGCAGGCAGAAAAGAATCATTAACTTACTCAGCCGGCAGCGGAACTACGTTACCGCCAAATGGATAGCCGACAGGCTCGACTTGTCGGAAAAGACGATTTACCGCGAGCTGCAGGCGGTGGAAGAAAGGCTGGAACGCGAGAGAATCGGGCTGAAAAAACAGCCGGGAAAAGGGTACATGCTGGAATTGCCGGTCATGCCCCGGAATAAGGGATACCAATTCGAAGATCCCCCTGAACCATCGGATCAGTCCACTGGGGCCAGGCGGATTCAAATTCTATCCGAACTGCTGAGCCAGGCGCCGAAAGAGACGTCCATCAGCAGGCTGGCGGCGGCGTATTACATCAGCAATGCCTCGATTGTCAACGATTTGAAATTTATTGAGGGCATGCTGGAACCCTTCCGGTTGCAGTTGGTCCGCAATCAGAAGGGGACGCACATCAGGGGAGCGGAGGAAGATATCCGCAAAGCTCTTATGTACCTCGTCAACGAACTGATCCTCACCTATCCCAAGGAAAGCGGCTGCGCCGAGCAAAACCGGATCGACCGCCAAACCTACCGGGAACTGGAGCGGCAGTTTGAACCGGGAGCCGTCAGGTTTGTGCAGGAGCTGCTGGAGAAAACCGAACACGACCTGAGTTATCCGATTGGCGATCCGTATTATATTAATATGCTGTCCCATTTGCTTATTTTGATCAAAAGGTTTGAAAAAGGTAAGCTTCTGACCGGCAAACCGGATGCCCGGCAAGATTCATCCTTGGACGAAAACGCTTTTAAAATCGCCGCTTCGATTATAAAGCACGTCGAGCAATACGTTGGCGGCAGTCTGCCGGAGGAGGAGACCTATTTTATTTATCAACATCTGATTTCGTCCGGAGCCGGGATATCCGCTTTTAGCCCTTCGGCCACCGAGCTTATCGTGCGGGAAAATCCCGATATCCCCCGGATCGCCGCCCGGTTGGTCGCTTGTTTTTCGACGTTGATCCAAACCGGTCTTACTGGGGATGAGCAGTTGCGAAGCGGGTTGATCGTGCATTTTAAACCGATGATGAATCGGCTAAAATATCGGATCTCCATTAAAAATCCGATGCTTGCCGAAATAAAGCGGGAGTTCCCGGCGGTGTTCGACATCACGGTAATGTCCATGGCTCTGATGTCCGCCGAGTGGCAAGGACGGGAGGTTAGCGAAGACGAACTCGGATATTTAACCTTATACTTCCAGAATTCCATCGAGCAGCAGGTGAAATGCAAGAAAGTTCTGCTGGTCTGCTCAAGCGGGATTGGAACTTCCCATCTGCTGAAAACCCGGATTTTGCGCACTTTTCCCGATTGGAAAATCGTCGATACCGTCTCTTCGGCCAAGGCGGCGGCATCCTGGAAGGACAAAGCCGACTTGATCATTTCCACCGTCAAGCTTAGTGAAACGGATGTGCCGGTGATTCTTGTAAGCGCTCTATTTGGTGAGGCTGACGTCAAGCTTGTTACCGTGCGGATTGTTCAGGAGGCTATAAAGGGGCGCCAAGCCGGCCCAGGCCGGAGTTTTCTGGCAGACGTTCTTGACGATGCCGACCTATTTATCGCAGGCCAGCCTCGAGACCAAGCGGTGCAGTATTTATGGAAACGTTTTAAAATCAGGCTGAATGGTCCGGCCGGATTGCAAGATCTGAACTGCCTTACACTGTCAAGCGGAGACCGATTGTATCTGGTGCCTTCCGGGAGGATCAAGCAACCCCGAATCGGCTTGGTCATCACGACAGGCGGAGAAGGGGAAATCGCCGCTTTGGACTGGATGATCGCTTGCCCGGGCGAAAAGGAGCTGATATGGGTTTTCCGCCAGTTGTATGATTGGTATCACGCGCAAGGCTTTGCCAACCGGCAAGGCATCATCATTAGTTCCGCACAGAAACGAAGGGTTCGCGGACAGTTGAATCTGAACAAGGAGGGGCATCATGGATATCGCCCAAATTCTCAATGAAAACCGGATCAATCTCCATTTGCGGGCCGCCACCAAGGACGAGGTGTTCCGCGAAATGAGCGGGATGCTGCTGCAGGAGGGGGTGTTGTCTTCGGTCGACGATTTTATCGCCGATGTGTACAAACGTGAAGAGGAAGGGCAGACCGGACTGGAAAACCATATCGCCATCCCGCACGGCAAATCCGAAGCCGTCCTGCAAACCGCGCTGGCGATCGGCAGAAGCGAACATCCGATTCCGTGGGAAACCCTTGACGGCAAGCCGGTGCATTGCGTCATTCTGTTTGCGGTGCGGATGACGGACAAAACGACCACCCATATCCGGCTGATGTCGCAGGTTGCATCCGCCTTGGCGGATGAAAAAGTGCTGGATGCGCTGCTGGTCGAACAAGATCCGCGGAAAATAATTTCTCTGTTTAAAGTTCAAGCTTGATTTCAGTAAATATCATCGCGGGAGGGGTATATATGAAAATCGTTGCGGTTGCCGCATGCACGGCCGGCATAGCCCATACGTACATCGCCAGGGAGAAGCTGATTAAAGGAGCGGCGGCAAGGGGGCACGACATTTTGGTGGAAACCCAGGGCACCATCGGCACGGAGAACGCGCTGACCGCTGAAGACATCGAGCAGGCGGATGTGGTGATTTTGGCGACGGATATCAAGATAGGAGGCGAAGAAAGGTTCAAAGGAAAACCGGTCGTTCGGGTCAAGACACAAACCGTTATCAAATCGCCAGTTCAGTTTATCGAGAAGGTGGAGCATTCGCTGGCCTCCAACCAAAACCCCGCATAAAAGGTAGTTCAAAAAGTCGTCTTTCCATGACGAAGCAGTTCAGGGAGAAGACTCGACGTCGAATTTGAATTCAGCCGGGCCTTCCGGTGCTCACGTACCCAAAACGTACGCTCCGCTCCTCAGTCCCTAGCTTCATCCAACCTTCTCGGTCCTGAAAACCAACTTTTTGAACTCGCACTAAAAGGAGGAACGACGATGACTAATAAAGGCAGCCATATCGGCCAAATCATCAAAAAACACCTGCTTACCGGGATATCCTATATGATTCCGCTGATCGTTGCCGCCGGCATTTGTATTGCGCTTGGACAACTGCTTGGAGGAACCGACGTAGCGGAGAAGACAGGGACCATTCCTTATTACCTCAACCAGCTTGGAGGTTTGGGCATGGGGCTGGTCGTCCCGTTGATCTGCGCGGCCATCGCCTACTCCATCTCCGATCGTCCGGGCGTCGCCCCCGGGCTGATCGTAGGTTACGTATGCTCGCAGATCCAAGCCGGTTTTATCGGTGGAATGGTTGGCGGTTTCCTGGTCGGCTATGTGGTGCTCGCCATTCGGAAATACGTCCGTTTGCCCGCATCCATGCAAGGGCTTATGCCGGTTATGGTGATACCGGTGCTGGCAACCATCCTATCGGGGCTGGCCATGTATTTGCTGATCGGGCAGCCCATCGTATGGGCGCAAAACGGTCTGACCCATATGCTTGAATCCATGCAGGGCGGGTCCAAATTCCTGCTTGGCGCGGTCCTGGGGGCGATGGCGACATTCGATTTCGGCGGACCGGTCAACAAAACGATGTCCCTGTTCGCGGACGGCTTACTCGTGCAAGGTGTCTACGGACCGGAAGCGGTTAAATTCGTCGGTTCGATAATTCCGCCGCTCGGCATCACGTTATCTTTCTTTCTCACCCGCAAGAAGTATACCCGTTCGGAAAAAGAAGCGCTGAAAGCAGCTTTTCCCATGGGAATTTGCATGATCACGGAAGGCGTTATTCCGATCGCAGCGCGGGATTTGTTCCGGGTGGTTCTCTCCTGCGTGATCAGTTCCGCCATTGCGGGCGGATTGATTATGACCTGGGGCGTGGAAGCTCCAGTTCCGCATGGGGGATTGTTCGTTGTGCCGCTGTTCACTCATCCCTGGCTGTTTACCGCCGCGCTTTTGATCGGAACGGTTCTTTGCGGAGTCGTCCTCTCTATGATCAAAAAAACGGTAACCGAGGCTGATGAAGAATTCGACGATACGCTTGGCGTAAGTGTGGATGATGACGACATCACGTTTACGCTGGAGAAAGCGCAGTAAAAAGAAGTTGGCTTTTTTGAAGAACATCTAAAAAGGAGCGAATGAGATATGTTGTTGACGATGAAAGAATTGTTGGCCGTAGCCAAAGAGAAACGGTTTGCCGTAGGTGCTTTTAATGTGGCGGACAGCAGCTTTTTGCGCGCGGTTATTGAAGAAGCGGAACATTCCCAGGCACCGGCGATCATTTCCATCCATCCCAGCGAGCTGGAGTTTTTGACGGATGAATTTTTCAGCTATGCGCGGGACCGCGCGGTCAAAAGTCCGATTCCGTTTGTCATCCATCTCGATCACGGCGGCTCGGTGGCTGAGGTGATGCGGGCCATCAAGTGCGGATTCACCTCCGTGATGATCGACGGTTCCCTGCTCCCCTACGAAGAGAACGTCAAATTGACCAAG
Organism: Paenibacillus lacisediminis; assembly: GCF_046567315.2. Classification (NCBI taxonomy): domain Bacteria; kingdom Bacillati; phylum Bacillota; class Bacilli; order Caryophanales; family Paenibacillaceae; genus Paenibacillus; species Paenibacillus lacisediminis. The sequence continues at coordinate 223,680 of NZ_JBKIAX020000006.1, read as the reverse complement.
CAGGTCGTGGAGCTTGCCCATACGGTCGGCGTCTCGGTGGAGGCGGAGCTGGGAACGATCGGGAGCACGGGCAATTCCGTCGAAGGCGGGGTAACGGAGGTAACGTATACCGATCCGGAGCAAGCGCGGGATTTTATTGCCCGGACGGGCGCGGATACATTGGCGGTAGCGATCGGGACCGCGCACGGCATCTATCCGAAGCACATCAAACCGAAGCTGCAGCTCGATATCCTGAAAGCCATCGCCGAGCGGATCGATATCCCGCTTGTGCTGCATGGAGGTTCCTCGAACCCGGATGAAGAAGTGGCGCAATCCGTGAAGCTAGGCATCTGCAAGGTCAACATTTCGAGCGACATGAAACACGCGTATTTCGCCAAGGCGCGGGAAATTTTGAGCCGTGAAGAATGGTGGGACCCCAACGTCATCTATCCGGACTGCATCAGCGCGGCCAAGGAAGTGATCCGCAACAAAATGCGCTTGTTCGATTCCATCGGCAAAAGCGAGCTTTACAACAAGCACCCCGTTCTCTTGTGACCAAAGAAAAACGCTTCTAAACCATCCGGTTGCCCATTTACTGCAATGGGGGCTGACCGAAGGCGATCGCAATCATCGTCTCGGCCAGCCTCTTTACCGCTATGCTGGCGTAAAAGAATGAACATTTGAAATCGCAGGCCGATCTCGGGTATGCTGGTTTGATATTTTGATGTTGCTGGCCAGCCACCCGAAGAAAGTGTTAAGTTCGGAGCATATTTTCAGGCAGGTGTGGGGCGAAGCTTATTTATGAAGGCGGAAACAAAGTAGGTTTTATGAAAGCAGATGCCCCACCCGGCTAAATTCAAGATTCGACATCAAATTAAGAAAAATTTAAGATTTACCCCACTTTTGATTTTAAAAGTCTGCCCTATGCTTAAAGGCATGAATGCAGGAGGACTGGAAGATGAAGAAGTGGGGGTTTTTGCGTGCGCCGAACGGCCTGACCCGGCTGGGCCTCGCCTGCCCGTTGCGCGGGGACGGGGCGGCGGCATGGTTGTTTCTGGCGCCGAGCGCGGCCGGGTTTGCGGTGTTTTATCTGATTCCGTTCGGGATGAGTCTGATGTATTCCTTCATGAACGGCACTTCCGGCGAAAGCTTCGTCGGCCTGGCGAATTACCGCGAGCTCCTGTCCAGCGATTCGTTCCGGAAAGCGGCGGCCAACACGTTTTATTTCAGTGCGCTTGGCGTCCCGCTGATGCTGGTGCTGTCGCTGGGACTGGCGCTGCTGTTGAACCGGCAAATCTATCTGCGAAAGTGGCTGCGCACCTCCTACGTCCTGCCGCTGGTGGTGCCGGTCGCTTCGGTCATCATCATCTGGCAGGTGGTGTTCGACTGGAACGGCGCTTTGAACTATGCGCTCAGCCATTTCGGGATCCAGCGTGTGGACTGGATGAAAACCGCCGCCGCCCGGTATGTAGTCATCGTCGTGTATTTGTGGAAGAACGTTGGCTACAACGTCATTTTGTTCCTGGCGGGCCTGCAGCAAATTCCGCAGGATTACTACGAAACCGCCCGGGTCGAAGGCGCCGGACCCTTTCGCCAGTTTTTGGGGATCACGCTCGTTTACTTAACGACGACGACGTTTTTCGTGGTCATCATATCGATCATCAATTCGTTTAAGGTGTTCCGGGAGACGTATTTGCTGGCGGGCGATTATCCGCATGACAGCATCTACATGCTGCAGCACTACATGAACAACATGTTTGTTTCGCTAAACATCCAGAAGCTGACGGCCGCGGCGGTGCTGATGGTCGCCGCCATCCTGGCGATCGTCCTGGTCTTGTTCGGGCTGGAGCGCCGCTACCGGAAGTTTATGGAATAGAGAACTTGTACGAATAGGAGGTGGACAGCGTGCAAGTGATCAAAGCGGTGCAAAAGGCTCTGCTGACGGCGTTCCTGGGGGTGATCGGCTTGCTGCTGCTGTTCCCGGTCGTCATTACGTTCACCAATTCGCTGATGACGGAACAGGAGCTGAAGATCAATTACGGGGTGATCGGAAAGCTCACGGAGGTGACTTCGACCGGTGCCGGAACCTTCGTCAATCTGAAATGGGTGCCGGACCAGGTCACCTTGGAGCAGTACGGCCGGCTGTTGGTGTATACCCCGAAATATTTGGTGATGTTTTGGAATTCCGCGGGACTGGTGCTGCCGATCATCGCCGGACAAACGGCGGTGGCGGCGATGGCCGCCTATGCGCTCTCCAAACTGCGGTTTCGCGGACGTGACGCGCTCTTCCTGGTCTATTTACTGTCGATGCTGATGCCCTTTCAGGTGACGCTGGTTCCCAACTATATCATGGCCGATAAGCTGGGGCTGCTGCACAGCCCGGGAGCGGTGATCCTGCCGGGCGTGTTCGCCGCGTTCGGGGTATTCATGCTGCGCCAGTTCATGCTGCATATCCCTTACACTTACATCGAAGCCGCCAAAATGGACGGCGCCGGCCATCCGCGGATATTCCTGACGCTGATTCTGCCGATGGTCAAACCGGGACTGGCAGCGCTGGTGGTCTTGCTGTTCGTCGATTATTGGAATATGGTCGAGCAGCCGCTGATCTTTTTGGACCCGCTCAAGCAGCCTTTATCGGTCTTTCTATCGAGATTAAGCGGAGAATGGGGGACGGCTTTTGCCGCATCCATGCTGTACATGTCTCCGATGGTGCTGTTGTTCCTCTACGCAGAGACGTATTTCATCGAAGGCGTGCAGTTATCCGGGATCAAGGGATAAGGGGGGGATGCAAAACGATGGAGTTAACGAAAGAGCAGGCTGATCGTAAACGGAAAAAACTGATTTTTACCGTCTTTATGCTGCTGATGGGGGGACTGCTGTTTTTCACGTTTTTCAGCAACACGCTCCAATCGGTGACCTTACCGAAGGTCCGGACGGTGCAGGCGGCGGCCGGGGGGCTTACATACAAGCTGGAGGGCAGCGGGATCTTGCAGCCGGCAAAGCAGGCGGAGCTGGCGAATCCGGCGGGCTGGAAGGTCCGGGAAGTGCTCGTGAAGGAAGGCGAGGCGGTTAAAAAAGGGCAGAAGCTTGTGCTTTACGACAGCGCCGCAGCCGAGCGTGAGCTTGAGGATGAGCTCGCAGAGCTAAAGAAGCAACGAATCGCGCTGCAAAACGTTCAGGATCAATTTATTCAGGCGACGGTTAGCGGAGACGAATCCGGCCTTCGTACGACTAAACGCGAGTTGGAAACGCGAAAGCTTGATCTCTCGGTGCAGGAGCGGAAAATCGCGGGGCTGCGGGAGCAGTTAAACCGGGAGCGGGAACTCTTGGCCCCGTTTGACGGGGTGATTAAGGAAGTGAATGCGGTGGAGGGCTTGGCCTCGGCGGGACTGCCGGATGTGGTGGTATCGAGCGGCAGCGCGGGATACCTGCTGGAGATTGCCGTCGACGGGCCGCTGATCGGCCGCCTCGGGACCAAGGTCGGGCAGAACATCGAGGTTGAGGTTGCCCAGGCCGCCGATCAGCCGGCGTACAGGCTGGAGGGCACGATCGAAGAAATGGCCGATGCGGGGTCGCGGAACTACGGTTCGCCGGAGAACGGTGCCGGAACGTTGGAGGCGGTGCCGCAAAAGCTGCTGCGCATCCATGTGGCCAATCCCGGCCTGAAAGGGGTTGAGCAGGCTTCGGTCAAGCTGGAGCAGGTTTCCTCCGACAAAGGCTGGGTGCTTCCGAACGAAGCGGTTCATCGCGACGGAGAAAAGCGGTTTATTTTCAAGGTGGAGGAACAGCTGGGCGCTTTGGGCAATGTGTTTGTGGCCCGCAAGGTGCCGATCGAAACGAGCGCCGTGAACGATGGGGAAACGATGATTCCGGCGGATCTCCTGTATGAAGGGGACCTGATTATCCTGGAAAGCAGCGAGCCGTTGCAGGACGGCAACCAGATTCGTTTGCAATAAATTTGATGAAAACCTGACTTTTTGAACACGGACTTTAAATAAAGATGCGAAGAGAACAAGGAGGTATATCCCATGAAAAAACGGTTGGCAATGACAGTAATTGGAGCTTTAATACTTTCGGTGGCGATGACCGCTTGCGGAGCCGGCAGTGGAGGGCCGGAGACGAGCGGAAAGAAAGAGCAGCCTGCCGAGGAAGGGGGCAAAACCCGGCTGACCTTATCGGTTCAGGAAATGACTCCCTTTTATGAAGCGTTGGAGCGTAAGTTTGAAGCGAAATACCCGGACATCGATTTGAACGTCCAGGCTTACAAGCAAGCCGGAGAAGAGAGTAAGCCCGGCGATTTGGAGGAGTACCGGAAGTCGATCAATACGGAGTTGCTCTCGGGGCAAGGAGCTGACGTGTTCGAGCTCGACAGCTTGCCGATGGGCGATTATGTCGGAAAGGGCCTGCTTTTGAACATGGATTCACTGTTGAGCCAGGATAAGACCTTGAAAACGGACGATGTGCAAATGAATGTGCTGGAGGCGATGAAGGAAAGCAGCGGCCTGTACGCTGTTCCGGCCGGCTTTAGCCTGAGAGCGTTTATCGGCGACGGCGAGGTGTTGAAAGACGCAGGCATCCAGGAGGAAACCTGGACCTGGCAGGATTTTGCCAATGTTGCGAAGACGTTGACGCAGGGCAAGGAAGGGATTTATGCAATGGCTGATTACCCGCCGGAGATGCTGACACAGGAAATGGTGGTCGACAGCTACGGGACGTACGTGGATTCGGCGGCGAAAAAAGCGAAGTTCGATTCGCCAGAATTCGTGGCGCTGCTGCAGCAAGTGAAAAAGATGTACGATGACGGCATCATGACCGGGGACACGGCAGAACTTGGCAAGCAGCTGTTCTATTCCGCCGTCTTGTTCGAACCGGCCGATGTAATCAACGTTACGCATACGTACTTCGACCACCCGCAGCTGCTGCAAAAGCCCCACAGCGCGGAGCAATCCGGCGCGATGCGGATCATTCCCCTTACCCAGCTTGGCATCCGTGCGAAGACGCCCGTCCGGGAGGAAGCCTGGAAGCTGGTGAGCTTCCTCCTGTCCGAAGAAGCGCAATCTATACGAGACCGCAGCGGATTTTCGCTGCTCAAATCGGTGAACGGGCAAAAGCTGGACGAGATCAAGCAGCAAATCGGGGAAGGCACCTACAAACTGCCTGACGGAAACGCCGTGAAGGCGGAGGATGAGGAATTCACCCGGTTCCAGCAGCTATTGGATCAGGTAGACCAATATTCGCAGCTCGACGGGAAGGTGATCGCCATCGTGGGCGAGGAATCGCTGGCGTTCTTTAGCGGGCAAAAATCCGCGGAGGAAGCGGCAAAATTGATTCAAAACCGCGCGACGACCTTTTTGAACGAATAAGCCGGCGCCTCCACGCAGAAAAATCCCGCGGCTGCGGATCGGCATTGCCCGACTCGCTGGTCCGCCACAGGTGCATAAGGAACTTACGATCGAACACGTGCTGAACGAACATTTGAGATCGCAGAAGACTCAAAACCGAAAAGGGCGTTTGACAAAACAATAGAAAAGCACGCAAACCACCAGGCTGCCGGAGAAACTCCAGCCACCGGCCAGCGAAAAACATAAGGGCGTAAAAGGGCGTTATTCCGGCGATATCCGTCCATTTGAGAGGAATAGAGGAAAATGATGTCGCTATTCTCTCCGGTCGCAAGTAAATGTACGCGTTCCGGGGCATGCATGGGAAAATAAGTACAAAAAATGCACGCTAATGAGGATGAACATGCCTAGTTCCGGATCATAAGCACATAAAGTTCCGCTATTTTGAAGGTCCAGCTGACGTTTCGCCGTTCCAGCAGCCGGCTTGGTGCGGCTGTAAAGCGCCGATTTCTAGGTTGGGCCAGTAAAATAGAGAAGTAAATGCCTGTTTCCTATCTAAATATTATTCCTTCATAAGCGGCAAGTCCGGCGGCAGTTTCGTCGGCTCGATGGGGATTTTACGGCTGATGCATCAGGAAATACGGTCGGACACGTCGAACAGCCGGACGTTGCTTGGTCCAGCGTCCAGATTGGAAAATGTCCAATTGAATTGGGATTTTACTGGAAAATATGGCGGTCTGATTGGATATTTTCCAATAGATGAGGATCAAGCAGGATGAAAAACAGGCGATAGAGTGAGATCTATTGGATATTTTCCAGTGAAAGCTCAAAATGGCGTTCGATATCTGCCAATCTATTGGATTTTTCCAATGGGAGGAAAGAAGGTCGTAAAAACGGGGGCTGACCGAAGGCGATTGTATCATCGCCTCGGCCAGCCCCAGATCCCTGGTGCAATAAATTCGCCGGTTTAAAAATCAAAGTTGTCCGGATCCGGTCCGACGCGAAGATTTTCGTTCAAAGCGCCGATCCGCTCCATATCCTCCGGGCTCAGCTCAAAGTCGAAGACGGCCGCGTTTTCGGCGATCCGGTGTTCCGTGGTCGATTTCGGAATCGTGACCACGCCGTTTTGCAAATCCCAGCGGATGATCACCTGGGCTACCGATTTGCCGTATTTCCCGGCGATTTCCCGCAGCGCCGGGTGATCCAGCAACTGGCCTTGCATCAGCGGCGACCAGGCCTCCATTTGAATGCCGTGCTCCCGGCAGAAAGCCTGCACCTCCGTTTGCGTCAGACGCGGATGGTATTCGACTTGGTTGACCATCGGCTTGATCTCCGCGTCCTGCATCAAGTCCTCCAGATGATGAACTTGGAAGTTGCTGACGCCGATCGCCTTCACTTTTCCCGCTTTGTACAGCGTCTCCAGCGCTCTCCAGGCTTCGTTGAATTTACCGGCCACCGGCCAGTGAATCAAGTATAAGTCGAGATATTCCAGCCCCAGCTTTTTCAGGCTTGTCTCATAAGCGGCTAGAGTCTTTTCATAACCGAGATCGGCGTTCCATACTTTCGAGGTGACGAACAATTCCTCCCGGGGGATTCCGGCTTCCTTCAAACCTTCGCGGATACCTTGGCCGACCCCCGCTTCATTCTCGTAGATGGCTGCGGTATCGATGCTGCGGTACCCGTGGGTGATGGAGAATTTGACCGCGTTTACCAATTCGGGGCCTTCCGCCACTTTAAATACGCCGAGGCCGAGCCAGGGCATGCTTATTCCGTTACGCAGCGTTGTTTTATCTTGCAGACTTGAAATCATTATGATTGAACCTCCCATTGTAATTGTTGTTGTGCTGTAATTGTTGTTGTGCGTGCGATTCGCGGTGATCCTTTCTTTCCAGGGCGCGGCTCCAGCCCGTCAGGACAACGGCGGCCGCCACCATAAGCGCTCCGATCCAGGAGGTATGGATCAAGCCGATAGAGTCGGTGATGACACCTCCCAGGTAAGATCCGATAGCGATGCCCGCATTAAAGGCGGCGATGTTGATCGCGGAAGCGACATCCACCGCCGACGGGACAAAACGTTCCGCCAGCATGACCACATAAACCTGCAGCCCGGGCACATTCATAAACGCGAGCAGGCCCATGAGCACGATCGTAATCAGACCGGCCGCCTTATATGGCGCCGTAAACATCAGGGCCAGCAGCACGACCGCCTGGATGATGAACATATAAAACAAGGCTTTGATCGGTTGGCGATTAGAAAGTTTCCCGCCGATCATGTTGCCGATCGCTATAGCAATGCCGTATACGAGCAAAATGACGGCGACGGTTCCTTCACGGAAACCGGTAATCTCCTGGAGAATCGGCGACAAGTAGGTAAAGACGACAAAGGTGCCTCCATAGCCTAGCGCGGTAATCAAAAACAACAGCAGCATCCGGCCGTTGGCCGCCAGCTTAAACTGGTCACGGAACTTGGCGGGCGCTCCTTTCCGCAGATCGGACGGAACCAGCATGCTGTTCGCGATAAAAGCCAGCAGGCCAACGGCTACGATCATGAAGAAGGCCGCGCGCCAACCGAACTGCTGGCCAATAAAGGTGCCTAGCGGCACCCCAGTGACCGTGGCGACGGTCAGACCGGTAAACATGATCGAGATGGCGCTGGCCCTGCGGTCCTCCGGTACCAGGTCGGCGGCGATCGTGGAGCCGATCGACATGAATACTCCGTGCGAGAACGCGGAGATCACGCGGGCCGCAAGCAGCATGCCGATGCCGGTAGCCGTGGCGGCCAGCGTATTGCCGATCATGAACACGATCATGATCCACAGCAACAGCGATTTGCGCGACATTCCTGATGTCACGGAAGTTAGGACGGGTGCTCCAATGGTGACGCCCAAAGCATATAAAGAAACGGTTAAGCCGGCGGTGGTCACGGATATGTGCATATCGTCCGCGATGAGCGGCAGCAAACCGACGCTGATGAACTCGGTCGTTCCGATCGCAAAAGCGCTCACCGCTAAAGCCAGCAACGCCAGCGTGCTCCGTTTTTTATCCAGAGTCATTTCTTTCCCTCCCCAAAGATGATGTTGCCATAAAGGATAAGCCTATCCAAAAGGTATACGGCGGACCCGGGCGGCAAATGTTATTATGGAATATAGCGTTGTTAATGAGAAGTACGCACTTTGAAGTAATATAGGTACCGTGTGGTAATATAGGTACTTTGATGTGCCTAAGGCTATAAGGAGAGATGGGAATGAAACAGAAAAAATACAACATCGCCGTGGAGGCCACGCTGGAGATCATCGGGGGAAAGTGGAAATGCGTCATTTTATGCCACCTGACCCACGGGCGCAAGCGCACCAGTGAATTGAAACGCCTGATGCCTGATATCACGCAAAAAATGCTCACCCAGCAATTGCGTGAACTGGAGGCGGACGGCATCATTCGACGGATCGTATATCACGAAATTCCGCCTCGTGTGGAATATGAGCTGAGTGAATACGGACAAAGCTTGCGGGGTATTTTGGACGCGCTCTGCGCCTGGGGCGAGCAGCATATTCACAAAGTTTACGGGAGTTACGAGGTATTAGAAGAGAACGTGCTGAACGAACATTTGAGATCGTAAAATAGCCCAGAACCAAAATGGCGCTTGCAAAACATCAGAAAAAACTGCAAACCACAAAACTGCCGGAGAACCTCAGCCAGCGAAAAACATAAGGGCGAAAAAAGGCGTTATTCCGGCGATATCCGTGTATTTGAAAGAAATAGAGGAAATTTATGCCGCTATTTTCCTCGGTCGTAAAGAAATGCCTGCGTTCTGGTCCATTCATAGGAAAATAAGTACAAAAAATGCCGCTAATGAGGATGAACATGCCTGGTTCCGGATCATAAGCACATAAAGTGTCGCTATTTTGCAGACTCAGTCGACGTTTCGTCGTTCCAGCAGCCCGACTCGGCTGTAAAGCCCCGATTTCTAGATTGAGCCTGTAAAATAGAGAAGTAATTGCCTGTTCTCTATCTAAAAATTAAATTCGGTGAAGCGGAAAGAGGGACAAGAGGCAGCATGGCAACCAGCATTGTCCCCCATTTGTGTTTGTCCGCCCCGCGTTAGAGGAGTTCACCTGGGATATCGATAAAGACAGGCTCTAACAGCTTCACGGGATTCCGGGCAAAATCCCAACCGCCGATTGCGGTGATGCGGAATCTGCCTGGGCTTTGGAGCTTCAGGTAATCAGCCGTGCTGGGGTTCAGCTCGATTCTGAATTCATGTCGGCTGAGCATCGTCACGGTGTAATCTCCGAAGGGATTCAAGTGCTCCGTGTCCTCATCCGTGAAATCGCCGCCGGCCGAGTAATCAAGCGTGATGCCGCCAAAGTCCGGCGAAACCGACAGATCCTCACTGAAGGTTAAGCTAATCGTTCCGTCTTCGTTATAAGTGCTGCCGGTTACGGTTGGCGGCGTTTCGTCAAACGTAATCTTAAGCTCTTGGCTGCCGAGCACGACGCCGTTCTCCCAAAGATTAAAGAACAGGGACGCTTCCGAATTTTCCGCCGCTTCCTTGGCAGGAATCATGATGATCCCGTCACTGCTTTGAATGATAGAAACGAGATCGGAGTATGTGCTCAGCGTGACCGTAGCGATCACGGCATTGGCGGACGGATCGATCACGTTAAAGACGCCCTTTTCCGGATCATATTCGAAGCTTCCGGCTGTTTCACCGCGCTTGATTTGCAAGAGGTCCTTGATATTCCGCTTGTTGTAGGAGTATTCCGCTCCTGCGGATTCGGATATATCCCCGGATGAGATTGTAACGGCGGCCTGATCCGGCAAAAGACCGCTGTTCAGATAAAGCGCGGCTCCCTCAACCAGCTTGATTTCAAGCGGCAGTTCTGGGGCGGCGGTCAATGACACCAACGCTGACGGGGCCGACACATTGCCGGCGGAGTCGACCGCGTAAACCTTATAATCCCCTTCCGTGAGGCCGGAGGTAGGGATTTCGGCCATGCCGTCGGCTGCGGAAACGGCCGCCCGGCTGGCGGCTGCTACGGAGACCAGGGCATCCAAATCTGCTTTGGTCAACGGATTTTTGGCGGCCGGGACAAGGTAAACGTAGCCGGCTTCGCTGGATTTGACGGCAACGGCTTGTCCGATCTTCACCGGTGAAGCGGATACAACCGTGACCTTGGGGGCGGTTGTATCCGGCCGGTTTGAACCACTGCTGCCGCCGCTGCTATTGCTGTTTCCGCGGCCGGCAATCAAAGTTCCGCCGCCGCTGTTCGTGCCGGTTGCCGCAGGAGTTGTTTCAGGCTGCTTGGATGCGTCCGTATCACCTTCGGAAGGTTTCGTGTCCGGGGAAGAATCCTCGTTTTTAAGAGTGTCCAGCGTTTCGATGAATTTGCTGGTGAGCGAAGCCACCTCTTGCCTTTGCGCGCTGCCGTCGGGTTTAAACGTGCCATTGGGATAGCCGGAGATGAGGCCCAATTCAACGGCTACTGCGACCGCATCCTTGGCGTAACCGGAAATGGAAGCCGCGTCGCTGAATTTCAGGTCCGCCGCTTTACCGGCCGCATCAACCCCAAGCGCCCGCACCAGAATAACCGCCAAATCCTGCCGCGATAAATTGTTGCCATTGCCGAAAACACCGTTACCGTAGCCGTTAATCAAACCGGCTTTAACCGCGGCTTCCACGGCACTATAGGCATAATTGGCTGCGGGCACGTCCTGGAAGGTGGCCGACGCCGGGGGCGCCGACACATCCAGTCCCAGCGCTTTGGCGAGGATGATGGCAAAATCCTGGCGCTCAATGGTTCCTGTCGGATCGAATTTCCCGTTGCCCTTGCCGTTCAAAATCCCGGACTCCGCAAGCTTCACGATCGCGTCTTTGGCATAGGAGCCATCGATGTCCGTGAAATTGGTTGCCGCATGGGCCGGCAGCGCGCAGGCGCTAAGCAGGGCTGCCGTGGTCATTACCTTGATATAAAGCTTTTTGCTCAAGAAAGTTCCCCCCCATCAACTTGTAATCTTTCATTTCCCCTCTGGCTGTCTGAAAATCTAGTTAAAGTAAATATATAATAGTTTAAAAAATATGTAATCAAAATTTTATGCATGCGAAAAAGCCCTGCCCCATGACTCACAAAACTATTCTAACGGATGCCACAACCGCTATTTGTCCCAGAAACGTTGATTTCAAAATCTAACGGTTGCCACGGCGCTTATTCCACTGAAACCCGGCTCATTTTGCTTAGATTCAGGCAAATAACGGCGATCACAACCGTTAGAATTCTGAAAAGGGCGTTTTTCGTAAAATAGCCGCTGCTACAACCGTTAGATTTCATGATCATTTCCCCAGGAAATCTGGAATGTATCTGGCTTTCTCAGATAAATAAAGTTGTGGCCGTCATAGTGTCGACAATGACCATTGCCGATACTCTGACGGCCACTTTTGCACCAACCGGCTCCCGCTTACCGGAAATCCGGCGGAATGCGCCGGGCCACTCCGGTCGACATCGCCGCGATCACGATCGCCTTGCGGACCAGGGGAACCACCTGGTCGTTGAAAATGCTTGGAATGATATATTGCTCATTCCGCTCCTCGTCCGTCACGGACGAGGCGATCGCCTCCGCCGCGGCCAGCTTCATCGCCTCGTTGATCCGTCTGGCCCGGCAGTCGAGCGCGCCGCGGAACAAGCCGGGGAAGACGAGCACGTTGTTGATCTGGTTCGGATAGTCGCTCCGTCCCGTGGCGACCACGGCCGCGTGCTTCAGCGCTTCCTCCGGCCTGATCTCCGGCTCCGGATTGGCCAGCGCAAACACGATCGGGCGCTCGTTCATCGCCCGGATATCGGCGCCGGCGAGCAGGCCGCCGGACGAGACGCCGATGAACACGTCGGCCCCGGGCAGAACGTCCTTCAGCGCGCCGGCGCGTGCCTCCACCTGCGGCTGCTCCGCCAGCCACTGCCACATCGGATGCTCGTATTTGCCCCCGAACACGATGGCCCCGGCTCTATCCACCGGAACAAGCCGGGTGACGCCCGCGGCGAGCAGCATTTTGCAGATAGACACGCCGGCCGCGCCGACGCCGCTCACAACAACCCGCACCTCGGACATCCGCTTGCCGACCACCTTCAGCGCGTTGATCAGGCCGGCGGTGACGACGACCGCGGTGCCGTGCTGATCGTCGTGAAACACCGGGATATCCAGCTCTTCCGCCAGCCGCCGCTCGATTTCAAAGCAGCGCGGGGAACTGATATCCTCGAGGTTAATCCCGCCGAAAATCGGAGCAACCGCTTTGATGGTGCGGATGATTTCCTCAGTGTCGCTCGTATCGAGGCATAACGGAAAAGCGTCCACCCCGGCCAATTGCTTGAACAGCATCGCTTTGCCCTCCATAACCGGAGCGGCGGCGTACGGACCGATGCCGCCAAGACCAAGCACGGCGGTGCCGTCCGTAATCACGGCGACGGTATTGCGTTTGATCGTCAGCGAAAACGCCTTGGCCGGGCTTTCGTGAATCGCCTTGCACACTTTGGCGACGCCGGGAGTGTACACCTGCGACAAATCGTCGCGGTTGCGGATCGGCAGCGTCGGCTTGATGGAGATTTTGCCGCCGAGGTGCATCAGGAACGTGCGGTCGGACACATTGATCAGCCGGACGCCGGGCAGCTTGCGCAGCGCGCCTACGATGGCGGCCTCATCACGGTCGCCCGTGTCCACGGTGATGTCGCGGATCGACGAGCCTTTGGCCGAAGAGATGACGTCGATCGACGTAATGTCCCCGCCGGCGTGGCTGACCGTTGCGGCGACATCGCCGAAGCTGGCGTGCTCATGGTCCAGCTCCAGCCGGATAATAATCAGCGTAGTTGCCATAGTTAGACCCATCCCCGCCATTTTACGGCCTCGGTCATTCTTTTCAGGCCAACGATATAAGCGGCCAGCCGCATATTGACGCCCCGCAGCCGCGAGGCCCGGTACACCGTCTCGAACGCGGCGGTCAGGAGGTCGGCCAGCTTTTTGTTGATTTCCTCCAGCGTCCAATAGTAACCTTGATTATTCTGCACCCATTCAAAATAGGACACGACCACGCCGCCGGCGCTGGCCAGCACGTCCGGCACGATCAGGACGCCGCGCTTTGTCAGGATTTCCGTCGCCGCATACGTCGTCGGACCGTTGGCCGCCTCCACCAGCAGCTTCGCTTTGATGTCGGGAGCGTTCTCTTCCGTGATTTGATTTTCGATCGCCGCCGGGATCAGGATATCGCAATCCTGCACCAGCAGCTCCCGGTTTGTAATTCGGCCTGGAAACAGGTGGGACACAGTTCCGAACGAGTCGCGCCGGTCCAGCAGTTCGAGGATATCGAGCCCGTCCGGGTTGTACAAAGCTCCGCGTGCGTCGGCGATTCCGACGATCACCGCCCCGGCGTCGTGCAGGAACTTGGCCAGGTAACCGCCGGCGTTGCCGAAGCCTTGGATAATGACGCGCGAGCCTTCGACGCTCATGCCGGCTTTTTTCACCGCTTCTTGCAGCACGATCGTCACACCGAGCGCCGTCGACGATTCTCTGCCCAGCGAGCCGCCCAGCACGACCGGTTTGCCGGTGATGAAGCTGGGCGAGTCGAACTCGCGGATGCGGCTGTATTCGTCGAGCATCCAGGCCATGACCTGCGAGTTGGTATAAACATCGGGCGCCGGAATATCCTTGGTCGGACCGACGATCTGGCTGATCGCCCGGACGTACCCCCGGCTGAGCCCCTCCAGCTCGCGCAGGGACATGGTGCGGGGGTCGCAGATGACCCCGCCTTTTCCGCCGCCGTACGGCAGGTTCACAATGCCGCATTTGATGCTCATCCACAGTGACAGGGCCTTGACCTCCTCCTCCGTGACGTCGGGATGAAACCGCACGCCCCCTTTGGTCGGACCGACCGCATCGTTATGCTGGGCGCGGTATCCGGTGAACACTTTGACCGAGCCATCGTCCATTTTGACGGGAACCCGCACCGTCAGCGTCCGCAGCGGTTCCTTCAGCAGTTCGTACATCGCCGCAGGCTCGTTCATCGTCTGCAGGGCAGTCCGGATCAACTGCTGCGTGCCAGTGAGCACGTTCCCGCTTTCCGCGTTAATGAGCTTCCCTTTCATGACGTCTATCCCCTTTTCATGTCCATATTTGCACTATATTCACATCGGCAATAGTATCGGCAATCGTATCGCTATTCATATCGGGAATCTTCGCAGCAGCGTTATTTTTTTCGCGAGGTCAGCTTGGCCTGCGTGAACAGCAGCAAATAATCGTACCCTCCCGCTTTCGAGTCGGTGCCGGACATGTTAAAGCCGCCGAACGGCTGGCCTCCCACCAGGGCTCCGGTGCACTTGCGGTTTACGTAAAGATTGCCGCAGTGCATCGTTTCCAGCGCTTCGGAGATCCGGTCTTCATCCCGTGAGAAAAAAGCTCCCGTCAAACCGAACTCGGTGTCATTAAACAGCCGGATCGCTTCCCGCCAGTCCTTCGCTTTGCCGATCGCCAGCACCGGCCCAAAGATCTCCTCCTGCATAATCCGGGCCTTGCCGTCCACGCCGGCAAAAACCGTCGGCTCGATATAAAATCCTTGTGCGCCGGCCACGTCGGCTGGGCGGCCCCCGGTCAGCAGCGTACCCTCCTGCTTGCCAATTTCGATGTAGTCCAGCACCTTCCGGAAGGAGCTTTCGTCGATCACCGGGCCGATGGGAAAATTGTGCTCAGACAGCCCAATCGTCAGCCGCTGGGTTAACTCCACCACTTTTTCCACGACCTCGTCATACACCGCCTCCACAATAAAAGCCCGGGACCCGGCGGAGCATTTTTGCCCCTGGTAGCCGAACGCAGAGGTGACGATCGCTTGCGCAGCCGCGTCCAGGTCGGCAGTTTCGTCCACCACGATCCCGTCTTTGCCGCCCATTTCCGCTACGACCCGCTTGATCCAGATTTGCCCGGGGGCGGTGCCGGCCGCCAGCTTGTTGATGTGCAGGCCCACCTCCTTCGAGCCGGTGAAGCTGATAAACCGGGTTTGGGGATGCGCCGTCAAATAGTCGCCCACCTCCGCGCCGCTGCCCGGAATAAAATTGAGCACCCCGGCCGGCAGGCCAGCTTCCTCCATTAAAGCAGCGAACCTGGCGGCTATTACCGGCGTGTTGGAGGCGGGTTTCAGCAGAACGGTGTTCCCGGTGACGATGGCCGCCGAGGTCATGCCGGCGCAGATCGCCAGCGGAAAGTTCCAGGGCGGGATTATGACGCCGACGCCAAGCGGAATGTACGTCAGCCGGTTTTCTTCGCCAGCCACCGGGGTGAGCGGCATCGTTTCGTTGATTTCGCTCAGCCGGATCATTTCCCGCGCGTAAAAATTCAGAAAATCGATCGCTTCCGCCGTGTCGGCATCGGCTTCGGCGTAGTTTTTTCCGGCCTCGAGAACCATCAGAGCAGAGAACTCGTGCTTGCGCTCCTGCATGATGGTGGCGGCCTTCAGCAGAATTTCCGCGCGCGTTTGCGCCGGTGTTTTTTTCCACGACTCAAACGTCTCCAACGCCGTCTGCATTGCTTTTTCGGCTAGCGCCAGGTCGGCTTTGCTCACTAACCCAATCGTCTCTTCTGTCTGCCCCGGGTTGAAGGAACGGATCTTGTCTTCCGTAAAAATAAGCTCGCCGCCGATGCGCAGCGGATATTCACGCCCCAACTCGGACTTGACCTTGGCGATCGCCTCCTGTATGGCCTGCTTGCCGGGGTCCTGGCTGAAATCGGTAAAAGGCTCGTTGCGGAAAACATCCAGTTTTGCCGTTTTGCTCATAAGGGAAGTCTCCTTTTCAAGGGGATTATTTAAAAAGATTCTTCAAAACAAACCAGACATTGGCCGGGCGCTCGGCGAGACGGCGCATGAAATAGCCGAACCAATCTTGGCCGAAAGGGACGTAGATGCGCACTTTGTAGCCTTCGCGGGTGAGCTGCAGTTGAAGTTCCTCGCGAATGCCGTACAGCATTTGGAACTCGAAGCGGTTAAACGGAATTTTCTGTTGTTTTACGAGTTGTATGGTGAAGTCGATAATTTGCGGGTCATGTGTTGCTATAGCGGTATAGTTGCCGTTCTTGAGGTGAGTGGAGATGAGGCGTTTGAAATTTTCGTCGACGTCCGGCTTGTTCGGATAAGCCACTTCGGGCGGTTCTTTGTAAGCCCCTTTAACGAGGCGCAGGTTGGGCTTCAGTTCTTTGAGGTCTGCGAGATCCTGCACGGAGCGGTACAAATAAGCCTGGATGACGATGCCGACATGGCCGAATTCCCGGCGGAGCCGTCTGTAGATGGCGATCGTTTTTTCGCACTGCGCGTAATCCTCCATGTCGATGCGGACAAACAAACCATGCATGCGGGCGCACTCCAGGATAGCCGTCATGTTGCGTATGCACAGCTCCTCACTGATGCCGAGGCCAAGCGAAGTCAGCTTCAGCGACAGATTCGCCCGGACTCCTGAGGCTGCGATCGCGTCGAGCGTCCTCAGGCACATCTCGGTGGAGCGGCGGGCTTCCGCTTCGTTCGAAACGAATTCGCCCAGGTGATCGAGCGTCGCTTCCCGCCTGGAGCCGTTCAGTTTGCGCACGGTTTCGATCGCCTGCTCAAGCGTTTCCCCGGCGACGAACCGGCTAGCCCCGAAACGGAGGCCGTATCGGCGGGCCAGTTTGCTCACGGACCGGTTTTGGGCCAAGGCCAAAAACACCGTTCTCATTAACGCATCCATGGCATCCATCCTTTTCCATATGTCGTTGTACACAGAATATACAATATTTTAAATAAATGAACAATATGTGTCCGAAAAATAAACAAAATTTTATTATGGAGATCGTGGTTTTGTTCAAAAATGAACAGTTTAAGCCTCCGATTTCTGCGTCTCTTCCCCCTTGCACGTCAATCTAATTTCGTTAAACGAGTATTGAAACGCCGCTTTTTTCATGTTAGATTTACAAATAAATTGTGTCGACGTGTGAGGTAATCGCTATGTTCAATGTTGAACGGGAGTGGCTGATCCGCCGGGATTACGTAGAACTGAAGCCGGAGGAAAAAATTTCTGCGCTGCTGGCGGCGCTGCGGCAGGGCCGGGTGGCCGTTACGGCGGCGGGGGACGGGGGAGTGTGCTTGTTTGCGCCCCGCGACGCCAGCTTGCTCGAGGGGGTGACGGGCCGCATCGGCGAGTATTTGGCTGAGCATGGCGCGGCTTTTGCGGCTGATGTTATTGGTGAGGAGGCGTTGAGCGGTCCGGTGCATGAACTGATCGCCAAGCTGCCTGAAACGGGCAGCCGGGCGGTTATCGTCGTCGCGGACGAGGAAGGGCGGCCGACCGGGTACTGTCCGTTTGGCGAGATGTTGTTGGCGGCGGGGGAGGCTGGGCGGCAAACCTTGGCTTATTTCCGGACGCTGCTGGAGACGGTCAGCGATGCCGTAACGGTCGTGGACCGGAACGGGACCGTGGTCGGCTGGAACCAGGTCGCCGAAGAAGTGTACGGGATTGCCAAGGAGGACATCGTCGGGCGGACGATCGGGGAGCATTTCGATCCGGAGGCACTGGTCGTGCTGAAGATTCTGGACGAAGGCCGGCGGCTTCAGGGGGCGTATCATCGCCCGCGGCCGGACACTCACGTCCTGATCAACGCTTCGCCGATCATGGCGGAGGGTGGCGGCGAAATCATCGGCGGGGTGGCGACCGAGCAGGACATCACGCATCTCGTCAAGCTGAACGACGAGCTGGGGGCCGCGCAATCGCGCCTGCTGAGCCACAAAATGAGCGACCGGGACCCGTTTGCGCTGCTGCACGCCCGCGGCGAAAGCATGGGCAAAGTGGTCAAAATCGCCAAAAAGATCGCCGAAACCGATTCGCCTGTACTGTTCGTCGGCGAGACCGGCGCGGGCAAGGAGCAATTGGCGAAAGTGATCCACCGGGCCAGCCGCCGGAGCGGGGGGCCGTTTCTGTCGATCAATTGCGGCGCCATTCCCGTCGGGCTGGCCGAGGCGGAACTGTTCGGCTATCAGGGAGGCGCTTTTTCCGGAAAGCCGTCTGGGCAGGCCGGCAAACTGGAGGCGGCCGACGGGGGTTCGCTGTTTTTGAACGAAATCGACCGCCTCTCACCGGATGTCCAGGATAAGCTGTGCCGGTTCGTGAAAAACCGTGCGGTTGCGCGGATCGGTGGCGGCGAGGAAATCGCCGTGTCCACGCGGATTTTCGCGGCCACTGCGCAGGATCTGGAGCGGCTGGTGCGGGAAGGGAAGTTCCGGTCGGACCTGTATTACGCCTTGAACGTCGTTTCGCTGCAGGTGCCGCCGCTCAGGGAACGCAAAGAGGATCTGTCCACCTTGATCCAGACGTATTTGCGCACCTTTTCGCTGCAATATCAAAAGCCGGTCCCGGTGGTGGCCCCGGAAGTGATGCTGGCCTTTATGAATTATGACTGGCCGGGCAACCAGACCGAACTGCGGGCGGTGATGGAGCGCTGCGTCATTTTAAGCGAAAATGACCGGATTACGCTTGAGCACTTGCCCGAGGCGCTGCAGCAGCGGCAGGCTCAGTTGGAGCTTGACGGCGAGGGGGGTGGCGGGGAGGCTCGCTTCGCTTCCGGCCGGGTCATGGGGGCTAGCTCCGCTTCCAACCGGGTCGTGGAGGCTCACTCGACTTCCAGTCAGGCCGGACGACAAGGAATGGAGAAGTCGGGAGGATCAGGCTTAGAGCCTTCGGCCAGAATGCTGAAGCCCCGGATTACGCCCGAAGAAGAAATCGAGCTGATGAAGGAGGCACTGGAGCGCGCTGCCGGGAACAAAAGCAATGCCGCCAAGCTGCTCGGCATCTCCCGCGGAACCTTGTACAAAAAAATCAGGGACTACAATTTGGTTTAGATTGAAACAGCTGGTTTTTCAGAAACAGCTTGGTTTAGTCGAAACTAGTTTTTTGTGGAAGTAGCTGCAAGTACAAGCAACTACAAGTACAATCAACTACAAGTACAAGCAACCCCATTTGGAAGCAATCGCATGTGGACCAAATGCAAAAGTGCATCTCATTTCCCGCGAATGCCCCCTTTGAGACGATTCGCCTGCAAAAGTGCAGTTTGTTTGGGGACGTTTCAGAAATTTTTGATGTTTTTGGCGGAATTGAAATGCACTTTTGCATCTCGTTGGCCCATTTCGGGAGGTTGTGACAAAATCCGCATGCACTTTTGCATTTCGTGGAATTCTGCACCTCGCAGAGGGCGCTACTTTATAAGATAATGCTACTTTATAAGATAATGCTACTTTATAAGATGATGCTACATCGCAAGATAATGCTCCTTTTCAGGATATGGCAATTTCGCAGTATGTTACTACCTCGCAGGACGTTACTACCTCGCAGGACGTTATTACTTCACGGGACATTTGACATTCACTAGACTTCACACTTCACTAGAATTCACATTTTGCTGGAAATCACTCCCCTTATCAACTTGCTGTCTTAACTCTTTCACCCCACTAACTACTGTTACCTCATTATCTACTTACCTTAACTAGCAACTATTACCTCACGTTACCTCATTGCCGCCTTTCTGCAACCCCATTCCTATCTCACTCCTGCTGCATTCCTACTTCACTTTTACCTCACTGCCATCTTACTTCGACGCCAAACTTCGACACAAACGAACATCAGTAATCGCCATGGATCGAACTTTTGCTTGGGCTCCTGCATAGCATATAGCACAATATGCTTGGAAAAGGGGCGTGACACCATGATAGGAATAGAACTGTCGGCGATCCATTACGTGTATCTGGCCTTCATCGTGTTCATTTTGGCGCTGATGATCAAGCGGCGGGATACGACGATGATTTGTGTGGCCGGCATATTTGCGCTGGGGCTGCTTGTGACGGGAACGCTCAGCGGTTCGATTTCGGGCATTTTCAATTCGTTTATCTACGCCACTAAAGAGTTGATGAGTACGATCATGATCATTTCGATCATCGTGGCGATGAGCCGGGTGCTGATGCGAACCGGTATTAACGAAACGATGGTGGCGCCGCTGACGCGTTTTTTGCGCACGCCTTCGATGGCATATTGGGGCATCGGCCTCATTATGATGGTAACTTCCTTTTTCTTCTGGCCGTCTCCGGCGGTCGCCTTGATCGGGGCTGTCCTGCTTCCGGTGGCGCTCCGCGTCGGGCTGCCGGCACTTGGCGCGGCCGTCGCGATGAATTTGTTTGGACATGGCATCGCCCTGTCCGGCGACTATATTATTCAAGGCGCGCCGAAATTGACGGCGGATGCCGCCGGGCTCCCGGTCGGCAGCGTCATGACGGCGAGCGTGCCGCTGGTGATCGTAATGGGCCTGGTGAGCACCGTTACGGCTTTTTGGATGATGCGCCGGGATATGCAAAGCGGGGCCTGGAGAGACGGGCTGGCCGCGGCCAAAACCGGCGCGGGCGGCGTGCTGGGGGATGAACATGCACCCGGCAAAGAGGAGCCGGCCGCGCTTCACCCCAAAGCACGCCAATGGCTCGCCATCCTGATTCCTCTGCTGTTCGCCGCCGACGTGGTGGCGATGCTCCTGCTCCACCTTCAAGGCGGCGATGCGACGGCGCTTGTGGGCGGGACGGCGGTGCTGATTTTGATCGCGGTGACGCTGCTGGCTCACCAAAGCCGCGGCCTGGAGAAGGTCACGTCCTACCTGATCGACGGGCTTGTCTTCGGCTTTAAGGTGTTCGGTCCGGTTATTCCGATCGCCGCCTTTTTTTACCTCGGCGATGCCGCGTTTGCGGAACTGTTCGGCCAGGTGCTGCCCGAAACATCGCACGGCATCGTCAATGACCTTGGCGCGGCCCTGGCCGGCGTTGTGCCGCTTAACGGCATCGTCGGCGCGATTACGCTGGCCGTCACCGGAGCGATCACCGGCCTGGACGGCTCCGGCTTCTCGGGCATTTCGCTGGCCGGCTCGATCGCGGGGCTGTTCGGCACCGCCATCGGCTCGGGAACGGCGACGCTGACCGCGCTCGGCCAGGTGGCCGCCATCTGGGTCGGCGGTGGCACGCTGATCCCGTGGGCGCTCATCCCGGCTGCGGCGATTTGCGGCGTCAGCCCGTTCGAGCTTGCGCGGCGCAACCTGAAGCCGGTGCTGATCGGACTCGCCGTAACGACGGTGGTGGCGATGTTTTTGATATAGCTAACGAGCGGTTCTCCCGGTTCTCCCGGTTCTCGTTCGTGTTGCACGACGACTGGTCGGACCGTACCGGTTGTGTCGGTTGGGAAAGACGGGAGAACGCCGGAGATGCCTACATCGATGTTGATAAAATCAAACTCAGGTTTATTTTGGGATCAGGAAGGCGATTTTCATAAAATATCGGGCATGGTAGAGGGCGATGCGCATGTAGAGAGGGGAAGAGAAGAGGAATCTGTGGGGGGCTAAGGGACACCAGAGCCGTTATTTGAGACAAAACGGAGGATTGCAAAATGTAAACGGACACAGATGCCCTTATTTACCTCAAATCGGCCTGGATAAACTGGTTTAGAGCGAAATAAGGCCGCCTGTGTCCGTTAGGCTGGGAAATACCCGGGAAATGGGCGGATAAGTTCGCTGGTGTCCGTTAGAGCAGCGCCCCAAAGTCTAGGAAAAGCCTCCAATCGCTCCAACGTTGAAGTCAGAGCCATTAAAGGACGCCGTCAGGCGTTTTTCTTAAAATTGTGCTTAAAGCTACTGGACGGGGTGACGAAGCTGATCGGGATTCTGACCGGAATTAACACGTTACTTACCGCCCGTAAGCAGGCCCAAGACAAGAAAAACCACCGGGATTAGGTTGGCGCCCATCCGGTGGTTTTTCTGTCCATTTGATTGAAAATCTCGCCGTGGTTGCCCATCGGTCCTTGTCTGCCGCGATCCAGCATCGCGGTATTTTTCATTTTGCGTATGTTCTAAACACATTATACCCACAAGCAGGGGTTACGTAAAAGCTTGATCAACCGCCTCTATGATTTCTGCCTCCGTCAGTTTGTTTGTCAAACATCTCGCATGCAACTTTTACCCGGGAGCGAGTGTTTAATATAAATAGAGCTTTCAAGGAGGCGTAATTAACAATGGTAATAAAACAAAAAAGCAAAACCGCGGTTATTGCATTTCTCACGAGTCTAATTATAGGTTTGCCGCTTGCGGTGGCACCATCGGTCCATGCGGCGGAGGCCTTCCCGGAGGAAGCCAAGCTGCTGTCGGGAGTCACGCAGATTGAAGCCGGCTCGAGAAGCGCTTATGCCACCACGGAAGATGGGACGGTTTGGGCTTGGGGCGGCGGTTACACTTCGCTGGGGAACGGTTCGAAGCTGCCGGCCTATACGCCGGTCAAGGTACATATCGATCAGGTGAAGCAGGTTTCCAGCGGCTATCGGCATACGCTCTTTCTGCATGACGACGGTACGGTGTCGGCGGTAGGGGGCAATGAGCACGGCCAGCTTGGCACCGGCGCCAAATCGCAGGAGCTTGCCATGGAGCCGGTGCAAGTCGCCGATTTAAAGGATATCGTCTCCGTTTCCGCCGGAGATGGCTTCAGTCTTGCCCTTGATAAGGACGGCGCGGTATGGGCTTGGGGAAACAACGAGCAGGGGCAGCTTGGAAACGGTTTGCGGACCAGTGCCTTAAAGCCGATTAAGGTTGAGGGGATTCCGCAGGCGGTGGCCGTCGAGGCCGGGACTTACGTTTCCCTGGCGATCGACAGCGATGGTCAAATATGGGTATGGGGGCTGAAGCGGAATGCCGAGACAGAGGAGATTCGCAAACCGGCCAAACTTCAGGGAAGCGGGAAGTTTAAAGCTGCGGCGGTCGATTTTGAAGACGGTGTCGCTTTGGATACCGATGGCGGCGTATGGACCTGGAAGAATTATTTCTGGATCGATGAAGCGGACAACACGTTAGCTCCTTCGCGAATTCCCGGATTGACGGACGTTGTGTCGGTTACGAGAGATGCGGCGGTAAAAGCGGACGGAACAGTATGGACATGGACAAGGGACGGCGACGGGAAAATTAAAGCAACGCAAGTGAAAGGGATTTCCGGTGCGGTCTCCATTACGGGAGACGTTCGGAATCATTATGTGCTTCTGAAGGACAGCCATGTGATAGCTTGGGGATCCAACGAGTGGGGCCAGACAGGGCTGGGGCTCAGGGACACCGAAATCACTACCCCTCAGCTGGTGAAAAAATCGATCAAAGTTGTTCTAAACGGCACTGAAACGGAGCTGGCCATGCCCCCTTTGCTCATTAACGGCCGGGCCTATGTGCCGCTGCGCGGCGTTTTCGAACAGGCGGGCGTTACCCCGAAATGGGATGTCTCGACCAGATCGGTCATTGCGGAGAAGGGCGAAACGAAGATCGTTCTGAATTCGGTGTCCGGGTCCGTCACCGTTAACGGGAAGGCTATTGTCTCGGAGCAAAAGCCGGTCTTTGTGGGGAACGATAGCGTATATGTGCCGCTGCGTTTGATCGGGGAAACATTGGGAGCCAAAGTCGAATGGTTGGCGGAAGACTATACCGTGCGGATTACTTTCTAAGCGCCTGTAAGCATCTGTGGAATCTAATATGTTTTTGCCGTCCCTTATCCTTGGGTTTTCCTGATCTTTCATGAAACTGGAGAGGCTCCATTACGTATCATTAGATAGTATGTTAAAGAGCTAGTTCAAAAAGTCATCTATACAGAAAGGGTGAGTCGATTGGACCAAGGCATGAGCGTGAAATTATATGAGAAAATGCCGGATGGGGAGCTGCGGGAGCTGGAAGAGCGCACTTGGAGCGCCAATATGGTCGCTGCGCTTGAGCATGTGAATTATCTTGTTGTCGGCAACCGCGAATATGAGGCGGTGGAAGGCCGTCTGAACGTTGACGAGGGAAAATTGGAGCTTCTGCTCATTCCGATCGCGCACGATTAAAGGATGCTTTCGTAAGGAGGGTTCGGATTTGGCGAAAGAAGAGGAAGCAGTAACGAAAAAGCAAATGCAACCGGCAGAGACCATATCGCCATCGTCGCCACCGGAACAGCCGGCGGGTTCTAAGTTTTTCACTCCGGATGGCAAACCGCTGCGCGTATTGTCCACATCGCTGGGGATCGCCCTGTTGGCTAACGCCTTTTTGATTCCCGCTCCCGGGGTTTCGGCCACCAGCAGCGACTCGTCGGGGGACGGACCGAAGCTGGTCGAATGGTCGACGGATGAAGTGAAACAGTATTTTGACAAAAACGTAGACTGGAGCATTCCGCTTCCGGCGGACGAAGAGCAGCAGGGTGGCGCAGAAGCCGGCAGCGATGCGGGGACGGACGGCGCTTCCGGTTCCTCCGGCGGCACCACCGTCGTCAACCATTACAGCTCAGGGTTCGGCTGGGATGACATGCTGTTGTACCATCTGCTATTCAACAACGGTTCGTTTTATTCGTCGAGCCGCTGGTACGACAACCATCGCGGTTATTACGCGGGCACCAATACGCCTTATGCTCCGCGCACGTATTCCAGCGGAACGTTCCAGAACAAGCAGGTGGCCGGCTCCGTCGTGCGTCCGAAAACCTCGACCTCATCCACCGGGTCGATCGTCAGACGCTCCACCTCATCGCCAGCAGGGGGGATCGGCGGCAAATCGAGCGGACTCGGCTCGTCTTCCAGCACGTCCTCGGGTTCCTCGTCGAGCAAAAGCTCGATTTCCGGCTCCAAGTCCGGCGGCGGCAAAGGGTTTTTCGGCGGATGAACGGCGGGATGACCAACGGGGCGACTGGAGGAATGAACGG
Source organism: Paenibacillus lacisediminis (assembly GCF_046567315.2). NCBI lineage: Bacteria > Bacillati > Bacillota > Bacilli > Caryophanales > Paenibacillaceae > Paenibacillus > Paenibacillus lacisediminis. The sequence goes on along the minus strand of NZ_JBKIAX020000006.1, from coordinate 198,603 downwards.
CGGAACGTACGATGGAACGAACGACGGAACAAACGGCGGCGTGTTCGAAGTGATCGGCCAGCCCCATCCGGACCGGAGCGAACGGGTGAAGCGGCTGCATGAGCTCGGATTTACGTGGGCGGATATCGAAGAAGAACAATACTGGATCGACCAGATCGTCCTGATGCCTAGGGCCGTCTACGAGGAGCTTGAACAAGCGGCGGCCGCCATCTGGCGCATTTTGGACAAAACCGTTCGTTACGTGCATCGCCGCCGCGATTTGTATGAGCTGATCGGGATTCCACCGATCCTATGGAACATGCTCGATGATCTGCCGCTGCCGGAGCCGGGGCTGATCAGCCGTTACGCGCGGTTTGATTTCGCCGTGGCGAATGACGGCACCATCAAGCTGCTGGAGCTGAACGCCGATACGCCGACGGGTTACGTGGAAGCCGCGATCGCCACGCCGTGGGTGCTGGAGCAGGCCGGATACACTTCGCCCAACGTACGGATGAAAGAGCTGGTTAAGGAAGCTTGGTCGCTCGAACGCCCGGATACCGTGGCTTGCATGGAATACGGCCGCCATCTTGAGGACTCGGGGACGATCGAAGCCCTGGGCAGACACAGCGGGCTGGAGCTTTTTTACGAGGATTGCCTGGAGCTCTGGGTGGATGAAGGTGTTCTGAAAAATAAAGACGGCCGTGCAATTGATCGGATGTTTGCTTTGTATCCCAAAGAGTGGATGGCGGTGGACGATGGGGGCGAAGCCCTAAGTTACGCGATCGAAACCGGCCGGCTAACCTTGTTTAATGGGCCGCACAGCATTTTGCTGCAATCTAAAGGCCTGCTCGCCGCCGCTTGGGGGCTGTATGAGCTGGGCCTGCTGTTCGACGCGGAGGAGCGCGAGGCAATCTCTCGCTACGTCCTGCCGACCTATAATAAACCGGTCTTCTCGGGCAGCTTCGTATCCAAATCGATGTTTGGGCGCGAGGGCGGTTCCGTGCGCATGTTTGACGCGGATGGGCGGCTCGAGCTGGAGGACCGGGAGGGCTTTGACAGCAGCGTGCTGTTCCCTTCGGTATACCAAAAAAGAGCGGAACTGGCGCGCATCGAAACGGCGGAAGGCGAACTTCATTTGTTGACCGGCCTGTTCGTCCTGAACGGAACGCCCTGCGGTTTGCTGGGCCGGGCCGGCGGGCCGATTACCGGCAACGCCAGTCATTTTATTGCGTTGGGAGTGAAATAAAATGCAGCTGCAAAACAGAGCCTGGGTCCGGCGTTTCCTGGCGGCGGTCATCGCCGTTTTGGCCGTGCTGGCGCTAAGCGCCTGCGGTGGGCAAAATAGCGTGTTATCCACGGATACCGGAGGGGCGGAAACGAGTTTAACGACGTCGCGCGTGCCATGGGATTACCGGCTCGTCGAGGGGACGGTTGGCGACTTGGTCGGAAGCGACATGACGATTTTACCCGATAACGATCTGCTGCCGAACGACAATAACTATGCGACGGGCGACAAGATTTGGGTGCTCCAGTTTATGGACGCCGAGCTGACGACCGACGAGAACCAGAAAAACGAGGTGCGTTTGTCCTCCTGGACGACGCTGAAGTCTTACCCCGATCAGGCCGCGGCCGAAAAAGACCTGGCCGAACTCAAAGTATCCGTGACGACGGACGTTGACTTGGTCGGCGTGTACAAAACGGAATACAAGGGGCAGACCCGGAATTTTGCCGTGTTGGAGCTGCCGACCGGCAACCGCATTAAGCAGCCGATCGACGACGCGCGGTATACGGCTTTAAAGCAGGCCAAGACCGCATCGGTCGTGCTGGAGGAAGTGCATGATTTTGCCGATTATGATTTGGCGTATGCGAAATTTCGGGGGTGGGCGAATTGACGGTAGTCATTAATCTTGTCGTGAGCGTGGTCGTCATGATTTTGCTCCAGTTGTTGGGGATGATCATTTTTAATTGGATGACGCCCTATCGCGACCTGGAAGAGCTGAAAAAAGGAAATGTGGCCGTGGCTTTGGCGCTCGGCGGGAAGTTTATGGGCACGGCGATTATTCTTGGGATAGCGGCCTATACGAACACCTCGATTTGGCACATGATGTTATGGTTTGCTGTGGGATACGTGTGCCTGATCGCTTCGTATTGGATTTTTGAATTGGTGACGCCCGGGTTCAAAGTCTCCGATCAGCTCAAGAAGGGCAACGTCGCCGTCGGCACGCTGCTTTGCCTGGTGTTCATCGGCATGGCTTTTGCCGTGAGCAGTTTGATTATTTAATAGGAGCTGGCTTCATTTCAGACAAAACGCCGTCAGGCGTTTTTTTGTTTTTTAGAAAATTAGTTATTGCCGACCTCAAGACAAGTGTGCTACTATTGCGTTGTGACTGAAAACGTTACCGATAAGGATGCCGGAACGGTTTTCGGAATCGTTACCGAGAGCGCATTCACAAATGTGCGGAAGCGTATTCATTCCACTAAAATTTATACAATTCTCTCAAGGGGGAACGAACATGAAGGTCGGAAAACTGTGGAGTCTTGTGCTGGCTTTGACTTTGTTCGCCGGACTGGCGGCAGGCTGCGGCGGCGGAAACGGGCAAGCAAGTGACGGCGGAGGCGGAAATTCAGGGAAAGCTGGAGAAATTTATTTCCTGAACTTTAAGCCGGAGATCGCCGCGATTTACGAGAAAATCGCCAAAGATTACGAGGCGGAAACCGGCGTGAAGGTGAAAGTGGTGACGGCTGCCGCCGGCACTTACGAAACGACGCTGAAATCGGAAATCGCCAAATCCGACGCGCCGACGATTTTCCAAATCAACGGCCCTGTCGGCTATCAGAACTGGAAGGACTATGCCCTGGATCTGAAGGATACGAAGCTGTACAGCTATCTGTCCGACCAAAGCCTGGCCGTTACGAGCGATGGAGGCGTTTACGGGATTCCTTATGTCGTAGAAGGCTACGGGATTATTTACAACAACGCCATTATGCAGAAGTATTTTGCTTTGCCGGACAAGGCCGTTTCGATTGCGTCGATGGATGAAGTGAAAAACTTCGATACGTTGAAAGCGGTTGTAGAGGATATGACAGCGAAAGCGGACAAACTTGGTATCAAGGGCGTATTCTCTTCGACCTCGCTTGCTTCCGGCGAGCAGTGGAGATGGCAGACCCACTTGGCCAACTATCCTTTCTACTATGAGTTCAAAGAGGATACGGCCTTCGACAACCCGATTTTGGCGGGAATGTCCAAAACGGAAGTGGAATTCAAATACAATTCAAACTTCAAAAACCTGTTTGATCTGTACATCAACAACTCGGTAACGAAACCGGCGCTGCTCGGTAGCAAATCGGTCACCGATTCCATGGCCGAGTTCGCGTTGGGCCAATCCGCCATGGTGCAAAACGGCAACTGGGCTTGGGCGCAAATCAACGAAGTCGACGGCAACGTCGTGAAGGCCGAGGACATCAAATTCCTGCCGATCTACACCGGGATGTCCGGGGAAGAAAGCCAAGGCCTGGCCATCGGCACGGAAAACTATTTGGCGATCAACAGCAAAGTGTCGCCCGAGAAGCAGCAGGCTTCGATCGCGTTCCTGGAATGGCTGTTCTCCAGCGACAAAGGCAAGGCGTATGTAACGAACGAGCTTGGCTTCATCGCCCCGTTCAATACGTTTAACGACAATGAAAAACCGGCGGACCCGCTGGCCAAAGAAGTTTCCGACTGGATGAACAAAGACGGCATTACCTCAGTGCCGTGGGCGTTTGCGGCCTTCCCGAGCGAAGCGTTCAAAAACGTATTCGGCGATGCGCTGCTGCAATACGCGCAGGGCAACAAAACGTGGGATGACGTCGTCACGACCGTGAAGGACTCCTGGAAAGCCGAAAGAGCTAAATAGTAATAAGCATTGCAAGGCGGCGGCGCTTCCGGCTGGGTGCGCTGCCGCTTTAATCCGGGTAAGGAGAGAGGCCCATGCAAAAATCGATACAAAAATATTTCGCCCTTTTTGCATTACCGACCATACTGGCTTTTACCGTTATGTTTATCATTCCGTTTCTGCTTGGCATTTATTTGTCGTTTACGGAGTTTACGACAGTGACCGACGCCAAATGGGTCGGCCTTAGCAATTATGTCAAAGCTTTTTCCAATCAGGATTTTCTGAATGCGCTTTGGTTTACGGTCCGGTTTACTCTCGTGGCTGTCATTAGCGTGAACGTGTTCGCATTTCTCCTGGCGCTGCTGCTCACCCGAGGGAAGAAGGGCACCAATCTGTTCCGCACCGTTTTTTTTATGCCGAACCTGATCGGCGGCATCGTCTTGGGCTACATCTGGCAGCTCATTTTGAACGGGATTTTGTACAAGTTTGAAGTTACCTTGACCTCCAGCGCAACGTACGGGTTCTGGGGGCTTGTGATTCTGATGAATTGGCAATTAATCGGGTACATGATGATCATTTATATCGCCGGCATTCAAAACGTGTCCAAAGAAGTGATTGAAGCGGCCAAAATCGACGGATGTACCCGTTTCGGCATATTGAAAAGCGTCACTATCCCGCTGGTGATGCCATCCATCACCATCTGCTTGTTCTTGACGCTGTCGAATTCGTTTAAGCTGTTTGACCAGAACCTTGCTTTGACCGCAGGGGCACCTTCCAAGCAAACCTCGATGCTGGCGCTCGATATTTACAACACTTTCTATGGCAGCGTCGGCTGGGAAGGGGTCGGCCAGGCGAAAGCGGTCGTATTTTTCGTGCTTGTCGCACTGATCGCCCTGGTGCAATTGCTGGCTACGAGAAGCAAGGAGGTTGAAAACTGATGGCAAAAACAAAAGGAAGAGACGTGCTGCAATTTACCGTGCTGCTCGTTCTCGCCGTGCTGTTTTTATCTCCGATTCTGATCGTGCTGATGAACTCCTTCAAGGGCAAGTTTTTTATTAGCGATATTCCGTTTCAGTTTCCGAACGGCCAAACGTTCGTCAACCTGAAGAACTATACGGAGGGTGTGGCCAAAACCGGATTTTTCAACGCGTTTGGCATGTCGTTGTTCATCACCGTGTGCTCGGTGGCCGTGATCGTGCTGCTGACGGCGATGACCGCCTGGTATATCACCCGGGTGAAAACGAGATTTACGAAATTGATGTATTATATTTTTGTGTTTTCTATGATCGTTCCTTTTCAAATGGTGATGTTCACCATGACCAAAACGGCCAATATCTTGCATTTGGATAACCCCGCCGGGATTATCGTTATCTACCTCGGCTTCGGCGCCGGCTTGTCGGTGTTCCTGTTCAGCGGCTTCGTCAAGTCGATCCCGCTGGAAATCGAAGAGGCCGACCTGATCGATGGCTGCAATCCGGTGCAATCGTTTTTCCATATCGTCCTGCCGATTTTGAAGCCGATTGCGATTACCGTCTCGATTCTCAACGTGATGTGGATCTGGAACGACTACCTGCTGCCGATGCTGGTCATCGGGACCGAATACCGGACGATTCCGATCGCGATCCAATATTTGAAGGGCGGTTACGGCTCGATCGATATGGGGGCGATGATGGCGATGCTGGTGCTGGCGATTTTGCCGATCGTCGTATTTTACCTGCTTTGTCAAAAATACATTATCGAAGGCGTCGTTGCTGGCGCCGTGAAGGGGTAATCCGCGCTGGGCAAGGGCAAGGGGGTAACGGGCGTACAGGCTTTTTGGGATTGGGGAATCTGAACCGGCCTTGCGCTACCTCTGCCCTCCCTTGTTTTCTACCAAGTATGTTGCTATATTTTGTAGAGAATAGCGGAAATTACGATGTAAGGGAAGATCGGATATGGCTTCAATGACAATTATCGATATTGCCAGAATTTGCGGAGTTGGCGTAACCACGGTTTCCCGGGCAATCAACAATCATCCTGACATCAGCGAAGAGACGAAAGCGATGATTATGAAGGTGATCAAGGAGAACCACTACGTTCCGAACAACAGCGCCCGAAATCTGAAGCGTTCCGCCTCAAAAACGATAGCCGTTTTGATCAAGGGGATCACCAACCCTTTTTTTAACCGGATGATACAAGTCTTCGAAAAAGAAATTCAGCGCAAAAAATATTCGTTTATCCTGCAGCGGGTCGATGAAAATCAGGATGAGATCGAAGTCGCGATCGAACTGGAGAAGGAAAAGCGGCTGAAGGGCATCGTGTTCCTCGGCGGTTATTTCGCCCATGCCAAGGAAAAGCTGGAGCAACTGACCGTGCCTTATGTGCTCAGTACGATCGGCATGACGCCGGAGTACGATCCGCAGGAATATTCTTCGGTCTCCGTCGACGACTTTAAGGAAAGCTACAAGATGGTCGATTACCTGTGCAAGCTCGGCCACCGGAAGATCGCGATCATTACCGCTCCAATGACGGATGTCAGCATCGGCAAGCTAAGATACGAAGGGTACAAAAAGGCGCTGGAGGACAACGGTCTGGAGCTGAACGAAAACCTGGTGCGCACGATGAAGGAGCATATCCAGAGCTATTCGATGGAAAATGGGTACGTCGTGACCAAAGAGCTGCTGGAGTCGGGGGAAGACTTTACGGCGCTGTTTGCCGTCTCCGACAGTCTGGCCGTCGGCGCCTGCCGGGCAATTTTTGAGAGCGGCAAATCGGTGCCGCAGGACTACTCCGTCGCCGGTTATGACGGCCTTGACATCGCTTATTACTACAATCCGTCGATTACGACCATTCAGCAGCCGGTGGAGGAAATCGCCGAAGAAACGATCAAAATCCTGTTTGATCTGATCAACAAAAAAATGACGCACGCCCACAAAATTTTCCCGGCGGAGCTGCTGATCCGCGAATCCACGATCCCTCCTTCATAACGAAGTAGCGGGTATATATACTGTTAAAGATGACTTCTGAATTATTCAGGGTCATCTTTTTTTGTTTCAGATTATAGAATTTATAACCCAACTTTCGCAGAATGAAGACGAACTTAAAGGCTGGTCGCGCATGGATTTAACAATGCTGGAATGTGGGGCTTGTAGCCGCTAAGTAGAGGGGGGGATCCCACGAAAGGCAAAAGTGCAGGCGGTTTTTGTCGAAACTCCTCAAAACCGCTGGTTCAAAGGTAAAAGTGCAGTTCATTTCCGGCCAAAAGCTGCTTTTTTATCCGATAGCCCCGAAAGAGATGCACTTTTGCATTTCAATCGCTCTGAAGTGGTGATTCATGGAAAATAGAATGCACTTTTGCAGTTGATCCCATTAGGCCGTCCTTCTTCCCATGAAAAACGGTAAACTCGGCTTTCAGCGTCAACTCCACCAGTAGATGATTGGCCTTCCCCAATGACATCAAGGCTTACTTGCTTATTTCGTGCTGAGAAAGTTGAGTTATAAGTTTTCAGCGGAGCGGAACAATCGTAAGAATAACTCCCGCTATACGCGGCCTGGATTCCTTAAGGTGCGTCGATAAACGTTTTTCTTATGCTCTAACGAACCTCTTATTAGCTTACCACGTTATTCCCGATTTATCGCGGGCGGTCCCAGCTATGTCTCCAAAACGCTAAGCATATTTATATCTCAAGCCATGTTCAGGACGGAGGACATCGGCCAGGCGGCCGCTTCGTCGCTTAATGGCTCAGGCCAGCAGCAAAAATTCATATTAAAAATTGAAGGAGATGTCTATGTTGATCGACAGTATGAAACGCGGGCTTATCGTCTCTTGCCAGGCGCATTTCGACCACCCGCTCAACCATGCGCCGATGATCGCTGCGATGGCCAAAAGCGCGGAGCTGGGGGGAGCGGCCGGAATCCGGGCGGACGGTCCGGAGCATATCGCGGAAATCAAAAAGCAGGTCGGCTTGCCGGTCATCGGGATTTATAAAGTTCATCAATATGATCACCGCTTTTTTATTACGCCGACCTTTGAGCATGCGCGGGCGATCGTGAAAGCGGGGGCGGACATCGTCGCGTTGGAAGCGAGCGTGCAGAACCGGCCGGACACCGAGGCGCTGGGAACGCTGATCCGCCGCATTAAGGAGGAGCTCCATACGCCGGTGATGGCCGACGTGTCGATCTTCGAAGAAGGCGAGCGGGCCTGGCGGCTGGGGGCCGATTTTGTCGGCACGACGCTGTCCGGGTATACGGAAGCGAGCGCGGGCCGTGCCCTGCCGGACATCGCGCTGGTCAAGCAGCTGACGGAGGCGGGCATCCGGGCGGTATGCGAGGGGCATGTCGGTGCGCCGGAGCAGGCGCTTGCCGCCATTGAAGCGGGCGCCTATTTCGTCGTGGTCGGCACGGCGATCACCGACCCGATCGCGATCACGCTGCAATTTGCCGGCAAGCTGCAACCCTACCGGGCGGGAAGGGATCGCCATGCTCATCGTTAGCGTTGATGCGGGGCAAACGAAGACAGCGGCCGAGCTGCTGGACGAAACCGGCCGGCTGCTGGAGGAGTGGAGGCTGCCGCCGGTCATCCATTACGCCAAGCCGGGCGGGCTGCACAGCTACTCCCATATCGCCGCCGGGGTTTGCGAGCGGCTGAATGAGCGGGCCGCGGGCGTCGGCGCGGGCGTGAGCGTTGGGCCGCCGGTCAGCATTTGCTTTAGCCTGAGCGGCTACCATGGGGATGCGGCGGCGATCCCGGAAGCGATCGGGCAGGCGATGAGCGGCCGCTGCTTTGAGTTGGCGAGCTTAAAAGTGGTCCCCGATTATTGGGGGAACTGGTATGCCGCCACCCGGGGCGGCCCGGGGCTGGTCATCATATCCGGCGGCGGCACGGTCGCTTACGGGAAAAATGCAGCCGGGCGGGAAGTGCGGCTGGGCGGCTGGGGCCATCAGCTGGGCGATGAGGGCAGCGGCTACTGGATCGGGCTCGCAGCGCTGAAAACGGCGCTGCGCGCACAGGCCGGTCTGGAGCCGCCGACCGGGCTGGCCCGCCCTGTTCTGCGCGCCCTGAAGGGCGAGGAGGAGAGTGTGCTGCTGGCCCGCTGCTATTCCGGCGAGATTACGGACCAGGACCTGGCTCTGCTGGTGCCGCTGGTCAATGAACTCGCCGAGAGGCAGGACCCGGCCGCCTTGCGCATCATGAAGGCAGCGGCCGGGCACCTGTGCGAGCTGGCCGTTGCGGCGCGCCGGCAGCTGGGAGACGTGCCCGTGTACTTGTCCGGCGGCGTGTTTAAAGCTTCCCGGCTCATGAGCGAGCTGGAAGCTGCCCTGAGCGAAGCCGGGCTGGCGGGCTGTACGGAGGTCACTTCCGCCCGTCCGGCTGAAGGCATCTTTTTGCTGGCTCTGGAAGGGCTGGAAGGATAGGAGGGCCCGGCTGGAGCTGAGGGCCGTGATAACGTGAGATCATGGGGAAAACCAACTACTGGAACGACGAAGGTTCATCAGACGCCCCGGCGGCCTTCAGCTTCAAAATAACGGTACTTTATGTACTTATCACCAGGAATCTGACTTGTTTATCCTCATTAGCGGCATTTTATGTACTTATTTTCCCAAGAATGGTCCAGAACGCGGGTATTTCCTTACGACTGGGGAAAATAGCGACATAAATTGCTCCTATCTCTCCCAAATGGATGGACATCGCCGGAATAACGCCATTTTTTGTTCTTATTTTTTCACTGGGTTTTTCACTGGATTTTTCACTGGAGTGGCTCTCAGGCAACCCGGATTTCCACAGGTTTCCTCGCGGGCGTAATTTCTGCTCAGCGCATTTTTATCTTGGCGCAATGTTACAGCAGTTCCTTCCGCTTCCGCAAATGTGCGAACAATATGGCGGCGGCCAGGGCGCACAGCAGCGCACATACGCCGATAAAGGCGTATCCGGCCTGGAGGCCGCGCAGCAAGCCGAGCTCCGGGTCGCTGGCGTTCGCAAACAGCTTTTTAATGCCATCGGTGATGGCGCCGATCAAGTAATTGCCGATCACGCTGCCCACCCCCATCAGCGTCACGATAAAGGTGATGGCCGAGTCGCTGCCGGAGCGGTACTTTTGGGCGATCAGGGCCATCACGGTCGGGTAAATCGGGGCGATCCCGATCCCGGCGGCGGCGAACAGGAACGCTCCGGGCTCGCCGGCCCAGATGGCGGCCAGGGTGCATAGCCCGGAAAAGCCGGAGAATAGGATCAGCGACAGGGTGAAGCCGATTTTATCCGTGACCGGTCCAAGCAGTAGACGCGCGAACGTGAAGCATACGAAAAATGCAGACAGCATGCCCGAGGCACTGGAGGTGTTCCAGTGGTAGGCTTTTTCCAGAAAGTTAACCAGCCAGCCGCCGACGGCCATTTCGGAAATGACGCCAAACGATAAGACGAGCACGATCAGCCAGATTGCGGGATCCCGCATCAGTTGCGTTATGGGCACACGCTCGTCGCCGTGCTCATCCTCCCCCGGGAACCGGCTCAAAAACGCCGGAATCATCGGGATGACCGACAGCGACAACATGATCAAATACATGCCGCGCCAATCTAGCGTATAGCCGCCGATCGTCACGCTCATCAGCCCGGAGGCGATCATCGGCGCCACAATTGAACTTAGCCCGTAAAAGAAATGGGCCAGATTCATCATCGTCCCCGTATTTCCGACGAAAATGCGCGCTGCCAGGATGGCGAGCGCGATTTCCAGCATGCCGTTGCCGACGTACATAAAAAAGTAGGACCCGCTTAAGGCCGGGTAGGTGCGGGAAGCGAATATGAGCACGCCGGAGGCGGCCATCGATCCGAAGGCGAGCAGGGTGACCGCTTTTGCTCCCCATTTACGCGCCAGGTAGGCGGTAAACGAGCAGGCCAGCAAATAGCCAAGCGAATTGAGGGACAGCAACGTCCCGACCTGCATCTCGTCGATGCCAAAGTCGGTTTGGATGCGCGGAATCGCGGGCCCTTTAATGTTTTCGGAAAAGCCAAAAATCAAAAAGCCGACAAACACCGTTGCCAGCTGCAAATAATAATTCCGCTTGGCGAAGCGTGGTTTGGCTTTAGCGCGGTTTGCTTCCGCAGGTGTTGTTTCCGCGCCTTGTGCCGTTGTATCAGACTGCGCTTTCAAAAGTGATGCCCTCCCGATGTCGATCCGACAAATAGTGTTATGCATAAGATCATATGCGAACAGAAGAATCGTAGCACACTTTTGGGCGGGCAGCCATATAACAAAACTCCCCTTCTATATAACATTCCGGAAGAGAAGGGGATTTTGGTACTGCTTATTTTTGTATAATTTGCTCCATGACGTCCAGCCCTTTGGATTGGCCCATGGCCAGCGGCCCGACGATTTCCGTGTCGATAACGTAAAGGTTGCCGTTTTTGACGGCCTTCAGCTGATTCCACACCGGGTTTTTGCCCAGTTCATCAAGTGAAAGCTCTGCCGAACCGGTAAAATCCTCGCCGAGAAAAATATAATCCGGATCGATCGCGGCCACGCCTTCCAGGCTGATTTCGCTCCAATCCTGCATGTCCGGGAATTTGGCGAAGCCCAGACGCTCGTAATACGGCTCCATCCGCACGCCGCCGTAGTAATAGAACCCTTTGCCCCAAGTCATCATGAACATCGCGGTCTTCCCTTTTACCCCAGACTTGTCCATATTGGCGGCCAACGCATCCAACTTGGCGTTATAGTCAGCAATATATTGCTCCGCTTTCTCCTCTTCGCCGAGAACCGCGGCCACTTTCGTAATCGTATCCTGCCAGTTCTCGGATTGGTGGATGAGAATCGTAGGGGCGATTTGGGACAACTGGCCGTAGTTTTTCAGATCGTCCTCCCAAGCGATAATCACGTCAGGGTCCAGCGCCAAAATGCTCTCCAAATTGGCCGTGTCGCCCAGGTCGGCGATTTCCCCCTGCTTGGTAAAGCTATCGTATACCGGGAAATTTTGCAGCGACTTCAGGCCGACCACGCCGGCCACCGTATCCTGCTCCCCGATGGCGAAAAGATGCTCCGCATACGGGAAGTAGGTGATGGCGACTTTTTTCGGTTTTTCCTCCAGCACGGTCTCTCCCTTGTCATGATGTATCGTGATCGGGAACTTGGCTCCCGTATTAGCTCCGCCCTGGCTGGAGTTTTGCGCGGCGGTGCTGTCGTTTCCGTTCGGCGGGGTGGAAGCGGATGGCGTTCCGCAGGCTGCCGTGGCGACGATGAATAGGATGGCGATGATGGGCAGGACGCCCCAGCGTTTAAAGGATGCAAGCATCGGTTTTCCCCCACTTCGTTCTGTTGATAATGATTTTCATTTTCAGATCACATTATAATGAACGATTCAAGGGTTTGAAATAGACAATTGTCAAAAGGCAGGTGGATTATTTCCGCTTTGGGAACGGAATTCGCTAGGGGGACAGCCGGTATGCTTTCTGAATAACCTGCTGAAATAATGGGCGTCTCCATAACCGACGCTTTCGGCTATCTCGCTGACGCTGCAGCGGGTGGCGGCGAGCAGTTGGCGGGCCCGGCTCATGCGGTGCTGGATTACATAATCGATGGGAAACATGCCCGCGTATTTGCGGAACGCGTATGCGAATTTTTTGACGTCCATTTCGTATAATCCGGCTAAGGTTTTCAGATTGAGCGGCTCCATATAATGCTCATGGATGTAGCCCAGGGCATGCTCGATCATGTTTCGGCTTCCGGCGTTCAAACGGCTGCGGGCACAGCTTAGCATCTCATAAACCGTCCCGTAAAAAAGTTCCTTGGACCTGACGGCCTGCAAAGGGCCGGGGGTCGTCATGGAGGTTTGCAGCAGCCGCAGCAATTCCATGATCCGGGGTTGTTCACCGGTATCCAGCATATAATGGGTCCGCGTATAAGCAGCGGGGCTGCCCGCCGGTGAATCCAGCGTGTAATGAATAAGAGCGTAGTCGAATCCGCCGGGTCCAACCTCGACCTGCAATGCCATGCCCTTGGGGCCGTGGACGATCAGGCCGGGCTGCAGTTCGTAAGACGTGTCGTCAAAGGTAAAGACGGCCTGTCCACGCAGGGCGAAAACCAGGCCAGCGTACGGCGTCGGGCGGGACCTGGTATGGCCCTTGTAGATGCCGGACTGCAATTGGGTGAGATACACCCCATGCAGGGAGAGCTCTCCTGCGGCAAATTGCTTCGCTAGTTCGTTGAGGTCCACGACCGTCGTCACCTACTTCCTCAAAAATGTGGGTGGCTGCAGCTCTATTTTACCGGAGGAACGGGACTTAAGAAAGGAATGAAACCTGCAAATTTATCCATCATAGGAGCGCTTCGTTTGGGAGTAAATAGCATTGCTGTGCGGATGATGCGGGGAAACTATAGGAAACACCCGCTTGCCGCTGGTATATCAAGGGCGAAGCGGGTTTTTTTTTGAGTACGGCTAGTGGTTAATATCGCATTTGTTCATAATGAACGCAATTTGATTTTCAATCCGGCTGATCTGCTCTTGCGTATGTGGATCGCCTGCACCCGAGCCGCGCAGCTTGGCGAGCTCTTGTTTTAATTGATGGAGATCTTCTCCCGCATGGGCGCAGTCGTAGTTGCTTTCGAGATTTTCCAGCATCAGCGAACCTCCTCCATTTTCTCCGGGGGGACTTCAGGCGGCCCTCCTATGGCTACTTTCCTATTATGGAGGATATGACCGAACTTATTCAGCCGCTCCGATTTTACGCAGAAAGTCGTTAATATGCTGGTGCATCTCCACGATTTCTTCTTTCGTAACCTTGGTGCCTTCGTAAAGCTTAAGCGGCACCTGCGCGGCTTGCTCTTGCAGAGCTCGCCCCCGCTCGGTCAACGCGATGATGACGTTGCGTTCATCCGCCTTATCCCGCGTTCTTGTGATCAGTTCCATATTCTCCAGCTTCTTGAGCAGCGGCGTCAGGGTTCCCGAGTCGAGAAACAGCTTCGCTCCCAGATCTTTGACGGTAACGTTGTCCTGTTCCCACAAAGAGAGAAGCGTAATGTACTGCGTGTAAGTGAGTCCGAATTCGGCCAGCAGCGGGCGGTACAGCTTCATGATCTCCCGGGAGCATGTATAAAAAGCAAAACAGAGCTGATTGTCCAATTTCATCCATTCATGCGGCTGCATGAGAGTATCACCTGCCATTGAATTGTATGCAATTTTATTCGCGTAATTATAGCACCCGAGGGTGCGGCAAGTCAAAACGGCCGGCGGGCGGAAGGCTCGAACGGTTCGGACGGCTCGGATGGCTCGAATGGTAAGGGGGCTAGGCAGGGTGTAGTTTTCCGAATGCTTCGTCCTTCATGAACTACTGTAGACTGGTCCCCAGTGAAGACTTTACCGGAGATAGCCGTCACACTCACACAGGTCGGCTGAGACACGGATTAAAACGGGCAAGAGGGTGTCATTTGACACCTCCAATTAAATTGTATACAATTTAATTATATCATACTTGTAAAAAATGGAGGAGATTCATCATGTCCCTATACGAAATAGAGGTTAAAACGATCAAGGGCGAGGTGCAGACGCTGGAGCCTTATCGCGGGCAGGTGCTGCTCATCGTCAATACGGCCACCAAATGCGGGTTTGCTCCGCAATTCAAAGGACTCCAAAAGCTGCATAACACTTACAAGGATCAAGGTTTTGCCGTGCTTGGCTTTCCCTGCGGGCAATTCGCCAACCAAGAGCTGGCCACCGATGAGGAAGTTGCTCAGTCGTGCGAGCTGAATTTCGGCGTCTCGTTCCCGCTCTTCGCCAAAATCGACGTCAACGGCAAAAATGCACATCCTTTGTTCCGCCAGTTGGTGAACGAAGCGCCCGGCCTGCTCGGTTCCAAAGCGATCAAATGGAACTTCACGAAGTTCCTGGTCGACCGCAGCGGCAAGGTTGTAAAGCGGTTTGCCCCTGCGGAGGAGCCGGAGAAAATCGAAGGCCATATCCGCGAGCTGCTTGGCGCTGGGGTGCAGGCGTAAGCAGGGATAGTAAAACCTCCACTTTTCAGGGTGGAGGTTTTACTGCGTCTGCACCTGATTGGAAAAAATCCAATAGATGGGCGGAAATCGAACGCCATTTCGGGCTCTCATTGGAAAATATCCAATAGAATTCGCTCAAATTGCCCGTTTTACGCCCTCCCGAACCTCATCTGTTGGAAATATCCAATCAAGCTTTTGTATTTGCCAGGGAAATTCCAATTCTATTGGATATTTCCAATCTGATACTAGTCTGATTGCCGGTCTAACTCCAAATTAAATCCAAACTGACTAACTCGCAATTCTACCCCCCCAACTAACTCCCCAACTAATATCCAATCTGCCCCGGGCCGTTACACCAGTTTTTTGCGCAGGGCACCGGAGATTAGGTCGATGATCGTGATCATCACGATAATGCCGAGCATAATAATACCGACGCGATCCCAGTCGCGCGAGCTGAGGGCGAAAATCAGCGGAGTGCCGATGCCCCCGGCGCCGATCATCCCCAGAATGGTGGCGGAGCGGAGGTTGATCTCGAACCGGTACAGCGTATACGACAAGAACCCAGGCAGCACCTGGGGCAGCACGGCGAACCAGAGGACTTGCAGGCGGCTCGCTCCGGCCGCGATCAGTGCTTCGGTCGGCCCGTGATCCATGTTTTCAATCTCATCGGCGAACAGCTTGCCGAGCATCCCGACCGAGTGCAGCCCAAGAGCCAGCACGCCGGCGAAGGAGCCGGGGCCCACCGCCTTGATGAACAACAGCGCCATGACGATTTCCGGAAAAGTCCGGACAAAGCTCAGCAGCATTTTGCCCGGACCGGAAATCCAGCGCGTGCGGCTCATGTTGGCCGCCGCCCAAAAGGCAAACGGAAAGCAAACGACGGTGGAAATCACCGTGCCCAAAATGGAGATCGCCAGCGTATCGAGCAGCCCCCGCAGCAAGTCCTCACCTTCCGGCAAATAGACGTAACCCCAATCCGGCGAGAACAGACCGGCAAAAATCGACTTCGTAATCTGGCCGGCGGTTTCCTTAATGCCGTCAAAAGGAATGCCGGCAAAAGCCCAAATATAAACGAGGACAAGCAAAACGTAAATTAGCCAGCGGTAGCGGCTTTTTTTCGGTTTGGCCACTTTTTCGCGCCATGTATTCGTCGTCATAACAATTTCTCCCGCACTTTCGCACTTAAATAGTCAATGATCAACACGACCGCCAGCGTAAACAGGATGATCATGCATGTTTTGTCATATTCCAGAAAACCTAATGTTACCTCGTAATAATGCCCGATACCCCCGGCGCCGACCAGGCCGAGTACCGCCGCCGCGCGTACGTTGATTTCAAAGGCATACAGCACGTAGGAGATGAAATGCGCCTGAATTTGCGGAACGACGCCAAAAATAATGCGCTGCGCCGGCGTGGCCCCCACGGCCGTCATCGCCTCCAGCGGCCCGCGGTCGATCGTCTCCAGCGCTTCGTACACCAGTTTGGCGATCAGGCCAAGCGAGAAAACGGTCAGCGCCAGGATGCCGGCAAACGGACCGAGGCCAAAGATGGCCACGAAGATGGCAGCCAGCAGCAGGTCGGGAATCGTCCGCACCAGGTTAAGCATGAAGCGGACGGGCTGGCGGATCCAGGCGCTTGGGGTCAGATTGCCGGCGCACAGCAGCGCAACCGGGACGGCGAGAATAGCGCCGAAGGTGGTGCTGATCAGCGCCATGCGGATCGTCTCCAGCATCGCCGGCACGATGTTGTCAAAGTAGCTCCACTTCGGCGGGAACATTTCCCGCAGCAGGTCGAGCATGTTGGGGGCCCCTTTGACGAGCTCGCCGAGCGTCGCTTCCGTTTTCACTGCGCTGCCCCATAGCAGCAAAATGATGATTACGGCCGTCAAATAATGCTTCAGCTTACTTGGGGCCTTCGGGCGGCCTGCGAGCGCGGCAGCTTGGGGTTGCCGGTTTGCGTTCGTATTCATCAGGCCCGCGCCTCCAATACCGCTTCGGACGGAAGCTGGCTGGCGAGCAGCTCTTCCCGGTCGATCGGCCGGCCGTAAATTTCCGCAAACCGCGCGTCGGTCGCCTCCGACACCGGGCCGTCGAAGACGACCCGGCCTGCTCTTAAGCCGATGATGCGGGTCGCGTACTGGCGGGCCAAGTCGATAAAATGCAGATTGACGATCGTGGTGATGCCGAGCTCGAGATTGATGCGCTTCAGATCGTCCATCACCTGTTTGGTCGTCAGCGGGTCAAGCGAGGCCACCGGTTCGTCGGCCAAGACGATTTTCGCCTCCTGCGCGAGCACGCGGGCGATCGCCACCCGCTGCTGTTGTCCGCCGGACAGCTCATCGGCCCGGGCGTACGCTTTTTCCACGATGTTTACCCGATCCAGCGCTTCAAAGGCCAGCTCGATATCCTCCTTTGGAAACAGGCCGAGCAGCGTGCGTAAAGTGGAGTGGTAGCCCACCCTCCCGGCCAGGACGTTGCGCAGCACGGTGGAACGTTTGACGAGGTTGAAGCTCTGAAAAATCATGCCGATGTCGCGGCGGATCGTCCGCAGCTCTTTGCCTGCGGCCTTTGTGATCGATTTGCCGCCGATGAGGATATCACCTTCGGAAATGTCGTGCAGCCGGTTGATGGAGCGGAGGAGCGTCGATTTCCCGGCGCCGGACAGCCCGACGACAGCCACGAACTCGCCCTTTTCAATCGTCAGGTTGATATTGTCGAGCCCTTTGGTGCCGTTCGAATAATTTTTGGATACATTGCGAAGTTCTATCACGTGAGAATCATCCTTTAACTAAATTATCTAAAAAAACGCATAGCCAGCACGGTGCCCGGAGGGGGCACCGACTGGCTTGCACATTGGCTTGGAGACTTGATTGTTGTTGGTTGATGGAAACTTGATTGCGGCCGGCTTGCCGGTCCGCTATTTTTTCCGAAAGGGGATGCCGCAGCGATTGCTACGGCGGTATCTTAAACTACTCGGTTTTTACTTTTTCATTGTACTTGCGGACGATGTCGAACACGCTGTCGTTGGATTCAACGTAGCCTTCATGCGTGTAAATGTCGGCGATGATTTTGTGGCCTTCGGTGTCTTTGCCGATATCGATGAAGGCGTCCTTCAGCTTTTGCACCCATTCGGCGCTCATGTCGGAACGGACGGAAATCGTGTCGTTCGGAATCGGCTCCGTAAAGGCCAGCACGCGGGTGTCTTCAAACACGGTCGGATAGTCCTTTTTCACGGTGTTGCGTGCATCCTGGAAGATCGCGGCGGCGTCCACGTCCCCGTTCAGGACGGCGATCACGCCTTGGTCATGGCCTTTGACCGTGATCGGCTCCACGTCGGACAGCGGGTCGAGACCGGCATCCTGCAGAGCTGCCGCCGGCCATACGTATCCGGCCGAGGAGGTCACGTTTTGGTAAGCGATTTTTTTGCCTTTCAGATCGGCGAGCGTCTTGATGGCAGAGTCTTTTTTCACGATAATCATCGATTTGTAGAAATCAACAAGTTCATTCGTAGGGGCTCCGGTGGCGTCGTCAACCCCGTAACGCTGTGCCTGCAAAATAACTTCCGCGGCGCCTTTTTCCTTCGCCAGCACGTAAGCGGTCGGAGGAAGGAAACCAACGTCGACCTGTTTGGAAGCCATCGCCTCAATGATCGTGTTGTAGTCGGTCGACACGCTGACTTTTACCGGAATGCCGAGACGGTCGGACAGCAGTTTTTCGAGCGGCTTAGCCTTGGCTTCCAGCGTATCGGCGTTTTGCGAAGGCACGAACTGCACGGTTAGCGTCTCCGGAACATAACCGGTGTCGGCGGGTTTCGCGGTGCTATCCGTCTGGGTATTTCCGCCGGCAGCTGCGGAGTTGGCCGATCCGCTACCGTCCGCGGAGGCGTTTCCGCTGGTGTTCGCCGGGGCGTTGCTGCCGCAGCCGCTGATGAGGGCAACCGTAAACAATAATGGCAACATAAACTTGGCAAGATTTTTCAAACGTATGACCTCCACACATTCTATTTTTTTTCGATTCCTTGTTTAATATATAAGAGGTTTATTAACGGTCCGTTAGGGGATAGGCCGAGTTTTGTAAATTTTTGAGCGACAATTTTTAACATTGCCCTAAAAATAGCTTGCTAGAATGGATCACGTGCATGAGTTGGCTGGTGCTGGATCATATGCGCAAAAGGGAAAATTTCGAAAAAGGATGGACGCAAATGATGAGCAAGCATATGGAGTGGCGGCAGATAGATGGGGAAACGAGGCCGGATGCCGGGGCGGACTTGCCGCAGGCCGGCAAAATGGAGGGGAGCAATGCGGAGGACTGCCAAAAGGGCAGCCTGGGTGACGATACGGTTTGCGAAGCGGCCTGCGAAATTCTCGTCACAAGCGATGTGCACGGGCATATTTATCCGACCGATTACCGGACGCACGAGGAGCTTCCCCTAGGCCTGGCCAAGCTGGCGGCGATGATCCGCCGGGAACGGGAGCGGACGCCGGACCTGCTGCTGGTGGATAACGGGGATGTCATTCAGGGAACGCCGCTTTGTTCTTTTTATGTAAAACAACGTCAGGAAAAGATGCATCCGGCGGTAACCGTTATGAACGAGCTGGGTTATGATGCGGCGATCCCGGGAAATCATGAATTCAATTACGGGCCGCAGATGTTGCGCCGGGTGATGGAGGATTCGCGGTTTCCCTGGATGTCGGCGGGGATTGTGGACGCGGAACAAGGGCAGCCGGCCTTCGGCCAGCCTTATTTCGTCAGAACGACCGAGGCTGGCGTCAAAGTCGCCGTCTTGGGCGTGACGACGCACTATATCCCGCATTGGGAAAATCCGCGGCATATCGAAGGCTGGGAATTCCGGGACGCGCTGGAGACGGTAAAAACCTGGGTGCCGCGCATCCGCGAACAGGAGCGGCCGGATCTGATGGTGGTCGCTTATCATGGCGGCTTCGAACGGGACTTGCTTACCGGGGAGCCGGCCGAGCGGCTGACCGGGGAAAACCAGGGGTACGCGATGTGCCTGGAAGTGCCGGGGATCGATGTGCTGATTACCGGGCACCAGCACCGCTTGATCGCGGCGGAGGCCGGCGGGGTTACGGTGATTCAGCCGGGCTCGGGCGGACAGGCGCTGGGGAAAATCTCCGTACGTTTCCATAAAAATATAGACGGGGCATGGACGATTCAGGAAAAAAAGGCGGAGCTGCTGACCCCGGATGAAACGATACCAGCCGACGGCAGGGTGTTGGATTTGGTCCGCGGACTTGAAGCGGAAACTCAAACCTGGCTGGATCAGCCGATTGGGGAGGTTAGCGGGGATATGGAAATCCCCAGCCCGTTTGCCTGCCGGCTGGCGGATCATCCTTTTATGGAATTCGTGAACAAGGTGCAGATGGAGGCTGCCGGGGTGAGGGTGTCGAACGCGGCTTTGCTCAGCAATGCCTCGAAAGGTTTTCGCGGGAGCATTACGATGCGTGATGTGCTGACCAACTTCATGTATCCGAATACCTTGGCCGTGTTGCGGCTTAAGGGGGAGGATATCCGGGAGGCTCTGGAGCAGACGGCAAATTATTTCATCGTCAAGGAAAGCGGGGAAATCGCCGTGAATCCGGCTTACGTGGAGCCTAAAGCGCAGCATTACAACTACGATATGTGGGAGGGCATCGAGTACGTGCTGGACGTATCCCGGCCCCCTGGCCGGCGCGTCGTGCTGTTGACTTACGGCGGCGAACCCTTGCGGGCCGACGCGGAGGTCGATGTGGTGATGAACAACTACCGCGCTGGCGGGGGAGGGGATTACGACATGTACCGGGGCAAACCGGTGGTCAAAGAAATCCAGATTGACATGGCCGAACTCGTGGCGGAATATATCCGGGAGCGCGGTACCATCACGGCAACCTGCAACCATAATTGGCAGGTCACCCGCTAACGGCCAATCAGCGCCTACTCATCCAGGCCGGGGCTAAACGGAGCAAAATCGGATAATTTTTCCGTGCTCAGCGCAGTTATATCCGTAGTCGTGTTTTTTTCAACATCGTACCGGTACAGATGGTATTCGTCGGATGGCTGTTCGCTGATATAGTCTACGATGCTGCCGTCCTTATGCCATAATGCATATGCGGTCGTGATGTAATTTTTATCGCCGCCGACTTTGTGCAGGGAGTTTTCTTCCGGGTCGTACAGCGCCGGGATGGCGCTGCTGGTGTCGCCAAACGACAGCGCCAGCGTATGGCCGTCGGGCGACCAGTTATAAGCATGGACCGTTTCGACGACCGGCTGGCCATATTCCTTTTGCATGGAGCCGATTTCGGCGTTGATGTCGATTTGTTTGCCGCTTTCGAGGTTCACCGCAATCAATTTATCTCCGACATTACTATAAAACAGGTTTATGGCCAAATACCGGTCATCGGCGGACAGAGCCAGCGAACGAATCTCCTTTGGGTCCGGATCGAACTTAACGGTATAGCTCTTCTGGCCTTCCGTTTTGACGGCTATGGAAGCGATAACGGGGGTTCCGAACTCCCCTTTCTTTTTGTCCGCCGTAAGGGTGACAGCGCCGGCTGTCCAAGTGAGTTTGCTGTCATCTTCGCTAAGTTTCGCGGCTAAATCACGGGCATAATAAACGGATAAGTCGACCGGACTGCCTTGATTGCTTGGACTGCTGAGGTCGCCTTGGCCGTTTTGGCTGTTTTGGCCGGTCTGATCGCTCGGATTGCCGCTTGTATTGGCGCTTTGGTTTTCCGGTTGCTTTGCGCCGTTTTCCCCTGTGGAATTTGTAGTTTGACCTGGCGTTTGTGATTCGCTTGATACGCTCCCGGGGGTGTTCGTATTTCCGCAGCCGGCAATGGCCGCGCAAACCAAACCTAATAATAGGACCATGGTCATTCGTTTCATGTTGCAGCTCCTTTGGGTTTTGAATAAAAACATTTATAATTGTATAACGCAATGAAAAAAGAGGAAGTTACATGAAGTTGAGAAGTTGAGGGGAAATTTTCATGCCTGTGCCGGTTAGCACCGTTCTGTCCGCTTTGTTTCTTTTTTTCGCGCTACTGGTCATGTTGTCCATCGTATATAAAAGCTGGCGAAACGGGATATCGCCGATGCCCGCCTCGGCGGAGGTGCGCAGGGCCGTGGCTGCGGAGCTTAACCGGCTGACCGGGCAGGCAGGTGGCCGGGGGCCAACGAGCGGCTGGATACCGGCAGGTGGTCGAAAGCAGGCGGCCGCCGAACCGGTTGCGCCGGCTTCCGCTTATACTATCGTCGAGGCTGGTTCCGGGTGGGGGACGCTCGCTTTGCATCTCGCCAAAAGCCGCCCGGACTGGCGGATCACCGGCATCGAAAACTCCTGGATTCCTTGGGCGGTTTCCCGTCTGACTTTGCGTTTGAGCGCCTACGGGAATATCGTTTTTGTTCGGGGAGACCTGTATGAATACCGTTACGAACATGCCGATGCAGTAGTCTGTTATCTCTATCCCGGCGCCATGAAGCGGCTTGATCCCCTGCTGCGCCGGCAGCTTCGCACGGGGGCGAGGGTCGTCAGCGTTTGCTTTGCCCTCCCCGGTTGGCAAGCGGAAAGGGTCATCACCTGCCGGGACATGTACCGGACTAAAATTTACATCTATGAGAGGTGAACATCATTAAAAGGAGAGAATAAACCCGATGTGGTGTTTCTGCCATAAACGGCTTAATCAGCCACGAAGACGAATGACGGGAGTTGAACTTGATGAGTGAACGCATGAATGACCAAGCCAATGTACAGGTGAACGAACAGGAGCTAGTCCAGTATATCGCCGCCCGGACGAAGGCGGATACGCAGCAGATCCGGCTGGTGCTGAAGCATGAAGCCGATTATATCGAACGCGCGCATCAAAACGCCAAGGATGAGGTCGAGATCGACGGGGACGAGCTGGTGGATTACGTGCTCCGCCAACGCGATGTCAAGCTGGACGAGCTTGCGGTCGAGTCGATTCTCGATTTGGAGATGGATTATTTGATGGAAAAAGGCCTCGCCGGTTATGTCGATTAGCTTTACGGGGAAAATCCAATCAAACTGCTGCGTCCCCCATTCCATTTTAGTTCTATTGGATATTTCCAAACACAACGTCAGGTTAGGCCGCAGATTTGATTATCAACAAAATAAAATAATATATTTTAATTAATCAACTTTAAAAATATTTAAATTAGGAGTACCCTAGTAGATGGAAGTTCCATAATTCTACTAGGAGATGAGTGCAAGTGAAAGCTTTGAGATGGCATGGTGTCAAGGACTTGAGACTGGAGAACATCGAGGAGCCGAAGCCGGCTAAAGGCGAAGCGAAAATAAAGGTGGAATGGTGCGGCATTTGCGGCAGTGATCTGCATGAATATACGGCGGGGCCGATTTTCATCCCGCTTGAAACCCACCCGCTTAGCGGAGACAAAGCTCCGGTCGTGATGGGGCATGAATTTTCCGGACAGGTGGTGGAAGTTGGCGAAGGGGTGACCCGGGTGGCCGTCGGCGACCGTGTTGTCGTGGAACCGATCTATGCCTGCGGAACCTGCGAGGCTTGTAAACAAGGCAAATACAATCTTTGCGATAAAATGGGCTTTTACGGCCTGGCCGGCGGAGGCGGCGGATTTTCCGAATATACGTCCGTGCCGGAAGGAATGCTGCATAAAATCCCGGATTCGATTTCCTTCGAGCAAGGCGCTCTGGTCGAACCGTCAGCGGTGGCGCTGCATGCGGTGCGCTCCAGCAAACTGAAAGTCGGCGACAAAGCGGCGGTGTTTGGCACAGGGCCTATCGGTTTGCTTGTGATCGAGGCGCTGAAGGCTTCGGGGGCTTCGGAAATCTACGCGGTTGAGCTGTCGGAGGAACGGAAACAGAAAGCCGCGGAGCTGGGAGCGATCGTTATCGATCCGAAGGAATACGATGCCGTTGAGGAAATTCATAAGCGCACGCAGGGCGGAGTGGACGTAGCCTATGAGGTTACAGGGGTTCCGCCGGTGCTAACCCAAGCGATCAACTCCACCAAAATCGGCGGAGAAACAATGATTGTCAGCATTTTCGAAAAAGAAGCTTCGATTCATCCGCAAAACATCGTCCTGAAGGAACGCACCGTGACCGGCATTATCGGGTACCGCGACGTATTTCCGGCAGTGATCAGCCTGATGGCACAAGGTTACTTCCCGGCGGACAAGCTTGTCACCAAACGCATTAAGCTGGATCAAGCCGTTGAGGCAGGCTTTGAAGGGCTGCTCAAAGAGCGGAATCAAGTCAAAATTTTGGTGAAGGCCGAGTAAGAAGGCTTTCCACTGGCGGGGATGGATTATGTCCGGTAAACGGCAACTCCCCGCCATTCAAAATAACCTTGCTTTGGAGATGTTTTTGGGCCAACTTGTTCTTTTTGGAAGGATCAAATGCAAAAATGCATCTTATTGGCCGTTCTTTTCCCGTTCAAGGCGCTTGGCCTGCAAAAGTGCAGTTGAGCAGAGTGAATGTGGAAAAATATGGGTGTTTGGCTAGAGGTGAACTGCACTTTTACATTTCGATAGGCATTTTCGGGGGCCTTCGACATAAATCGCCTGCACTTTTGCATTTCGTCGGGGGCGTACCGTGATGAGGGTCTGCGGCTGATGCGTGGCTGTTTCCCCGAAGATGCGTGGCTGTTTCGCCGAAGATGCACGGTCCAGTTCACAGAAGACGTGTGTCTGACGTCGTGCAGCCGAAATCCAGTCGTAGCGCAGCCTATGTGCCATCCCTCCCCCGGGCTGCCCTCTAAACGGCGGGGTTTTGCCCGGAAAACCGCCGGATCAACGCCGCGCGGGTCATCACCAGCCGCATTGGCACAAGCTTTTCCGCGTGGGGGACGACGCGGCGGCGGTTGCTCGGGTGGAAAACCGCCAGCAGCAGGCGCAGGTACGAAGTCGTCAGCGCGCGGAAGGTGCGGTTTTCCATCTGATACGTTTCAAAGCCCAACCCGTGCGTGATGCCGCGATGCAGTAAAGTTACGCCCTGCAGCGCCTTGACTTGGCTCAGCTGCGGGTTTTTCACCATTTCCGCGCAAATCTGCCGCATGGTGCCCCGCATCAACCGGGCGATCATGAGCGCGACCCGGTTTTCTTCATGGGACTGCAGCAGCTCGAGGATTTTCCGGTTATCCAAATGCAGCTCCCCGATCCAGTCTCCGTCATGGATCCACGTTCCATCCTCGCACAACATACACTTGCCGTGATACTTCGTGATGAACATTTTGCAGATGCCGTATTCCCCCGCATGTTTGGAGCGCAGGCGGCTAAACCCTTCGAATACCTGCTCCCAGCCCATCCAACCCCATTGGATGGCCCGCTTAAAGATCGAAACCGAGCGCATTTTAACTATCTCCTTCCAAAACTAATATTATTAATTCAAACAGTTCCCGCAAACAAAACGACAAGCAGCGCGGTCAGCGATCCGATCAGACCGCCGGCGAGGCAGTCCGAAGGATAATGAACGCCCAGATAAATCCGCGACATGCCGACGATAAACGCAAGCGGCAGCAGGATTTGAGCCAGGCCGGGGGCGGCGAATAAAAACGGGACAGCGGTGGAAAACGCAGCCGTCGTATGCCCGGACGGAAAGGAGTAATCCTTAAGCGGGCGAATCGAGATCCGGGCGCCCTGCAGCGCCGCGTAGGGCCGTGTCCGCTGAAACGTCCTTTTGACCAGGACGGCTGCCAGATGGCTGAGCGCCAGAGCGCACAAGCTTTTCCAACCGGCTTTTTGCCAAGGCCCTACCGCAAACAGGATGACCGAAAGGGTGACGGCAATCGTGAACGCCGCGCTGCCCAAATGGGTGATTCCCTTCAAGACCAGGTCGAGCGCGGGATGGCTAAGCTTATGATTGCACCAGAAAAACAGCCGGTTATCGTATTCGCGCAGCCGCTCATAATAGCGATGCATCATGTAAAACACTCCACTCCCCTGAAAAAATAACGCGTCATTCGTAGTGTGCCGTTTGGGAGATCCCCGCCCGTGCCGGATCTTCCAATGAGCCCGCTATCTACCGGAAGGCCCGGTTTAGCACACGCTTAAACGGATGATTTAATGCTCTTGCCCATAACGTTCCAGCATTTGCCCGGCTTGGTACCGGATCGGCCGTATCCAGTAGAACAGCATAATGCTGAACAACAGCAAAGCGCTGACGCCAACCGTTACCGTTTCCCCGAAACTTTCGGCCACCCATCCGCCTAAAATCGGACCGATGATCACCCCGATTCCTTCAATGCCCGACAAGACTCCCCAGCCGGTCGCTTTTTGCTCGGCGGGGACGAAGTAGGACAGAATGGCGTTCCAGGCGGGAAGCACAGCGGCATAAGCCGCGCCGAAACCCAAGGCGAGCAGCATTGTGCTGAACATCTGCCGGGAATAAATCAGCAGCCCCAGGCAGGCGGCCAAGGCGCCAAAGCCGACGACGAGCAGCCATTTGTGGCCCCATTTGTCGGCCAGGCGGCCCAGGGGGATCAACAGCAGCACCGTCATCAACCCTCCGCCGAGCAGCACGATTGAATACGCCGAATAATCCAGGGCCAGATATTCGGAAGCGAAGCTCGGCAGGACGGGCACCAGCAGCCCGGCGGCCAGCGTCTGCAAAATCATGCCGGGCACAAGCGGCTTCATTTGCACCAGCTTGTTCCGCATTTGGCTCATCTGCTGTTTAAAGGGGATGGCCGCGATCAAGTCCTTGGACCGGAACACGCTGCCCTTCACGGCCGCCAGCGCCCAGCCTCCCGCCCACAGCCCGGCCAAAAGCCAGAACGACACAGAGTAGCTGCGGTCAAGCAGAAAATTAACGGCAACCGGCCCGAGGCCAAGCGACATGAGCCAAATCGTGTATACCGCCCCCATTTGCGAGCCCCGGTGGTCCTCGCGGATTTCCGAGAGGCAGAGCAGCCAGATCGGGGAGACGCCTATCCCGAGCAGCCCGGAGCCGATGATGATCGCCCAGGGAGCGCTGATGCCGAAGGATACGAGCAGCCCAAGCAGACCGAGCAGCAAAAACGCATTCAAGATCAAGCGTGCCGGAAACCGGTCAAGCACATATCCGGCGATAACCTTGATCAGGGTGTCGGCCAAATAGTGGATCGATATCGCCGCTCCCACCGCCGCCAGGGTGATTTGCCGGTCATTGGCATAGGCGGGCAGGAATGAAATCAGAAAAGCGCTGCGGGCCATTTCGGTCAGGAACAAAATAGCGGAGCAATGCAGAAATGAAGGGGGCAGCTTGCTCCAAAAGCCCCTTTGCGCGGAATTTTTCATCTTTTCAAACCCCCATACAATGGAATTGGTTTCGCATGGTTGAACGCCCGGCGGTCAATGGCCGGCTGCCACCGTCAGCCGTTGGCCGTGGCGGGCAGTCCGTGTACCAGCCGCAGCACGTCCTTGACGATCGTGTCGGCGGCATGCCCGGCGGCGAGCGCGTCGCATTGCCGCATCATTTTGTCCCGGGTAGCTTTGGAGTCGAGGATTTCGCTCACCAGCGGGAGGAGCTGCCGTACATTTTTGGCCACCACCGCGGCGCCTTTCCGTTCCAGGTAACGGGCGTTCTCGCGCTCCTGCCCGGAGAACGGCTTGTAAATGACGATCGGCGTGCGGATTTGGATCGCCTCGGATAAGGTGATGCCGCCGGCCTTCGTAATGATGCAGGAGGCGCGCCGCATCCGGTCGTGGACCGCGTCCACGAACCCGAACAGCCGCAGCCGGGAATGCCCGCCGAACCGGCGCTCCAGCTTCCGCCGCAGCTTGTTGTTCCCCCCGCATACGATGTCGATCCGGACATCCGGCAAAGCCAGCAGGCTGGCCGCCAGCCGCTGAATATCCGGCAGAGGCACGAGGGCGCCCATCATGACAAGGATGGAACGGGCAGGCTGCTGCGTACCCTGCGGCTCCGGAAAGGACGGCTCGTAAAACGGTTCCCGCAGCGGAATGCCGCTGACGGTGATCGTTCCCGGCCGTACTCCGCGGCGGATCATTTCCTGCTTCAAGTCACCGGTGGCCACATAAAACCGGTCCGGACGGTTATGCAGCCAGCGGCTATGCAGGCTAAAGTCGGTAACGACGGTAAATAGCGGGATGTGAATGCCATGCTTTTGCAGTTGATGCGAAATTCCCCCGAACGGGAACGTGCTTACGACGGCATCCGCCTTCCGTTCTTTCAGAATGGAGATCAATTTCTTCATCCCAAGCACGCCGGCCCATTTGGCCAGGGCGCTGGTCTCCTCGATATTCCGGGTGGCGTAATACGTCCAGCCGTAATAGTCCAGACCGTAATTGGAGAAAAAAGGGCTGCATATATACAAATAACGGGAAATGGAGTTCATGCCGGGGTGGGCTTCCTGATACAAGTCGAGGATGCTGGCCGATCCGATGCCGAACCGGTTGAAGGCTTGCTGCAGCGTTCGCGCCACTTGAATATGACCGTTCCCGTATCCGGCGGTCAGAATGACGATGCTGATGTCCTGCTTCATGGTTTATACCTACCTTTTTGCCAAAATCGTTCGCTTCTATCCGTTCCGTTATTGCGCTTCGGTATCCAGTATAAGGGAAGCGCCGGGGGGACCGAACTGGCCGCGCGGCGTGATTTCATTCCCGACTTAAGTCCAGTAACGCTCTGGACTGGCCTGTGAACAGGCCGCCAAATCGCCCCGCGCTGAACCACTTCCACTGTATTGTCCCAGTGTTTTCACGGTTTCAACAGAGCGCCTGATCTTTGTTAACATAGGGGCGTCCTGCGGTCGAATCATTGTTTTGAGTCTTTTTGCACTAGCTTGCAATGGAATTTATTAGGTATAATGGGAGGCAGCTTTTTATTAATCTAGTTATTTGGTTGCAGATGAGAATCGGGTTTGGAGGTTGCGATGAAGGAGTTTAGGGATCGCCTGGTTCAACTCCAGGAGGATCAGGCCAGGATGCTGAAAGAGTATCAAGCGTTGATCGCGGAGTATGAATCCTATGATTATATTCGCGAAAACGAAACGCTTCGCCGGCAATACGAGGAGCTCAAGCAGCGGGCTGACGCGCTGGAGGAACAGCTGGGGCGGCTCGATCATGAGAATCGGGAGCTGCGCCAGGCGCTGTCCGAGCAGATGCTGGATGAGAAGCTCGGCTTGCTGGCCTTATCGAGAAAGAAGCTGTACACCTATTTTTCGGAGAAGGTGATCGGCCAGGGGAACCGGCTTGAAAGCTTGGAGACTTTTGCCAAACAAAGAATCGATCATTTGATCCACCAGACGGACAGACAGCTGGACGCCGACCGGGAAGGAATCAAAGCCCGCTTGCAGCAATTTCACGAGGAATTGGAGCAGTGCATGGCGGAGTACCGGAAGCGGCTGCTCGTAGAGGAGCACCACATCCGTCAGGAGACCTGGGCCGGGTACGAGAAGCTCGCCGCGGAAGGCGTCGATGAGGAAACGATGCAGCGCCGCCAGAAACAAAACCGGATCGAAATGAAGATCGGATTGAACTGGATCAACAAAATCGGCATTTTGCTGATTATTCTGGGGGTAGGCGCGGCGTTCAAGTATTCCTATACGACCTGGTTCAGCGGCTATATGAAGGGGCTGGCTTTTTTTCTGCTGGGGGCGCTGATGATCGCGGGCGGGGAATGGCTGTTCCGCAAAAGGAAAAAGATTTTCGCCTTAGGCTTGCTGGGCGGCGGGATTTCGGTGCTGTACGGCTCGGTTTTTTACAGCTACTTTTTATTACATATTATCAGCTTATACGCGGGGTTTGCCGTATGCGTCCTGATCACGGCGGCTGCCGTGTTTCTATCGCTCAGGTACAGGTCGCGGACGATTTGTTCCCTGGGCCTGATCGGCGGTTATCTGCCATTACTATCATACATAAGCGCGTTTGGCCTTGAGGGCGGCGCCGTTTATGCGACTATGGGGTATTTGCTGCTGCTGAACGGCTTGATTCTGCTCGTCTCGTTCCGGAAGCGGTGGCCTGCCGTCACCTATATCAGCTTCCTGCTTCATACGCCGTCCATGATCGCCCTGGCAGCGCTGGCGGAACAGGCTTGGATCGCGATGCTGTACACCGTTTGCCTGTTTTTGATGTATTTGGGGATCACGCTCTGGATTCCGTTTAGGTCCAAATTGAAGCTAAGCTGGTGGGACTTCTCTTTGCTTGCGCTAAATACCATCGTCAGCTGCGGGACCATGTACGGTCTGATCGCAAAAGCGGAGCTCACCGAATTCAGGGGGCTGCTGGCCCTGCTCTTCTGCCTGGTCTACACGGCGTTGGGACGGTTTGCGCAAAAGAAGCTGGCGCAGGAGAAGGCCGCACGCATTCTGTTTTATGCCACGGCGCTGACGTTTGCGGTTCTGATGATCCCGTTCCAGCTCGATGTCCGCTGGGTCACCATGGGCTGGCTTGTCGAGGGGATGGCGCTTGCCGTCTTCGCCGGCCGCAGCCGGTTGAAGCCGCTGGAGCGCGCCGGATGGGGCATTGTGCTGCTCTGTGCAGCCGCGTTCTTCTGGGTGGATTTTATCCGCTATTTATTTGGCGTCGTCCGTCCGGGCGATTTCAATCTGCAGTACAGCTCCGTCTCTTTGGGGCCGCTGCTGTTGATGCTGTATTACGCGCTGCGTTTCAGAAACCCGGAGGAAAACCGCCGTTACCTTGCTTGGGAACACTCGTTTATCTCCTGGGTAAAATACGTCTCGCTGAGCAATTTATGGCTGTATCTCGTTTATGAAGCGGGCTTCGTATACGATCGGCTCGTTCCGGTCTCTATGAGCCACGGAGAGCTGTACAAATGGCTGCTCATCGCGGCGGTAACGATGGTGCTGGCCTATGCCTTAACCAAATTCGCCTTGCTATACGATAAGTTTATAAAAATTTATACCCTGGTCTTGTATTCGCTCAGCTACTTCATTGGTTTCATCGTTACGATGGCGTTGCCTGCGCTGCAGGAAGACGCGGCCCGGAACGGGGCGGCGGAGTACGTTGCACTGATCGTGCTGATCGCCTTTAACATCGTCGTTTTCTTTAGCGGCAAAGACGTGCTGTTTGCGGCGGTGCGCCGCGATTTCCGCAGCACGGAATGGTATCCGGTCATCATGGGGGCGTACCTGTTTGCCGTCCTCACCGCCTTTTTGGCCGTGCAGTTTCAGCTGGGAGACGCCGGTTTATGGTTCAGCCTAGTGTACCTGCTGCTGGCGATCGGTTACATCGTTTACGGTTTCCGCTACAGATACGTGTACATTCGGCGGGTTGGCCTGGGGCTGACGCTGCTGTCTACCGGGAAAATGCTGCTGTACGATCTGTCGTTGTTGACGACGGGCAGCAAAATCCTCGCCTTTTTCGCGTTTGGCGTGGTGTTGCTTGCTATCTCCTATATTTATCAGCGAATCTCCCTCCGGCTGGAGGGCGCGAAGGAAGAAGGAGTTTCGGAGGAAACGACAGTATCAAATTCGGCGGAGTAATTGGTATAATGGGTTAAAAATCTGAAGGAGTTTGGCTATGGAATTTACCCCATCGGATAAAGTGCAGCAAATGGCCACCGGTATTTTTACGGAGTTAGCCCGGCGCAAACGGTCCGCTTCCGGCCAGGGGATCGAAGTCATCGACCTGAGCGTTGGCAGTCCCGATCTTCCGCCGCCGCCGCTGGTCGTGGAGAAACTTGCCGCCTCGGCGCAGCATGCAGAAAATTACGGATATGCGCTGGGAGGAACCCGGGAGTTTCATGAAGCGGTATGTCATTTTTACCGCAGGCGGTATGGAGTGGAGCTTGATCCGGAGGAAGAGGTGCTCCAAACGATGGGCTCGCAGGACGGGCTCGCCCATCTGTCTTTGGCGGTCATCAATCCCGGAGATTACGTATTGATTCCCGACCCGGGTTATCCGATTTATGAGGCGGGGGTGGTCCTGGCCGGGGGCAAGGTGCATCCGCTGCCGCTTCGCGAGGAGAACAGGTATCTTCCGCAGCTGGAGCAAATTCCGGATGAAATATTGGCGCGGACAAAAATGATGATTCTCAGCTATCCCGGCAACCCGGTACCGGCCATGGCGGACGCCGCTTTTTTTGAGGAAACGATCCGGTTTGCGAAGCGGCATAACATTTTGCTTGTCCATGATTTCGCTTATTCCGAATTGATCTTCGACGGGCGCTCCCGGCTAAGCTTTATGGCGGTGCCCGGCGCCAGGGAAGTGGGCATCGAGTTCAACTCGCTGTCCAAAACGTTTAACATGGCCGGCTGCCGGATCGGCTATGCCGTGGGTCATCCTGGGGTTTTGCGGGCGCTCGGCATGCTGAAATCGAACATCGATTACGGCGTGTTCCTTCCGGTTCAGCAGGCGGCTGCGGCCGCGCTAATGGCGGACGATCGTTTGCTCGAAACGCAGGTGAAGGAGTACGAAGCGCGCAGGGATACGCTGATTTCCGGGCTGACGCGGGTTGGCTGGGAGGTGGCGAAGTCCCCGGCAACGATGTTTGTGTGGGCCCAAATCCCCGCAGGCTGGACTTCGCGCGAATTGGCGTTTGCGCTGATCGAGCAGGCGGGCGTGGCGGTGGTGCCGGGCGATGCGTTTGGCCGCCAAGGGGAAGGGTACGTGCGGATCGCGCTCGTACAGCCTTCGGACCGGCTTGCCGAGGCCGCCGAGCGGATCGGCCGTTTTTTGCGGCAGCAGCACGATCCGCGCAGTCAAAATCAACCATAGGGCGGAATATCCTCGAACATGTGTTAGAATAGGTGAAGCACAAATTTTTATAAGTTGAATTTGAGAATATGGACAGATTAGGCAAGAGGAGGAAATGATTCTGAAGAAGCGGAGCGTTCGCCTTTGTGAGCGGATTTCTACCTTATCTGAATCTACCTTATCTGAATTTAGTTCAATCAGAGAAATCCGGGAACAACAGCGATCGTAAGAACATTTCACCCGGCTGCCTCATCCGTACATCATTAGTCGACTTATAAAAATTCAAAATATAGCGGAAGAGGATATTACGATGAATCAACGACATTCGATATATGGATTGACCAAAGACCGGCTCGCCGCCTGGCTGCTGGATCATGGACATAAAAAAGGGCGGGCCGAACGGGTTTGGGATTGGCTGTACCGACAGCGAGTCACCGATTTTCAGGCGATGGACGACGTGAACGCCGAATGCCGGGCGGTGCTCGCCGAGCATTTTGCGGTTGAAACGCTAAAGGAGCATACCCGTCAGGAATCCGTCGACGGCACGATCAAGTTTTTGTTTCAATTGCAGGACGGCAACCTGATCGAAACGGTGCTGATGCGCCATAAGTTCGGCCTGTCGGTATGCGTGACAACGCAGGTCGGCTGCAATATCGGCTGCAGCTTCTGCGCAAGCGGTCTGCTCAAGAAAAGCCGCGATCTGACGAGCGGGGAAATCGTGGAGCAGGTCATGAAGGTGCAGCTTCACCTGGACCGCAAGGGCCGGGGGGAGAAGGTCACCCATATCGTGGTGATGGGAATCGGCGAGCCGTTCGACAACTACGACAATATGGCCGATTTTCTGCGCGTTATCCAGGATCCGAAAGGGCTGGCCATCGGGCCGCGGCATATCACCGTATCGACGAGCGGTCTGGCGGATAAAATCATCGAATTCGCCGACTCCGACCTGCAGGTCAATCTGGCGGTGTCCCTGCACGCGCCAAACAACGAGCTGCGTACCCGGATCATGAAGATCAACCGGGCGATTCCACTCGAGAAGCTGCTGGCGGCGATCGACTATTATCTGGAGAAAACAAACCGGCGGATCACGATCGAATACATTTTGCTGAAAGACGTGAACGACGGCACGGAGCACGCTTTGGAACTGGCCGAGCTGATGGGCGGCCGGCTCGTCAACGTCAACCTGATCCCGTACAATCCGGTGGACGAACACGCCCAGTATCAAAGAAGCTTGCAGGAATCGGTGCTGGCTTTCTACGATGTGCTGAAAAAGCAGGGCATCAGCTGCAGCGTCCGGCTGGAGCACGGCACCGACATCGACGCGGCATGCGGCCAACTGCGCAGCAAGCAGCTGAAGCGGCCGAGCTGAGGGGGCGGAGTTGAAGGGGCGGAGCTGAAGCGGTGGACGGTGTGGCGCCGGGCTAATCATGCAGGACTTGGAGCGGGGCTCCAAGTCCTTTTTTGAGCCGTTGAAGGCAGCACGACTTGCCGAGGGGCGGTCGCTTAGCCGGGCCAATTGCAAAAGTGCAGTTGAAATGAGCTGAATTCCGGCTATTAGAGCGATGAGATGCAAAAGTGCATTTGAAAATGGCGCGTAGAAACAAATTTGCTCAAAATGGCGAAACCGGCCTGCACTTTTGCATTTGACGGGTCATTTTCGGGCCATTTCGACGAAAACCGCATGCACATTTGCATTTCATGGAATTTGGGAGTAACCGCCGCCTGATGCTGCAAGAAAAACTAGTTTTAAAACAAAACCTACCACTATATGCGGTCCAGCTTGCTTAGTATATGCGGTCCAGTCTGCCTAGTATATGCGGCCCATGCTGCTTCAGGGACCCTACTCCGATAAAATAGCGGAACTTTATGGTCCTATTTTCCAGAAGGGGCGTGTTCATCTCCATTAGCGGAATTTTTTGCTCTTATTTTCCAATGAACGGTGCGGAAAGCGGCCATTTCCCTGCAACTGGAGAAAATAGCGGCATAAAATTCCTCTATTGCTCTCAAAATGGGTGATAACGCCGAAATAGCGACATTTTTTTCCTTTATATCTTCGTCGGCCGGAGTTAACTAGAGAAACGGATCACTCGGTACTCATAAGCTCCTACGGTAAGCGTTCCTGCCGGCACCTTTCGTCCGGTTAAGGCGTCCGTGCCTTCGCGCTCCAGGCGGACGCTTCCTCCTTGGCCGTCCATGTTGACGACGACCCACAGCTCGCCGCCCTCCTCCCCGAGGCGCGGGACGACAAGCGTGCCCGGGGTCGCCTCGCCGCGCAGGGCAACTCCCGCTTCGCCGGCATAATGCCCGATCAGCTTTTGCAGCAGCAGCTCGCCCGCCTCGCCGCACGGCAGGGAGCCGAGCATGACGATTTTGCCGCGCCCATGGCGGCGTTCGGTCGCAAAAGCCATGCCGGGAGTCAGGCCCGCGGCGATGGTGCCGATGACGGCGGTATCCTGGCCGGCCGGCTCAAAAACGGCGCTCCACATGGAGAGCGGAGCGGCGACGCCAAAAGCTTCCCCAATCGCTCCGGTTCCGTCCAGCGGATACGTATACACCGTTTTGACGCCGGCCCAAGCCTCCAGTTCGCTAAGTCCGGCCTCCGTCGGAATCGTATGCTCCGCCGTCCGCCCGCCGGTCAGCGGCCCGGCCACCCAGACGCCGCCTTCCGCAACCCATCTAAGCGCCCGCTGCAAAAACTCCGGAGACACGTACGGGAGGAAGGGGGTGAACAGCAACTTGAACCCCGTCAATTCGCCGCCTTCGGGAACAACATCGCGATATAGGCCCAGCGCTAAAAACCGCTTGTAAAAATCGTTCATCAACCCGCGGTAATTCAGCTTCCGGTGCGGCTCCGTCTGCAGAAATGCCTTGGCGCGGTCGGAATACGTGATCGCGACCTCGGCGCGCGCTGGCCGGCTCGCCAGCAAAACCGGCTCCAGCTCCCGCCGGGCCGCCTCGGCTTCCAGCACGCTGCGGTAGCCGATCGTCGGCTCGCCCCAGGCGCTGACGACGGAGCCGTGCGGCTGCTCGCTGCCCGAACGCTGCTGCCGCCACAGCCAATAGCAGAACCCGCCTGCCCCCAAGGCATAGGCGGCCACCGCTTCCGCTTTGACGTACCCGCTCGGGTGCGGCATGGCGTAGCTCTCCAGCGACGCGGCGAATGACGGGCTCGTCTCCATCACCCAAAAGGCCTTTCCCGGCTTCAGATTCCGCCACAGATCGCAGTTGAACAAATAGGCGTGGGCGTTCTCTTGGGAAGCGTACGAATCGAAGGAAGCGAAGTCGAGATTCTGGAACAGCCTTTCGTTGTCCAGATGAAACGGAATGTTGCTGTTATGGGTGATCGGCGCAGCGGAGTAACGGCGGATGATGGCCGCCTGCTCGTCGGCGAATTCGGCGATCTGTTCCATGGTGAACAGCCGGTACATGGTGCGCAGCGACGAGTTGTGCAGAAACGGCGTTGGGCCGGGCTGCGGCACCTCCTCAAAACGCCGGTACGTCTGGCTCCAGACGTTGGTGCCCCACGCCTCGTTCAGCGCCTCGATTGTACCGTAGCGCTGCTCCAGCCAGCGCTGCCACCGCTCCTTGCAGGACGTGCACAGGCAGTCGGCAACATGCGCCTTGAACTCGTTGTCGAGCTGCCAGGCGATCACCCCGGGCAGCCGGCCGACGGCCTGGGCAATCCGCTCGGTAATCAACGCGGCCCGCTCGCGGAAATAAGCGTTGTTCGTGCAGACATGCTGCCTCGCCCCGTGGTTCATGACGGTTCCCTGCTCGTTCACGTGCATCCGCTCCGGATGGCCGTGGCTCATCCAGATGGGCGGCGTCGGAGTCGGCGTGCACATCACCGTTTCAATGCCGTTCTCATAAAGCACTTCGATCACCTCCGCAAAAAAGCCGATATCGATTCGGCCCTCCTCCGGCTCCAGCACGGACCAGGCGAATTCGCCCATCCGCACGACATTGATGCCCGCCTCCTTCATGGCCGCGATATCCCGCATCAGCACGTCCCGGCTCCACAGCTCGGGATACAGGGAAGCCCCGTGATAAAGTTTTCCGTTTGTCATCTAAACCACCTCTCCCCGTCAGTCTGCGCCAGTTGCGGGGGACCGTGCAATAGCAATCTTTTGCCGGGTTCGCACTTTCTTGAAAAAATAAGACCATCCTCAGGCGGCAGGCGCGTTCAAGAAAGTCCAATTGCCGGAAAGGAAGGGCCGCTTCATAATGAGACTACATCGGTCGCAAACCGGCGGAGCAGCCCGTAGCCAAATGGCGGCGAAGCCGGCTTGACGATTCGGCAGAACGTTTTGGGAGGTGAACGGGGTGAAGCAAACGGCTGCGGCAAGCATCCGAATGAATCAACCGCCTATAAAAAGCAAACGGGAAACGAAATGGAGACGCCTCAGGCGCGACAAGTGGCTGTATCTGCTGCTGACGCCCGGGGTCCTGTATTTTATCATTTTCAAATATGTGCCGATGTGGGGCGTACTGCTGGCTTTCAAAAACTATCAGCCGTTCCTCGGATTCTGGAAAAGCGAATGGGTCGGGTTCGAGCACTTCAGGGTCTTTTTCCAGAACCCCGACTTTTTTATGCTGCTGCGCAACACGCTGGTGCTGTCGCTTTATAACCTGATTTTTTTCTTCCCGGCGCCGATCATTTTGGCTCTGCTGCTGAATGAAATCCGCCGGTCCTTTTTCAAACGGACGATCCAGACGATGATTTACGTTCCTCATTTTATTTCGATGGTCATCGTGGCCAGTTTGTCTTACGTGTTTTTGACGACCGAGGGCGGCATGGTTAACGAATTTTTGTATGCGTTTACAGGTGAAAAGGTCGATTTTCTGTCCAGCCCGGACTGGTTCCGGCCCCTGATCATTTTGCAGACGATTTGGAAGGAATGCGGCTGGGGGACGATCATCTTCCTTGCGGCGTTGGCCGGGGTGGACGTGGAGCAATACGAGGCGGCCATCGTTGACGGGGCAAGCCGCTGGCGGCAGCTGTGGCACATTACGCTTCCATCGATCCGCAGCACAATCGTAATCCTGCTGATCCTGCGCATGGGGACGATCCTCGATAACGGCTTCGAGCAGATTTATCTGATGATGAACGCGCTGAACCGCGAAGTGGCCGAAGTGTTCGACACATACGTGTACACGCTTGGGATCACCCAAGGGGCGTTCAGCTACAGTACGGCCGTCGGCTTGTTTAAGTCGGTCATCGGCGTCACCCTCGTGCTCGGTACGAACTGGCTGGCCAAAAAATCCGGGGAATCGGGACTTTATTAAAAAGGAGGCGCAGCTATGGCCAAACAATACAAAAGCACGGGCGAAAAAGTGTTTGACGTGTTCAATTACGTCTTCCTCAGCCTCTTCGGGCTGCTGGCGATTCTCCCGTTCATCTTCGTCATCTCCGGCTCCTTCGCCACCGATGCGGAAATTACGAAACGCGCCGTGTTTCTCATTCCACGCACGTTTTCATTGGACGCGTACAAGTTTATTTTTTCGAC
Source organism: Paenibacillus lacisediminis (assembly GCF_046567315.2). Classification (NCBI taxonomy): domain Bacteria; kingdom Bacillati; phylum Bacillota; class Bacilli; order Caryophanales; family Paenibacillaceae; genus Paenibacillus; species Paenibacillus lacisediminis. Next base: position 160,642 of record NZ_JBKIAX020000006.1, on the reverse strand, counting down.
GGACACGATCGTCCGCAGCATTGGGGTGTCCATCTATGTCACCTTGGTCGGTACGATCGTCAATTTGTTCTTTACGGTGACGATGGCTTATCCGATGGCCCGGCGCAACCTGATGGGCCGGAACTTGATTTTGAACCTGGTCATTTTTACGATGCTGTTCGGCGGCGGCATGATTCCCACGTACCTGGTCATCCGCGACCTCCAGTTGCTGGACACGCTGAACTCGCTCATCCTGCCCGGGGCGATCAGCGCTTTTAACCTGATCATCGTCAAAAATTTCTTCCAGGAGCTCCCCCCGGAGCTGGAAGACGCCGCCAAAATCGACGGCTGCAACGAGCTGGGCTTGCTGTGGCGCATCGTGCTCCCCTTGTCCAAGCCGGTGCTGGCGACCTTTACGTTGTTTTACGCCGTCGGGCATTGGAACAACTTTTTTTCGGCGCTGCTGTACATCAACGATCCGGCAAAATGGCCGCTGCAGGTGATGCTGCGCCAGATCGTCATGCTGTCCCAATCGGCGGGGGACATCAATTCCATGGATCCGACTTTCGTGCAGCCGCCGGAGCAGTCGATCAAGATGGCCGTCATCGTCGTCGGCACGATCCCGATCCTGTGCGTGTATCCGTTCCTGCAAAAGCATTTCGCCAAAGGGGTGCTGCTCGGTTCGATCAAAGGCTGACCGGCTGCCGCGATCGCCTCAACATTCTGCATCGTTGAAAAACTTTGTGTAAATTCATGGACTTTTCCTGGAAGGTCCGATGATTTTGCAATATATGCAAATACAAACTCATACCATTAGAAGGAGGTCAAAACGTATATGACTGTAAAATCGAGTTGGAAGCGCTGGGCCGCTCTGCCGTTGGCGGCGGCGCTGATGTTCGCGGCAGCCGGATGCGGCGGGGGGAACGGCGGAAGCGGGGGACAGGGAGCGTCTCCGGCCGCCACCTCGGACGGGGGAGGGAACGCCTCGTCGGAAGGGCCACTGAAATTGTCGATCATGCTGCCGGTTTTCAAGACCAATTATCCGAAGGACGACGGACTGGTCGTCGAGGAGATCGAAAAGCGGACCAATACGCAAATTCATTTCGAATGGGTGCCGAACGCCTCCTACGCTGACAAGTTCAACATTACCCTTGCTTCCGGCAAACTGCCGACCATCATTTACGTCGGGGACGTTAAAGGCCCGAGCTTCGTGGGCGCGGCCAAGTCCGGGGCGTTTTGGGAAGTAGGCCCATATCTGAAGGACTATAAGAACCTGAGCGGCGCGAACCCGATCATCATGAAAAACTCGTCCATCGAAGGCAAAAACTATGGGCTTTACCGCGGACGGGTGCTTGGGCGCAACGGAATCGCCTTCCGCAAGGATTGGCTCGATAAGGTCGGGCTGCAGACGCCGCAGACGACAGACGATTTTTACAATATGCTGAAGGCGTTTAAGGAGCAGGATCCGGACGGGAATGGAAAAGACGACACGTACGGCATGGTTTTGGTCAAATGGACCGGTCAATGGGCCAGCGGTTTCGATACCATCAAACTGTGGTTCGGCGCGCCAAACAAGTGGGGGATGAAGGACGGCAAACTCGTCCCCGAGCACGAGTACCCCGAATATCTGGAAGCGCTGAAATTTATGAAAAAGCTGTACGACGAGAAGCTGATCAACTCCGACTTTGCCGTCATGGACAGCGCGAAGTGGGTCGATCCGGTGGTCAACAATAAAGCGGGCGTCATCGTTGATGTCGTGGACGTGGGAGCACGGATCGACGACAAAATCCATGCCGCGCTGGCCAAGGAAGGCAAAGACGAGCCGGATCAGCATTATATCGACGTGACCGGCGGCGTCACGGGTACGGACGGCCAGCTCCACACCTTGCCCACCTCCGGTTACTCCGGCATGTTGGCGATTCCGAAATCCACGATCAAAACCGAAGCGGAACTGAAGCGGGTGCTCGCTTTTCTGGATCAGCTGAACGAACCGGAGCTGCAAACGATGCTTAACTTCGGCCTGGAAGGCGCCCATTACAGCCTGGTGGACGATTATATCGAGCCGATCAAAGATACGGCAAAGCTGGAATCCGAGGTTGAAGGCTTAAATCAAATGCTCACGTTTATTCCCGAGGACCGTGCCAAAAAAGTTAAACAAACGCCCTTGCGGGTCAAGCAGGCGGAGGTGCAGAAGGCGAACGAACAATACATCGTTTCCAACCCGGCGGAGCCGTTTATCTCCACGGTATATTCGCAAAAGGGGCAGCAGCTCGACAACATCATCAACGATGCCCGCATTAAGTTTATCGTTGGCCAAGTCGACGAGGCCGGCTTGAAATCCGCTTTTGAGTTGTGGAAAAAGTCCGGCGGAGACGACCTCGTCAAGGAAATGAATGAGCTTTACAGCAAGGAGAACCCGTAAGCATACCAAGCACAACAAGCACAACGAGCACAACGAGCACAACGAGCGCACCATAGAAAGATCATCGGATAAAGGCATGGGATAGCAGCTGCCCCGAAGGTTCATGATGAACCTTGCGGGCAGCTTCCTGTACTTATATTCCCAAATCATGTAACTCGTATTGTATTTTACTATGTATGCGTTTACATTTTGAATATACCTTAATTCGGTTGGTGAGGAAATGAAAATGGGGAAAGGGCGGTATTATCGCAAAAACCTGATCTTAATGCTAGTGGTCTCCGCCATTCCGGGAATCATCACCGGGGCGCTTGTCTACGGCATGATCGGCGCGCGGATGGAAAACGAGCTGCTGCAGATGCATCACCGGCAAATCGAGCAGCGGGCCGGCAACATCGATGAGCAATTGACCAATCTGGAGCTGATGCTGTCCCATTGGGCGTTTGATCCGAAATTCGATTACAGCCTGGACGGGCTCGATTTCACCATCGATTTCGAGCGGGCGCGGGACATTACGAAAACACTGGTCGTCATGCAGGGCTCCAATACGATGATCAAGCAGGTGGAGCTGTATTTGGGCGGGGATGAGCCGGTCCTGTTTAATCCCGAATACGGGGAGATCAAGTCCGCGGCGGTGACCGGCCTGTACGACAAGCTGATCGGGACACGGCAGAGCACCTATTGGACGGAGTGGGCTTTTGACCCAAGCCATCCCGGCGAAAAGGAGCTGACGCTGGTACATCATATTCCCGGCGGCAGCCAGGAGCCGTTTGGGGCGCTGCTGATCCGGATGGATACCGGGAAAGTGGCGGATATGCTCAAGACGATGACGCCATATAACGTGGGGGAAACGTTTCTTGCTCGAACGACCGGCGGGCTGTTCGCCTCGGCCGGCGGCAGCGCGCCGGATTCGCCGTTCGTGAAGCGGCTGCAGGCCGAAATCCGCGAGCGGGGAAGCGCAGATAAAGCTTCTTTTGTCTTCGCATGGGAGGGGAAAACCTATGCCGTCACGTACGGCGCGTTTTCCCGGATCGCTAATGAATGGGTGTATGTCTCCGCTTCGCCGATTTCCAGCATCACGGCGCCGGTGATGTTCGTGTCCAAGCTGATTTTCACCGTGAGCTTCAGCGCCTTGATGTTGGCCGCTTTGCTGTCCTGGCTGGCGTCCTGGCGAATGTATTCGCCGATTCGCCGGCTGTTCAAGACGCTGCTGCCGGAGCATGCGGCTGCGGCGGGCCAGGAGGACAAATTTGCGCTGATCGAGCGGCAGTGGCTGAATTTGCACTGGGAGAGCCACGACCTGCAGCGGAAGCTGGCGGAGCAGCTTCCCCATGTGAAGGAGAGCTTTCTTCACCAGCTGCTGCACGGTCATTTGTATGCCTATTCCGAGCAGGAGCTGCGCCGCCGGATGGAGCGGTTTAAATGGGAGGTGGAGAACCGCCGCTTTGTTTTGCTGTATGTTCAGTTGACGGGGATCACGAGCTTGGGCGGGAAATTCAAAAACGGCGACGAAGGGCTCGTATCCTACGCGGCGGCGAACATTATCGGCGAGCTCGCCGCGCAGCGCTTCAGCCAGAGCGATACGATTCATTTTCACGATTTGTCGACCGGAATTATGCTGATGGTGCCCAGCGATGTGTCCTACATGCCTGAAGTTCAAGCTTTTAGCGAAGAGTTGATCCGGACTGTGAACCTGATTTTGAAGATGCGCGTCACAGTGGCGGTCAGCCGGGCCGTGGGCCAGGTTACGGACATTCCGTTCGCGTTTGAGGGGGTGCGGCAGGCGGCGAGCTATCGCCCTGTCGAAGGCGGAAACCAGCTCATCGAGATGGAGAAGCTGGACCGCGAAGGGGCCGGGGAGGGGGAGCCTGCTTATTCGTTTACGCTTGAGCGCGAGCTGATTCAGGCGATGCGCACCGGCCAGGAGGAAGAAGCGTACCGGCTGCTGGGCGAATTCCTCGCCGCCTTGAGCGCCAGAGGCGCCAAAACGATCGACGTGCAGCAGGGGATGCTGCAGCTGCTCGGCCATACCCAGCACGCCATCATGCAGTCCGGCATTCATCCGAATCGCCTTTTTAAAGGCGTCAATCTGTATGAGGCGCTTTCGCAAATCCGCGAGCCGGAGCTGATCCTGACCTGGTTCCGGGAAAAGGTACTGGCCCCCTATCTGAAAGAGCTTTCGCTCCGCGCGAATGCGGGGGTCAAGCTGCTGATCGAGCAGGCGATGATTTATTTGCAGCAAAACTACATGAAGGACATTTCGCTCGACAGCTGCGCTGATCACATCGGCACGAACCCGTTTTTTCTGAGCAAGTCGTTTAAGCAGGTGACGGGCCATAATTTTATCGATTACTTGACCGGGCTGCGGATGGAGAAAGCCAAGGAGCTGCTGCGCGACACCGGGCTGCGGATTTGCGATGTCGCCCGGCAGGTTGGGTACCAGCATAGCTATTTCAACCGGATTTTCAAGAAGCTGGAGGGGATGACGCCGACCCGGTACCGCGAGCTTAGCCAGTAAAACGGCACTAGCGTTGCATAAACTCTTGCACAAGACAAGTTGTAGCCCTGATACTTTCCGGATTTCCACATTTGCTCAGGTTCTCGAATCGAAATTGGGGCTGCCGGAAATCTAACGGTTGCAGCAACTGCTATTTTACGAAAAAGGGCCTTTTCTAAATTCTAACGGTTATGAGCGCCGTTATTTGCCTGAATCCACGTGGAAATGGCCGGGTTTAGGTGAAATAAGCGCCTTGGCAACCGTTAGAAGTTGAAATCAACGTTTTTGGGACAAATAGCGGTTGTGGCAACCGTTAGAATAGTTGCGTGCAACGCTAGTGGTAAACGCTAGTGGTAGAACGGCGAAATTCCGGGGGCGCAACAAAGTCCAAACCGGAGAAAAATGTGCAATCCGCCTAATTCCGGCGGGCAAGGGCGCGGGGAAGCGCGGGCAAAAATGTCTCATTGCCGGCAAAACCGGCCTGGGCCTACAATCAGGGCATGTTGAAAAGGAGATGATTGCCTTGGCTGGAACTGTGTCTGGAGAAGAGCCGATCCATTTGCGGTGGCTAAGCGAGCAGGGCGAACCGGAGCTGCCTGTCGGCACGACCTGGGGCGTCCCCTGGAAAAAAGGCGTGCTCGCCCGGGAGGAGGTGGCGGGGTTTAGGCTGGGCTGGCTTGGCGGGTACGCTGGAGGCGGCGGGGCCAGCGGATCAGCCGGGCCTATCGCGTCCAACGGGCCTGCCGAGTCTACTGGGCGCGGCGAGTCTGCCAGGTTTGCTAAGTCTACCAGACTTGCTGAGTCTGCCGGTTCTACCGAGTCTACCGAGTCTGCTGATTCTACTGATTCTGCCGAGCCCGCTGTATCCGTCGAATCAACCACGTTTACCAGGTCTACCGGGTCAGCTGGTTCTACCATGTTTGCCGGTTCTACCGAGCCTGCCGTGTTTGCCGGGTCTACGGGGGCCGGGCTTGTGGGCAGTGCGGACAACGCAGGCAGCACCGCGGGCGGCACGGCGGAAAGCGTGGTTGGCTTGCCGGTGCCGGACGTGGCTCTGGGGGCTGTTTTGGCCCGGGAGCATACGGCGCGGGCGGAGCTGATCCCGGACGTGGTCCCGGGTGAAGAGCTTGTTCCCGTGCAGAGCTGGCCCACGGCCTTTTGGCCGGACGGAAGCGTGAAATGGACCGCCCATGCGGCGGTATTCGGAAGGGGCGAGAGCGGGGCGGAAGCGCCGGCGACGGCGGCGGGAAGTTGGCCTTCGGGCGGTACTGCCGAGCGGCTTGTCCCGGCCGGAAACGAACACGCCTTCGCGGCAGGAGGGGCGGTTTCCGTCGAAGAGCAGGAGGATGTAATCCGGGTGGATACGGGGGTCATCACCTGCCTGATCGGCGCCCGGGGCCAAAAGGTGATCCGCAGCATCATGCGGGACGGCACGGAGGTGTGCAGCGGCGGAACGCTCGTCTGCCTCCGCGAAACGGAAAGCACGGCAAGCGGGGTACGCGTCCGGCGCGAGGAGCCGTTTGCCGGCCGCATCCACCGGACCAAGGTGGAGCAGGCCGGCCCGGTCCGTGCGGTGGTGAAGCTGGAGGGCCGGCACCAGGCGGCAGGCGGGGGCAGGGAGGGGCTTCCGTTTACGCTGCGGTTGTATTTTTACGCCGGGCTGGAGTCGATCCGCTTCGTCTATACGTTCCACTATGACGGCAACCCGCATCAGGACTTTATCAAAGGGCTGGGGATTTCCTTTACCCTGCCAATGCGCGGGCCGCTGTACAACCGGCATGTGCGTTTTGCCGGCGAACGCGGCCTGTTCAGCGAGTCGCCGAAAACGCTGCATACACGCCGCACGAAGGGCCGTTATCGTGAGCTTTTTGCCGGGCAGACGGCGGGGCGGAAGGTTGAGTTTGACCCGGATCAGGACGCTTATTTTCTCGGCTTGCTGGACGATTCGGCGACCTGGGACGCCTTTAAGCTGGTGCAGGATTCCTCTGAACACTACCGAATCGCCAAACGGACCGGGGAAGGCTGCAGTTGGGTGAAGGCGGCGGAGGGCCGGCGGGCACGCGGTTTGGGATATGCCGGGAGCGAGGGCGGAGGATTTGCCGTCGGACTTAAGGACTTCTGGCAAAAGCACCCTTCCGGGATGGAGATCTCCGGCATAGCCGGAGAGGAGGCGAAGCTCACCGTTTGGCTCTGGTCGCCGGAAGCGGGGGTCATGGATCTGCGGCATTATGATACGAAGACGCATGTGGAGTCTTCGTATGAGGGCGCCGAAGAGCTGCGGGCCACGCCTTACGGCATTGCGAATACGAGCGAGCTGACGATCTGGTGCACCGGAGATACACCCGATGCCGGACTGCTCGCCCGCATGGCGCGCGAGGCCGGAGCGCCTTCCCGGCTGGTTTGCGAGCCGGAGTATTATTATGCGGCAAGGGCGTTTGGTATATGGAGCCTGCCCGACCGCAGCACGCCGGCCAAAGCTTATCTCGAGGACCGGCTGGACGGGATCATCGCTTTTTACCGGCGGGAGATTGAGCAGCGGAAATGGTACGGCTTTTGGGACTACGGCGATTGTATGCACAGTTACGACCCGGTCCGGCATGTGTGGAATTATGATCTGGGCGGCTGCGCCTGGCAAAATACCGAGCTCGCCCCGAACATGTGGCTGTGGCTGATGTTTCTCCGCACGGGCCGGTCGGACGTATTCCGGATGGCTGAGGCGATGACCCGGCATACGAGTGAAGTGGACGTTTACCATTTCGGTGAATACGCCGGACTGGGCTCGCGCCACAACGTTGTCCACTGGGGCTGCGGCTGCAAGGAGGCGCGGATCGCGATGGCCGGACTGCACCGGTATTACTATTATTTGACCGCAGATGAGCGGATCGGGGACATGATGGATGAAGTGAAGGACGCGGATTACTCCACCGTAATGCTGGACCCGATGCGGGCTTATTTTCCGCAGGACGAACACCCTACCCATATTCGCGTCGGACCGGATTGGGCGGCCTTCAGCTCAAATTGGATGACCCGCTGGGAGCGTCATGAGGACGAAGCCTATCGCGACAAGATCATCACGGGGATAGGCTGCCTGAAAGCGGCCAACTTCCGGCTCATTTCCGGACCAACCTACGGGTACGACCCGCGGACCGGCGTGCTGACCGGCATGGGTGACGACAACTGGGGGCGGCATTTGGCGATTTGCATGGGCGGACCGCAGGTATGGTTTGAACTGGCCGGGATGCGGGAGGACCCGGAGTGGGAGGAAATGCTGGCGGAGTTTGGCTTGTTTTACAATTTACCGCCGGAGGAGAAGCTGGCCCGTACCGGCGGGGCGATCGGCGGCGGCCAGCTGCGTTTTGAGCACCCGGTGCTAAGCGCCGCAATCGCCGCTTACGGGGCGTATTACCACAATGACGCGGCGACGGCGGCGTTGTGCTGGTCGATTTTGCTGGACAATGATTTCGGGCGCACCGATTTGAGCCGGGCTGAAGTCCGGGCACTGCATGCGGAAGAGGTGTTGGAAGTGGATTGGATGAACACGAACGAGGCTTCACAGTGGTCGATTAATACGATCATCAGCCTGGAGCTGATCGATCAGTTTTTGCCGGAGCAAAGTCGGATGGGCGGGTAAACGCGGTAACATAACGAACAATAGGCCAAGGGGTGGATGAAGGCATGGGGATGCCAAACATCTATTTTTGCTTTCCGGGCGGGAAGCACAAGGCGCTCACGATGAGCTACGATGACGGGCGAAGGGCGGATGAGAGGCTGGTCGGCATTTTTAACCGCTTTGGGATTCGCGGGACGTTTCACATCAATTCCGGGCTGCTCGGGGGTGAAGATCGCCTGACGGCGGAGGAGGCGGTGACCCTGTACCAGGGGCATGAGGTTTCCGCGCACACGGTATGGCATCCGACGATAGCACGTTGCCCGAGGGTGCAGATCGTCGATGAAGTAATGGAGGATCGCCGGAATTTGGAGCGGCTGTTTCGGACGACGGTGCGGGGAATGTCGTACCCGAATGGCTCATACAGCCAGGAGATCAAGGAGCTGATGCCGCATCTCGGCATCGAATACGCACGGACGGTGAAGACGACTCACGGTGGTTTTGGCCTGCCGGGGGATTGGCTGGAGTGGGAGGCGACCTGCCACCATAAAGACCATTTGCTGGAGCATGCGCAAACCTTCACGGAGCTGCACAAAACGCAATATTTGTATTTGATGTACGTGTGGGGGCACAGCTACGAATTCGACAACGACAACAACTGGGAATTGATCGAACGGTTTTGCGAAATGACCGGCGGACGGGAGGACGTTTGGTACGCAACCAACATCGAAATCGTCGATTACATGAAGGCCTGCAAATGGCTGCGGTTTTCCGCGGGGCGGGAGTTTGTGCAAAATCCGGGCGCGGCCCCGGTTTGGCTAAGCGTCGACGGCGGCATCGTTGAGGTGCCCGGCGGAGGCCAGGTGGAGTTTCGCTGAAAGGTTGTTGGGGTGCCCGGAAGGGCGGGGCCAAGTGGAGTTTCGCTGAAATTTGTTGGGGTGTCCAGTGGGGGGGCGGGGAGAGCTGCGCTGGAAATCTGGCGCGGTGTTCGGCGGCCTTCAACTTCAAATAGCGGTACTTTATGTACTTATGATCCGGGGCCAGGCATGTTGATACTCATTAGCGGACTTTTTTGTACTTATTTTCCTCTGAACGGTCCGGAGCGCGGGCAATTCCTGGTGATTCGAGAAAATAGCGCCATAAAATTCCTCTATTGCACTCATAGCGGGTGATATCGCCAAAATAGGGACATTTTTTGCCCTTATATTTTTCGCTGAAGTTTCTCCGGCAGCCTGGATGTTACGGTTTTTTTCTAAATTGTATTGTCAAGTGCCGTTTTGGGTTTAAGCCGGAATTTGTGGTGAGAACTTGTGGTGTAAGTTTGTGCAGGAACGATTTTTAATTGGTGCGGAGGTGGAGTAACGATGGGACTGGAACCAGTGAATCAGAGAGCGATGGATGCGGGGAGGGCGAGTAAGGTGGATAATGCGGCGAATACACACTTGGAGGCAGAAAAACGGAGCGAAGGGGAAGCGGCCTGTCCAGAGGCTTGCCGGTTAGCGGAAATCGACATCTCGGCGGCCGGCCCGCGCTGTAAAATGCTACTGGGCGATTTAAACGACGATGGCCGGATGGAAATGCTGCTCGTCCAGCCCGATAACCGCCAGGATGTGCGGTATATTCCCCACCAGGTGCAGTGCCTAACGGCGTTTGACCTGGACGGGCGGCTGCTGTGGCAGCACGGTAAACCCGATCCCGGGGCGGGCAGTCAGGGTTCGGATTATCCGGCCCAAATTTATGATTTGGATGGGGACGGCAAGCTGGAAGTGCTGTGCGTGATGGACGGGCGTGTTTATGTGCTGGCTGGAGAGGACGGTTCGGTAAAAAAGGTTTTCGATTTGCCGGATCCCGAAGCGCATGACTGTATCGTTATCGCCAATTTGAGCGGCGGGGAGCGGGCTTCCGATATTCTTTTGAAAGACCGTTACCGGCACATATGGGCCTTGAACCACGATTTCGAGCTGCTGTGGACGCATGAGGGGAACACGGGGCATTACCCTTGGGCTTGTGACTTGAACGGGGACGGATACGATGAGGTCATGGCGGGGTACGAGTTGCTGGATCACCAAGGCCATGTGTTGTGGAGTTGCCGGGATTTGGAGGATCACGCGGACTGTATCTGGGTCGGGGACGTGAACGGCGACGGGGCTCCGGAGCTGGTGATCGGCGGCAGCGTGACGGTGATGTACAGTCGGGACGGCAAAGAGCTGTGGCGGTACGAAGGCTCGATCGAGTCGCAGCACATCGCGCTTGGCAAGTTCAGAAACGACCAGCCCGGCCTGCAGATTGCCGGATTGGACCGCATGGTCCGGGAGGATGACGGCAAAGGCTTAAAAGGCAAGGACGCCTTGTTCATGCTGGATAGCGAAGGCCGGGAATTATGGAAAGAAGAGCGGCAAACGAGCGGATGGCTGACAATCGCCGAAACGCTAAGCAACTGGTATCCGGGAGCGCCGGACTATATTTTGGCGTACCGCCGCGGCGGCGGCGTATTCCCGGCCCTTTATGACGGGGAACAGCGGATCGCCGCCCAATTTGACCATGAAGGGTACGTGGTGCATGGCGATTTGCTGGGGCAGGGTGCGGAGCAGGTAATCATTTATGATGATGAACTGGCCGTTCTGTTTGCGAGTGGACCGTTGGAGCTAAGCGGAGCTTTTGCCACAGGTTCGGAAGGCTTTGATTCGCTTGAAGGGGAAAGCTTGTTTGAGAACACCCAGCCGCCTAGTCCGCTGCCGCAAGTGAAACGCCTTTACAATTCCACCTTGTACCCGGGAGGAGAAATCGATTGGAGAGAGGGGTGAGGATTTGGTGTCGTCTTATTTTCACGAATACGATGCGATGGCGCGTGTTGCGGCGGGCCGGGTAGAGCCGGTGTTGTCCGCCGTGGCGGGCAGGTATGTTGGAGCGAATCCCCCGCGGCCCCCGGTGTACCGTGTCCACTCCCGGCGCGGGTCCGGTTATTCTTATAACAAATACTACTACAAGGATGAATTGACGTGGCAGTTGAACGATACTCACGGAATCGGCATCGTGCTGCTGGCGGGGATTGAGGTCGCTCAGTTGCTGCGCGGAAGGGAGGTTGCCGGTTTTGGCGAATGTTGATCCTCCTGTGGAGAGCCGTTCCCTCATCCCCGAAGGTTGGCGCTTATTGTACCGCAATCCACTGCAGTCTTCGCAGGATACGGCGGGGTTTAGGATGGAGGGGGACGGAGCCGCGACTTTCCCCCTCGGGCGGCTGCGCCTGGAAAGCAAGCGGAGTGCGGAGGAAGGGCAAAAGGCCAACCTGGTGTACTGGTGCCCGGAGGAGTTTCCCGCAGATATGGCGGTGTCCTGGCAGTTTCGGCCGATTCAGGAGCCAGGGCTTGCGATCTTGTTTTTTCAATCCGGCGCTGCCGCCGCGCACGGGCGAATACGACCAATACCACCACGGGGCGATGGATGCCTTTCATGTTTCTTATTTTCGCCGCATGTGGGCCGAGGAGCGCAGCTTCCATACCTGCAATTTGCGCAAAAGCTACGGCTTCCATCTGGTCGCGCAGGGCGCCGACCCGCTGCCTGGGGTTGCCGATGCTGCCGGCGCGTACCGGATGCTGATCGTCAAAAAAGGCCCGTCCATCACGTTTGCGATCAATGAATTGATCGTGTTTTCGTGGCTGGATGATGGGCTTTCTTACGGTCCGCTGCTGGCCGGCGGGAAAATCGGCTTCCGCCAGATGGCCCCGCTGATCGCGGAATATGCGGATATGGCGGTGTATGGGCCTTGACTTAGGCCGGAGTCATTCCGCCCCTTGCTTCCGCTCCTGTGCGTAGCTGACGGCGCCGATCACCAGCGCAAGGACAACGATCAGCGAGCCGACCCAAGGCAGCGACGACAGGCCGATATGGGTAATGACCAGGCCGCCGATAAAGGCGCCCATCGCGTTGCCAAAGTTGCCGGCCGCGTGACTGGAAGTGGAGGCCAGCGCCGGAGCTGCTTTGGCGAGGTTCATGATCCGCACCTGCATCCCCGGCATAACGCCAAACGAGGCCATGCCCCACAGGAAGATAGTAATGACGGCCAAAGCGGGGCTGTGAACGGTGAAGGTGAAAATGCCCAAAATGACCGCCACGGCCAAAAACAGTCCGAGCAAGGACGGCATCAGTTTCCAGTCGGCGAGTTTGCCGCCGATCATGTTGCCGAGTGTGACGCCACAGCCGAAAATGACGAGAATCCAGGTCACGTTATGCTCGGCAAAGCCGGTGATGTCCTGCAGCAGAGGCGCGATATAGGTGAAAACGGCGAACAAGCTCGTATTTCCCAGCGCCGCGATCAGCAAAAACAGCAGCAGCTTGGGGCGGAGCAGCGCGCGGATCTGCCGGGCCACGCCGCTCGGCTCCTCCTGGCGAAGGCGCGGAACGAAGCGGAGGATGCCGCCGAGGGCGATCAGGCCCATCAGGGCAATGGCGCCGAAGGAAGCGCGCCAGCCGAGCTGCTGGCCGACAAACGTGCCAAGCGGAACCCCGACGATGTTCGAGATGGTCAGCCCGGCCATCATGATCGATACCGCGCCGGCGCGTTTTTCCGGCCGGACGAGGCTGGCGGCGATAACGGCGCCGACGCCGAAGAAGGTGCCGTGCGTTAAGGCGGTCAGAATCCGCGCGGCCATAAGCACCTCGTAGTTGGGCGCCACGACGGAAATACCGTTGCCAAAGATGAAGAGAAGCATCAGCAGGCAGAGCAGTCCTTTTTGCGGGATCCGCTGAGTCAGCAGCGTCAAAATCGGTGCCCCGATCGCCACGCCCATGGCGTAAGCGGTAATCAACTGCCCGGCGGTGGAGATGCTGACATTGAGGTCATTCGCCACATTCGGCAGCAGCCCCATAATGACAAATTCGGTCATGCCGATGGCGAACGAGCCGACGGTCAGGGAAAGGAGTGCGACGGGAAACGGTTCTTTAACGGCCGTGGCTTGTTTGCGTATTGCCGGAGATGTATTCATGCTGTACAACCTTTCTGAAGTACAAGTCTTCGAATGGATTCGATTAAGTCCAGTTTCCTATTATTAGGGGTCGGCGGATGAAGATCAAGCACTTTTTTCTGTAACCGTTTCCGCGAAAAAAGCCTCCAAAACCGCTTAACGGCGGTACTTGAAGGCTTTTCCAATGTAACTTGATGCGTTCTGATGCTACGGCTGCTATTGATGCCACGCCCGTTATGAAGCTACATCTGTTATTGATGCTACATCTTCTATTTGATGGTATGTCTGCTATTGAAGCTGCATCTGCTATTTGATGGTACATCTGTTATTGATGCTACCCCTACTGTTGATGCTATATGTACTGCATGATGCACAACGGCAAGTATCTCGCCTGTTCCTTCTTCACAGCAACTGCAAAAGTACATTTGATTTCTCTTAAAATTCCGTTTTTGGGCGGTTGAAATGCAAAAATGCATTTGAATATCAGCGTTTTGATAAAAAAGTGACTTTTAACCGGAAATGAACTGCACATTTGCATTTAAGCCGTCCGTTTCGGGGATTTTCGACGAAATTCGCATGCACTTTTGCATTTCGCGGGGAACGTGGAAGCAGCGTAAGCCCCGCAAGCCCGCAAGCCCGCAAGCCCGCAAGCCCGCAAGCCCGCAAGCCCGCAAGCCCGCAAGCCCGCAAGCCCGCAAGCCCGCAGGCCCGCAGGCCCGCAGGCCCGCAGGCCCGTAGGCCCGCAAGCCCGTAAGCCCCGCAAGCCCCGCAAGCCCGAAAGCTCTGCAAGCCCCGCAAGCCCCCGTTTGTCCGTCTTTGACAAAACCGGGGATAAGCACGCATATCCCAGACGCCCCCCTTTTTTTCGCCCTTTCTCGCTGCCCCCTCGATTTGATAAGCCGCTAATTAGCCGCCATTCGCGGCTCCCTATGCAAAATCAGCCCTCCAAAGCTTATTCTCAATTCACTTTCCTGAGTTTATCATTTTCACTCGCCACCTTATGTTATATACATGTAAGATATTTAAGGATTTTATTATATATTTTCAATATATAACCATATCAAGCGTTTGCACAAAAATCGCGATAGAAAAATAATGTCATTTATATTGACACTCAGGAAAAGAGTCTATTATATTAATAACATCATTGGAGAATATAAAGCGGAAAAAGCAGGAATTACACGTTCTTTGAAGCAAAAATTTAGCATTATTTTACTAATTTATTTACCTGAATCCACAAGTTATTAAACCCGAGAAAATAATTCGAGGAGCTCGTTCATGAAAAAGCATGACCAGGATTTTATCAAACGGCAAAACCGGCTGACTGTATTCGAAATTATCAAAAATGAGCACCCGATCTCCCGGGCTGCGATCGCCAAGCGGACGGGGATGAGCGCCACTACGGTAAGCCGTATTGTCGGAGAACTCGCGGAGCAGGGCTATATTTCGGAATCGGAGCAGGTATCGTCCGGGCTCGGCCGGAAGTCGACGCTGCTGGACATTGCAGCCTCTTCGGTGCTGTCAATCGGAATTGAACTGGACACGCATCAAATCGGCATCGGCGTTGTGGATATGAAGGGCGACGTCGTGTTCAGCGAAGCTTACCCGCGGACGGCCGACGAAAGTCCGGACCATACGATCGTGCGCCTCGAAAGCATCATCGCTGACGGTTTGAAACGGCATGAAATCGATCGTTCGAAAGTGGTCGGTATTGGGGTGGGATTGCCCGGGATCGTCAATCATGAACAGGGCATCGTCATGTTTTCAGTCCAGCTTGGCTGGAAAAACATTCCTTTGGCGGAGCGGCTTAAAGTGCTGACCGGCTTCAACGTGGCTGTGGATAACGAGCTTAAGGTCAAAGCGCTGGCCGAGCATTTGCGGGGGGCGGCGATCGGCTCCAGCCGGACGGCGTTGCTCGGTTTCGGCAACGGGGTTGGCTCATCGCTGATTTTGGAGGGCCAAATCTACCGCGGGGACTGGAATAGCGCGGGGGAAATCGGCCATACGACAATGGACCCGAACGGTGCGCTGTGCGAATGCGGAAAAGCGGGCTGCCTGCAAACTTACATCAATATTAGCTCCTTGCTTGGCGAGGCGGGCAAAATCCGCCCGATCCGCACGATCGACGAGCTGTTTGAGGCCAGGCGCGCGGGCGAGGGTTGGGCGGTCCATTTGATCGGCCGGGCGCTGGAATACATGGCGATTACGGTGAACAACATCGTCTGTATGTATAACCCTGACAGCGTCATTTTAAGCGGAGAGCTGATCGACAGGTTCCCCGGCATTTACGAAGAAGTCGAAGCGCTTTGTAGGACCCGGTTCGTGTGGGAGCCGGTGCGCGGCTCGTTCCATATTCTTAGATCCCGGCTGAACGAGCGGGGGGTCATCATCGGTTCGGGAATCTTGGCGCAGGACTGGTTTTTTGAGCTGGATTGATTTTAACATTTGACGAAAAAAAGGAGGGCTTCATGTGAGATTTACGCCACTGGTTGAAGAGTATCGCGGCGGGGTGCTGGAGAACGTGCATTACGGCGCGGTCAGCATTGTGGACGAGCAAGGCCGCATCCTGTACCGGGCCGGCGATCCGGAGCATATGACTTTTCTGCGCTCGGCAGCTAAACCGTTTCAGGCCATTCCGGGAATGAAGCGGCGGATCGACCGGGTGTACGGTTTATCGCCGGAGGAGGCTGCGCTATTCGCGGCGTCCCACCGGGGGGAGGATTATCATATTGCGGCGCTGGAATCGATTTTGCAAAAAACGGGCGTCCGCGAGGAGCAGCTTTATTGCTGCATGACGTATCCCTTGAACGAGGAGGCCAAAGCGCAGCGGCAGCGGGCGCATGAGCCGAAGCGCAAGCTTTTCCACAATTGCTCGGGCAAACATGCCGGACTGCTGGCGCTGAGCAAGCATATGGGCTGGGATGAACAAACCTACTATTTGCCGGAGCACCCCGTACAGCGGGAAATCATCAGTACCATGGCGGAGATTGCCGAGGTTCCGGCCGCTACGATTCCGATTGGGGTGGACGGCTGTGGACTGCCGATTTTTGCCCTGCCTCTTCATAAAATCGCCTTTTCTTACCTCAAGCTCGCTTGTCCCGATTTGATCCCTGACCTGGAGGCCCGCAAGGCGGCCGCCGTGGTTGCCGCGCTGATGAACGCCAATCCCGACATGATCGCCGACCGGAAATTTGTATGCTCGGCGTTGCTCAAAGACCCCAACCTGATCGCCAAAGGCGGCGCCAAGGGGGTTTACGGCATCGGGCTGCGCAAGCAACGGCTGGGCATTTCGCTGAAAGTTTCCGACGGCTCGGAACAGGTCTGGCCCTGCATCATCGCTTCGATTTTGGAGCGCATCGGCTACGGCAACCAAGCGACGATCGACCGTCTATACGCCCTGGAACCCAACATCATCGTCAATGACGGCGGTACGGAAGTGGGCTTGCGGCGCGCGGTTTTTACCCTTGAGTCTTAAGACTGCGCGCGGCATTTTACCATAAATTTTACATGATTCAAAAGGGAGGAAATGAAATGAAGTCCAAAGGAAAAGGGTCGATCCTCATCATGCTGCTGGCCCTCGCGCTCATGATCGCGGGCTGCGGAGGCGGCGGAGGTGGTGGAGGAAATCAGGCGGGAAGCGGAGGCAACGCGGCCGGCAATGGCGGCGCACAGACCGGGGAAGGAACAACCGGAACCGCAACGCCGAAAAACGGCAACAATATCGTTATCGCCACCAACGCCAATTTCATTACACTGGATCCTCATAATACGAGCGACACGAACTCCATTACCGGAGAAAGAACGATGTACGAAGGCCTGATGGGCTTCAACGAGAATATGGAAGTCGTGCCGGTGCTCGCCGAAAGTTATAAAGAAAGCGAAGACGGCCTCATTTATACGTTCACGTTGAAGGAAAACGTCAAGTTCCATGACGGCACCGATTTTAACGCCGCGGCGGTTAAAGCCAACTTCGACCGGATTCTCGACGAAAACAACAACCTGCGAATGCGCAGAAGCTTTACGAAAGTAGCCAAGGTAGAGACGCCGGACGCCAAAACGGTTGTGGTCACCTTGACGGAGCCATACAGCGCGTTCCTGAACAAAATGGCGATGCTGCTGATCGTCAGCCCTAAAGCGCTGGAGCAGTACGGGGAGGACATTTCCCAGCACCCGGCAGGCACGGGACCGTTCAAGTTCAAGGAATGGGTACAGGGCGACCGTCTGGTCGTCGAGAAAAACGCCGATTATTGGCAGGCCGGCTTGCCGAAGGTCGACAGCGTCACCTTCAAGCCTGTGCCGGAAAACGGCTCCCGCGTCGCGATGCTAAAAACGGGAGAAGCCGATTTTATCTACCCGATGCCCACCGAGCAGGTCGCCGAAATGGAAGGCTCCGCAGACAACGTCATCGAACGGATCGATTCGACGATCGTGCGTTACGTCACGTTGAACACGCTGAAAAAGCCGTTTGACGACATCCGGGTACGCCAGGCGATCAACTATGCGCTGGACAAGGAAGCGTACATCAAGGTCGTCAAATCCGGGGAAGCCTCCAAGCTCGACTCGACGATGTCGTCCAAAACCCAGTATTACACGCAGCAAACCGGTTACGATTACGACCTTGAAAAAGCGAAGCAGCTGCTGGCGGATGCCGGTTATCCGGACGGTTTTGCCGCTGAAATTTGGGGCGAAAACGACTCCGAAACGATCAAAGGCATGCAGTTTATCCAGCAGCAGCTGGCGCTCGCCGGGATCAAGCTTGACGTGAAATCGATGGAAGGCGGCACGCTTTCCGAGCAAATCAACTCGGCGGCCACGCCGGAAGAGGCCAAAATCCAAATGTGGTACGTCAGCTGGTCGCCTTCTTCGGGTGATGCGGACGGCGCGACGAGAGGCCTGTTCAGCAGCGAAATGTTCCCGCCGGCCGGCTCCAACACGGCGTATTACAAAAACGACAATGTCGATCAGTGGATCAAAGATGCCAACAAAACGGTTGACGCCGAAAAGGCCAAAACGATCTATGCCGACATTCAAAAGACGATCTGGGAGGACGCTCCTTGGGCCTTCCTTGGCGTGGACCAAATCGTCTCCGGCAAGAAATCTTATATTGATGGCGTGAAAATGTTCCCCGACGGTTCCATCAACGTGCTGAATGCCGAAGTGAAGCAATAATTCGATTTTGATTCATCATCGGAGGTTTGGGGATGACAAGACGGGGGCTGCTTCTCAAGGTTCATGGGAAGCGGCCTTCGTTTCATTCAAGCTAAAGGAGGGCTAGGCAGGTGGGAAGATACGCGCTGCAAAGGCTCATCGGGGTAATTCCGCTCATGTTCGTCGTTTCCGTGCTCGTTTTTTTGTTTATCCACTTAATTCCCGGCGACCCGGCCCGGCTTATTGCCGGCAAGGAAGCGACGCTTGAGGAAATTCAGGGCATCCGGTCCGAGCTCGGCCTCGACCAGCCAATTTGGAAGCAGTATATCGATTACTTAGGCGATTTGCTTCGCGGTGACCTGGGCAAATCGCTGAAAACCGGACAGCCGGTTACGGACATGCTGAGCAGCCGGTTTATGCCGACGATTTGGCTGACGCTCTTCAGCATGGTTTGGGCGCTGATCATCGGGATTTTGATCGGTATTATATCGGCGGTAAAAAGAAATAAATGGCCCGATTACGCCGGAATGCTGACGGCCATATCGGGGATCTCCATTCCCGGCTTTTGGCTTGGCCTGGTGTTGATCCAGATTTTTTCGGTGGAGCTTGGATGGCTTCCGACCGGAGGCGTCGATTCTTGGAAAGGTTACGTGCTGCCGTCGATCACCTTGGGCGCCGGGATTATGTCGATGCTGGCCCGTTTTTCCCGGTCATCGATGCTGGAGACGATGCGGGAGGATTACATCCGCACCGGCCGGGCCAAAGGCCTGCGGGAATTCGTTGTCGTCGGGCGCCATGCGCTGCGCAATTCGCTGATTCAGGTCGTTACCGTGGCCGGGCTGCAGTTTGGCTTCCTGCTGGGCGGTTCGGTGATGGTGGAGACGGTGTTCAGCATCCCTGGGCTCGGACGGCTGCTCGTCGATTCCATCCAGTTCCGCGATTACACCGTCATTCAAGCCGAGCTGCTGCTGTTTGCCGCGGAGTTTATTTTGATCAATCTGATCGTGGATTTGCTGTACGGCGTGTTGAATCCGAAAATCCGCTACGCGGGGAACTAGGGCGGTTTCGTATACGGAAATGAGCAAAAGATTCGGGAGGGGATTCCATGAACGACCAATTGCAACCGGCGAACGGGGCGTCCGTTTTGACCGCGCCGGCCTCTCCGGCCGCAGAACGGCCGCCGAGAGGCCGCGCCGCCGAGTTTTGGCGCAAATTTTGCCAGCAGCGGATGGCGCTGGCGGCGGGCATTTTCATTATTTTGCTTTTTATCGTGGCCCTTTTTGGCCCTTATTTGACGCCGTACGATCCGGATGCGCCGAATTACGACGAGTTGACGCTTGGTCCCTCGGCCCACCACTGGGCGGGAACGGACGAATACGGCCGGGACATACTCAGCCGTCTGATCGCGGGAACGCGTTTGTCGCTGGCGGTCAGCTTAAGCTCGGTGTTTATCGTCGCGGTGATCGGGACGTTTCTTGGGCTGCTTAGCGGCTATTACGGCGGCTGGCTCGACCGGCTTATTATGAGAGGGAGCGATGTGCTGTTTTCGTTCCCGGATATTTTGCTTGCGATCGGAATCGTGGCGATTTTGGGACCCGGTCTAACGAATGTTGTTATCGCGGTCGCTGTCTTCGGCATCCCATCGTTTGCCCGGGTGATCCGCAGCGTAACGCTGGCGGCCAAAGAGTCGGTGTTCGTCGAGGCGGCCCGGTCGATGGGGGCGAAGCACCGCCGGATCATTTGGCGGCATATTTTTCCCGAAACTTTGCCCAGCGTGATCGTCAACTTGACGATGAAGATCGGGACGGCGATTTTGGCCGCGTCTTCACTGAGCTTTCTGGGCATGGGCGCGAAGACGAGCGAGCCGGATTGGGGCGCCATGCTGAGCATGGGCCGGGATTATTTGAGCATCGCTCCGCATATCGTGTATTTTCCGGGGGTGGCTATTTTTTTGACGGTGCTTGCCTTTAATTTGGTCGGGGACGGGTTGCGCGACGCTCTGGATCCCAAGATGAAAAACTAATGGGGGTGAAGGGCTGTGACGCAGACATTGCTTGAAGTAAAGGGGCTGAAAACGGAGTTCCGGCGGGAAGGTGGTGGTGTGTTGGCGGTGGCTGGGATCGATTTTTACATCGGCAAAGGAGAGGTGCTGGGGCTGGTCGGCGAGTCCGGCTGCGGAAAAAGCGTAACCTCGCTGTCGATCATGCGGCTGCTCAAGGATACGCCGGGCCGGATTGCCGCCGGCGAAGTACGGTTTGAAGGAACGGATCTGGTTTCGCTCAAAGAGCAGGATATGCGGCGGATTCGGGGCAAGGAGCTGGCGATGATTTTTCAGGAGCCTATGACGTCGCTGAATCCGGTGCTGCGGATCGGAAAGCAGCTCGAAGAACCGATCCGGCTGCACCTCGGGTACGACCGGAAACGGGCGCGCGAGCACGCGGTCCATATGCTGAACCTGGTCGGGATTCCGCGGGCGGAGGAAGTGATGAACGACTACCCCCACCAGTTGTCCGGGGGCATGCGGCAACGAGTGATGATCGCGATGGCGATGTCGTGCCACCCGAAGCTGCTGATTGCCGACGAGCCGACGACGGCGCTCGACGTGACCATTCAGGCGCAAATCCTCGATTTGATGCGGCGGCTGAAGGAGGAGCGGCAGATGGGTATGCTGCTCATCACGCACGACCTTGGCGTTGTGGCGGAAATGTGCGACCGGGTCGTCGTCATGTATGCCGGACGGGTGGTCGAGCAAGGCCCCGTGGAGGAACTGTTCGAAAATCCGCAGCATCCTTACACCCAGGGGCTGATCCGGTCTGTGCCAAAGCTGCGGCAAAAGGTGCGCCGGCTCGACTCGATTCCGGGCAACGTCCCGGACCTGGCGCATATGCCGGCCGGCTGCAAATTTGCGCCCCGCTGCCCGCATGCGGCCGAACGCTGCCTGACGCAGGAGCCGGAGTTGCTTCCGGTGGGCGGGGCGTACAAGGGCGAGGCCGGTATGGGCCGCTTAAGCCGGTGTTGGCTGGTGGAAGAGGGGAGCGCATGGAATGGCGCTGGCCCCGGGGCCGGGGACGGTAGGAGTGTCCCGGATGCGGAAAGAGTTGATGATGGAGGAGCGAAGCCGCTTGGCGGTGCTGCGGATGCGGTAAGAGCCGGTGATGCAGGTGCAAAGCCGCTTGGTGGTGCCGCGGAAGCGGTAAGAGCCGGTGATGCAGGTGCAAAGCCGCCTGGCGGTGCCGCGGAAGCGGTAAGAGTCGGTGATGCAGGTGCAAAGCCGCTTGGTGGTGCCGCGGAAGCGGTAAGAGCCGGTAATGCAGGTGCAAAGCCGCCTGGCAACGCCGCAGAGACGGCAAAAGCTACGAGGCTTGAAGAGGAAGGAGTGGATCGGTGATGATGGGATCGACAGAGCTGCGGAAGGAGCGGGAAGCAGGGGCGCGGCTTGCTGCCGGAAGCACGTTCGAGGCACAGCCCGCATCCGGGAGCACGTTCGGGGACATATCCGAGAGCTCGTCCGGGTCGCAGCCCACAGCTGGGAGCACGATCGGGAGCATGTCCGGGAGCATGTCCGGGTCGCAGCCCACGTCCGGGACGCCGCTCGTTGAAGTGAAGGAGCTGCGGAAATCTTTTGCCGTCCGTAAAGGCTGGTTTGGGACTAGCCGCGAATTATGGGCGGTCGATGGCATCTCGTTTGCTATCCGCAAAGGAGAGACGTTCAGCCTGGTTGGGGAAAGCGGCTGCGGCAAATCGACGACAGGGCGGCTGGTGAACCGTTTGCTCCGGCCGAGCGCCGGCGAAGTCTGGTTTAACGGCCAGAACATCGGCGGACTTAGCGAAGACAAGATGCGCCCGCTCCGTAAGGAGATGCAAATGGTGTTCCAGGACCCTTACGCCTCGCTGAATCCGCGCATGAAGGTGAAGGAGCTCGTCGCCGAACCGCTGCTGATTCATACCAAGCTAAGCGGTGTGGAGCGCGACAAGCTGGCCCGCGAGCTGCTGGAAACCGTCGGGCTGAACAGCTACCATGCCGAGCGGTTCGCCCATGAATTCAGCGGCGGGCAGCGGCAGCGGATCGGCATCGCCCGCGCACTGTCGGTGCGACCGAGCCTGATCATCGCCGATGAGCCGGTGTCGGCGCTCGATGTGTCCATCCAGTCGCAGGTGCTGAACCTGATGCAGGATCTGCAGGAGGAGTACGGGCTCACGTACCTGTTCATTTCCCACGATCTCAGCGTCGTCGAGCATATCAGCGATCGGATCGGCGTTATGTATCTCGGGGCGCTTGTGGAAACGGCGGCCAAGGACGATCTGTACGACCATCCGCTGCATCCGTATACGCAGGCCCTGCTGTCCTCCGTGCCGGTGCCCGACCCGAAGCTGAAAAAGGAGCGGATTATTTTGAAAGGCGATTTGCCCAGCCCGGTCAATCCTCCATCAGGCTGCCGCTTTCACACGCGCTGCTCGGCCTGCATGGAAATCTGCAAGCAGGCGGTACCCGAGTTCAAGGAAGTGAAGCCAGGCCATCAGGTGGCCTGCCATTTGTACAACTAGTGGAATGGCCAGGAAACCTGGAAATAACGTATTGAGGCGGATATAGGCGAAGTCGCAACATTAACAGTAACTGGAGCACGAACAGCAAATAGCAACTGTAATGGCACCCTAACCGAAAAGCGAATGTGGCCGGCTGGCCGCACAAATCAAATATGGTTGGCCCAACGCCGGCATGCCGCTCTAACGGACACCAGCGCCCTTATTGGGGTAAAATCCACGGGTTTTAAAATGTAACGGTCACCACAGACCTTATTTGGCATTGATGCGTACGTTTCCGGCTTTTTTCGAGCAAATAGCGACTCTCCTGTCCGTTAGAAGTTAAAACGGCGGCTTTTCAGGCGAATAAGGTCGTTTGGGTCCGTTAGGCACCGACGCGGTGGGATTTGCCCTACGTTCGTGTTATTCAGGAGCCAACTACTAATTTGTCCGGTGTAAGAGGAATTCGAGCATTATTCAAACATTATTCAAACACCCGTAACCGCAATCAGATCCATAGTGATGAAGGAGGGGTAGCGATGCAAATTACGATAGACACCGGGAACCGGCGGGCGGGAGAAACGCTCGTGTGCCCGGCTTATGAGGGCGAGCCGTTTGCTTTGCCGCTGCGGGACAAGTACAAGCACCGCGGCGCCGCTACATGGCTGTATGCCCGGCAGGACGGGGAGGCCGACATATTTGCCGTCGGCCTGGGCCAGCGGGGCAGCGAAACGCTGGAGGCGGTGCGGCGCGCCGGCGGGACTGCGGCCCGTGCGCTGCTGCGCGAAGGGCGTGCTGCCGCCGTGCTGGTGCGCGGGGCCAGCGGCGCAGCGGGCAGCGCGGTGGCTGGTGCTGAAGCAAGCGCGGCAGAAGGCGGCGAGGTACACACAGCGACGTCGGACAGCCACGCGTCAAACACCGCGCCAATAACGGTGGAAGGCACCGTGACAGACGCAACAGTCAGCCCTACTTTAAGCGCCGCATCACATGCTGCCGCTACAGGGAGCGGCACCACTCCCGCCCCCAAGCACGCCGCCACAAGTGCTGCAGCCACCGCTGCTACCTCAGCCGCAGCCTGGCTGCAGGCCTGGCTCGAAGGCTGGCTGCTTGGGCTCTACCGCTTCGACAAGTACCGCGGGCACACCCGCTCCGGTGCCAGCGTAGAGCTGATTGTGCGCCACGCAGATTGGCCCGAGTTGTCTTTGCGGCAGCTGGAAGACACACGCGAAACGGCACAGATTCGGGCGGAAGGCGCGATGCTGGCCCGCGACCTGGTGAATGAGCCGCCCGACGCCTTGAATCCGGAGCGCTTCGCGGCCCGGGTGCAAAGCCATTTTGCGGGGACGCCGGTACGCATCCGCGTGTACAAAGGGCAGGAGCTCGCCGGCCGCGAGATGAACGGGCTGCTGGCCGTGGGCGCGGGAAGCAAGCAGGCGCCCGCGCTGATTGAGCTGCTGTATGAGGGCGGATCCCCCGATTTGCCGCTGCTCGCCCTGGTCGGCAAAGGCGTCACCTTCGATATGGGCGGCATGAACGTGAAGACCGGCCGCGACATCAGCGACGCCCGCATGGACATGGGCGGAGCGGCCGCCGTCATCGGTGCGCTCGACATCCTCGTGCGCCAGCGCGCCGCCGTCCGCGTCGCCGCACTGATCGCGGTCGCGGACAATTTACCGGACGCTCGCGCAATGTTGCCCTCGTCGGTCATCCGCTATCCGAACGGCCTGACCGTGCAGGTGGCCAACACTGACGGCGAGGGCCGGCTGATCCTCGCCGACGCACTGCTTCACGCCGCCAAGCTGGGCGCGGCGGAGGCGATCGATATCGCCACGCTTACCGGCAATGTCGGTCAGGCGTTGGGCTTGGGCATCGCGGCAATTCTGGGCGATGACGGCATGAGCCGGGCACTTGTGGACATCGGCGAGCTTAACGGGGAGCGGTTGTGGCCGATGCCGCTGATGGACGAGTACGAAGCGGAGCTGCGCAGCGATTACGCCGATTTGCGCAACGTCGGCACCTCGGGCATGGCGGGGGCGATCATTGCCGCGTTGTTCATCCGCAAATTCGTTGACCCATCGATGAAGTGGGTTCATATCGATATGGCCGGAACGGTCCAGTATAAGCAGGAGGTCGGATACTCTGCGGCGGGAGCGACCGGTTACGGGGCGCGGCTGCTGGCGGATTACGCGATGCGGCGCTTCAGCCCAGAGTTGCAGTGAACCGCAAACGGATTCCAAGGGCCGAAAGGAGGCAGCAGATTCAGATGATTTTAGAGGTAATTGCAACATGCGTGGAGGACGCCGTCGTGGCCGAGGCAAACGGGGCGAATCGGATTGAGTTGATCACCGCGATGACGGAGGGCGGGCTTACGCCCGGCATCGGCATGATCCGGGAAGCGGTTCGTGCGGTCCGGATTCCCGTGCACGTCATGGTCCGGCCGCACAGCCGTACCTTTGTGTACGGCGAGCCGGATCTAAGGACGATGGAAGCGGAAATTCGAGCGATTGCCGAAGCAGGAGCCGCCGGCATCGTCATCGGCGCCTTAAACGCGGATCACACCATCGACGAAGCGGCGCTGGAACGTTTTCTGCTCCCGGCGGCAGGGCTTCAGGTGACCTTTCATCGTGCGTTCGACGAGCTTACGGACCAGCAGGCCGGCCTGCGAACCCTGATGCGCTGCCCGCAGGTCACCCGTGTACTGACTTCGGGAGGCCCGAAGCCCGCAACGGAAGCGATGCCCACCATCCGGGAGCTGGTGCGGGAATCGCGCGGCAGTTCGTTAACCATCCTCGCGGGGCATGGGCTGAACCTGGAAACGATCGAAACGTTTGTGGCGGAGACGGGCGTCACTGAGGTGCATTTCGGCTCCGCCGTCCGCAAGAACGGGAACGGACTGGCCCCGCTCGATCCGGTCAAGCTGCGAGCGCTGGCCGATCATCTGCATCATTAATAAACATATCGACATAGCGGAAAAGGTGAACTTATTGCATACATCACATCAATATGTTGTTGGCATCGATTTGGGCGGGACGAAGATCGCAGCCGCGTTGTTCGATCCTGCGGGAGCAATCATTTCACGAGAGCAGATGGAAACGTCCGGCGCCCGTACGGCTGAGGAAGTTGTGCAGCGCATGGTCTCAATGATCCGGACTGTCTCAGCGGATTACCCGTTGGCCGGCGTCGGGCTGGCGTCTCCCGGGGCGGTTGATAGCCGGGAAGGCATTGCGTTAAACGGAACCAACCTTCCGGAATGGAATCATGTTCCCCTCAAAAAATGGATGGAAAAAGACCTTGGCGTAGAGGTCAAGGTGGTCAATGACGCGAATGCCGCCGCCTGGGGCGAATATGTCCACGGCGCCGGCAAGGGCGCGGAGAATATGGTTTACATCACCTTCAGCACCGGCGTGGGCGCCGGCATTGTGCTGGACGGGAAGCTGCTGCTCGGTTCCCGCTCGTTTGCCGGGGAGCTGGGCCACACCGTGATCGACCCCAGCGGCGCGCCCTGCAGCTGCGGTAACCGCGGCTGTTGGGAGACCTTTGCTTCCGGGACGGCGATTCGCGATTACGCCCTCTCCTTAATGCGGGAGCGTGAATCCCTGATCAGGACCCTGGCCGACGAGCAGGGTGAAGCTATTTCGGCCAAGCATGTTTTTGAAGCGCAAAAACAGGGCGATGCCGTAGCGATCGACGTTATCCGCCGGGCCGTTCATTATATGGGCCTGGGGTTGGCCAATGTCATCCATATCTTTAACCCGGACCGGATCGTGATTGGCGGAGGAGTGAGCCGTGCGGGCGATCAGCTTTTTCCGGCGCTAAGGGCGGAGACGGAGCGCTTTGTGATGGCGCCTTACCGCCAAAGCTACACCCTCGTCCCGGCGGGCTTAAACGACGATGTGGGATTGATCGGCGCCGCCGCGTTGTTCCATACGAATCCGCCGCAATCCGCAAATTGAATAGACTCCTTGTGTTATTTTCCCTGTGGCGAATGCTTGCTTAGGAAACGACAAGCTCTTGAGGAGCTTTTCGGCAATCGCTGCGGGGAATTTTCACATTGGGTCAAAATATTGCATGGGTTAATGATATAATCTGGATATCTATTTTTCGAAAGAGATAAAATAGCAGCATATGACTAGGATTGCTCTTGAATTAACGAGTGCGTTGATGGTGGCAGAGCCGACCGAATGAAGGCTAACGGACCTGAGCGACCTTATTTGCCTGAAAAAATGCCAATTTCATTTCTAAAGGACAGGAGAGCCGCTATTTGCTCGAAAAAGGCCGGATAATTGCATGTAAATGCCGAATAATGTCGGTGGTGTCCGTTACATTTTGAAAGCTGCGAATTTCACTCAAATAACGGCGCTGGTGCCCGTTAGGACTGTAGGTCGGCGGTCGGCAGGCCACACATTCACTTTACCCGTCCTGTTCGCCACATCGGATTTATGCGTTCATTCAATCATATAAGCTTTACGCGTTCAGATGGCCGCATTAGCTTTGTGGTTATGCTATACATGTTATCTTCGGATCGTTCTACTAGGTGGGGGGAGAATTGTCGCTTGATGAAATTTAGGTTGCCAAAGTACATGCGAATTGTGATGGCTGTGTTGATCGCCGCCATCGTCCTTCAGGGGACAGATCCTTTGATGGGGGCTTCCTCGGCTTCCGCACAAACCGGGACTCCGAAATGCGGACCGGGCTGCAGCCGTTATGACGTCGTTCTGATCGGCAGTGAAATTGAGGGGGTATTGCTGGCCAAGTCGGCCCATGATTTGGGATTAAGTGTACTCATTCTTGATCCGCGCGGCAAGCCGGGCGGCGAATTAATCCAGGGGCAGATGCTGGTGCTGGACGAGCCGAACGACAACCGGAAGCGCAGTTTGGTGCAGGGCGAGCTGAAGCCGCTGTACGACGGATACAAAGCCGGGAAAATCCGCAAGCTGCCTGCCTTTGAACGGTTTTACGGTCAGTTGATCCAGGGCATCCCGCTGCGCAGCGGCATCGCGATCGAAGGGGTGGACATCGTTCCCCAAGGGAAGGGGAAATCGCTCAAATCGCTGACGTATCGGGCGAGAGATGGAAAAAGGTATACGGTGCAGGCCGGTTATTTTGTGGAAAACACCGATTTCGCCGCCCTGGCCAGCAAGCTTGGAGGCAAGCGGATTCCCGGCATGGAGAGCATCTATGACGGCAAGAAGCCGGATTACATGGCGGCTACTTACATGCTTCCCGTCAAAAACGTCAATTGGAACAAGCTGCATCAAGCTGTGCTGGAGGATTATCCGCTTACCAACGTACAGAAGAAATACGGCCCCAACACTTATGTGGATTGGCATTTCGCCACGGGGTTCAGCAATCTGACTTTTAATTATAAACCGCACGACTCGCAACTCGTGCTCCGGGGGCTTAATGCCACGTATCAAAAAGACGGCGAGGTGATCATCAACAGCCTGCTGATTTACGACGTGAACCCGGCGGATCCTCAATCGGTAGCGTCGGCCGTCAGCCGGGCCAAGGCGGAAGCGCCCGATATCGTCAAATATTTGCGCAAGCATATTCCCGGTTTCGAGAAAGCTGAGTTAAACGGGTATCCGGAATATTTGTACATCCGCGACTTCGACCGCTATGAAACGGAATACGTGCTGGATTACCCTGATTTGCAGTCGAGCCGGATGTTTTGGGATAACGTCAGCATCGGTGGATATCCGATCGATTTGCAAGGCACCCGCGCCATTGCGAAGGGGATCGGCTACGGCAAACCGGACCGGTACGGGATCCCGCTGCGTTCTTTTGAATTGAAGTCTTACGACAACATACTGGTAGCCGGGAAAAATATCGGGGCCAAAATTAAAGCTTACGGCAGCGCCAGGGTCATTCCGACCACCGGTTTGGCCGGGGAAACGATCGGCATCATTCTCGGGCATGAATGGAAGCAGAACCATAAACGCTTGAATCAGCTGACGGCGGCCGATTTTGAACGGATCCACGATTATTTGGCCAAAGATTACGGGATCGCCCTCACCGGAAAGTGACGGGCATCTTCACGAATATTCCTGCCGATTGGGACATATTTTTGAACATGCAAAAAAATTGACCAAGCAGGGGGCATGGCTGTGGGGATCGCGTATATTAGGATTTCCGTCATTTATTTTATCGCCGGTGTATTGTTGGGCATGTATATGTCGATGGGGCATGCACATGAACTGGAGAGCGTGCACGCGCATGTCAATTTGCTGGGGTGGGCTTCGTTTGCGCTGGCCGGGCTGATTTATGTGCTGTTCCCGAAGGCCGGAGAAAGCTTGCTTAGCAAAATCCAATTCTGGACCTATTCGCTTGGCCTGCCGATCATGATGATCAGCCTCGCCTTCCTGGAGTTGGGTTCGGAGCAATTTGAGCCTCTGGTGGCGATCGGCGGAATTCTGGTCGTGTTCAGCGTTGTTTTGTTTGCCGCCAATGTATTGCTGCACGTGCATCCCAAGCTGCCCGGCGGCAAGTAGTGATGCTGCTGGACTCCTTTGGGGAAAGCAGGGCAGTGGACGGTATGGGGCAGGACAGGAAAGTTGGACCAAGTGCAAAAGTGCATGCGAATTTTGTCAAAACCTCCCGAAACTAACCGGCGAATTGCAAAAGTGCAGGTCAATTTCACCATTTTGAGCCAATTTGTTTCTAAGTCCCATTTTCAACTGCACTTTTGCATCTTATCGCCCTAATAGCCGGAATTCGACTCATTTCAACTGCACTTTTGCATCTCGCGGCAATGCTTCTGCTTCTTTTCAACATAAAGGCTTGACATCATCAAAATAATATCTTAATATTAAGACAAATAGATTTAAGATTCTTAAAGACTTATGGAAACCGTCGCGTATCATCTAAGAAAAATGTAACTACATGAACAAATGTTTGGAGGTGAACCATCGTGGATAGAGTGCAAAACGAGGCTTTGTATCTGTTGGTTGTACTATCCCGGGCAAGCCAATGGGTGCATGCTCACAGCGACAAATCGATCCGTGAGTACGGGTTGACCCGCACCGAATTCGGCGTGTTGGAACTGCTGTACCACAAGGGGCGCCAGCCAACCCAGCAGATCGGCAACAAAGTGCTGATGAGCAGCGGCAACATTACGTACACGGTCGACAAGCTGGAGAAGAAGGGATTTGTGGCCCGTAAAACCTGCAAGGAAGACCGGCGTCTGGTGTATGCGGAAATTACTGAGCAGGGTAAGCAATTTATCGAAGAAGTGTTCCCCCGGCATACGAAACTGATTGAAGAGGTGATGGGCGGGCTGTCGCCGGAGGAAATGCAAACGGCCGCCAAACTGTTGAAAAAGCTGGGCAAACATGCCGAAGAAAGCTACAAGGAAGAGGGCTTCAAATAGACAAGAATCGGCCGATAGGTTTGATGGCAAGGTGAAACGATAGGTTCGTTGGATAGAATCGCTGAATAGCTGAATAGGAACGCTGAATCGCTGGATAGGTTTACTGAATGGGAGCGTTGAATAAGGTTTGCTCGACAGGTTCGTTGCATAGGATTTCTGGGGCGTCTTTTGGATGACCCCGACCTGCTGCCACCCAAATATCTTAATATAGAGATTCTTTAAATGCTTATATTTTATGTTTCCAAGGTGAAGGAGGAGCAATTATGACTGATCATGATTTCGCATCATTAGTTAAATCCCGCCGTTCGGCGAATAAATTTATCCCGGGTGTGGAAATGGATAACAAGGAACTGGATGAGATGTTCAATCTTGCTAAATATGCCCCGTCGGCGTTTAATCTGCAGCATGCCCATTATGTGGTCGTAAAAGACCCCGATTTGAAGGAAAAAGTATACGAAGCGGCGGGAAAACAATACAAAGTCCGGACCGCTTCGGCAGCGATCCTGGTGTTGGGCAAACTCGACGCCCACAAGGACGCCGCGGCGATGAATGAAGGGCTGCTTAATCTGGGCGTGCTCAGCAAGCAGGAATACGATCAACTCGTCTCGTCCACGATCGGTTTCTATGAGAGCCGGGGCGAG
The DNA here is from genome assembly GCF_046567315.2 of Paenibacillus lacisediminis. Classification (NCBI taxonomy): domain Bacteria; kingdom Bacillati; phylum Bacillota; class Bacilli; order Caryophanales; family Paenibacillaceae; genus Paenibacillus; species Paenibacillus lacisediminis. Next base: position 129,500 of record NZ_JBKIAX020000006.1, on the reverse strand, counting down.
GAATTTATGCGGGATGAAGCGATCCGCAGCGCCAGCCTGTCGGCCATGCAGTTTATGCTGATCGCCAAAGACAAGGGCTGGGACACATGCCCGATGATCGGCTTTAACCCGGACGAAATGCGCAAGCTGCTGCAGGTCCCGGACAATTACGTCCCGGCCATGCTTATCGCGATCGGCAAGGAGGATACTTCCAGCTTCCGTCCGCGCGGTTACCGCAAACCGGTTGGGGAATTTGTCAGCTATAACAAGTTTTGAAACGAATATTACCCACAAAAAAGGAGAGATCAGTCATGATTCAACCGACGACAGGGATTCACCATATTACCGCTTTTGCTTCCGATCCACAGAAAAATGTCGATTTTTATACGGGTGTGCTCGGATTGCGTCTGGTTAAAAAAACGATCAATTTCGACGCGCCGGAAGTTTACCATCTGTATTTTGGCGATGAGGCAGGCAGTCCGGGATCGATTATGACCTTTTTCCCGACGGCGGGAGCCAGACGCGGCCGGGTCGGAGCCGGCCAGGTGGGGATTACCGTGTACGCCATTCCGGAGGGCGCGATGCCGTTCTGGCGGGAACGGCTGCGGAAATTCGGCATTTCCACGACCGACACGCACCGCTTCGGCGAAACGTATTTGCATTTCCGCGATGGCGACGGGCTGCAGATCGAGCTGGTCGAACGGGCGGCCGGACCGCTCAGCACCTGGTCGTTCGGCGGCGTTCCGGCGGATAAGGCGATCAAAGGCTTTGGCGGCGCAGTGCTGTACAGTGCGACTCCGGACAAAACGGCCGGACTGCTGGAGCAAGTGATGGGCCTGAAAAAGCTCGGCGAAGACGAATTTTATGCCCGCTTTAAAGCGGAGGGAGACCTGGGCGACGTCATTGACGTCAACGTTAAGCCGATGGAATACGGCGCGGGCGGCGCCGGTACGGTGCACCACATCGCCTGGCGGGCCCGGGATTTCGCCGAGCATGAAGCGTGGAGAGAGCGGGTCGCCGAGCATGGGTACCGGCCGACGCCGATCGTCGACCGGCAGTATTTTCACGCGCTGTACTTCCGGGAGGAAGGGGGGATCCTGTTCGAAGTCGCCACGAACCCGCCGGGCTTCGCAAATGACGAAGATCCGGAGCATTTGGGCGAAAAGCTGATGCTGCCGGCTTGGTACGAGCCGCAACGCGAGGCGATCGAGCAAATCTTAACCCCGATCGAAGTACGGGTGCTTAAGGAGGACCTGTGATGAAGCATATTTTTAAGCCGGGTACGGGGAGCGGCGGGCCGGCGGCTCCTCCGTTGCTCCTGCTTCACGGTACCGGCGGGACGGAAACCGATCTGCTGCCGCTGGCCGAGATCATTTCGCCCGCGTCGCCAGTGCTTAGCGTCAGAGGCAATGTGCTGGAGAACGGGATGCCGCGGTTTTTCCGGCGGCTGGCGTCTGGCGTCTTCGACGAGGAAGATCTCGTGCTCCGCACGCGAGAGCTCAATGACTTCCTGGACGAAGCGGCGGAGCAATACGGCTTTGACCGGCGCGCCTTGGTCGCGGTTGGTTACTCCAACGGGGCCAATATTGCGGCCAGCCTGTTGTTTCATTATCCGCAGGCGCTCAGCGGAGCGATTTTGCACCACCCGATGGTGCCGCGCCGCGGCGTGGAGCTGCCGGACATGACCGGGCTGCCGGTCTTTATCGGGGCGGGACGTTACGACGCCATGTCCCCGGCGCGGGAAACCGAGGAACTGGAGCGGCTATTAAGCGGGGCAGGGGCCGATGTGCATGTCCACTGGGAACCATACGGCCATCAGTTGACGCCAACCGAAGTAGACGCAGCCGCCGCCTGGTTCCGGCAAAACTTTTCATAATTGATATCAATTTGATCCTCTTCCTGCTTGGGAGAGGATTTTTTTCACCTTATAGAATATTATAAAACTTCGGCATGGTAGGTAAAGGGCGAAGCGCAGGTAGAGAGGGGAGGAGAAGAGGAATCTGGGGGCTAAGGGACACCAGAGCCGTTATTTTCGAAAAAACGGAGGTTTGCAGAATGTAAACGGACACAGAAGACCTTATTTACCTCAAATTGGCCCGAATGTGCTGGTTTTAAGCCAAATAGAGTCACGTGGGTCCGTTAGCCTGGGAAATACCCAGGAAATGGGCGGGTAAGGTCGCTGGTGTCCGTTAGAGCGGCGTCCAAAGTTTAGGAAGAGCCAATCGCCCCAAAGTAGAAGTTAGAACTATTAAAGGACACCGTCAGGCGTTTTTCTTATTTTCGGGCAAGGAGGGGACGCGCGGTTATGATTGCGGATGCTGCCCGGAACCGCAGCAATAGCGGTAAAAAAGGGCGTTATTTTCGGCGAAAAAGGAGTTCAGGGAAAATAGGGGAACTTTTTACCGCTATCTTGGGTGATGAGCTGACAAAGGCGCCCATTCCCATGCTTGGCAGAAGAATAGGGACAAAAAGTTCCGCTATTTCGCGAGTGAAGGGCGAATCTCAAGAAATAGGCACACAAATTACCGTTATTTCCGTGCGCCGACAAATTTCCGTGCGCTGGCGAGCCTCAGTGTCATAGCAGCGGGCCCCTCCATCGGAGGAGCCGTGATTGAGGCCGGATACAGCCTTACATCATCTTTATGGGTGGGCTTTATTTTTGCTGACAAAGGGATTCCCGTCCCAAAAATGCAAAGGCCCGGCGCCTATGTAAGGGCCGAGCCTTCGCTAATATACGGATTTGCCGCTATTTTACATCCACCTGGAATTCCAACTCGCTGAGGTATTTCTTTTCTTTGTATTTGCCGGAAGATTTGTCTTGGTTCAGCACATAAGGCTTGATCGTAATCGATTTCGGCGACTCTTTAAACGGTGTGAAATTGTAGTCGAATACATATTGTTCGCCAATAAAGTTCATATGGTTACCCGGAAGTTCTTCCAGCAGGTTGTTGTTCTCATCGCAGATATCGAATCCAAACCAATGTTTGCCGGCATACAGATCTTCAGATGGAAGTTTGTATTCATCCCCGAGGCTGGCAAGCTCCCCGCTGCCGGTCATGGTCAAACGCGTCGTGATCGGCGTCAATTCCAGCTTGTCCAGAGCAAAGCGGAATCCGTCATGCGATTTAGCCGCTTCCGGCTTCAAAACAAGGTTTTCGGTGTTTTTCTTCACCGGAAACGTCAAAACGTAAGGTTGGTCAGCACCGGTTAAGGTCGCTTCAAGCTTCAAATCGAAGGAATCGTTCAGCGGTTCAGGCCGTCTCACATCATCTGGATCAGCATTAGGCAAAGTGATAGGGAGGGAGTCGTTGAATTCCAAAATGACTGTATCCCGGGTATCTCCGTCCTTTATGGTATAACCTCCATTAAAGTACTTCTCACCGTTAATGTATATATGGACGTCTTTTAAGACCCCCTTGCCGCTGTTGTCCGTGTCACCGTTGTCCATGCGCTCGCCAAGTAGTTTGGCATCTGCTTGACCGTCTCTCTTTAGGGCGATGGAGATGCGGGTTCCATCATAGATATAACCGGTACCTTCAAGGGTCATATCATTGTGGCTGTCCTTAGCTTGGACAGGCTGATACAATCCGTTGGCTACACTTGCCTGCAGCCCCGGATCACCATACTGCTGAAAGATGTTGCCGATGAGCGGAACTTGGCTCAGCGCGCTGGCCATGACCGGGGATACGAACCCGCTGCCGATGATCCCAAAACCTAAAGCCGCGGCTATCCCCGAGACCGCCACCGTTCTTTTCATCCGGTTGCTTTTACTGCGGCTGCGACGACTCAACTCTGTATTTGTATGGTTCATTTGTTCAACAATCCTTTCACCCAAGTTTAGTTCCGGAACTTCCGTATTTTGAATCATATATTCCAGGTTGTCAGTAACCTGCTTTGCTGGATCGGATATTGGCTTCAATTTTTGGGCCTCCTTTATTCCGTTTGTATTGGACTAGTTTGTTGCGGATGCGCTCATATTGTTTCCGTAATGTGGCCGGCTTGCAGTCCATAATTTGCCCGATCTCTTCGAAAGTGTACTGCTCCACCGCTTTTAACAGCACAAGATTTCGTTCGCTGGGAGTCAGCGGATCCAGCAATTCCATGACGGCGGATTCCTGTTCGGAGTAGGTGAATAATTTGGCTTCGTTTTGGTATCTGTCCGCAATTCGTTGATACCGTTTTTTCTTTTTCAGCACATCCATGCTGTGATTGTAGGCGATTCTGTACAGCCATGCCGAAAATGGGGAGTCCCCGCGGTAATCGCCTATATTGCGATAGGCCCGGATAAAAATGTCCTGAAGCGCATCCTTGGTTTCCTCACGATCTCTAATCAGGTAGTAACAATAGGTATACAGCTCTTTTTCGAAATGGCGGGTGATCTCGATAAATGCTTCCTGAGAGCCTGTTTGCGCCTGGCGAGCCCATTCGTCAACCATAGCTCTTCGCTCAGCCCGGTTTATCGAAGTCGCTGTTTTGTTATCCAATTCATCACCTCCCAGTGTTTTAACTTCGCTTATACGACTGCCGTTTCTTAACGATTTGTGACATGAAATATAAAAAAATGCAAGCTTATAACCGGAAGGCTGGCGGCCGCTGTGGGATTTTTTGGTTTCCACCTTCCGGGAGTTATGCTAAATTATTTCATGAACACGCTTACAAGCTAGTCTGATCAGCATTGACATAAGAAACAAGAAACGTCCGAAAAGAAGAAGGAGCGATGCGAGATGCTGCAGGTACTTCTTGTGGATGATGAGCCATGGGTGCTGGAGGGGCTGCGCACAATGGTGAACTGGGAAAAACACGGTTTCCGGGTTTGCGGGGAAGCCCTGGACGGCCCGGGGGCGCTGGCGATGATCGAGGAGCTCCGGCCGGAACTGGTTTTCACGGACATCCACATGCCGGCGATCACCGGGCTCGAATTGATCGAACGGAGCCAGCAGGCGCTGAACAGGCCGCCCCAATTCGTCATTTTAAGCGGCTACGACGATTTTAATTACGCGCTTACGGCCATGCGCCAACGCGCTGTGGACTATTTGCTTAAACCGATCGACGAGGAAGAAATCGAAGCCCTTCTGGCCAAGCTCGGGCAAAAAATTACGGATGAGCTTGCCGTGGAGCGCAGCTTGCCCCGGAAGCGGTCTCTGTTCGTGAACAATCTGTTCAACCGTTTGATTCAAGGGGAAGGCGGCGAGGCGCTGCAAAGCGAGGCCGCAAAGTCGCTTGGCCTACCGGGCGAGCCGGAGCTGCGCTGCGTGCTAATCGATGCCGGGGCCGATGCGCATGGCTTAAGCCAGCGGGTCGGCGCCTTTTTCGCGCGGGACACCTGCCGTTTTTTTCGGGACCGGGCTGGACGGACGGGCGTGATCCTGCGCGCGGAGGACATGGCGGATTCCCGTCTGGAGGAAATCGGGCTGGCCGTCAACCGTGAGCTTGTGGAGTGGAAGGAACGGGCCCTCGTGACGGTGAGCGGCATCGGGAATGGGATCGGTTCAATTCGGGAGCTGTATTTGCAGGCGCTCGATCTGAACAGAGCAAAACGCAGCCAGGGGAAAACGGGGCTGTTTTTGCATGGCGGCCCTGCTGCTGCCGCGACTCGGCAGAATGCCACCTACAAGGGCCGGCTCCGCCATCTGCCCGGGCTGGTGGAAGCCGGCGAGCCGGAGATGATCGGTTCCGCGATCGAGGAAGTGTTCGCGGCGCTAATCTGCGGTCAGGCGGACATCGCAGCGGTGCAAGCGGACGCCGCGAATCTGGAACTGACCCTTTGCCGGCAAATGGCCGGATTCCACGGCGACCCCGATGGTTTCATGAAGCGCATGCAGACGGAGTGCGGGAGCCTTGGTGGCTTGGCCGATTACGCAGCTTTGAAGCGGTATGTACATCGGCTGTGTCTGGAAGCGGCGGTTCGGATCGGCGAGCTCAAGCGCCAGAGCGAAAGCAATACGATTTTTCAGGTGATCCGGTACGTGGATGGAGCGTACAACAGCAAGCTGCAGCTGCAGACTTTAGCGCAAAAGTTCCACATGAACCCGGCCTATTTGGGGCAATTGTTCAAAAAGGAGACGGGCAAACCGTTTAACGAATATTTGAACATGAAGCGGATTGAAGAGGCCAAACGGCTGCTGAAGCGCACTCCAATGAAAATTTCCGAGATTGCCCTGCGGGTCGGATATCCGAATACGGACTATTTTCTCAGCAAGTTCAAGCAGGCGACCGGGGTGCTGCCTTCGGTTTACAAGCAGGAGCCCGACCGCAAGCGGGCGGACTAATTAGGGGACGGTGCACATGGCAAGATTGAAATTTCGGGGAAAAGTGAACGATATTCCACTCAACTACAAGTTTTTGCTGATTTATCTGGTTGGTGTGCTGCTGCCGATTTTGGTGATCATTTTGCTGTTTATGACCCGGATGTCCGATTTCATCATGGAGCGGGAGGAGCAGAACCTGGAAATCTCAATGGAGCGGGCTCGAAAAGACATCCACGATTTTATCGACGGAGGCGTCGCCGTCAGCCATGCGCTGAATACGGACAAAGCGCTGTACGAAATGCTCGACCGGGAATACTCCGGCCAGCTTGATTTCTACGCTACGTTCGACGAGCAGTTGCGCAACCGGGTGACCAGCTACATTCCGGTCAACAACCAGATTTTGCGAATCGGGATTTATACCGCCAATCCGACCATCGTTCCCGGCGGCAATTACCATATCATCGACGAGCAGGTGAAAAACAGCGACTGGCATCGTCTTTGGCAGGCCTCCGGCGATAAGGTCTTCGTCGCGGCGTACCGCGCGGCCCAGGCCAGCAACTGGTCGAACACAGAGCCGTATTTGAGCGTCATCGAACGCATGGATTCCTACGATTCCTACGACCGGTACGATAAACTGCTGCGGATCGATATCGACCTAAGCAAAATTTATGACGTCATCATGCGGGAGCAGGATTATCTGGACTTGTATCTGGTCAACGGGGAGGATGAAGTCATCATGTCTGCAGCCAGCGGCTACCAAAGCGGGGGCGCGAACGGTTACACCAAGTTTGCATGGACGGAGGAGATGCGGGAAAAAGGCGTCAAAACCGTGGCCATTGGAAGCGCGCGGTATGTCAAAGGTTGGCGGCTGGTCGGCATTCCGCAGGGTGTAAGGGTCACAAACGCAATGCTCGACATGCGGATTTTTGTCGGGATATTGGCGGTTGCGGCGGCCTTTTTTACGGCGGTGTTTATTTACGTCATGCTCCGCTCCTATCATTACCGGGTTAAGCGGCTGGCCCGGCATATGCAGAAGGTGACCAACGAGAAGTTCGACCTCATCCGGATCGATGAGGGGCGCGACGAAATCGGCGGGCTGATCCGCCATTTCAACCGCATGACGGCGCGGATCAATACGCTGATCAACGACGTATACAAGCTGGAAATCCAGAAGAAAAGCCTGGAGATGGAACGGGTGCGCGCGGAGCTGAATTTTTTGCAAAGCCAAATGAACCCGCATTTTCTGTTCAACACGCTTAATGCGCTCCTGGTCGTCTGCACGAAAAACAATTATTCCGACGTGACCGACATCATCAAAAGCTTGTCCAAGCTGCTGCGGCGGCTGCTAAGCTGGAAGGAAGACCTGGTGACGCTGCAGGAGGAAATGATGTTTATCGACATGTATCTGAAAATCGAGAAATTCCGCTTCCGGGACAAATTCGAATACCGGTTCGAACTTGCGGAGGAGGCGCTGCACTACAGGATTCCGAAAATGAGCATCCAACCGCTGGTCGAGAACGCCTGCAAACACGGGATTCAAGCCGTGCAAGGGCTCGGGCTGATCGGGATCAAAGCGTACGTGGCCGACGGCCGGCTGTGCATCGTCATTTCCGACAACGGCAGGGGAATCGAGCCGGAGCAGCTGAGGGCAATGCTGGTGGCTGTACGCAGCGAAAACGCCTCCGGGAGCAGCATCGGCATCCGCAATGTTTACCGCAGGTTCGAGCTTTATTATCGCGATCAGGTTCGCTTTGACATTAGCAGCAAACCCCATCAGGGAACGGAGGTGTCCTTCGAAGTCCCGATCAAACTTCTGGAGCGTCAAGACGACTTGGACAGGGAGGCGTGAATATGGTTTTTAAAGTGCTGTTGATCGACGACGAGCCGGGCGCGATCGAAGGGATGCAGCTGTGGATCGACTGGCGCGGGCTCGGCTTCACTGTGTGCGGAACGTGCGGTAATGGCGCGGAGGGGCTCGAAATGATCGAAAAGCTGCAGCCGGATCTCGTCGTGACGGACGTGCGGATGCCGGTGCTCGACGGGCTCGGTATGATCGAGGCGTGGCAGCGGGGAAGCTCCCGCCCGGTGCGGTTCGCCATCGTCAGCGGGTACAGCGACTTTCAATATGCGCAAAAGGCGCTGCGGTTTGGGGTTACCCATTATTTTCTGAAACCGATTGATGAAGCAGCGGCCGCCAAGGAACTGGCGGTGATTTACGGGGAGCTTCTGCAGGAACGTGAGCTGCAGCGTATCAGCCGGATCGCGTCCTTGGAGGAGATGGTATCCCGGATCAAAGAGCTGCTGACCGAACCGCCCGGGGTTCCGCTCAAGCTTGAGCCCGAAGGCGAAGGGTTTGAAGAGCTTTCCTCCTCCGGGGGGCTTGAAGCTCTCTCCTCCCTGCGGGAGGCCTGGAATATCTGCCTGATCCGTACCGTGCCAGGCAGGCGCGCGGAGCTGCGGGAAATCGCGGCTTCGCTGGCCGCCGGGGAGGAAGCGATGGTTTTGGTCGATCTGGAGGAGAGCGAGTTTGGTCTGGTATTCGGGTATACTCCAGGCCTGGACGGGGAAGACGGGTTCGCCCGGATAAGAGAGCTGGCGCGGCGGTACGCCGGGCAGTCCGCGCTCCTCGCGCTGGGAGCCGGCGCGCCGTCCCTTGGCGGGCTCCATGCCTGTTTCCGCAGCGCCTGTGAGGCGATGCCGCATAACTTTTACGCCCAGGCATACCCCGCGATCGCCCGGTACTGGCAGGTACGCCTTCGTCCGTTCGACTCCCGCTACGATCAGGCGGATTGGATCGACCGCGTTCTGGAAGCCGTCCAACTGCTCGATCAAGCCGGTTTGCGGAAAGCCGCGCAAGAGGCGGCCGTCCGCTTTCGCGAGCGGTACACCGACCCGGAAATTGTGATGAAGCTGGTGATCCATCTTTTTTACAATATTGCCGATCAGCTGCGGGAAGCCTTGGGAGACAAGGCCAATCCCCTTATCGACCGCTGCGGGCCGCCCCGGGCTCAGGAGGCGATGACGGTGGAGGAGCTCCTGGCGGCGTTGGTATCTTTTGGCGCGGAAAGCATCGATTGGCTGCTTGAGGAGATCTCCCGGAGCTCCCAAGGCATTGTGCAGGACATCAACCACTACATCGGCGAGCATTACCGGGAAGGGCTGACGATCAAAAAGCTGGCCGAAGTTTTTTACCTTCACCCGGTGTACCTCGGTCAATTGCTGATGAAGAAAAACGGGGTTCATTTCAACGGGATGATTCATAATCTCCGCATCGAAGAGGCGGCGCGGCTGCTGCGGGAAAACAAGCTGAACAACAGCGAGGTGGCGGAACGGGTCGGGTATGCCAACTACGGGCAGTTTCTCAAGCAGTTCGAAAAGCGGCTAGGCGTGTCCCCCAATGAATACAGAAGCAGGAACTGAAATTTTGAAGGGTAATCCTTTAATTGTGATATAGTTCGGCCGTGGCAGCGCTTTTACAATAAAGATGAGTTCTTGTAAGGGCTTCCAAACCTTAGCAAGCAACTAAAACTTTACGGAGGTGCTTTACATGGGGGGCAAGTCAAAGTCGATGCTCCGGCTCGGCATTCTGCTGCTGCTGTCGCTTAGCGTCATCCTGTCCGGGTGCGGTGGGGGCGACCGGACCGCAGGCTCCGGAAACAGCAACGCTGATAACGGGTCCGGAAATGCCGGAGACAAGGCGGGGCCGTTTGAGATCACCGCTTTTATTGGCGAAGCGGGACAACAACCGACGCCGGACAACAAGATCTACAAGAAAATCAAAGACGAGCTGGGAGCGACGTTTAAATACGAGTTCCTGGCGGGCGATATCAATCAGAAGCTGGGCGTGATGATCGCCGGCTCCGATTACCCGGACCTCATGACAGGGAACACCAAGCTGACCGCGGCGGGCGCCTATATTCCGCTGGAAGATCTGATCGAAGAGCACGCGCCTAATTTGAAGAAGCATTACGAGAAATACTGGAACATGATGAAGGATCCGAACGACGGGCATATCTATATTTTGCCGAACTATGGAGCTTACAACGGCGAAGTCAGCAGCACCTGGTACTCCGGCCCGGCTTTCTGGATCCAAAAAGCAGTCCTTGAGGAGTTCGGTTATCCGCAGGTGAAGACGCTGGACGAGTATTTCGATTTGATCGCCAAGTACAAGGAGAAATATCCGACGATTGAGGGCAGCCCGACGATCGGCTTTGAAATATTGAATTACGACTGGAAAAACTGGGGGCTCTTTAACGCGCCGCAGCATCTGATCGGGCACCCGAACGACGGCGGCGTCGTCGTGAACGACGGCAAAGCCGAGATTTTTGCCGACAAGGATTATGCGAAACGGTATTACCAAAAGCTGAACGAAGTGAATCAGCTCGGGCTGATCGACAAAGAGACGTTTACGCAAAACTTCGACCAGTATTTGGCCAAAATTTCCAGCGGCACCGTGCTCGGAATGTTCGACCAGCACTGGAACTTCCAGGACGCGGAGGACGCTCTGATCACCCAGAACAAGCATGAAAGAACTTATGTTGGGCTCCCGCTCGTTTACGATACGAGCATCAAGGATCATTACCGGGACCGTGCGGCGCTGAACCTGAACAACGGCTTCGGCATCAGCGTTAACGCCAAGGATCCGGTCAAGATCATCAAGCTGCTCGACCGTTTGATTCAGGAGGATTGGCAAAAAGTGCTCGCCTGGGGCATCGAAGGTGAGGATTATATCGTCAATGAGGAAGGCCGGTTTATGAAGACGCAGGAACAACGTGATAAATTTACCGATGCCACCTGGAAATTGGCCAACAAAGCGGACACATTGTATGGCTTCATGCCGAAAATGGAGGGTTACTTCAGCGACGGCAATGCGACCGATGCCGCCGCGCAGCCGGAGGAATACCAGGCCGGTCTGAAGGAATACGATAAAAAATTCCTCGCGGCTTACGGTTACGAGAGTTACGTCGATTTCTTCAGCGATCCGCCGGAAAACCCGATATACTACCCGGCCTGGTCGGTGGACCTGGTGGAAGGCTCGGAAGCGAAGATCGTCAACACGAAGCTGAACGACCTGTCGACCAAGTATTTGCCGCAAGCGATCCTGGCGAAACCGGGAGAGTTCGACAAGGCCTGGGAGGCGTATACCTCCGAGATCCACAAGCTGAACGTAAAAGCTTACGAGGGCCGGATCAATGAAGTGCTGCAATGGAGAATCGACACCTGGACCGTCAAATAAGCAGGGAGAACAACTTTATGAATGAGACCTTAACGGAACGGAGCGCCGTCCGGAAAACGAAAAAGGGCAAGCAGCGTATCACGTGGACCCTGATCAAAAGCCAGAGACAACTGATTTACATGTCGGTGCCGCTGCTCGCTTACATTGTTTTGTTCGCGTACGTGCCGGTGTGGGGCTGGACGATGGCATTTCAGGATTACAAGCCGGCGCTGGATTTCAGCGAACAGAAATGGGTTGGCTTCAAGCATTTCAAGTTTCTGTTCGAGGACGACAATTTTTTGCGTGTGCTGCGCAACACGCTGGGCATGAGCATCATCAACCTGATCCTCGGATTTGCAACTGCGATCATTTTGGCGCTGCTGTTGAATGAAATCAGGAAGGTGTTCTGGAAAAGAACCGTACAAACCATTTCCTATCTTCCGCATTTTTTGTCCTGGATTATCGTTACGGGGATCGTGGCCACTTCTTTGGCTTCCGACGGGATTGTCAACGATCTGCTGATCAAGCTGCATCTGATCGATGAACCGATTCTCTGGCTCAGCGAAGGGAAATACTTCTGGGGCGTCGTCGGGGCGTCCCACGTCTGGAAGGAGGTCGGCTGGAATACGATCATTTACTTGGCGGCCATGGCCTCGATCGATCCGGCACTATACGAAGCCGCGGACATGGACGGGGCCAGCCGTTACCGGAAAATGCTGCACGTGACACTGCCGGGAATTAAACCGACGATCGTCATCCTGTTGATTATGTCGATCGGGCATATTTTAGAGGCGGGATTTGAAGTCCAGTATCTGCTCGGCAACGGACTGGTCGTCGACTGGGCGGAAACGATCGACATCTTTGTGCTGAAATACGGGATTGCCCAAGGCAACTATTCGCTTGCTACAGCCGGCGGCATCTTTAAAACGGCCGTGAGCGTCATCATGCTGCTCATCGCGAATTGGACCGCGAAGCGGCTAGGGGAAGAGAGGCTGTTATAGCATGGCAAATCAAACGGTAAATCCGCAGCGGGTTCCTGTTGCGACCGTGAACCGGCGGCTGGGGAAAGGCCGCATTGAGCCCGTTCTTTTTCATACCATCAATACGATATTTATGATATTTCTCGTTGTCGTCACCCTGTATCCGTTCCTTAACACGATCGCCGTGTCGCTGAACGCGGGCAACGATACGATCCGGGGCGGGATCTACCTGTGGCCAAGGCAATTTACGCTGCAAAACTATAAGGCCGTCTTTGTGTCGGGGACGATTTACGACGCTTTTTGGATTTCGGTGGCGCGTACGGTGCTGTCCACGCTGCTGAACATTTTCCTGACGACGATGCTGGCTTATACGTTAAGCCGCCGGGAATACGTGTTCCGCAAGCCGATTACGTCTATTTTCGTACTGACCATGTACTTTAACGCCGGTTTGATTCCGGGGTATTTCCTGATGAAGGATCTGCACTTGATCAACACGTTTTGGGTGTACGTTGTTCCTTCGATGATCAGCGCGTTTAACCTGATCGTTATTCGCACCTACATCGGCACGATCCCGGAAAGTCTGATCGAGTCGGCCAGAATCGACGGGGCCGGGGAGTTCAAAATCTTTTGGCGGATCATTTTCCCGCTGTGCAAACCCGTGCTGGCCACGATTGCGCTGTTCGTCGCCGTCGGCGCCTGGAACTCCTGGTTTGACGCGTTTCTGTACACCTCCTCGCGGCAGGAACTGAGCACCCTGCAATACGAGCTGATGAAGCTGCTGTCTTCGAGCATGAACGCGAACAGCAATCCGGCCGTGGCCGCGGGGGCGGGAATGACCAAGGAGTCGGCGGCCTCCATGGTAACGCCGCTGTCGATCCGGGCCGCAGTGACGATCGTGGCCTCTGTGCCGATCCTGCTGGTGTACCCGTTTATGCAAAAATACTTCGTCGTCGGTCTGAACGTGGGAAGCGTGAAAGAGTAAGGGCGAAGCATGCGCGTTTGCATGGGCCGCTTGCATGGGCTGTTGGTGTGCAGACTGTTGCGTGTGCAGGTCGCCGAGCTCGCCCGCTTTGAAATCTAACGGTTGCAGCAGCCGCTATTTTGCGAAACAAGCCCTTTTCTGAATTCTAACGGTTGTGAGCGCCGTTATTTGCCTGAATCTGGCCCCCAATGACCGGATTTTAGCGAAATAAGCGCCATGGCATCCGTTAGAAATTGAAATCGGCATTGCTGGAGCAAATAGCGGCTGTGGCAACCGTTAGAATGGCATTTGCGGAAAAGGAATGTACCACTACAGTAGCAAACAAGACGTAAATAATGAGGGGGAAGGAAACAATGCGGGAACATGTGGAGCCGACGCCGGCACTTAAGGAATTGTTTGCGGACGATTTCAAGATCGGGGCCGCCGTTAATCCGCTTACGATTCGCACCCAGGAGCCGCTTTTGGCCCGTCACTTTAACAGCATTACCGCAGAAAACGAGATGAAGTTCGTCAGCCTGCATCCGGAAGAAGGGACCTATGCATTTGAGGATGCCGACCGGCTGGTAGACTTCGCCCGTGAGCACGGGATGGCGATGCGCGGGCACACGCTCGTTTGGCATAACCAAACGAGTGACTGGCTGTTTCAAGACCGCGGGGGAGCCCCGGTAAGCAACGCGGTGCTTCTGGAGCGGATGCGCGAGCATATTCATACGGTCGTGGGCCGGTACAAACACGACATTTACGCCTGGGACGTGGTCAATGAGGCAGTTGCCGACGAGGGCGGAGACTTGTTGCGCGCCTCGAAGTGGACGGAAATCGCTGGGCCGGATTTGGAGTTCATCGTCAAAGCGTTTGAGTTTGCCCATGAAGCCGATCCGAGCGCCGTGCTGTTTTATAACGACTATAATGAATCCCATCCGCTAAAGCGCGATAAAATTTATGCGTTGGCGAAAGCGCTGCTGGAACGGGGCGCGCCGATCCACGGAATCGGGCTGCAGGCGCACTGGAACCTGTTCGATCCATCCCTGGACGAGATCCGGGCGGCGATCGAGAAATACGCTTCCCTCGGGCTGCAAATGCAGCTCACGGAGCTGGACATGTCCGTTTTCCGTTTCGACGACAGACGGGCAGATTTGGCCGCGCCCGAACCGGGAATGCTGGAACGCCAGGCCGGACGGTACGAAGCTGTTTTCCGGCTGCTTAAGGAATACCGCGACGTCATCAGCGGAGTCACCTTCTGGGGAGCGGCGGACGATTATACGTGGCTGGACGATTTTCCGGTCCAGGGGCGGAAGAACTGGCCGTTCCTGTTCGATGAGCAGCACCACCCGAAACCAGCGTTTGACCGCGTGGCGGGGATAGCGTTAGGGTAAGCCGTATAGTTCGCACATCCGAAACATATGGACATACCTGCTTCCGCGCTACAGCCTGATATTTTGGCGAAAAATAAGGGGCGGGTCAATTACGCCCGCTGCTCCGGTGGGAGCGACTGTCCCTATTTAGGGTAAACAGGGGGGCGGATGGGAAGGCGAGTAATTCCCCGGGGGAAGGAGTCGACAGCGCCAGCGCCGTGAGGCTCGGTCCCGAGGAAATAGAAGAAAAGCCTTAAGCCGGGGGATTCAGGCCTTGCGGGAGATTTGCCCGCGTTCGGCGGCGGCCGTTTGCGTCAGCCGCATAGCCTCCTGCCAGAGGCAGTAGGCTTCCCAGGCTGCGCCGCTGTCGAGCAGCGCTTTGCAGGTGTAGACGCCCTCCTCGACGGAACTGACCCGTTCGGCCAACTCCAGGCGCACGGCTCCGTTCAGCAGCACTTGGTTGACGAAAGCGGGATGGGCTTCGCCGCGCAGCACGGCTTCCGTGACGCGCAATTGCTGCTGCGCCGACCATGGCGTGTTCATCTCCGGGAGCGGTGTATCCAGCCCGTACGTTTCCGGGTCGATCACGTGCAGCTTGGCTGTCCCCTGGTCCACAACGTATGTCCGGGTCGCCCGGTCGATAAACAGGTCCTCCGATCCCTGCGTCCCCTGGACGATAAGCGCCCGGCGGTAGCCGAGCTCCTGAACGAGCTGGGCCATCCGGTCAAAAACGGTGTTGTGGTATACACCATAAACCAGATAAGGGGATTGGCTGAAATCCAGCAGCTTTTCGATCGTATTGAGGATTGACCGCAGCCCAAGCTCTTCGCGGATCGGCCGCAAACGGGCCAGCGGCGGGCACCAGACTTCCGCCGGAACGAACCGGACCCTGGCCGCCTCGACCGCGCCGGATGGGCGGTCCCCGGTCGCCGCGACTGCTCCAACTGGGTGGACTCCGGCCGCCTCGACCGCACCGGCTGGACGGACTCCGGCCACCTCAGCCGCATCGCCTGGGCGGACTCTGACAACCTCAGCCGCACCGGTTCGACCGGCCGCACCGGCTGATTGGGCCGCGGCGGGCGGCTCCATCTTTTCAGCATGAATGCCCATTTCACCCAGCAGGTCCGGGAGCGTAACGCCCCATTTGGGGGGCAGCGATTTGGTCCCGTGCAGCGTCACCGGCAGGTCGCATGCGGCCAGCAGGAAGGACGTAGCGAAAGTGGCTATAAAGGAATTGGTTCTCCCGTCGTAAGGGCCGGCGCAGTCAAGGCCTCCCGGTACCTCAGACCTGTGCGCATGGCGGCGAAACACGGTCACGAACGCTTTAAGCTCATCCACGCTTTCCAGCTTGATACGCTGCGCCATAAAAAACGCGCCGATTTGCGCCGAAGTCGCCTCGCCGTTCACGATCAGCTCCGCAGCGGCCAGCGCCTCCTCATAGGTTAAATCTCGGGCGCCTCTTTTTCCCCGGCCCACTTCTTTCAGAATATCCGTCATCAACATCAGCAGCCCCTCCTTTTCTATTAAATTCAGTTCAAAAACCGGCTTTCAGCACTGAAGCTTGTGCTCCTGGACGGCGTCTCTTTAAAAATAACGGAACTTTATGGTCTTATTTTCAGGAACTAAGCCTGTTCATCATCATTAGCGGAACTTTATGGTCTTATTTCCCGATCAATGGTGCCCAAAGCGGTCACTTTCCTGCGCTCCAAGTAAATAGCGACATAAAATTCCTCTATTTCTCTCAAAATGGGTTATCTCACTGAATTAGCGCCACTTTTTTCCCTTATATGACTGGCCCAAATATGACTGGCTCAAAATTTTAATTGCTGGTGCGCTTTGACCACCGAGGTTGCCACATCCACCATCCGTTTTCGTTCATTCATTGCCCGTTTGCGCAGCATATCGTAGGCTTCCGCTTCGGACACCTTGTTCACGTCGCATAAAATGCCTTTGGCCATGTCGATCCATTTGCGTTCTTCCAGGCGCGAAACCAGTTGCGCACGTTCATCCATCCATGTCTGGCGCTCAAAGAAATGCTTGGCGCCGATTTGCAGCGCCCAGTGCAGCTCCTGTGCGGACATCGAGGGAGTCAGGACGCCGTCGATCGGGACGTCGGTTTCGCAAGCCTCCAGGGAAGCGGAGGCGGCTTCCGCACTGCACCACCACAAGAGCGGCAGGGCCTTCCATTTCAGCAATTGCCCAGCCCAACGCCGGACCGCATCGATCGGCATATCGAGAACGGCGGCGTCCACCTCTTTGATCCGCTTGCGGATTTGCAGTTCCTGGCAGGAGGCGAGGACGAGATAACCGCTCGTTTTCAGCTTTGACCCGGGATCGGTCAGCGGTGAAGACATATCCGGCGCCTTCAGCCCGGTATCGACATCAGAAGTATCGCGTATGATCAATAAAAAGCGCATCGAGTGGCACTCCCCCCTATCCATGACGAACTTTTGAACACGCACTTATTAAGAAGACACAAGGGCGCCGGCGGCCAGCAAGGAGCTTGGCGAATGGAGCCCATCAGCGACGGAAAGAAAACTGACATGGAAACGAGGTGTGAAAATGATACATGTATTTTCTCGTCTTTTCTCCAAAAAATCAATATAAATGTTAAAAAAGCTAACATTAAAAAATAATTTATTAAATTTTATGTAATAATTATTGACATCGTCACAAAGCTTTTATATAGTAAATGTCAATCATCACATTTTTAAATTTTGCTCAATTCAATATTAAGACGTTGGGTACAATGGGGTACCCGGAAAGAAGCGGCAATGGAGCCTGTCTTCGCAATCCGTGCGAAAAGCGTTTGTTTTTCTGCGGGCGAAGCGGGCTTTTTCTGTTTTTTAGGGCGATTTCGCGAAAGGGGAGAATGGAGATGAACCACAAGAAAAAAATGGTGCTCGTGGGCAACGGGATGGCGGGGATGCGCACGATCGAGCATGTGCTGAAGCTGGCCCCGGAGTCTTATGAAATTACAGTGTTTGGCGCGGAGCCGTACCCGAACTACAATCGGATCATGTTGTCCTCGGTGCTCGCCGGGGGAGCCGATCTGAAGGAAATTATCATTAACGACCTTGAATGGTACGCGGAAAACAACATCAAGCTGCATCTCGGCGACGCGGTGACCAAGCTTGATACGGCGAACAAACGGGTCATCTCGGCGTCCGGCGTCCAGGCGGAATATGATGCGCTGATTTTGGCGACGGGTTCCGATCCGTTTATGCTTCCGCTCCCGGGCGCGCAAAAGGAAGGCGTGATCGGCTTCCGCGATATCAAGGATTGCGAGTTGATGATGGAAGCTTCCCGAAAATTTAAAAAAGCGGCGGTGATCGGCGGCGGACTGCTCGGTTTGGAAGCGGCGCGCGGGCTGCTGCATCTGGGGATGGACGTCTCTGTCGTGCACATCAATCCTTACTTGATGGAGCGGCAGCTTGACGAGCCGGCTGCGCGGATGCTGCAGCGCGAGCTGGAGGCGCAGGGGATGAAATTCCTGCTGCAAAAGCAGACGGCGAGCATTTACGGCCATCGCCGGGCCGAAGGGCTGGAATTTGCTGACGGCAGCCGGCTGGAAGCCGACTTGGTCGTGATGGCTGTCGGGATCAAGCCGAATGTGGAGCTGGCCAAGTCGGCCGGGCTGGAGGTGAAGCGGGGCATTGTCGTAAACGATGATTTGGAAACGAGTGCCCCCGGCGTGTACGCGGTCGGCGAATGCGCCGAGCACCGCGGCATCGCTTACGGTCTAGTGGCCCCGCTGTACGAGCAGGGCAGCGTCCTGGCCAAGCGTCTGGCCGGCGTGGAGACGGCCGGCTACGAAGGGTCCGTCACCTCGACCAAGCTGAAGGTGTCGGGGGTGGACGTTTTTTCCGCCGGTTATTTTAACGATGCACCGGGAACGCGTTCGCTGCGCATCCAGGACGAACTGGAAGGCACCTACCGCAAAATCGTTCTGCAGGACGACCGGCTTGTCGGCGCGGTGCTGTTCGGGGACACGACGGACGGCGCATCGTTGTTCGCCAAAATCAAAAGCGGGGAGTCGGTGGCCGGAAAAGAAAAGGAACTGCTGCTCGGCTACGCGCCGGGGCAATCCTCCGCGGCCTCCCCGAACGCCAGGCTGGCCGCGATGGCGGATGACGAGATCATTTGCGGCTGCAACGGCGTTTCCAAAGGAACGATCGTCGACGCGGTGAAAAACGGCTGCACCAGTGTCGGTGAAATCAAAGCCTGCACCAAGGCGTCGGGCTCCTGCGGCGGCTGCAAGCCGCTTGTCGAAGGGCTGCTGCACTTATACGCCGAAGGCGATATCGGCGAGCCGGCCAAAGAAGGCATCTGTGGCTGCACCTCGCTCAGCCGCGACGAAATCGTCGGAAGCATCAAAACGATGGGCCTGAAAAGCGTCAGAGAGGTCATGAACGTGCTGGAATGGAAAGAGCCGGAGGGCTGCTCCAAATGCCGGCCGGCGCTGAATTACTATTTAGGGATGCTCTGGCCGGCCGAATACGCCGATGAAAAAGAATCCAGGTTTGTCAACGAACGTTACCACGCGAATATTCAAAAGGACGGAACGTTTTCCGTCGTGCCCCGGATTTACGGCGGCGTGACTTCCCCGGCTGATCTTAAGCGGATCGCGGCGGTGGCGGAGAAATACAACGTACCGATGGTGAAATTCACCGGCGGACAGCGGCTTGATCTCCTCGGCGTCAAGAAGGAAGACCTGCCGAAGATCTGGGAGGAGCTCGATATGGCGTCCGGCCATGCCTACGGAAAGGCGTTGCGCACGGTGAAAACCTGCGTCGGTTCGACCTTCTGCCGCTTCGGCACGCAGGACTCGATTGCGATGGGGATCCGTTTGGAAAAAGCGTTCGAACGCCTGAATACGCCAGGCAAGGTGAAGCTGGCTGTTTCCGGGTGCCCCCGCAACTGCGCGGAAGCGACGATCAAGGACCTTGGCGTCGTCGCCATCGACGGCGGCTGGGAGCTTTATATCGGCGGCAACGGCGGCGTGAAGGTGCGGGCGGCGGAGCTGCTCTGCACGGTAAAAACGGAGGATGAAGTGATGGAGTGGACGGCGGCCTTCCTGCAATACTACCGCGAGCAGGCGAGCTGGAACGAACGAACCGCTCAGTGGGTGGAGCGGGTCGGGCTGGACGCGATTAAAGTGGTGCTGGAAAATGCCGAGGAGCGTCAGGCGCTCGCCGCGCGCATTGAGGAGACGCTCAGCCGCACAACCGATCCGTGGAAGGAGATCATTCACAACGAAGAGCTGCGCAAAAACTTCGAACCGCTGCAAAGCGCACAGCTGCAGAACTGATAGGGGGGAAACGACCATGCTGACAAAAATACAGGTTGCCCGGCTGGACGAGATCGACCGGCTGGGGGCGCGGACGGTAACGATCGGGGATACGGAGGTCGCGATTTTCCGGCTTAGCGACGGCACGGTACGGGCGATCGAAAACCGTTGCCCGCACAAGGCGGGACGGCTGTCGGAAGGGATGGTGTGCGGCGCGGCCGTACATTGTCCTCTGCATGACTGGAAGATCGATTTGACCAGCGGGCAAGTGCGTGAGCCGGATCATGGCCAAGTGACTGTATACGAAACCGAAATCGATGAAAAAGACGGAGCTATCTATATTTCGCTGTAGAAGGGGAGACGCACCATGGACTACGTAAAACCCGGTGAAGTGCTGAACGCGATGATTGAAACGGGAGAGAACAAGGCTCGCCTTAGCATCCTGCAGATGCTGGCGAAAGGATTTTTGGGCGGGGCGATTCTCGCTTTCGCCACAACGCTGGCTTTCACGGCCACGCAGCAAACGTCGCTGGGTATCGTCGGCGCGCTTGTTTTTCCCGTCGGCTTCGTCATCATCGTGCTGCTTGGGCTTGAGCTGGTGACCGGCAGCTTTGCTTTGATTCCTTTGGCCGTGCTGGAGCGGCGGGTCCCGCTTTCCCGGATGCTGGCCAATTTCGGCTGGGTGATCCTCGGGCATCTGATCGGCTGCGCGGTGTATGCGGTCCTTTACGGGCTGACGATTACGAAAATGGGTACGGATTTTAGCCACCCGCTGATCCAAACGATCATTCAGACCAGTGAAGCCAAAACGCTCGCCTACAAACATATGGGCGGCAGCGGGCTTGCCCTCGTCACCATCAAAGCGGTGCTGTGCAACTGGATGGTCACCCTCGGGGTGGTGATGGGGATGACTTCGCGTTCGACGGCGGGAAAAATCGCGGCGATGTGGCTGCCGATTCTGATCTTTTTCGCGCAGGGGTTTGAGCATGCCGTCGTGAACATGTTTGTCATTCCGGCGGGCATGATGCTGGGCGCGGACGTCAGCTTTGCCGACTGGTGGGTGTGGAATCAGATTCCCGTGCTGATCGGCAACTTCCTGGGCGGCGTTGTGTTTACGGGACTGCTGCTTTACGTGTCGTTGCAGAAAGGAAAAGGCTTAGCTGCGCGAGGAGACGGGAGTGTGCCGTCCTCGGCGTCCCCACCGGTATTTGCAGCGGACGAGCCCAGCCGCCGCACGGTGCCGGCGACGTCGGCCGGAGCAGGTAAAAGCCTGTGACCGCCCCGTGGGAAGGGTACGCGTCGTCGGCGCCGGCCCGGAGACCCGAGCTGATCACCGTCAAGGCGCTGAAACGGCTGCGGGAGGCGGAGGTCATCCTGTACGACCGTAGTCCAAGCCGATATTGCCTGCCGGGGCTCCTGCGCCCTGATATAACGTTCTGATTGGAAAATATCCAATAGAGTTGGAAAATAAATGGCAAGTACAGCAGTCAGATTGGATATTTTCCAATAGATTGGGCTTGGCGGCGGGCAAAACGGGCGATTTGAGCGAGTTCTATTGGATTTTTTCCAATGAGAGCTCAAAATGGCATCCGATTTCCGTCAATCTATTGGATATTTCCAATGAGCCTCGCGAATTTGTTGAGGTCGATGTAAGAAAATCGCCGGATGCAGACGCTCTTCCGCATCCGGCAAATTTTGCGTGCATAAATCAAGTCGCATTTACTTATTTACTTAAAGGACCCGTCAGACATCTTCCTTTTACTCAAAGTGAATTTCGCCGCGGCGCTTGCTCTACCATTATGGCATTGTTGCGCCGATATTCTTACCGCTGGGCGTTCCCGACCCGATCAGGTCGCTGCCGGCGGCCAGCTTCAAAAAGTTCCCGAGACTAAAGGAACCGTCGGCGTTTCTGGTGACGGACGGGGTCAGGGAGACGAAATCCGCATCACTGGCCACCAGCCCTTTGGCGTTGTTGCTTTTTTTGTTTTTCCACCAGACGTTGCTGCTGTCGACATCGGTTCCGCTCGTTTTGTCGCTGGCTCCCCCGGAGTACGACAGGTTGTTCGTGAACACATGCGTGCCTTTGTCGAAGGCGAAGTTGCTTTCCCCGTTGCTCCAGGAAGTATTGTTCGTGAGTGCGATAGAACCTGGGTTGCTGTTATAGGTGAAGCCGTGTTTTTTGTTCTGGAAGGCGACGCTGTTTTGCACAATATGATTGACGGCGATTTTATCCCCGCCCAGCTTAAAGCCGTTGCCGTCGCTATCCGACGTTGAATTGCCATCTGAGGTTTGGCCGTTTTTGTAGGCGATGCTGTTCTTGATCGTAACTGTTCCGATCGCTCCCGTTTCGGACTTGGTGTACAGATCCCAGCCGTCGTCGGTATTCCAGGCGGCGATGCAGCTGTCGAATACATTGCCCGGGCCGATCGTCAGCTTGGCGGCAAAGCCGTCCGCGTCTTCGCCGTTGTCGGGGTCGAAATTGTCATGGGAGTATACCCGAATGATTTGGTTATAGCTCGGCCAATCGGCGATATTCGACAGGGAGGAGGAATAACGGCTGATCTGCAGCCCGGAGTCGCGGTTATGATGGGTTTCCACGTTTTCGATGATGTTGTAGTTTCCGCCGATGAAAATTCCGTTATCTCCCGCTCCCCGCACTTCCAGCCCCTTGACATGCCAGTAGTGCCCGAAAATTTGCAGTCCGCGTTGGTCGGAGGCGAAGGCTTGCGCATAGAAATCCAGCACTGGTTTCTCAGTCCCGTACGCCGCGATCGTTTTGTATTGGCCCGCGCTGCCGCTGTTGTTCCGTTCGATGGTTACCGGAGCGGAAAAGTTGTAGGTGCCTCCGCGCAAGTATATGGTGCCGCCGGGCGAAACTTTGGTGATGGCCGCAGCCAGCGTGGTTGGACTATCGATTGTCCCCGAATTACCGCTCGAGCCGTTAGGGGAGACATAAATGGCCGCCGCTGCTGCTGTTACGGACTCTTCGCTCTCGTCAGCCGTAAAGTCCTGGATTGCCGGTGCAGCGGACTCTTCAATCCCGGCAGCGCCGGATTCGTCATTCACCGCCAGCGAGGACGGTAAACCCCAAGTCAGCGATCCGCCCAATACAAGACAAAATGTAAGCGCGACCATTATTCCGCGTGAACCTAATTTCGATTTTTTCATACAAACAGCTCCTTCATGGGAATTTTGTAAACCATAAACAAACAGGTTAAAACTTACGCAGAAACCAAGGTTTGAACAAGGTTGAAAATAACGGCAGAGTTCGTAAGCGAGGTTTGGTATTCGTGCTAAAAAGGGCTTGTCCGGTCAACCAACAGCGGCACATTTTGGAAGTTAAATCCGTTCATGGCATACCCCCCGTCGCAAAAAAATTTCAGGGCGTCATACCTCAAACCTGGGAGAAAGAGAGTGGAATTATTTCTAAAGTGGCGTCCTCAAATTAACTATATAGTAAATAAATGTAATGTATCAATGAGTCTTTTCGACTATTTTCCACAAATTTCTTTATTTATTGGGTGATAGGAAGTGGAGATCCGTAATCAACATCTAAATTTTTCAAGGTAAAAGCTTTAATTTGGGTAATTCCAGATATTACTAAACAATTATAATATGGAAATGTAAGCGATTGCATTAGTGGGTTTGAAGGAGGTGACTGATCCCGATCATCAGATTAAATACCACGTGTCGTCCAGGTGAGGATTTCTAGTAAAAATAATCAAGGAGGAATCATGATGCTTAAATCAAGGTTCATGATGGGGCTTGCCGCTTTTGTGCTGCTGGGCTCCGTGCTATCGACCGCGTTCAGCGGGGAAGCCCGGGCCGGAATGGCGAGCGGGAGCAAGTTTTTGGGCAATATTGTGGCAAACAGTGTCCCCTCTAATTTTTCAACCTACTGGAATCAGATTACACCGGAAAACTCGACAAAATGGGGAGCGGTTGAGGGAACAAGGAACAGCATGAACTGGAGCGCTGCTGATACGGCTTACAATTATGCCAGAAGCAACAACATGCCGTTCAAATTTCACACGTTGGTTTGGGGCAGTCAAGAGCCCGGCTGGATCAGCGGCCTGTCGGCCGCAGAGCAGAGGGCGGAAGTCACGCAGTGGATTCAGGCGGCGGGGCAGCGGTATGGAGGTGCGCAATTCGTTGATGTCGTTAATGAACCGCTGCACGCCAAACCTTCTTACCGGAACGCAATCGGGGGAGACGGAGCTACGGGCTGGGATTGGGTTATTTGGTCTTTTGAACAAGCCAGACAAGCTTTTCCCAACTCTAAGCTGTTGATCAACGATTATGGGATCATCAGCGATCCAAATGCGGCGGCCAATTATGTAAAGATCATCAATCTGCTGAAAGCGAGAGGCCTGGTCGACGGGATCGGTATCCAAGGCCATTATTTTAATATGGACACGGTGTCGGTGAGTACGATGAATTCGGTGTTGAACACGCTGGCCGCTACCGGATTGCCGATTTATGTATCGGAACTGGACATGACCGGCGACGACAGTACACAGCTGGCCCGATATCAACAAAAATTCCCCGTACTTTGGGAGCATTCCGCGGTACAAGGGATCACGCTGTGGGGCTATATTGAGGGCCAAACCTGGGAAGCGGGCACGCAATTGATCACCAGTTCGGGCACCGAACGGCCGGCGCTGCAATGGCTCCGGCAGTATCTTGGCGGAGGCGGGGGCAACCCTGGCGGCGGTACCGACGGCGCTTATGCCGACTTTGAAACGGGCATCGACGGGTGGAGCGGGGGCAATATAGTCGGCGGGCCTTGGTCCACCACGGCCTGGAGCGCCAAAGGCTCGAGATCTTTGCAGGTCGACATGGCAATGTCGAACGGAAGCCAGCACTATATGTACAAGAGCGGCAATCTCGATTTCTCGGACCATTCGCAGCTAAGGGCTACCGTGAAGGGGGCGAGCTGGGGAAACTATGGGTCCGGACTCGGGGTCAAGCTGTACGTGAAGTACGGCGACAACTATACGTGGAAAGACAGCGGCTGGCGGACGATCAGCGCCGGTGGAACTTTGGACTTGAGCCTGGATCTGTCGGGAGTCGATAAGTCCAACATCAAAGAATACGGCGTTCAATTTATCGACGCCAGCAACTCCTCGGGCCAAACCTCGGTATATGTAGATAACGTATATTTGCAGAATTAAGCGAAAAAGGCAAGAGAGCCGCTGGTATGCACGGTTCTCTTGCCTTTGCGTATTTTGCGCCTTTCGCGTTTTGGGGGCGTAAAGTACGAGCGGTACCGGCATGGGCTGTAAGCCGATAAAATGCGAGCTGTGCCGGCATGGGCTGTAAGCCGATAAAGTGCGAGCGGTGCCGACATAGGCTATATGCCGATATAGTCGGGTGGCGGGTTACTGTGGCCGTGGGGCAACATGACGTTCTGATTGGAATTATCCTTCTGATTGGATATTTCCAATGAGAGCTCCCAATAGCATTCGATTTCCGTTAATCTGTTGGATTTTTCCAATCATGCTCGCTCATTTCAAGCAGTTCACTCACCGTCACGAGCCGATATCTTTCCTGGGTTAGCTTGGAGACGAGAATCCGTACGGCCTCCACCGTTTGTGAGCGGTCATCGAAGCCGTCGTGGAACAGCAGCACGCTGCCCGGCGCCAGCGCTTCCCGCGTTTTATCGACGATGTGCCGCACTCCGGGCATCTCCCAGTCGGTGGCCGCGCCGTTTACCGCCCCAATCACATGGTAGCCGAATTCGCCGGCCGCAATCGCGGCCACTTCGGCGTTGGTGGCGAAGTACGGTGGCCGAAACGTGCGCGGTTTCGAACCGGTCACCCCCATGATCAGCTCTTCCGATTGCGCCAGTTCCCGGCGGCATTCATCGGGACTGACTTCAGGCAAAGCAGGGTGCGTGTAAGTATGATTTCCGATCTCATGGCCCTGCTCATGCACGGCCTGCGCGGTGCCAAGGCTTTTTTCCATTTGCGTGCCGATCATAAAAAAGGTGGCCTTAGCCCCCGCTTCCCGAAAAATGTCGAGAATCTGCGGCGTAAATTCCGGGTTGGGGCCATCGTCAAACGTAAAGGCGACGGCCTTCTCCCGGACGGCAATCCGAGAAATCACTTCGTGACTTGGCATGTCAGGACCTCTTCTCCGGGTTAAATTCGTTAACTATGTCAATATTCTATTCGTGGTTTGAGAGTAGGGTCCTTCTTTAAGATTAATTTAAAAGCTTTCGGTAGGGTAGAGGGCGATGTGCAGGTAGAGAGGGGAGGAGAAGAGGAATCTGGGGGCTAAGGGACACCAGAGCCGTTATTTTCGGAAAAACGGAGGTTTACAAAATGTAGCGGACACAGATGATCTTATTTACCTCGAATTGGCCTGGATGAACGGGTTTAGAGCGAAATAGGGTCGCCTGTGTCCGTTAGGACGGGAAATACCCGGGAAATGAGCGGATAAGGTCGCTGGTGTCCGTTAGAGCAGCATACCCATCCCTCCCCTTGCACTAAGCGTATGGGCTTGCACCACAAAGGACTTCGCCAGCTGCGAGATTTTTCTTAATTGTTAGTCTGCCAATATGGTAATTTTTATATTAAAAGGAGGTGAGTTATGAAAGTCAAAAAAATTGCACTATTGATTGTTTGTCTATTAGTTATCGGTATATACTCTGTACTTTCGGTCTTTAAAATTATACAGACTTCCCAAGTCAGACAATACTTATATTCACAGGGGTATAATAATGAAGATATTAAGTTCATCAGAACAAAAGTTGGGAAAGCACCTCTATTTAATACAATGGTTATATTCAAAGACGAGCCTGAGGCGTCGTATTATTATAGAGTTAGGGACGGGGAAGTTTTACAATTTACTCATTCGGTCGTTGAAGGGGTATCTAATCAAAGAAAACCCGAAGGGGAGTACAAACATATCGACAAGAGGTAGAACAGTTATAGATCAAGGTATTTGACTTGAAGAAAAAAACGGGCTGGTTACAAGAAAAAGTCTCTTGGAACCAACCCTCTATTTATGCCCGATGCCCCGTCATTTTGCCTCGCTAGTCCCCTCTAGGCGCAGAGGCGAAACTCCCGCGTTCTCTTCTTCAATAGGAAACAGTTCATCCAAATTGTTCATCTCTTTTGTACCCAGCTGTTTCACCGTTCCATCCGTATGGATGCGGCCGTATTGCGCTTGCCCGGCGTGCGTGGAGATATCATAAAAGATTAAATTTGTTTTTATTTCCGGGCGGGTTCCTTGCTCTTTAATGATCCCTTTAGCGTAAAAAGTCGATTCCTTGCTTTGCTTGGCGTTAAGGGCCGCCTCCCAGATTAACTGAGCCGCGTTATCGGTAATCCGATAGTAGCTGATGACTTCGTTCGAGACGGTGAAGAAGCTTTTATATTCTCCCTCAGGAAAATAAATGCTCCAGGTCCCCAGGCTATCACCGGAAAAATCAAGGTCAGGCAAAGAAGATATTCTCGGCAAGTTCAAAGCCGCGAGCCGTGCAGCCGTCAAATCCCCGCTGTGCAGGCTTTTTTTCTGCTGCTCCGTGGTTTTGGCTACGTAAACCGTCTTGCTGTCCGGATTCCAGGCAACATCAGCATCAAATGCTTCGGCAACAAATCGCAACGGGACCATGACTCTGTTATTTATGACCTGCGCAGGTTGAGACATGCCGATCGTTT
The DNA here is from genome assembly GCF_046567315.2 of Paenibacillus lacisediminis. NCBI lineage: Bacteria > Bacillati > Bacillota > Bacilli > Caryophanales > Paenibacillaceae > Paenibacillus > Paenibacillus lacisediminis. Next base: position 101,787 of record NZ_JBKIAX020000006.1, on the reverse strand, counting down.
GCGATCCCTTTTTGGCGCTTTTTTCGCCGACTTTCAGGGTAAGCGCGGCATCCGTTCCGCGCTGGGCGATCGTCAAGGTTTTGGACGCATTGTCCCAACTGCTGATCGTTAAGCCTTCGATTTCCTCAACAACACGAATAGGCACGTACACCGAACCGTCTTTGTTTACGGGTTTGGCGGACGTCTCGGCAAGCTTTCCGTTGAAGTCGAGTTGGATGTTTTCCGCGGCAAGCGCAGCCGGCACCATACTTAAAAACAGAAGCAAACCCAACAAAGAAACTTTGAACCTCATGAGACCATCCTTTCGTCGCCATAAATTATTACGGTTCTATACTAACCCAGCCAGGGCAATCTTGGCAAAAATACCGCGTTTCCCCGCTACACCCCCGAATAAGCCATAAATCCGCCGTCAACGGGGATCACAGTTCCGGTCACGAAGCTGGAGGTGTCGGCGTCCGCCAGCCACAGCAGCGTACCGAGCAAATCCTCGGGAACACCAAACCGGCGCATCGGCGTGTGCGTGATGATTTTGTGCGAACGTTCGGTCAGCGATCCGTCGGGGTTCGTCAGCAAATTCTTGTTTTGCTCGGTCAGGAAAAAACCCGGAGCGATCGCGTTCACGCGAATTCCCGATTCGGCCAAATGCACGGCCAGCCATTGCGTCAGGTTGTTGATTGCCGCTTTGGCCGCGCTGTAGGCCGGCACTTTAGTCATCGGGCTCACCGAACTCATCGAGGAGATGTTGATCACGACCGCCCCAGGCTGGCCGATCATCGCTTTGGCAAAAACCTGCGTCGGAATCAGCGCGCCGGTAAAGTTGAGGTCGAGTACCCCGCGAACACCGGTCAAGCTAAGATCAAAAAAGGTCGTCACATCCGGGTTTTCCAAATCCTCGGGGCGAAAAGTCTCGTTTGTCGTGTTGGCACTGGCCTGGTTGCCGCCCGCGCCATTGATGAGAATGTCGCAGGGGCCGTATTTTTCGCGCACGGCGGCTTCGGCGGCCTTAACGCTCTCCGCGTCCGTGACGTCGCAGGCGATGGCCGTGGCTTCTCCGCCGTCACGGCGGATTTGCTCGGCGACAGCCTCGCCCTTAGCCACGGTGCGGTTCAAAATGGCGACGCGGACCCCTTGGCGGGCCAACTCATGGGCCATCGCTTGGCACAGCACCCCGGCTCCGCCGGTAATGACCGCGGTTTTGCCCGCCAGCGACGGGTGTGACGGTAGTGGATTCATCGGGTTTTCCTCCTTATTGATTGGACTCTGCTGTTTGCTTGGCCTTGGCATAGGCATCCCATAAACCCCACAAATACATAATGCCGAGCGCCCGGTCGTAAAGCCCGTACCCGGGGCGGCACTGCTCGCCCCAAATATGGCGGCCGTGATCCGGCCGGGCATAGCCGTTAAAGCCGTTATCGAAGTAAGCTTTCACGATTCCGGCAATGTCTACCGTGCCATCCGCGGTGCGGTGCGACGTTTCGATGAAATCGCCGTTGTCAAACACGCGTACATTGCGAATATGGGCAAACGGAATCCGCTCATGGAACTCATGGATCATGGCGATAATGTCGTTTTCCGGATTGGCCCCAAGCGAGCCGCTGCACAGCGTAATTCCGTTGGCCGGACTGTCCACGAGCGACAAGAGGCGGCGCAGATTTTGCCCACTCGTAATGATGCGCGGCAATCCGAAAATCGGCCACGGCGGATCGTCCGGGTGAATCGCCATTTTGATGCCGTTTTGTTCCGCAACCGGAATGATCGCTTCCAGAAAATATTGCAGATGCTTCCACAGATCCTCTTCGGTCACATTCCGGTACGCTTCAAACAGCTTGGTCAACTGCGCCAGCCGTTCCGGTTCCCAACCCGGCATCGTTAATGCGCTGTTCTCGTTGATCGTCCGCACTAGCTCAAACGGGTCGATGTTGTGAATTTTCGCTTTTTCGTAAAACAGCGCTGTCGATCCGTCTCCGGTGGGTTTATGCAGATCGGTGCGCAGCCAGTCGAAGATCGGCATAAAGTTGTAGCAAATGACCTTCACGCCAACCTTGGCCAGTTTTTCAATGGTGCGCTTGTAATTTTCGATGTACCCGTCCCGGCTTGGCAAGCCCAGCTTAATATCCTCATGTACATTAACGCTTTCAACCACTTCGAGATGAAGCCCGTAGCGATCGGCCTGCCTGCGGACTTCCGCGATTTTCTCCATCGGCCATTCGTCTCCGGCCGGCACGTCGTGGAGCGCCCAAACAAGGCCTTCCACGCCGGGAATCTGCTTGATCTGTTCCAGCGAAACCGTGTCATTGCCTTCGCCGAACCAGCGAAATACCATATGCATGTAATCACCGCCATTTATTTTTTAAAATAATCCGGATACCTCTCCTGCAGCACAGGCAAATTGGCTATGCTCAAATTCAGATGTTCCTTCATCAATTGGTCGGCGCGTCCGGCATCTTGAGCCAGAATCGCTTCGTACATCGCTTTGTGCTGTTCGTATAAAAGCTCCCAATGCGGATCAGTGGTCAGCCAAAGGACGCGGGTACGGTTGAGGTGGGCGTTCATCTGCTGAATCACGTTCCAGGTGCCCAGCTTCCGGCAGCCTCCAAACAGGATGCGGTGGAACTCCTCATCCAGCGCGAACATCGCGTGATTATCGTGCCGCCGGATGCTGTCCTGTTGACGGGCCAGATTGTCTGCAAGCGCGGTTAGGCCATCCCCCGGAAACTGCTCGCAGGCCAGCCGGATCACGGCGCGTTCCAACTGTTCCCGCATAAACCGCGCTTCGAGCACAAGCTCAGGGTCGATCAGCGAAACGCGCGTTCCGCGCTGCGGCAAAACGACCACCAGCTCCTCCTGGGCCAGCCGGACAAAGCTTTCCCGGACAGGCGTACGGCTGACGTTGAAAGCCGCGGCCATCTCTTTTTCGGAAAGCGCCGTCCCCGGCGGCAGCTCCAGCGTAACGATCTGCTCCTTCAATTTGGCGTAAACCGCGTTCCCGGCCGACCCCGGCTGCGTGAGCCATATGTCGATCATTTCATCACCTCCTGAAAGTTTTGCTGGGAATACTGCCATGCAACAGTTTCGAGCAAAACTCGCATCGAAAGCATGGGCTTAGTTTTTCGATAACAACTACCATACTTGTATGGTAGTATGGTAAATGCTGATTTGCAAGAACATTTTTTAATTATTAAAATTTTTCTTTATGCGAAAATAGCTGCGTTTATTTTTGGCTCAACCAATAGATTGGGGCTGGTTGCTGCTACGCAGCAGCATCAGATGATGAAAATTCCCTTTCTATATGCCAGAGCTTCCCGCAACCCGACGCTCCCTCTATCTCTCAATTGGACAAATCCAATAGAATGACTAACACCGAACTCTATTTTGGACTTCCATTGGAAAAATCCAATAGATTTCGCTCAAACCACCTGTTTGGGGTCCTGTCAAGGTGCATCTATTGGAAATATCCAATCAAACTGTTGCACTTACCACCCGATTTTCAATCTAATTGGATATTTCCAATCAGAGCATCGTATCGGGATCAAATACCAGCTACCACCAGCCAACTACTGGAACGACGAGGACTGTTGGCCCTCAAAATAGCGCCACTTTATGTTCGTATTATCCGAACCCTAGCCAGTTCATCCCCAATAGCGACGTTTTTTGTACTTATTTTCCATTGAATGGTCCAGAACGCGCGCGTTTCCTCGCGTTTCGAGAAAATAGCGACATAAATTTCTCCTATTTCTCTCAAATGGACTGATAGCGCCGGAGTAACGCCATTTTTTGTCCTTATTTTTATGATAAGTGCCTTCCGCCGACTATTATTCGATTGCACAAGTATATCCGGGCCCCCCGTGCGCGTCTGCTTGTTTGGATTTTTGAGAATGAGGTAACGCCCGCCTGGGAATTTGTTCAATCCTGTTTACGTTCCGGCTAATATTTGATAATATAATTTCAACATTGAAATGTGGCATACGATATCGAATACGTAATTTCGAATATGTACATCGAATACGTAATAGTGAAACGCGATGAAGAGAAGAGTAGATAAACGAGATCTTTTCCAGAGAGCCCCGCTTGCTGAAAAGGGGTAAAGGGTTGTTTATTGAAGAAAGTCTCAGAGCATCACATTGGAACCCGAACAGCGGGGGATGGTGTGGCAGGAGCTCCTGTTACAGAGCTAGAGTATACGCGTCGCCCGGGGCGATGCCGTACTTGAAGAGGCTGAGATGGCGACATTTCGGCGAATTTGGGGTGGTACCGCGAGCGTAAATCTCGTCCCTAAGACCGGATCGTCTTGGGGGTGGGATTTTTTTTATTGCGCATATGGCCATACACCAACGCAGCCGGGTTGAATAGTTATTTATCAATATGTGAAAAAGACATGGGGAAAGGGTTGATACCGGATGATGCAAAAGTTGAAAGTGGGGATTGTCGGAGGAACGGGCATGGTCGGTCAGCGGTTTGTGCTGCTGCTGGACCAGCATCCTTGGTTTGAGGTGACCGCCATCGCGGCCAGTGCGAGTTCGGCGGGGAAAACGTACGAAGAATCCGTGCAAGGCCGGTGGAAAATGGCAACACCCATTCCGGATGCCGTCAAAAACATCGTCGTGCAGGACGCTTCGAAAGTGGATGAAGTGGCCGATCAGGTTGATTTCATTTTTTGTGCGGTCGATATGAAAAAGAATGAAATTCAAGCGCTCGAAGAAGCGTACGCAAAAACCGGCACGCCCGTTATTTCCAACAATTCGGCCCACCGCTGGACCCCGGACGTTCCGATGGTCATTCCGGAAATCAACCCGGGGCATATCGAGGTGATCGAAGCGCAGCGCAAGCGGCTTGGCACCAAAACCGGATTTATCGCCGTGAAACCGAACTGCTCCATCCAGAGCTACGTACCGGCCATCCATCCGCTGCTGGATTTCAAGCCGGCTCAAGTGGTCGTCTCCACGTACCAGGCGATTTCCGGCGCCGGCAAAAACTTTACCGATTGGCCGGACATGCTGGACAACGTCATTCCTTACATCGGCGGCGAGGAGGAAAAAAGCGAACAGGAACCGCTGCGCATCTGGGGCAGCATTGCAAACGGCGAAATCGTCAAGGCCAGCGCGCCTTTGATTACGTCGCAGTGCATTCGTGTCCCGGTGACGGACGGCCATCTGGCTACGGTGTTCATCTCCTTTGAGAACAAACCGTCGAAAGAAGAAATCCTTGCCCGCTGGCAGCAATTCAAAGGCCGGCCGCAGGAACTCGAATTGCCAAGCGCGCCGAAGCAGTTTATTACCTATTTTGAAGAAGAAAACCGGCCGCAAACGAAGCTGGACCGTGACATTGAACGCGGCATGGGCATTTCGGCGGGCCGCTTGCGCGAAGACTCCCTGTACGATTACAAATTCGTCGGACTGTCGCACAACACGCTGCGCGGCGCGGCGGGCGGCGCCGTGCTGATCGCCGAGCTGCTGAAAGCGGAAGGGTACATTCAAGCGAAATAAAAGAGGCAGTTTAGCGTCTTAACAAGAACAAACGGCAGGCCGGACTTCAACGGAAGTTCCTGGCCTGCCGCTTTTATATTGGGGGATGTTAACAAATTAACCGGCAAAAGGCAGGCAGCTTATCCTTATCCCTTCACCGCGCCGGCCGTGAGGCCGCTGACGATGTATTTTTGGCCGAATAAATACAGGATGAACACCGGCAGCGAAGTCAGCACAAGATTGGCGAAAATCAGGTTCCAGTCCCGGCTGTATTTGCCGTAGAAATTGTAAATCGATAAGGGCATCGTCCAGGTGGAGCTGTCGGTCAGGAAATACACCGGAATCGTGATATCGTTCCACACGGACATAAACACCATGATGGCCACCGTTGCGTTCACGGGCAGGATCAATGGCGTGACAATCCGGAAGAACACACCGAATACGCTCGCTCCTTCGAGAAAAGCGACTTCGTCCAGCGCTTTCGGAATCGTTTTGATGAACCCGCTGTACAGGAAAACGCTGAACGCCGTGTTGAGCGCGGCATAAATGAGAATCACGCTCATGATGCTGCCGTAGAAGCCCATCCACTGCACCACCCGGATCGTCGTAATGACGGACATCGGCGCAATCAGCCCCATGAAGAAGTACATGTAAATCGTACCAGCGACTTTCGTCTCCCGGCGCGCCAGAATAAAGGAGGCTGCCGAGGAAGCGACGATGTTGATGATGGACGAAATCCCGGTAATCCAGACGCTGTTCAGGAACGCCCTGGACAATCCGCCTTCCTCAAAGACCCGCACATAGTTCGCGAACTGCCATTTCTCCGGCAGCTTCAAGGAAAAGCTGAGCACTTCAGCGCTCGTCTTAAACGAACCAAAGATCAGAATGAGCAGCGGCAAAATGATCAGCAGCGAGGCCAGGATCAAGATGCCTTCCACAATATAATTGCGTATGGCGAGTTTGCGCGTGTATCCCATTATTCTGCGACCTCCTTACGCCGCATGAAGATCAGCAGCGGAATGGCGATAATCGTCACGGCCACGAACAGCAGCGTGTTGACCGCAGTCCCCAGCCCCCAGTTGCCTTCCCCGAAGGCCCGCATAATGATCGTGCCGACGACCTGCGAAGCGTTGCCCGGGCCCCCGCCCGTCATGACGTACACTTCCGAAAATACTTTAAGTCCGCCGATCAGCGTCAGCATCAGGTTGATATTGATCGCCGGCAGCAGGAGCGGCAGCGTGATTTTAAAGAAGCTTTTCCAGGAGCTGGCCCCATCGATTCTGGCCGCCTCGTAATATTCCTGGGAAATCGACTGAAGTCCGGCCAAATAAATGGCCATCTGAAACCCGGCGCTTTGCCAAATCGACACAACGGCGATCGTCCAGATGACGAGCTGAGGATTGGTCAGCCATGCCTGGCTTAACGAGTGCAGCCCTAACGCTTCAAACATCTGATTGACGGTGCCTTCGGTGCGCAGCATCGGCGTGAACAGGATGCTGATGACGAGAATGCTGAGAATGGAAGGCGAATAAAAAAGCGCGCGCAGCAGGTTTTTCGTTTTCAAGCGCATGTTTAAAGCAACCGCCAGCAAAATGCCGATCACGTTTTTGCCGACAACGGTGGCGACGGCGAAGATGACCGTGTTTTTAAGCGCAAGGGTAAGCGTTTTGTCGGAGAAAATTTTGCTGAAATTTTCCCATCCGATAAAGTGAATATCCAGCCGGTCCAGACGCCAATCGGTAAAAGAATAGTAAAACCCTATCACCGCAGGGATCACGAAAAAGACCGTGTAAATCAGGATGGCCGGCAAAATCAGATAATACGAGTATAGGTTTTTCATGGTTTTCATGTTCTCACACCCCCATCCATAGCCTGGGGCAGCATAAAATCCCCCGGATTCTATGCTGCCTGTTTATATCGTCGTCCCTTAGAAGCCGGGAACCTCTTTATCTTTCATCAGTTGGCTGAATTTTTCGTCCCAGGCTTTAAGCACTTCTTCCGGCGTCAGGCCGCCCGCGAATTGATCCTGCAGCAATCTGTACAGCTCGCTGCGGTCGACCAGCATGTAAGCATCCGACGTCAGCACGGTTTTCTTCGGTGTAATGTAATTGTCGACGATTTCCTGTTTGTATTCCGGCAGTTCCGGCGTCGTAACGTCGCTGAGGTTGGATACGTAACCTTTGGAATCGACGATTTTTTGCGCGACTTCCTTCGAGGCCATGAAGTCCAGGAACTTCTTCGCTTCCGCCATATGCGGGGCTTTCTTCGGAATGAACAGCTGACCGCCGAGCGGGCTTGCGCCAAGGCTGGCGTCCTGCGATGACGGGATCGGGAACACGCCCAGCCGCATGGAAGGATCCTGTTCGGCCACCCCTTCGATCAGCCAATCGCCCATAAACATCATCGCGACTTCCTTGTTCAGGAATTTGCCGACCGCCATATCGTAGCTGTCACTGAGTACGTCGGCGTTGGTGTAGCCTTTTTTGTACACTTCGTACTGCTGCTGCAGGAACGTTTGGAATTCCGGAATATCCGACCATTTCCGCTTGTTGCTGTTCAGATCATCAAAGAAGGTCGGATCGTTTTTGGCTGCGAAATCGGCAAACGCGGCGGCCGGCCAGATGTTAGCTGCCCAATTGTCTTTGTATGGCATAAATACCGGCGTAACTCCGCTTGCCTTGATTTTTTCGCACACGGCCAGGAATTCGTCGAAGTTTTTCGGAATTGACAGGCCCAGGTCTTCAAAAATCTGCTTGTTGTAAACGACCCCCTGCATGCCCGTGTCCTGACTGACATGGAAGCTGTAAAGATGGCCGTTGGCAGAAAGCACGTCCTTGTTGACGATCCGGCTGGCCCAAGGCTCGTTGTCGAGAATTTCGAAGTTCCGCTCCAGATTCAGGTCGGTCGTGGCGCTCGCCAGGTTGTACTGGATAATGTCCGGCGTCTCCTCGACGGCCAATTTGGTTTGCAGCACCGTCGTCGTCTGCTCGGCAGGGATGAGCTGCAGGTTGACGTGAATGTTCGTTTTTTGCGCAAATTCGTCCAGCAAATCCTGTTGGATAAACGCCGAATCCTGCGAGCTTTTGGAAATGGCCAATTCGATCGTTACTTTTTTGCCGCTGGCCCCGTTGCCGCCGTTCTCCCCGCCCGCTGCGCTGCCGGAACCGTTGCCGCCCGATCCGCAAGCCGCCAGTGAGATGGACAGCAAGCTTGCTATGGCCAGTACCGTGATTTTTTTCTTGCGGTTGCTGTTCATTTGAATCCCCCCGTAAAATCGTTGGTTATGAATCCGTTTACAACTAGATTATAAATTTTGACCGAGGTAAGGTACATGTCTGTAGATGACAGTTGATGTGTAAAATTCTGAACTTGAAACCGTTGTCATTTTGCAAGCGAACATGGTACAGTTAGGACGAGTCTATGAACATCACGAGCTGCATCCTGGCGGATGGAGGAGGCGAGCCGGCAGCCATGATCGGAAAAATCGTACCGCGCAAATATCAGTTCAGCCTGCAAACGAAGGTGTTTCTCACGTTTGTCGCCTTGCTTCTGTTTGTGCTTGGCTGCTTTACCGTTTACGTCAATCTGATTGTGGTCAAGCCGCTGAAAGCGAAAACGGTCGGCGAAACGCGGATGACCGCGGCCAAAGTCGGCGAGCAGGTGGATGCTTACATCGACGGCCAGAACCAGCTGTCGCAGCGTATTTTGTCCAGCAAGGATATTTTTACCCTGTTGGATAAAGACCCGGCGAACGGTGTTGAAATGTTAAACCGCACGCGAAAGCTTAAGGATACGATGTTTCAGGCGATCGGGCCAAGCATGGCGATCAAAGACATGATCATTTACGACAGACAGGGCAACCTGCTCGTCTCTTATATCGGCTCCCAGCGCAGTCCGCTTTCTCTGGAAACCTATCTGGGCAAAAGCGGGCGGGGCGGGTGGTGGAGCGGCAGCGGATTTATGTTGACCCGCGAGGGTGACACGGTATCGTTTATCCGCGCCATCAACAACCAAAACGGCAAAGTGTTCGGTTATCTTTCCATTCAAATGGATCAGCCTTATATCGAAAAAATGACCAAAGGGGTCGCCGGCGGAGCGGTGTATATCCTTGACGGGCAAGGTGTGGAAATTACCCGCACCAGCCCGGATACGGATCATGCCGTACTGACTGGAGGGTTGACCGGCGCCGGTGTTTACGTTGACAAATTCAACAACTATGTGGCTTATTCCCAGTCGCCCAAAACCGGGTGGACCACGTATATCGTAACGCCCAAAAAGGCGGTGCTCGGCCCTGTCAATTCGGTGCAATACATTTCGATGCTGCTGATTACCTCGCTGGTGGTGGTTTCCTTCGTCTATATTTTTCTGTCGACGCGCAATTTGCTGCTGCCGATCCGCAAGCTCCGCAGCCAGATTTGGCGCATTAACTACAGCAATATGAAGGTCAAGGTTGATAGCCGGCCGCAAAACAACGAGCTGATCCTGCTGAACGAAGCTTTCCAGGACCTCATGGAGCGGCTGCAGGATTCGATCGAACGGGAGAAACTGGCCTTGCACGAAGAGGTGAAGGCGCGCCATTCCGCGCTGCAGGCCCAGATCGCCCCGCATTTCATTCATAATGTCCTATATTTGATCAGCATCGCCGCCCAGGAGGGCAAAACGGAGGTCGTATCCGATATGTGCAAACACCTTTCGGACAGCCTGCGTTATATCGTGTCGTCGCCTTACGCCCATGTGACGCTGGCCGACGAGCTGGAGCATACGAGACACTACTTGTCCCTCGTTCAGCAAAAATATGAGGATGACTTGGAATGGGAGATTGAGGCGGACCAATTGTCCCGGGAAGTCCAACTGCCGCGGCTGGTTATCCAGCCTTTTGTGGAGAACTGCATCGAGCATGCCTTTACGAACACGGATCCTCCCTGGCGGATCAAAATTACGGTTAAGCAGTTTAACGGATTGTGGGCCGTCGAAATCAAAGACAATGGGGACGGCTTTCCGCCGGACAAAATCCGCGAAATTTTGGACAACATTGAGCAGTCCGCTGCGGGCGTAAGCGAGATTCAAAATCATCGGTCGGCCATCGGAAACATGGGGATCGTCAACAGTGTGGGCCGGCTGAAGCTGATGTATCAGAACCGGCTGTTTTTTAATATTTTCAATCATTCCGACGGGGGGACGGGCGCTACGGTGCAAATCATCGGATCGCTGACGAAGGATTTCTATTGAGCATAAGGGAGGGACGGGCGATGTATAACGTGATGATCGTGGAGGACAGCAAGCCGATTTTGCGGAATCTTAAAACGCTGCTGGAGTCCATGGATTTGCCGATCCGCATCGCGGCAACGGCAACCAACGGGGAAGAGGCGCTGGAAACGCTGCGGCGGGAGCCAATCCACCTGATGCTGACCGATATCCGAATGCCGAAAATGGACGGGCTTGTGCTGATCGAGCAGGCTAAACTGATCAGTCCGCAGTTGAAATACGTGCTGATCAGCGGGTACAGCGATTTTGAATATACCCGCAAGGCGTTGAACCTTCAGGTGTTTGACTATTTGCTGAAGCCGGTGGAGCGCGTGCAGCTGGCGGAAGTGATGGACCGGGCGATCGGGGAGTTGAATAAGCGGATGCCCGGCGATACGGCGATGTTAAAAGACATCGTGGCCCCAGGTTATTACGCGGACTTGCGCCTGGATGAGGATTTTCATCATTTTGCAAAGATGATGCTGATCCTGCGCAGGCAGCCGTTTACGGTGGAGGCGGCGCGTTGGACGCAGGAGGAGGCTCAGCAGAGCTTAACGGAAATTTTCGCCCCGCATCGCTGCTGGGTTTTCCCGGCGCAAACACCGAAGCAGTTCCTCGTTCTGCTGAACAGGTCGGTGCTTGACATGTACTCCTCGGTTTATGAATGCCTGGAATCGGCCCGCCGCCATTTGCACGCCCGCGGCATGGACGTGATGCTTGGAGGGCAGGTGCTGGCCCCCGAGCCGGAAAAGCTGCCGGAGCTGTACCATCGGGTGTCAGCCATCTTGAATGAGCGGCAGCGGATCATGAAAGGTACGGTTTTGGATACCGGGCTTCCCGTTGCTGAACTGGAGCCGGGGGAAGGCGGCATGGAACCCCATGTGGTATCCGGTTTCGCGGATATGATCCGCGGGCGCCGCCAGGAGCAGTTTGCGCTTAAACTGACGGAACAACTGGCCAAATGGGGAGAGGAGAACGTCCGGCTTGCGGATCTGGAGCGATTTGTCGGGCTGCTGGTCGATACGTTCGCTCATTTGTATGAGGAGCGGGGCACGGCCCTCCGGCTTGGCCTGGAGGTGAAAGCGAAGCAGCTGTTTGAGGCGGAGAGCTACGGCGATTTCGGCCGCGAGCTTTTGGAGTGGACCAGGCAGTGTTTTGAGATGCTGCAGGCGCATAGCCGAAAAAGCGGTGAGGAGCTGTTTGCACAGATGGATGAGTACGTGAAGATGAACATGTATTCCCAATTGTCGATTAATGACATCGCGGCGAAATTTCATGTGAGTCCTTCCTATATCAGCCGGGTGATCAAAAAAATGACCGATACCACGTTTGTGCAGTACTATACGGGCCTAAAAATCAAAGAGGCCTGCAGGCTGATGGCCTGCAAGCCGGAAATGAAATTCAAGGAGCTGTCGGACCTGCTGTCGTTTACCGATCAACACTATTTCTCCAAAGTGTTTAAGGAGTATACGGGATACAGCCCGACAGATTATAAAGAGCAAATTTCCGCCAGCAGCTCATAGGAGCGCAAACGGGCCTGATGATCGTAAACTTGCGCGGCCACGATGATCTCGTCGGCATTCGTTTGCTCGAGGATCAGCTTCAGCTGATCGCGCACCGTGGACGGCGAGCCAATCGCGGAGCAGCTGAGCTGCCGCTCGATCAGCGCCTGCTCCTGCAGCGACCAATCGAGGTGGTCGACCGGCGGGTTCAGCTTTCCGGTGCGGCGGCGGATCAGATTCAGGAATTGCTGCTGCTGCGACGTTGCGAGCCGCCGCGCTTCCTCGTCGGTATCGGCCACGATCACGTTGACGCCGATCATTGCGTAAGGCTCCGCCAGCACTTCCGAGGCGCGGAAGTGGCCGCGGTACAAATCGAGCGCCGGGAGCATATAATCCGGCGCGAAATGGCTGGCGAAGGCAAACGGCAGACCGAGCTGGGCCGACAGCTGCGCGCTGAAGCCGCTGGAGCCGAGCAGCCAGATCGGGATGTCCAGGCCTTCGCCGGGAACGGCCCGCACCGCCAATGAGGAGCCGGGTGCGGGCTGGAAATAATTCCGGAGCTCGGCGAGCCGCTCCGGGAAGTCCTGGCCGTCGCTGCCCGGACCGCGGCGCAGCGCCTGCGAGGTCGCCGGGTCGGAGCCGGGCGCCCGCCCCAGGCCGAGATCGATCCGCCCGGGATACAGCGACTCCAGCGTGCCGAACTGTTCCGCGACGACGAGCGGCGAATGGTTCGGCAGCATGACGCCGCCGGAGCCGACGCGTATCTTCTTGGTGCCGCCGGCGATGTGGCCGATCGCGACCGCCGTCGCCGAGCTGGCGATGCCGGGCATGCTGTGGTGCTCCGCCAGCCAGTAGCGGTGATACCCCCAGCCTTCCGCGTGCTGGGCCAGATCAAGCGAGTTCTGCAGCGACTCGGCGGCCGTGCTGCCGACGGTAATCGGGGCGAGATCCAGAATGGATACGGGAATATCGGATAAACGACCTTTCCGGTCACGAGATGAATTGGACATGAGGCAAGTCTCCCTTCATATTCGGATAACAAGCTTCGCGTATAAGTTATTGAGCGAGGCTTAATTTTTATTATAACGAATTTGAAGGAAAAGAGCACAAAGGCCCATGCGGGAAACGCATGAGCGGTATCAGACTAGTTTAAAAACGCAGTATTAGCGAACCTATAACAAAATGGCTGTAAATTGGCAGGTTACTAGGTTACTAGGTTACTAGATTCGATTCCATCCCATTTACCAATAAAAAAACAAGATCCACCTTAACCTTACGTTTGGTGGATCTTGTTCTATCATTTACGCCTTAGTTCCTGCCGCCATAGCCCTTATACGTAGCGTAAACTGCATTTGCATATTGATCGGCCAGTATAGGACGACCATAAGAATCCGTAGCTCCCGGGTACCAGTTATCTCCTCCGTTATAGTGCAATAAGCCGTTATAGATGTTGCCGAATCTAACAATCTTTTCATTCAGAATCAGTGCGCCCAAATATACCTGATCCTGTTCACTGCCGTGATTATAAGCATGACCAAATTTAGCGCTAAATTGGGATAAATACGCATTGCGTGTGTTTGGTTCAACCTGCATCAAACCGTCGCCGGCCGAGGGGCTGCCCGGTAAACCTGCTCCAAAGCTGCTTTCCTTTTTGATCACGGCACTCAACAATAAAGCAAAATCTCCGCCTTTACCATAGGCATTGTCCGCATTCACCACATAGTTCCAGATATGACTGGGAACCTCGGCAGGCTTCGTTACTGTAGAAGGTGAACCCGTATAGATCTTGACCGATGACATTTTGTCATTGATGGCATCGCCAACCCAGGAAGAACTTGAAGTAAAGGTCCATCTGGTGCCTCCAAAGTTATCATTCTCGTAAACTTCAACCGTCCAGCCGCTTGGAACCTTCAGAGACGACATCCAGTCATTCGGAATTCCGTTTGCATTCAACTGAGACAATGTATAATTTCCTGTTCCAAGAGTTACTGCTTTTCCGCCATAGTTTATATCTGCATAAAATGTTACTCCGTTTGTTGCTGGTGGTGTGGTGGGTGGTGTTGTTCCGCCGCCGCCTTTCTGCCATAAAGCAGGAACATTGGACGGTTCCCAACCTACGAGAGAAGTATGCGCCTGAAGACAGGTATACGTGCTTCCACTATAGGTTACAGTGTCATTTACTGCATAGGCAGTATTGGGAGCCCATGCTCCTCTTGCGGCTGCGCTCACCGGAAGAACTGCGCAAAATGTGGATAGGAATACGGCTAAAACTACCATCAATGATGTGGCTTTAAAAGAGACCTTTCTATTCTTCATTTTCATGCCTCCTTGGATTTATTATCTATGGCTCACCCATGAGACGAACCACAGTTTGTAACCGCACCATCTCCCAAACTTTTAATATATTGATTGATAAAAACAAATTATTACAATTTTGATAATACAGAAGCACAAGAATAATTCCAATAGTGCCTAAGTCCCGCTTTTCTTGAAGTTTTTTTGAATTTTTTGATAGAGTATGATCGTTTCCACTTGAGAGGGAATACACGAAGTGCAAGGGTTGCCGAAAAAAAACGAGCTCGGTACAATACCGAAACTCGTTCCACGAAGAATGCGAAAAAGCTGCTCCATCTAACTGTCTGATGCCTCGTCCATCTGTTGGGCAAATTCATCCCAAAGCGCCCTCTTTTTCAAAGGCAAATGGATTCTTAAAAACACCTCGTCCGATCATGATTCCTTCCACCCCATACTGTTCAGCCAACTTCAGGCCCGTTTGCCGGTCCGGAATATCGCCATTAATCGTAAGAAGGGTCTGCGGTGCCACACGATCGCGAAGCGCTTTAATTTCAACTCATCAACTTGATGGAAACCAAGTCTCGTCTTGACACTTACGGGGAATCCTCCTGCTTTTGCGGCTTGGATGATTTCAGCGGCCACCTCTGGACGGAAGCCTAACTTCGCCATATCGATACTCATCTTTGCAAAAAACTCCGGCTTATCGCCCCGGATATGGGCCACCATGGGTTGTTCGTCCTCGGTAAAGAGCAACCGCCCACGTACGTTATGATTTCCCTCCGGGTGACAATAGCTTTCCGTATTGGCAAACTCCGTAAAGAAGACATCCGGTCTACCCGCTTTACTCACGACATGACGAAACACGACGTGCGTCACATCAAACTCCAATCCACTCGTTGTCCCTAATATTCTATTTTACAAGGGCTCCCCCTCGCTTAAGCATCCCCAGTTTCCTCCAATCCGAACGCTGGACCATCGCTTTGGAGTCTTGGATGAGATGGAGCGAAGGAATTAATGTGTTATGGTCCCCATCCCTTCCGGTAAACAAACCCCCGGAGCCATCCGCTCCGGGGGTTCTTATCAACAACATTCAGCCCTTCACCGCGCCGGCGACCACGCCTTTGACGATGTATTTTTGCAGGAAGATGAACACGATGATCGAAGGCAGCACGGCCATCACCATGGCGGTCATCGCGTATTGCCAGTCGGAGGTGTATTGTCCGACGAAGGTGTACGCGGCCAACGTCAGCGTTTTGGTCGTCGGCGAGCCGTTGACCATAAGCAGCGGGAGCAGGAAGTCGTTCCAGATCCACATCACGTCGATGATGATGATCGTGGTCGTGACCGACTTCAGCAGCGGGAAGATCACGCTGAAGAACAGCCGAAAGCCGGAGGCGCCGTCAATCGTGGCGCTTTCGTCGATTTCCTTCGGAATCCCCTTTACGAAGCCGTGGTAGATGAACAGGGCAAGCGGGGCGCCAAAACCCCAATACAGAATGCCCAGACCCCAGGTGCTGTCGGATAGGTGGAAGCTTTTGGCCATTTGCAGCACCGTCAGCATGATCGACTGGAACGGAATCAGCATCGGCATAATGCAGAGCATGTAGATGATCGAACTGGCTTTTGATTTCGTGCGGGCCAGTTTGTAAGCGGCGATGGAGGAGATCAGGATGATCCCGGCCAGGCCAAGAATCGTGATGACCGCATTGTTCAGGAACAGCCGCGGATAGTTGATGAACTCCCATACGTAGCTGTAGTTCTCGAAAGCAAGCCGTTTCGGCAGGGCGATGACATCGGTCATGACCTCCTGGAAGCTTTTCAGCGAGTTAATGATCGTCAGGAACAACGGGTACAGGAACAAAATGGACAAGAGGACCATAACGATTTCCAGGACGAGGCGTCCTGCTCTATTTTTGGTCATTATGCCTCAACCTCCCTGCGTTTGAAGAGCGTTAATTGAATAATGGTGATGATCAGCACCGCCACGAACAAAATCAGCGCTTTGGCCGTACCGTAACCGTACAGATTGTTCTGGAACGTATCACGGTAGATGTCGTAAGCGACGCTGTACGTGGTGCCGCCGGGACCGCCGCCCGTCAGCGATAGGATGACATCGAATACCTTGATCGAGTTGGTCAGCGCCATGAATACGGAAATGGTGATCGACGGCGCGAGCAGCGGCAGCGTGACGTTGAAGAAGCGGCGGACCGGTCCGGCTCCGTCGACGGTGGCCGCCTCCTTCAAATCGTCTGGAACCGATTGCAAACCAGCGATGTAGATCACCATGTAGAAGCCGATCGATTGCCAGATCGAGACGAACAAGACGGAGATAAAGGCCAGTCCGGGTTCACCAAGCCAGCTTAGCGCGAAGACGCCCCAGCCGGTGCTTTGTCCCAGCGATTCGAAACCTTGCATGAAAATGAACTTCCAGATAAAGCCGACGATTACCAAGCTGAGGATGTAAGGAATAAAAAACGCGGCTCTCAGCCAGTTGGTCGATTTCAGCTTCATGTCCAGCACGAGCGCCAGCAAAATTGCCAGCACATTAATCAGGACGATGTAAAGAATCATGTATTTGACCGTAAACCAGGCGGCGTGCGTAAAGTTGGCGTCACCCATGAAGATCTGTTTAAAGTTATCGAGTCCGATAAATTTCGGATGTTTCGAGATCCCGTTCCATTTGGTCAGGGAGTAGCGAATGGTCATAATGAACGGATAGTAGAACACGGCGATGACCGAAATGAGGATCGGTAGTGTAAAAATTCCGAACTCCAGCTTCTCGGCCCGTTTTCTCCCTAGTCTCAACATAAAGCACCTCTTTTTCGCAACAATAGTTTATATAAGGTGATTCGGCTATAATGATTATAAATCAACCGTTTTCACGCCAAAATGGATTTAAGAAAACAGTTAAGGGTAAAAACGTGAACTGGCGTTAAGCACGGGTCATGACTAGTCATAGAAAAGAGGCCACCATGTTCAGCCAACTGAAACGTTTGGCATTGTCGCTTAAAGACCGGGTTTCCCGCCGATTGGTCAATAAGCTTATTTTGCTGTTTACGACGATTATTATTCTTGTGGTAGGCTCGCTGACCGTCATCTCCTATCAAATGCTCGAAAAAGAATCGGTCGATCACAGCATCGCCAGCACAACCAACAATTTGAAGCTGGTGAACCAGAACCTCGAGGATTATTTGTCCGGGATCGAGCAGTTGTCCCTGCCGCAAATCCGCTATGACGAGATCATCCGGGCGATTAAGCTGGAGGAAAACGATTATTCATCCAAAATGTATCTGGAAAATTATTTGCGGAGCCTGTTCTACTCGCGGGACGATCTGGAGAGCATTTATCTCTACCTCATCGATCAGAAAAAATATTATTCGATCACCCGCGAAGCCTATAACATCACGGTCCGTGTCAGCTACCAAGAGGGCATTCCCGATCAGCCGTGGTACAAGCAAGCGATGGAGAGCCCGCACAACCGGTCGTTCCAATCGTTTATTGTTCCCGGGGCCAAATCGGGGTACGCCATGAACGCGGAGCCCGGCTTTATGGGGTATCACCGCGTGCTGCGCTCGCTCGTCTCCCGCGATCCGAAAGCAGTCATCTCCTTCTATATAAAACCGACCGGCAAGAACGAAATTTTGCAGGATATCCCGTTTGAAGAAGGGGAGCATCTGCTGTACCTTGATGCCAACAACGTGCCGTTTCATGTCGACGATCCGGAATTTCTTAAGCAGGTGGAGCACGCTCCCTGGCTCAGCCAAATCGGCAAGGACGGCAGCACCCAGCCGCTGACCTGGACCAGCGAGGACGGTACCAAGTATCTTATTGTATACAACGTGCTACAGGACGAAGGCTGGAAACTGGTGAAGCCGATTCCTTACCGCAACATTTATGCCGCGGCGACGACGACAAGGGATTTGAGTTATCTTATCGGAGGCATTTTTTTGCTGATTTCGGTCGTCATGGTCACCCTCCTTTCAAGCGCGATCACCAGACCGCTAAAGGACTTGTCCTATGAGATGAGGCGTTTTAGCGAAGGTACGTTCGACGCGGAAATCCCGGTCAAGGGCAGGGATGAGATTGCCTATTTGTCCAGGCATTTCAACCGGATGGTGCGGCGGACCAACGATTTGATCAATGAACGGTATAAGATGAAGCTGGTGGAGAAAAACGCGATTTTAAAAGCGCTCGAGGCGGAGATCAATCCGCATTTTCTGTACAATGCGCTCCAGGCGATTTCGACCAAAGCGCTGAAAAGCGGGGACGACGAGGTCGCCGATATGGTGGATGCCTTGGCCTTGACGCTCAGATACTGCATAAGCGGGAAAGATATCGTAAACGCTAGGGAAGAACTCAAACATATCGATCGTTATCTGGCGTTGCAAAAAGCTAGATTCGGCAGCCGCCTTCAGGTAACGATCGAGTGGGACGAATCGTTGATGGAGCTGCAAATTCCCAAGCTGTCCATCCAATCCCTGGTGGAGAATTCGATCAAGCATGCGTTGGAAAAGGTGTCGAGCGCCATCACTATCGTAATTCGCGCGGAGCTGGCCGACACGCATGCGATAATTTCCGTGCAGGATAACGGGCCGGGGATTTCCCAGGAAAGACTGGAGGAGATCCTGAAATCGTTTCACGCCGAATGGGAGGACCACGAGGGCGAAAACATCGGGCTCAAAAACCTGTACACGCGCCTCAGGCTGCTTTATGGCGAAGACGCCGATCTGTTGGTCCGCAGCGGCGACAACGGCGCGGAAATGCGAATGATGATACCGCGGGGAGGCAGCAGCCATGTATAAAGTATTGATAATCGACGATGAAGAACCGCTCCGTGAGGCGATCCGGATTTTAGGGGATTGGGGAGGCCTGGAAGTTGACGAGGTGCTGGAGGCGACGGACGGCAAAAGCGGACTGGCCATGCTGGAGCAGCACAAGCCTGACCTGGTGATGGTCGATATGAAAATGCCCGAGCTGAACGGCGTCGAGTTCTTAAAAATCGTGGAGCGCGATTACCCGGAGCTGCTGACGATCGTGATCAGCGGCTATAACGATTTTGAGTTCACCCGTCAGGCGATTCACTCCAGGGTGTTGGACTATTTGCTCAAGCCGATTAACCGGCATGATCTTAACCAGGCGCTCCGCAAAGGCATTGATTTGCTAAACGCCAAGCGGCAGCTGCAAACCGAATCGATTACCCGCAACATTGCGTTTAATATGTCACTGCCGAAGCTGAAGGAGAAAATTTATTTATCGGTCATCGAACGTAGCTTCAAACAACATAGCAACCGGGCGTTCCTGCCGCTGATCGGGGCGGACGATTCCCTGAATCGTTTTGGCGCGCTGGTGCTGCGGATCATGAATATGGAAGCCGTTCGTGACAGCCGCTTCAACAGCGATGCCGAGCTGCTTTATTTTGCTGTAGCCAATGTGGTGAGCGACGTGGCCGGGGGCGACTTGCTCTGCTTCAGCTTTGCCAATCCGAAGCAGGAGCGCGAGATTATTGCGGTGTATACCGCCGGCGGCGGTTATCCGGAAGAAGTCGCTTTTCGCGCGGAAAAGATGATGCGCAAGATCATCAATACCCTAAGCGAGCTGTTTGGTGTGTTGTCGGCGGGGGGGATCGGCCCTTCGAGCCCAAACATCATGGAGCTTGCCGATTCCTATGAGGCGGCGGTCGCTTCGATTCTGGCCATCGATCTGTTAAAGCTGAAAGGGAAGGCCGTCATCGGCGACAAGGGCAAGGCTGCCGCGAAGGATATCTACTCCTTCACCAGCCGGCTGCCGCTTCTTCGCGGGGCGCTGGAAGCCGGCAACCTCCATCAGGCCAAATCGGTGATGGGGGAATTTGCCAAGAAAATTAAAGACGCAGACGCGTTCAGCATCGGAGCGGCCGACCGGACGCTACGCGAGATCGTCGTCCTCTTAAGCGATATGGCTTCGGGTCTTGGCGTGCCGGGGGACGCGCTGCCGCGTTCCGGCGACGAAAGGGCGCTGCGCGCGTTGGGGCTGCGGACCGATTTTGCCGCCTTTGACGAATACGAAGAAGTACTTCTGCGGCTGACGGAGTACTATCATGAGCAAATCCGCCGCTCGCTCGCGGCCAACCGCCCGTTTCAAGTCGATGACATTAAGGAGTATATCGACAATCATTATTTTGAAGACATTAAAATTTCCATGTTTACCGAAAAATATTTCCTAAGCCGCGAGTATTTAATGAAGCTGTTCAAACAGCAGTACGGGTACGGCATCCACGAATATGTGCAGAAGGTCCGCATGGACAAGGCCAAGGAACTGCTCGACGATCTTTCCCTGAAAATCCAGGAGATTTCCGAAATGCTCGGCTATAAAGACAAAAATTATTTCAGCAAAGCGTTCCGCAATTACTACGGGTTATCGCCGTCGGAATACCGTTTGAAGGAGGAGGAAGGGGTCAAAAAGTGAACGGGACGATCACTCCACTTTTTTACCCTTAAGTCACCACTTATCTACATTTTTATCGCTGTACCTTTTCTTTAGAATAAGGAGCATAGAAAGTGTGCAAGTGCTTTCAAAAAGCAATCTACAACTATAAGAAAGTGGGGGCGTTACGAATGAAGAAGAAAATCTTGGCCCTGTCGTTCAGCCTTGTGCTGCTCATGGGTCTGCTGTCCGCTTGCGGCGGAGGTGGCGGCAATGCCGCGGGGGGCGGAGCGAATGGCGCGGGTGCAGGAAACGGCGGCGCAACGGACGATTCCAAACCGGTAACGATCAACATGTTTACGGCTTCTCCGGAATATACCGACGCTTTTAACGCCTATATCGCTGAATACAAAAAAGTGAAGCCAAACGTGACGATCAACCTGGAAATCATGCAGTCCGACTATAATACAGTGTTGAAATCGAGAATCGCCGCAGGCAGCACGCCGGACGTATTCCAAACGACGGCCGGCGGAGACATCGACACGTTTGCCGAATACAGCGCCGATTTGACGGATCAGCCGCTGGCGGCAGCGATGACGGACGCCGTTCGCGCCAACATGACATCTTCCGACGGGAAAGTGCTGGGCCTTCCGGTTAAAGGCAATCTGTTCTCGCTGATCTATAACAAAGATCTGTTTGAACAAGCCGGCATCACGACCTTCCCGAAAACGACGGCCGAGCTGGACGACGCTATCGCGAAGCTGGAAGCGAAAGGCATCAAGCCGTTTGCCAACGCCTATAAAGAATGGTGGGTATGGAAACACGTATTCCAGCATTTCGTGAACGCGGCGGCTCAAGACAAGGGCGTAACGTCGAAGGACCTGGTGAACAGCTTTATCGCCGGCGACGCCAAAATCAAGGATTATCCTGTGCTTTACAATAACTTCTTTGACTTCATCGACAAAACGGTTAAACATGGCACCGATAAACCGCTGGAACGCGACAGCAATGCGCAAATCAGCGACTTCGCCACCGGCAAAGCGGCGATCATGGTAGGTAAAGGCGCATGGGACGAAGAAGCGATCAAGAAAATCAGCCCGGACATTAAAATCGGCATCGCCGGATATCCGGTCAGCGACAAGCCGGAACAAGCCACGATCATCACCGGTGCCGACCAGGCGCTGCGGATCAACAAAGACTCCGCCGTCGTCAACGAAACGATCGAGTTCTTCAACTGGCTGTACACTTCGGACTACGGCAAGAACTGGTTCTCCACGGTAGCGAAGGTCATTCCGCCGATCAAGGACGCTCCGCTTCCGGATCTGGATATGCCGAAGCAAATGAACGAAATTTTGCAATCCGAACCATCGGGTGACCTGGCGATCAACTACTCGCTGGATACGTTTCATCAAAAATTCGGTGAAATCATGCAAGCATACATCGGCGGAAGCAAGACAAAAGACCAAGCTGTAACCGAAATCGAACAAGCGTGGGTGCAATTGGGCTCCGCTCAATAAACCGGTAAAATCGGTGATCCCATCCTTCTTAACTCAGCACCGGGTGGTGCTGAGTTAAGTTTTTTTGGGGGAGAACACCCCGCGCCGGAGAATCTATAAAAACGGTAATTCGCAATCATCGATTTTTAATATAAGGAGGTACTTATTCTCATGTCCCAACTTATTCATATTCAGGAAAACGGCCTTCACCTGGTGTTGGAGGTCACGCCGGAGCAAGACGTACGGCTGCTGCATTTCGGGGCGGGCGAGCTGGGAGAAGGAACGATTGCAAGCGGGCAAAAGCCGGGCTTTCGGCTGATGGAGCTGCAGCTCACGGGCGAGGACCGCGCGGAATATCACGGGCGGACGCATCGGGCGACGTTCCCGGGGCTGCGTTTGCGGTACGAAGCGCATACCGATACGCGCAACGGGGCTGGCCGCAAGGTGGAGATCACGCTGCGCGATCCGGAAACATGGCTGCGGGCGGTGCAGCATGTTCAATTTTACGTCGGCGTCCAAACAGTCCGGGCCTGGGTGACATTGAGCAATGAGGGATCGAAGGAGTTGGGCGTAGAGTATGTTTCCTCGTTCGCCTTAACCGGCCTCGATAAGGAAGGCGCACTTGACCGCGACGAAAAAATGGGGCTGTCCATCCCGCACACCGGCTGGCAAAGCGAACTGCAGTGGCGGACGAACAGCCTGCCGGAGCTGGGCATGTCGCATTTGACCGACCGCAGCTCCAAACGGATTTCCTGCAGTAATACCGGCTCGTGGTCGGCCGCGGAGCATATTCCGATGGCTGTGCTGGAGAACCGGGAAGCCGGAAGCAGCTTGTTTTGGCAGATCGAGCATAACGGCTCCTGGCATTGGGAAATCATTGATCAAAGCGATTACCTGACGCTGCTCATTAGCGGGCCGACAGAGCACGATAATCATTGGTGGGTTTCGCTCGCGCCGGGCGAGGAGTTCGTCAGCGTACCCGTCGCGGTGGGCGCCGTGATTGGCGGTTTCGAAGAGGCGATTGGGCAGCTGACCGCGTACCGCCGCCGGATTCGCCGCCCGAACGCGGACAACCGCGATTTGCGGATTATTTTTAACGATTATATGAACTGTCTCTGGGGTTCGCCGACGACCGCCAAACTGCTGCCGCTGATCGACGCCGCGTCCGAAGCCGGTTGTGAATATTTCTGCATCGATGCCGGCTGGTACGCGGCAGGCGAATGGTGGGACGGCGTGGGCGAATGGATGCCGTCGCCGGAACGCTTCCCGGAGGGCATCAAATACGTGCTCGATTACATTCGCGGCAAAGGGATGGTTCCGGGACTGTGGCTTGAGCTGGAGGTGATGGGCATCAACAGTCCGAAGCTGGCCGACACCGATGACAGCTGGTTTTTCATGCGCCACGGCCGGAGAGTCAAGGACCGCAGCCGCTACCAGCTCGATTACCGGAATCCGCAGGTGGTCGCCCATGCGAACGAGGTGATCCGCCGCCTAGTGGAGGATTACGGGGTCGGTTACATCAAAATGGACTACAACATCAACGCCGGGATCGGTACGGAAACGGATGCCGACAGCTTCGGCGACGGCCTGCTCCAGCACAACCGCGCTTATCTGGCTTGGCTGGACGGTATTTTTGCCCGCTACCCGGAGCTTGTGATCGAGAACTGCTCGAGCGGCGGGATGCGCATGGATTACGCGATGCTCAGCCGCCACAGCATTCAGTCGACGAGCGACCAGGAAAACTACGTGAACTACGCGGCCATTGCCGCCGCTTCGCCTTCGGCATTAACGCCGGAGCAGTCGGCGATCTGGTCTTACCCGCTGCGGGAGGGCGACGATGAAGAGGTCGTGTTCAACATGGTGAACGCGCTGCTGCTGCGGGTACACCAGAGCGGACATCTGGCTGAGCTCAGTCCGCGCCGGCGGGAGCTCGTGAAGGAAGCGTTGGATTACTACAAGACGATCCGCAAGGATATTCCCCAGGCGCTGCCGTTCTGGCCGCTCGGTCTGCCGAAGCAGCAGGACGATTGGATCAGCCTGGGGCTGCGCTGCGGCGACTCGGTTTATTTGGCCGTGTGGCGGATTGCCGGCGATTCGCCTGATCGGACGCTGCCGCTCCCGGCGCTGCGGGGAGAGCAGCTTGATATCCGCTGCGCCTACCCGCAAGGGTTCGACTGTTCGTGGAACTGGGACGCCGAACAGGGTGAACTGCAGGTGACTTTGCCAAATGTGAAATCCGCGCGTCTGTTTGAAATTCATCCGAAACGCTAGATCTAAGGATTAGGTGTGTAAGGCTAAGGGACACCAGAGCCGTTATTTGAGGGAAAACGGAGGCTTGCAAAATGTGACGGACACAGAAGACCTTATTTACCTCAAATAGGTCTGGATGAACGGGTTTAGAGCGAAATAGGGTCGCCTGTGTCCGTTAGGCTGGGAAATACCCGGGAAATGGGCGGATAAGGTCGCTGGTGTCCGTTAGAGCAACGTCCAAAGTTTAGGAGGAGTCTCCGATCGCTCCAAAGTAGAAGTCAGAGCCACTAAAGGACGCCGTCAGGCGTCTTTCTTATTTGCTTTATCATGAACGCGGCCCTGGCGGCATCTCCTGGATTCGGCAATTATGGAAAGCGGCAATAAGCCATTTATCACCCTGTCTAACGATAACATTCGTATTGATGGACCCTCTGTCGTTAGGATCCTGTGCGGGGTCAGCCAGCTTTACTTCCCCGATCCCGTGGACAACGGCGATATCAGGCGTAATATAACGAGGCTGAAGATCGGATGTAAAGTTTGATTCCAATTTGGATTCGCGAAGCGGACCGTTAAACAGCCATTGGTGAACTTCGGTAATTTGTTTTCTGCCTTTTAAATGCTGGCCTATGAACGTAACATAATCGGCGTCTTCCGTAAAGCATTCCCCGTAAGCGGCTCCGTTGCCGTTGTTCCACGCCGCGTTAAGCGCTGTGAAAAGTTCTCTGATTGCACCCAGATCTTTTTCCCGATTTTGCATACTTGATCCTGTCCTTTCCATTAGGGATTGATAATCGATTGGTTAAACTCAGGAGCTATGATATACTGTTGCCGAATAAAATCTTAACCATCATGATATCTTAATTTAATAATTATCTTAATCAATTAAGATAAATGAATCATACAATGGAGGCTTCATTATGTCAAGCGACAACCATCAGCCATTGCCCAACCTAACGACGCTGCAACGGGAAATTGTTCTGGAATTGCGCGAAAACGGGACCCGAGCCGTGATGCTGCATCAGACGATTTCTGAAAAGATCGGCCTAAATGCGACCGATCACAAATGTCTGGATTATTTGCTGAAAGCCGGCCCAGTAACGGCAGGACGTCTGGCCGAATTAACGGGGTTGACCACCGGAGCGGTTACGAGCGTGATTGACCGCCTGGAGCAAGCGGGATTTGCGACCAGAGACAAGGACCCGAACGACCGGAGAAAAGTGCTGGTCAAAGCTGTTTCCGAAAAAGCGGAGCTGATCTCGTCTCTATTCGTTTCCGTATTAAAGGCCACTCAGGAAATTGCAGCTCGTTATAATGAACAGGAGAGCCGGATCATTCTTGATTTCCTCAAACAATGCAACGCCATGACATTAGAAGAAATGGACAAATTAAAAATAGAATAGCTTTTCTTGATTTTGAAACATTGACATGAAACCAAAAAGTTTCTTAAAATAGTATTAAGAAACCTTTGGGTTTCATTAAAAATTAAAATGCGAAAGGACGAACATCATGGATCAAACCAACAACCCGAATCATCAAGCCGGTGGAAGCGGAGCGCTGCCGGATATTCGCCATACGATTATGTTGAACGCCCCGATCTCCCGGGTATGGGAAGCGGTAGCCACCTCGGAAGGGATCGCGGCCTGGTTTATGCCCAACGATTTTCAGCCGGTCGAAGGCTACGAATTTCATTTGAATGCCGGGCCGTTCGGCAACTCTCCATGCAAAGTGACGCTGCTGGACCCGCCGCATCGTTTGTCGTTTAACTGGGGCAAGGACTGGACGCTGTCCTTTGAATTGAAGGAACAAGGCGATCAGACGGAATTTACCCTGATCCATGGCGGCTGGAGCGCGGATCAAGTGACCGAATTCGGCGAAGCCCATGGGCTGGTGCGCGGCCGGATGGATCAAGGCTGGGCTGGACTGGTTCAGAAGCTGGCCGCTTACGTCGGAGCGTAACGATGGAGAGCGCTGCCGCGAAGCATGACGTATTTCAGGCGATCGCCGATCCGACGCGCCGGGAGTTGCTGCGTTTGCTCGGCGACCGGGAGCTGCCGCTCAAGGACATCACGGGCCGCTTC
Organism: Paenibacillus lacisediminis; assembly: GCF_046567315.2. NCBI lineage: Bacteria > Bacillati > Bacillota > Bacilli > Caryophanales > Paenibacillaceae > Paenibacillus > Paenibacillus lacisediminis. Next base: position 75,058 of record NZ_JBKIAX020000006.1, on the reverse strand, counting down.
CCGATGAGCCGCACGGCGGTCTCCAAGCATCTGCGCGTGTTGGCGGAGGCGGGCCTCGTCCAAGAGCGCAAGGTAGGGCGCGAGACACGCTACCGGTTGGACGCCGACCCGCTGCTGGAGTTGAAGCGCTGGCTGGACTACTACGAACGCTTTTGGGAGAACAAACTTTCCATGCTCAAGCATTACGTGGAATCGGAGCCTGGGCAACCGGCGGAAGGACCTAAACTGGTGGAAACGAGTGAGCATAAGCCGGGACAAACAGAAGGGGAAAAGCCAGGACAGGCGGACGGGCTTTAGCTAGCGCGTAGGGAAAGCGAATAAACGGGGCCGTGCGCTGAAATGGCGGTAAAAATGGGCGTTATTTTGGCCGGACATGCGAAAATGGCACGAATAGCGGAATTTTATGTCGCTAATCTTTGCAACTGCCTGTCGAGAGAGGCAAAAAGGAAGGTCACTCTAGAAATAGGGACAAAAAATTCCGCTAAGCCTCGAAAATGAGGCGAAAAGGTGCGGATAGCGCCATAAATTACCGCTATTTTTTGGAGGAGGGAAGGGTAGCCGATTACGAGCACCGAAGGGCATCCCCAAAAGAAAACTGCCGCTTTTTACCGGTTCGGCTTATGGTATATAATGGGTATGGACTTCATACACCTAGAACAGTTTTGCGCAAACATGTCCGCTAGAGCCATGCTACCAAAACGCCTTAGGAGGTTGTAGTCAATGAAGTATGCCAGTTTGGGAAGAACCGGGTTGAAAGTGAGCCGCCTGTGCCTGGGTACGATGAATTTCGGGCCGGCGACGGAGGAGCAAGAGGCGTTCAAAATTATGGACGCGGCGCTTGATGCCGGGGTGAATTTTTTTGACACGGCCAATGTGTACGGTGGGGTTGAGCACCGGGGGCGGACCGAGGAGATCATCGGCCGCTGGTTCGCGCAAGGCGGGGGCCGCCGGGAGAAAGTGGTGCTCGCCACCAAGGTGTACGGCCCGATGGGCGATCCGCTGGACGGACCGAACGGCGAGGCCGGCTTGTCGGCTTATAAAATCCGCCGCCATCTGGAAGCTTCTTTGCGGCGGCTCGGTACGGATCATATCGAACTGTACCAAATGCATCATATCGACCGCAACGTTACGTGGGAAGAGCTTTGGAACGCTTTTGACATCGCGCAAAAACAGGGGAAAATCGGCTATGTCGGCTCGAGCAATTTTGCCGCCCGGGATTTGGTCAAAGCCCAGTATGAGGCCAAAGCGCACGGGGCGTTAGGTCTCGTTTCCGAGCAGCACAAATACAGCCTGCTATGCCGCCTGCCGGAGCTGGAGGTGCTGCCTGCGGCCGAAGAGCTGGGCATCGGCGTGATCCCCTGGAGCCCGCTGGACGGAGGTATCCTTGGCGGCAACCTCAACCCGCAGCTGGGCTCCCGCACCGAGAAGCAGGCCGAACGGGTTGAGAAGCTGCGCCCGCAGCTGGAGCGGTTCAACAGTCTGTGCAAAGAGCTGGGCGAATCCGCAGCAACGGTGGCCTTGGCCTGGACATTGGCTAACCCGGCCGTCACGGCGCCGATCATCGGGCCGCGCACGCTGCAGCAGTTCGAAGAGACGCTGCGGGTCGTCGACGTGGAGCTGAGCGAAGATACGCTCAAGGCGATCGACGAAATTTTTCCGGGCCCCGGCGGGGATGCCCCAAAAGCGTACGCCTGGTAATCTGCGGTTTTTCATAACATGCAAAGAGGCAGTCGGATGATCGGCTGCCTTTCGTTTAATTTAGCGGACTCGCGTGCGTGGATCTTAGGGAGGTGTGAAATGCTTCGTTATGCCAGAGGCTCCGAAGTGGGGACGGATGTATTGTTCGCCGCTTTTCGGCGCGGTTTTTCGGACTATATCATTCAATTCAAGCTGGACGAAGCCGATTTTGCGGCCAAATTTTTTGGCCCGGAGGGGAACCAAAGGGAGCATTCCTTCGTCGCTTTGGACGGGGAGGAAGCCGTCGGGATCGTTCTGGGCGGGGTCAGAATGTACGAATCGGTCAAAACAATGCGCTGCGGGGCGCTGGCCGTAAGCCCGGAATACCGGGGCAAGGGCGTCAGCGGGAAATTGCTGGACCTGCACCGCGAGGAGGCGGAGAAGGCGGGGTGCCGGCAGCTTTTTCTCGAGGTCATCGTCGGCAACGACAGAGCAATCTCTTTTTATCAAAAACGGGGGTACCGCAAAGTTTACGACCAGCACTATTACACGTTGACCGATGCGGCCAGACTTGGCTCCCCGCCGGTCCCGGAGGGCTGCCATGTGCGGCGGCTGGCGTTTGAGGAGTTTGCCGAGGCGGTTAACGCCCGCAAATATTTTCACGTGAACTGGCAAAATGATCTGGAATATCAGCGGCTCAGCGAGGGAAATGTGTATTACGGCATCTGCCGAAACGATGAGCTGGCGGGTTGTCTGAGCGTAAACGGCTCCGGCAAAATCAACATGCTGCTGGTGGATCGCCGTCATCGCGGCAGAGGGATCGCCTCCCATTTGCTGGCGGCCGCCCGCGATGAGCTGGGGATCGCCAAATTTACCGCGTCCACCCCAAGCAATGCGCTGCTGGAAGGTTTTTTGGAGCGGACCGGGTTTGTCCGGGAGAGTTTGCGTCAATATGAAATGTACCTGCCATTGGGGAGTTGACACTCCCCTCGGTTATCGTTTATGATGTAGACCGATCGGTCTAATCCCAGAAAGAAAGGTACATGATGTTGGATGTCAACCCGCAATCACACTCGCCAAATGCTGATCGAAACGACGGCAAAACTGCTGCAGAACCAGGGGTATAACGCTACCGGGCTGAATCAGATCACACAGCTGAGCGGCGCCCCCAAAGGATCGCTGTATTACCACTTCCCGGAGGGCAAGGAACAGCTCGCCTGCGAAGCCGTAAGCCATACAAAAAACGTTACGCTGGCCAACCTGCGCTCGGTTCTGGATTCGAAGGCGGATGCCACCCAAGCGGTTCAGGAGCTGCTTACGGTGCTTGCCGAACAGGTCGATCGCGAGAACGCGGAACTCGGCATCCCGATTGGCGTTATCGCCCATGAAACGGCAGGAAACAACGAGAACATCCGAAAAGCCTGCTGCGGCGTATACAACGCCTGGATTGCCGAATTCGAAAACAAATTCGTCGCCTGCGGATACGCTCCTGAAGAAGCGAAGGAAATCGCCGTGTCGATCAATGCGCTGATCGAAGGCTCTATGATTATGTGTTTGACCCAGCGGGACAGTACCCCGATACGCACGGCTGCCAAGCTGGTACCACGGCTGCTCCAGGCGTGATGAAAGAAAGGCGTAATGGACTGGCTAAAAAAGGACGGTGACAGAAGTAACGGTAATGTTTTAAATTTTATATATAGAACGGTCTAGAAAAAACGCTTTCAACAAAAAACGAAAGACAAAAGACGCTCACGCCCCAAGGAAGGCCCTGGAAACCATACTAATGATCTTGGGTCATCCTTGTTTATATATAAAAAATACAAAGAGAAAAATCCAATTCCGGATAGTATGGAGGTTACCGAAAAAAATGAATACAACGACGCTTAGCGCTGTCAAGGAGGCCGGCGTAGAAGGGATCAGGCGGCTGCCGATAACGATCGCCTTGATCATCGGGGCCTTTGTGTCCATTTTGAATGAAACCCTTCTGAACGTGGCTTATACGGATTTAATGCATGAGCTCGGGGTTGGAGCTTCCACGATACAATGGCTGTCGACCTCATATATGCTGGTGATCGGGATCCTCGTGCCGATTACGGCGCTGTTGATTCAATGGTTTACGACGAGGCAAATGTTTTTGTCCGCAATGATTTTGTTTCTAATCGGTACCGTTGTTTGCGGGATTTCCCCGAATTTTGGGATGCTGCTGTTCGGCCGGGTGATTCAGGCCATTGGTACGGGCCTGCTGCTGCCGGTGATGATGAACACGATCCTGACGATTTACCCTCCCGAAAAAAGAGGAGCGGCCATGGGCACCATCGGTCTCGTCATCATGTTCGGTCCGGCGATCGGCCCAACGTTGTCCGGCCTGATTCTGGACGCCCTGAACTGGCGCTGGCTGTTCTTTTTGGTCGTGCCGCTGGCCCTGTTTTCGATCCTGTTTGGAGCCGTTTATCTGCGGAACGTTTCCGAACCTACGAAGCCGCGGGTGGATCTGATTTCCATCCTGTTGTCTACGGCCGGCTTCGGCGGCATCGTTTACGGCTTCAGCCACGCCGGGGAAGGCGAAGGCTGGTCAAGTCCGATCGTCTACATCTGCCTGATTGTCGGGTTCGTGGCACTTGCCTTATTTGTTTGGCGCCAGCTAGTCGTCGCCGAGCCGACGCTCGATGTCCGCGTCTTTAAATATCCGATGTTCGCGTTGTCCGCCGCGCTGCTGACGGTGATGATGATGACGCTGTTCTCTACGCTGATCCTGCTGCCGATGTATTTGCAGGGGGCGCTGCTGCTCGCACCGTTTGTCGCCGGGCTCGTACTGCTGCCGGGCGGGGTGATCAACGGCCTGATGTCGCCGGTGGCGGGCAGGCTGTTCGATAAATTCGGGCCGCGCGCGCTGATCACGCCGGGGCTGCTCATCGTCATCATCACGCTTTGGTTTATGCGCGGGTTGGAAACGACCACTCCTACCGGGGTCGTCATTGGTCTGCACATCGCGCTGCTCGTCGGCATCTCGCTGGTGATGATGCCGGGCCAAACGACCGGGCTAAACCAGCTGCCGCGCCAGCTGTATCCGCACGGAACCGCGATCATGAACACGCTCCAGCAGGTATCCGGGGCGATTGGCACGGCGCTGTTTATCAGCATCTATTCCTCCGGTCAGGCCCGTTATCTGGCTTCTTCCGCCAATCCAAAGGACCCGGGGGAGCTTGCCCAGGCTTTGGTCAGCGGCCTGCACAGCGCTTTTACGATCTCGATGTTTGTCGGCGTCATCGCCCTCATTCTCGGTTTGTTTCTGCGCCGGACGGAAGCGCCGGCCGAAGCACACGGCTTCGGGGCGAAGCAGGGCTCTTAATCCTTGGCCCCAAGCCGGTTTAACCCAGGTCTGCCCGTAGGATCATCTTAGAATGGTCCCGCGGGCAGCCTTTTGCGTTTAAGAGGCCGCAAACGTACACTATAAACAATTTGTAACCCGTTTTAACTTAGCTGTGACCCTTTTTCGCAGCAGCCGTCATATAATGAACGTGCAAGGCATATTAGTAAGCTTGAATGCTGAATTTGTGCTGACAGGGAAAGGCGGATTCGAAACATGAGAAATTGGTTTGTAGCAGTGCTTCCTTTGTTGTTGATCGTTGCAACTTCGTTTACCGTGCCGGGGGCGGTAAAGCCCGGAACGGCCGCAGTATCGGAATCCGAGCAGGGGCCGCATACGGTCACCGTGTATGTGAACCGTCTCGAACTTGGAGCCCAAGGCGGCAGGCTCGCGGCGGATCCGATCCGCTGGTACGAGGGCGAGGCGGCGGCGGCCGCATTTGCCGAGCATGAGCCGGATGCGGGAATCGACGGGCCGCTCGACGGTTACTACATTGTGAATGACGTCAAAGAGACGGTTGAGTATCCAGTAGCCAAAGATGCCGGAGTGCTGATGCAGATTTATGATCGCACCGGACGAATCGAGGATATTCAAGTCAAGTGGAACGAGCCGGTAAGCCTGGAGAAGTTCAGCCGGTTGCTCGCCGCCAACGACTTGATCGATCTGAGCCGGTTCCCGTACCACCTCACCATCGAAAACGGGCAAGTGGTGCGAATCGTCCAGCAGTTTATCCCCTAGGAACAAAACTTATGACGCGGGTTGCGGGGAGCTTAGCCCCTTTCGACCCTGCGTTTTTTTAGTTTCTCGGCCGGTTGCTACTGCATAAAATTAACGTATTCCACATTTTATACTTTGTAGTATAATAATTCCTTAGGCATAGTCCTTTGTACCTACGCTAAATTCCCAGCGAAGTCTGCTGCTGACTGCAAAGCAAAAAGGTGGTAGAAATGAGTAGAGATGCCAAACTGATTCATCAAAAAAACGTATGGATGCTGGTGCTGCTGGGGTGTTTTTTTGCGGCAGGCCTGTTTATGAACATATTGATCAACCGGAACGTTATGGCGGTGCAGCCGCTGTTTGGCCTTGTTCTGCTGCTCATTTTGGCCGGGTTCGTTTGGAACGGACGTTGGCCGAGGGCCACGATGCTGCTCGCGATCTTTCTGCTGTTTATCTATCTTTTCGTGATAATATGGAACGAGCGTTCTTTTACAAGTTATATTTTTCTCGGGCTGCTGCCTCTGCTGAGCCTGTTTTATCAAAATTACGTGGCCGTGGCGCTGGCGGGCGCGCTTTATATGTCCTCAGGGGTATACTTCTTCTACAAACTGCATGACACGATGTTTGCCGAAAGGACCAACGTGTCCGATACGGCCTACATTGCCGTGTACGGATTGCTCATCCTGACATTCTCCCTCATTACTACCATGATTACCAGAAAATTGTCGAATCGGGCGGAGCATAGCGAAGGGCGGCTCAAGGCGATCCTTGAAAGCGTCGCTGTTGGCATTTGGACGTATGATTTTGGCGAGATGAAGCTGACGGTGTCCGACGGATTTGAGCAAATTACCGGGTATCCCGCCAGTTTGTTTGAGCAGTCCCCGGAACGGATCACGGATATGATTCATCCGGAGGATCAGCATATGTTTTTCGAGTCCCAGCAGGAGATGATCCTCGGCCGGACAAGCTCGGTGAAGGAATGCCGGATTCTGCGGCCGGACGGCGAGGTGAGATGGGTTCAAAGCCGCGGCACCCCTCATTTTAATGCGATGGGTCATCTCGTCCGTTTGGAGGGCATCATTATCGAAGTTACGGATCGGAAGCAATTGGAAGAGACGATTCATTATCTGGCGTATCATGATGAACTGACCGGCTTGCCTAACCGGACAAAGTTCGGGGAGAGGTTTGCGGAATGCGTGAACAAAGGGGACTACCCCCTGGCGCTGCTGTTTCTCGATCTGAACAATTTCAAGGACGTTAATGATACATACGGCCATGAGGCCGGAGATCATTTGCTGAAAGCTATTGCCGTCAAATTGTCCTCCCTGATCCGTGAAGACGACATGGTGTGCCGTATGGGCGGCGATGAATTTGTCATCCTGCTGACCCATCTGGACACCGATGGCGTGCTGAAAGTCGTGGAGCGGATTCTGGCCAACCTGTCCGAAGGCTGCGAGTACCGGGGCGTCCGCATCGGAATCTCGGCCAGCGTGGGAGTCAGCTTCTCCCCGGATGGGGCCAGCAGCTTGGAGGATATGCTGCGGCAAGCGGACGCCACAATGTATGACGCCAAGCGGGGGACCTCGGGCGATTACCGGCTATACGGCGACAGGTGGAGCGAAACCGAACGTGTCCGTTAAATACCTGCTAGCATTGTTGCGTAAGCTTTGTACCGCTGGCAAACGGCCTTAGCAGAATGATCCAGAAATAATATGGCTTATCTGCGGACAAGGACCATGGATCACTTTGTTCTATATTAGTCTTGTGCTAAGTATCGTCTGTCCCCATAAAATAGAGGAACTTTAAGGTCTTATTTTCCGAATTTGAGCCTATTCATCACCATAGGGGAACTTTTGGGTCCTATTTTTCGATGAACAAGCCCAAAGGCGGCCTTTCGCCACCAAATCGTGAAAATAGCGCCATAAAATTCCTCTATTTCACGCATTATGGGGGATATCGCTGAAATAGCGCCCTTTTTTTCCTTTATGTTGTCACCCGAGATCTTCAATAGACTAATTTTACGCCGTCACGTTATTTCCAGAAACGTCTACTAGTACCGCCGAAAGCAACAAACGCTTCCCCCGAATGATTCGGAAGAAGCGTTCTGTGCGGAAGCGAGATTAGTTTTTGTCTACAGCCTTCTTTTCGGGGCGAGCATCACGCCGGCGCCGATGGCGATGAGCGCAATCGCCAGCACCGGTTGGCCGAAGATCAGGCGGTTATACAGGTTGCCGAGTGAAAATACAGCAAAAAACAGCAGCGACAGCACGGTCAAAATGTTGATCGGAATGAGCAGATATTTGTTGCGGTCACCGAACCAGTAGAACTCAAACAGGCCGACGGCCGGAGCCAAAATAAAGCCGGGCCACAGGTATTGCCAGCTGTCGAAGAGAGTGGCGAGCTGACAGACGAGGCCTGCCGTGAACAAAATGCCTCCGGGAATAAGCAGCCCCGTCGCTCTCCGGTTCGTCATCGAGAAATACATCCAGTGGAAAAACAGTCCGACCGGAATGACGAACAAGGTCGGCCAGAATTGGCCGAAAATTGTGCCTGCGCTGATCGCTTCCTTGCGGAAAAAGAGCAAGCAAATGCCGACCAGAACAAGCGCCGGTCCGATTAGTGATTTTTTATTCAAATTCATACCAAGGTCTCCTTTGCCTATGTATTCATTATCTACAGCATACAATAAAATCACCGCCCGAATCTTCGGACTCTGGGGAAGTTGCGAACTGGACTTAGGTCCAGTCAGAGGTATAAAAACGCCGGGCAGATGGCACGCTAACGCTAGAAACGGAGTAATTCGGGCGAATAGGAGGCTACACACATGGCAAACGAGAAAAATCGCGGCCGGCAAGTTGGCAACGGGAGCAGCAACGGGCAAAATGATACGACCGGGGACGGCGGGGAACGCCGTAACGGACGCCTTGCCCAAATCAAAAACCACAGCACGACGGGCGTGGGACCGCTGGATGAGTATGTCAGCGGAAAAGACAAGGACGAAGGATCACCTCTGACTTGAAAGCATCTTTTGCCGGGTTGAAGACAAAAAGAGGTAGGCCTTTGATTGAGCTGAAGGTTCTATCTCTTTTTTTGTATCGATCTTCCATATATTTACTTATACAGGCAGTTGATTTCGGAGCCAAACAAATTGCATGTGTTGACGGAAAAATACAATGGACAGTCTGGATACCCGCGCGTGATTCATCAATCTATGATCCTCGATGAATTGATTAATCAGTATGGGGAACCACAAGCTCTATCTAAAGTATAAGAAAAGAAGAAGTCCTACAATGATGACAATGGTGGTCAAACAACCGCCCTTTGCTAAGACGTTCCAATCACCGATTTCAGCACGATTCATCGAATCAGCAAAATTAATGAAAGGCTTGCGTTTATACTCTTCAAACTTATCCTTTTCTTGTTTTTCCCAGTTGTCCATTGCAATTCCCCCCCCATAATTATGTGTGCAGCTCTTTAAATTCTTACATGCACTTCAATATTATAATACGCAGTCATTCCATTAACCCGTATGGTTGCCCATGAATCTGCACCTGTACCAGAGTATGCAGTGCTGGGATAATATTGAACGTATCCCCAATTAGGGGAATAGTTAAGCGGGCCCTTATTGTGGAACGGGCCGAAAGAGAGGACGGTGACGCTTCAGGTTGTTGCGTTGGCATTAAGATTTATTAGGGTGCACCTTGGAATATGATAAAGCGAGAAAGGCGCGTCCTCCAAAGCTTAGCAAGAAAGCCGCTGCACAGCGTACTGTGGGCGGCTTTTTAAATAGCCCTCCTAGCGTGGGGCTGCTGAAATAGCGGCAAAAAAGGGCGCTATTTCCGCCGTTGTAGGAAATTTGAGCCTAATAGAGTCGTTTTTGGGCGTTATTTTTCGGGCGAAGGCTGCAAAAGGGCGTTCTCCTTGGGGAAGGCGAAAGGATAACGCCATAAAAGTTCGTTATTTTCCGGGCGAGAGGCTAACTCGGTGAAATAGCGGTAAAAATTACCGCTATGATCCGGTTGACACCATAGACTCTTACTTCTGCGTGCCGTGCTGTTTCGTCGACAGTTGGCCGGCGGGGTTGCCTTTGCCGCGTTTCTTGTTTTTCTCCTGTTTTTCCTGCTGATCATGCACCTTTTCCACGAACTCGTGCAGATTTTCCATAACCTCGTGTGTCTCCTTTGCAAAAGATATATGTTTCCTGCGTTACTATGCCCCGTTTGGGCGCCTTTCATCACCTTGGGGTTGACAGTCCGGAAAATGAGACGATATAATTCAAATTAATTGATAATGAATATCATTATCAACATTATAACATCTGTCCTGCCGGCAGCGGGCAAACTTGAACTTTCCTCCCGGCCAGAGGAAGGGGAGCAAGGACGAAATATGAAAACAAGATATTTAGCAACTATGTTGATTGTCTTATCCTTGGTCTCCTTGTTTATTGGAGTCAAGGGTGTCTCTTTGCCGGGTCTGCTTCGGCTGGACGCCGACCAGTGGGAGATCTTCCGCATCAGCCGGATTCCCCGGCTGATCAGCATCATCATCGCCGGGGTTAGCATGAGCATCGTCGGGCTGATCATGCAGCAGTTGACCCGCAACAAATTCGTGTCCCCGACGACGGCGGGCACGATGGATTCCGCCAGCTTCGGAATCATGATCTCGCTGCTGCTGTTTTCGGCGGCCGGGCCGCTGGCGAAAATCGCCGTGGCCTTCGTGTGCGCCTTGGCCGGCACTTATATTTTCATGCAAATACTGGATCGCGTGAAATATAAGGATACGATTTTCATTCCGCTGGTCGGCTTGATGTTTGGCGGAATCGTCAGCTCGGCAACGACGTTTTTTGCCTATAAATACAATTTGATTCAAAGTATGTCCGCCTGGCTGCATGGCGATTTCTCGATGATCATGCAGGGGCGTTACGAGCTGCTGTACATCAGCGTTCCGCTGGTCGTGGCGGCTTATGCCTATGCTAACAAATTTACGGTCGCAGGGATGGGCGAGGAGTTTTCCGTGAATCTGGGACTGAATTACAAGCGGGTCGTCAATCTCGGCCTGATGCTGGTGGCGCTGGTGACTTCGGTCGTCGTGCTGACGGTAGGGTCGATCCCTTTTCTCGGGCTTATTATTCCGAACCTCGTCACGATGTACCGCGGCGATAACCTGAAAAACAATCTGTCCCACACGGCGCTGCTGGGGGCGGTCTTTGTGCTGGCCTGCGACATTTTGGGAAGGATCATCATTTATCCGTATGAGGTTTCGATCGGTCTGACCGTCGGGGTGATCGGGAGCGGCATCTTCCTGTATCTGCTGATGAGGAGAAACGCCTATGAGCCTAAGTCATAAAACGAAACTAGCGATTCTCGTCGGAATCGGCATCCTGCTCGTGGTCGTGTTTATGACGATCGACGCGGGCGGACACTGGGACTACATACTGCCGAGGCGCGGCAAAAAGCTGCTTGCGATCCTCCTTACCGGAACGGCGGTCGCTTTCTCCACCGTGGTGTTTCAAACGATTACGAACAACCGGATCCTGACGCCGAGCATTATCGGGCTGGATTCGCTTTATATGCTGGTGCAGACGTTCATCGTCTTTCTGTTTGGCGGAACGGCTTTGACACTGATGAGCAAAAACCTCCGCTTTCTGCTGGCGGTCGGGTTCATGGTGCTGTTCGCGGGGCTGCTGTATCGCTTGCTGTTCCGCAAGGAAGGGCGCAACATCTACCATTTGCTGCTGATCGGGTTGGTGTTCGGGACGTTTTTCTCCAGCTTGTCGTCGTTTTTGCAAAAACTGATCGATCCGAACGAATTTCTCGTCATCCAGGATAAAATGTTCGCCAGCTTCAACAACGTGGATACGGATCTGCTCTTGATCTCGCTGGCCGGCGTGCTGCTGATGGGGTGGTATTTCGCCCGTTTTGCCAAGTATCTCGATGTGCTTGCTTTGGGCCGCGATCACGCGGTGAATCTGGGGATCAGCTACGAATTCGTCGTGAAAAGAATGCTGATCGTCGTGGCGATCCTGATTTCGATCTCCACGGCATTGGTCGGGCCGATCACGTTCCTGGGCCTGCTGGTCGCCAACGTCGCCTACCAGTTTCTGAACACCTACCGCCATCACACGTTGATTCTCGGCGCTTCCTTGATCAGCTTCATCGCCCTGATCGGCGGGCAGTTGCTCGTGGAACGAGTGTTCACGTTCTCCACCTCGCTAAGCGTCATCATCAACTTTATCGGCGGCGTCTACTTCATTTATCTGATGCTAAAGGAGAATAAGTCGTGATTAAGGTCAGGGGAGTATCCAAACGATACGGCGGCAAAAAAGTGGTCGACAGCGTTTCGCTCGACATCGCGGAAGGGAAGATCACGTCTTTCATCGGCCCAAACGGCGCCGGCAAAAGCACGCTGATGTCGATGATCAGCCGTTTGATCGCCAAGGATGAGGGCGAAATCATGATCGGCGGCAAGGAGATCGGGGGCTGGAACAGCAGGGAGCTGGCGACAAAAATCTCGATTTTAAAGCAGTCCAATCATATCAACCTGCGGCTTACGGTCCGCGACCTGGTGGCATTCGGGCGTTTTCCTTATTCGCAAGGGAAGCTGACGAAGGAGGATCAACGGTACGTGGACGAAGCGATTCAGTATATGGATCTGGCGCCGATGCAGCACAAATATTTGGATGAACTCAGCGGCGGGCAAAAGCAGCGGGCTTTTATCGCCATGGTCATCGCCCAGAACACGGAATACGTGCTGCTCGACGAGCCTTTGAACAATCTGGATATGAAGCATTCGGTGCAGATCATGAAAGTGCTGCGCCGGCTTACGGATGAACTCGGCAAAACGGTCGTTCTGGTCATCCACGACATCAATTTCGCCTCCTGCTACTCCGACTACATCGTGGCTTTGAAGAACGGGACCGTGGTTAGGGAAGGGACGAAGGATGAGATCATCGATCCCGCGGTTTTGGGGGAAGTGTACGACATGGATATTCCGATCGAAAACATCGGCGGGAACCGGATTTGCGTGTATTTTGCAGGATAGCGGCTTTTGCTTTTGACAATTAAAGAGGGGGATTTAACAATGAATCGAAAAATATCAATGCTGCTGATGACGGTATTCTTGGTGGTATTATTGGCCGCATGCGGCTCGAATCAAGGCGGAAGCGCGGCGGGGAACGGGGGCAACGGCGCCGCCGGGACAGCTGGCGAAGCAAGCACGAATACGGCCGAACCGGCGGCCGCGGCTGCGACGGAGTCGGAGGAACTGACGATCAAACACCAGCTGGGGGAAGCCAAAGTTAAGAAAAACCCGGGCAATGTCGTTGTATTTGACTACGGCGTGCTGGAAACGCTGGATAAGCTGGGCGTGGAGGTAGCGGCGATACCGCAGGGGAACTTGCCGGCGCATTTGAAAAAATACGAAGACGCCAAATACACGAACGCCGGCACGCTGTTCGAGCCGGATTTCGAGAAGCTGAACGCGCTTGAGCCCGGGGTGATCTTCATTTCCGGCCGGTCTTCCGAAGCGTACGAGGAACTGAACAAAATCGCGCCAACGATCTTTATGGGCGTCGATACGAAAAATTACCTCGACTCGTTTACGGAGAACGTGAAAACGCTGGGGCAGATCTTCGGCAAAGAAGCCGAAGCCGAGCAGGAGCTGGCGGCGATCAGCGATTCGATTCAGGCGGTGAAGGAAACCGCGGCGGCCAGCGGCCAAAAGGGGTTGGTCATCCTGACAACCGGCGGCAAGGTGAGCGCGTATGGTCCGGGCTCGCGGTTTGGCTTGATTCATGATGTGTTCGGCGTGCCTGCCGTGGATGACACGATCGAGGCTTCGACACACGGTCAAAGCATCTCCTTCGAATATGTCGCCGAGAAAAATCCGGATTATCTGTTCGTCGTAGACCGCGACGCCGTTGTCACCGAGGAGGGCAAGCAGGCCGAGCCGGCCGCCAAGCTGGTCGAAAACGACCTGGTGAAGAAAACGAACGCCTATAAAAACGGCAAAATCATTTATCTGGACGCGAGCTACTGGTATCTCTCCGGCGGCGGTCTGCTGTCCATGCCGGAAATGCTGAAAGAGGTCCATGAAGGGATAAAATAAAGCGAAAAGAGCGGGATTCCGTGGGGAGTCCTGCTCTTTTTTTGCTTAACCGGTGCCGCCAAGCGTTAGGATGACCTGCTGCTTAAAATGATCGTCAGTTAAGTATTTTTGTAAAAACAAGTCCAGCTTCTTCTCTAGCCAGATGATTTCCAAGCCCTGAGGTTCGTGGATGAAGAGGGCCAGTTGGATTCGGTTGTCTTGTTTGTCTTCGCAGTAGAGGGTCTGGTTCAGAATGCTCAAGCTTGAGCCGCCCTTGGATCCGATGGTTATGTATTTGGATTCCGGTTTTGGCTTACGCTCCATAATCTCCTTGACGATGCGGGTTGCTTCCGGCGAAAGCGATTCGCCTTTTTGGATGTTTTGCAGCAGGACGGCATATTCTTTGGCCGTGGCGCCCGGCAGCCTGGAGGACCAGATTCGCTGAACCGGTACAGGGTTGCTGCGGTCGTGCAGCGACGAAACCGCCTCTGGATTTTGCCGGATCCAATCGAAAATGAGCTGCGCTTTGGCGGCGTATTCCCGGTCCGTCAACCCTTTCATCGCTTGCTCCGCCTGCCCGCGCGACATATGCTCGTATTTGGTCATATACCCGTACATCAGCATGGCCGACGATACCGGAAAAATCGGATCGTGCCGGGACAGGCCAAGTTTTTGGATGCGGGCGTTGATGTTGTCCAGGCCAAGCCGCTCCATAAAATACTCCGTATTGGCATTGGAGCTGTAATGGATCATGCCTTTAGCGGCTTCCAGCAAGGTAACCGTGCCGTCCGCGGTTACGGCAGGGTCCAGCGCGTCCAGCCAGCTTGGATGCGCTCCTCCGTCCGTTCCCGGAATGTAAAAACGGCGGAGAGAGTCGAGAAGCACGGCTTCGTTCACATCGATACGCGCTTCCGCTGCCTGTTCGGCCAACTCTATGGCCACTGCGATTTTGAGTACGCTGGCCAGCGGCCGCTTGACATCGGACTGAAAATCGATCACCACTCGATCATTTTCCATGACATACATTGAGGCGAGCTCCGGATGATCCGCCAGTAACTGCAGCACATCCTTTTCCGTTTTGCGCTCATCCTTCCGCTTGGCGTAGAATACCATCAGCCCAAAGGACACGGCCATCAAAACAAGCACCGCTACTACGATTATAAGTATTATCAATGGGAACCTCCTTATCGGCGATAAAAATCTCTTATTCTTTCTACGCATGCGTGATCGCGCAGGTTCCATAAACGATGCTCGGCAATGGATCGGGGCGGACTCGGGGCAGAATGTAACGGACTGGAGTAGCCGTAACGATTCTCGTGGTTCTTAATGATTCTCGTGGTTCGTAATGATTCTCGTGGTTCTTAATGATTCTTGTGGTTCGTAACAATTCCCGTGGCCCGTAATGGGTCTAACGGACAGTAATGACCTTATTTGCTCATTTCCCGGGTATTTCCCGCGCTAACGGACTCAGCAGACGTTATTTGGCTTCAATTGAGGCCATTTATGCTGATTTGATGGAAATAAGGTCACCTCAGTCCGTTACAATTTCTCCGCTTCTAATTTGGAGCAAATAGCGCCTCTGGTGTCCGTTAGCACTAGCAGCATTGCCTTCATAGCACCGCCGCTTGCGTTATTGCAGTCTGTCTTTAATCCACGCTTCCGGCGTCCCGAATCGGCCTCCCCGCGGCAAAACAAAAAGGCCGCCCTTGCAGGCAGCCTTGACCTTAACGCGAATTAACGCACGTGCATTTCGTTCGGGTTCGAACCTTTGCGGCGGTTGATGTTGAGTTTGCTGATCTGCTCCATCTCGCTGTCCGCCAGCTTGAAATCGAACACATTGAAGTTCTCTTCGATTCGCACAGGGGTGACCGATTTCGGGATGACGATGGTGTTGTTTTGCAGGTGCCAGCGCAGTACAACTTGAGCCGGGGACTTCCCGTGCGCTTCGCCGATGCTTTTGACAACCGGGTCTTTCAGCACTTCGCCGCCTTGCTCCAGAGGGCTCCATGCTTCCACGAAAATATCATGTTTCGCGCAAAACGCCTTCAGCTCGTTTTGGGTCAAATGCGGGTGGCACTCCACCTGGTTGAGCACTGGCTTGATTTCCGTTTCGTTCAGCAGGCGCTCCAGATGCTCGATTTCGAAGTTGCAGACGCCGATCGCTTTGGTGCGTCCGTCGCGGTACAGTTTTTCCAGCGCTTTGTAGGTGTCCACATACTGATCGAATTTAGGCGTCGGCCAGTGGATCAGATAGAGGTCGATGTAATCAAGGCCAAGCCGCTCCAGGCTTTCGTCGAAAGCACGCAGCGTATTATCGTAGCCTTGGTCGGCGTTCCACACCTTGGTCGCAATAAACAGATTTTCGCGGGGAACGGATGACTGTTTGATCGCTTTGCCAACTCCAACCTCGTTGCGGTAAATCATCGCTGTATCGATCGAAGTGTATCCGACTTCCAGCGCTTTGGCTACCGCCGCGGTAGCTTCCTCGTCTTTTACCTGCCATACGCCAAACCCGAGTTGCGGCATCTTTACGCCGTTGTTCAAAGTGACAAAATCCATATGTAAATCCTTCCTTTCTCGCTTTGGTATTATTGCTATTAAAGTAAAGTGTTTCCGTTATCGCTCTGGCCGATGGCATCGGCTTAATTTCCAGTAAAAGTATATCACGATTAAAATTTGTTTAGCAAATAAGGATAATCAGCTCTACTCCTTATCCATTATGGATAATTTGGCGTAAAGCTTAGAGATCCATACCGGCATCTGTGTGCGATATGACCGACTCGCCAAGGAAGAGTATGGTAGAATATTGGAAAATAGGATTGCATAAGGGAAGACGTAATTTTGGACGCGGAAAGGGTGGAGAAAATGGTCGGTAACAATGAAACTGTCATCACGCTAAGGGATTTGCGCATGCGGTTTGGAGATAAGTTTGTATTAAACGGGATTGATCTGGATGTGTATCCGGGGCAAATCATTGGTTACATCGGTCCAAACGGGGCGGGCAAAAGCACAACGGTTAAAATCATGCTGGGACTGATCGAAGGGTATACCGGCGAGGTCCGGATTTTGGGCGCCAGCCCGCAGGATGAAAGCGTGGAGTACAAAAAGCGCATCGGTTATGTGCCGGAAGTGGCGGAAATTTACGATACGCTGACGGCCCGGGAATATTTGACGTTTATCGGCGAGCTTTACGGTTTGCCTGGGGATGATGCGGAAAGCAAAGCGCGCCGGCTTATGGAGCATTTTGGCCTTGCGGATGTTTTCGATGTTCGCATCGCCACTTTTTCCAAAGGGATGAAGCAAAAGGTGCTGCTCATTTCCAGCCTGCTGCATAACCCGGACATTTTGTTCCTGGACGAGCCGCTCAGCGGGCTTGACGCCAACAGCGTCATGGTGGTGAAGGAAATCCTCGCTTTGTTGGCAGCGCAGGGGAAGACGATTTTTTATTCCTCGCACATCATGGACGTGGTGGAAAAAATCAGCGATCGGATCATCCTGCTGGACCGGGGGATCGTGGTGGCCGACGGCAGCTTTGAGCAGCTTAGAGGCCAGTTTAAGGAGGGGTCCCTTGAGCAGGTGTTTAACCAGTTGACCGGATTTAACGAGCATCAAAGCATCGCCGAACAGTTTGTGGCGATCGTGCAAGAGGTGTAGCTATGAACGAGATGAAGTCGCTGAAGGTGTTGGACCGGTTCCGCGGGCTGTTCGAACGATTGGGGGTGGACTATCCCGTCATGCGCCGCATCCTGCAGGTGAAGCTGACGATGGATGCCCGGCGGGTACCTACCATTGTCGGGAAATCCCGAAAGGAGGCGGATCGGGCGAAAGACCGCTTCGGGCGGGAGAAGGAGAAAAACCAGTTTTTTGGCTCCTTGTGGCTTTACTTTATTTTTGGCGCGCTGGGTGGCATCATCGTGGCGGCCGGAGACAACTACCTGTTTCAGGTGAGCATGTTGTTTGGCATTATGATGTTTATAGTCATGACCTCGATGATTTCCGACTTTTCTGCGGTGCTGCTGGATATCCGGGACCGGAGCATCCTGGCGGTCAGGCCGGTGAACCGCAGGACGATCGCCATGGCCAAGGCGCTGCACATTTTCTTCTACCTATTTTTTCTGACCGGCGCGATTGCGGCGGTGCCGCTGGCCGTCGGGCTGTTAAAGCACGGGGCCGGGTTTGCGCTGCTGCTGCTGTTGGGGCTGGTGCTGATGGATCTGCTCATTGTGGTTATTACCGCTTTGTTGTATTTGGGAGTGCTGCGCTTCTTTGACGGCGAAAAGTTGAAGGACATCATCAACTATGTGCAGATCGGGTTGACGATCGGCATCACAGTCGGGTATCAGCTGGTGGTCCGGCTTTTCGATTTTACCGCCTTGAACATCGTATTCCAGCCAAGATGGTGGCAGTATTTCATCCCGCCGATTTGGTTCGGAGCGGCGTTCGAGACGGTGCTGCATCCGGGGAACGGAAGGCCGTACACGGTTTTCGCCCTGTTGTCTCTTCTCGTGCCGCTGGCCGCCTTTGCCCTGTATCTGAAGCTGGCGCCTGCCCTGGAAAGGAATTTGCAGAAGCTGGCGGAGCCGGGACGGCGGCACGGACAGCGGACGGGAACCGCGTTGAAGCGGCTGGCCGAATGGCTGTGCCGGGACCCGCAGGAGAGAGTATTTTTCCGGTTTGCCTGGACGATGCTGGGGAATGAGCGGGAGTTTAAGCTTAAAGTGTACCCGACGCTGGGGTTTTCGATCATTTTCCCGTTTATTTTTCTGTTTACCGACGGCTTCGAAAACGGACTTCAGGGGCTGGCCGGAACCCGCAAATATTTGTTTATTTATTTCTGCGGTTTGATGCTACCTACCGTCATCATGATGCTGCGCTATTCCGGCAAACACAAGGCCGCCTGGATTTACCGGGTGCTGCCGATCCGGGAGGAGGGGCCAATATACAAGGGGGCGCTGCTCGCTTGTCTGGCTCGGCTGCTGCTGCCTTTGTTTGTGCTGGAAAGCCTGATTTTTGTGCTGCTGTTCGGGGCGCACATCATTCCCGACCTGGTTGTCGCCGGCCTGGCGATGCAATTGTTCGCCATCTTGTGCTTCGCCTATTTGCGCAAAGGGCTGCCTTTCTCGGAGCCGTTTGAGGCCACGCAGCAAAGCGAAGGATTGAAGTTGCTGCCGCTTATGTTCCTGCTTGGCGGCATGGGACTTCTGCATTGGGCGGCGACCACGGTTCCGTTTGGTGTTATCGTCTATGCGTTATTGCTGATTATCGCGATTTGGCTGGGGTGGAGAAAGGTGTTTGCTCCCGGAACGCTCGCTAAAGGGAGGGCGGAGTATTGAAGGTTGGAAGGATGCAAGCGGAAAAAGAAGGGCCGCGAATTCACCGCGAGAAGACGACGGTGGCGCTGATGATCACCCTTTATTGCCGGCAGCGGCATGGGGATCGGGAACGGACCAGCCGGGACGAAGCCGCGGGCGGGTCCGAACCCGGCTTGTGCCCGGAGTGCGCGGAGCTGCTCAGGTACGCCCGGGAGCGGCTCGCCCGCTGCCGGTTCGGCGAAAACAAAACGACTTGCCGGGCGTGTCCGGTCCACTGCTATGCGCCCAAACAGCGGGACAAAATCCGCAAAATCATGGCTTACGCCGGGCCGAGAATGCTATGGCGGCATCCGGTACTGACGGTCCGGCATCTGTTGGACGATAGGAAGTGAGTATTATTACGGTAAAATTATTGCGGTAAAATACTGCTTAGCACATCGTCAATCATTTTTCCGTTGGCGATCACGCCGGTGTACAGCCAACTGGAGTCGGCGCCGAATTCGTATACATGCCCGCTCTTCACCGCCGGAATCCCCAACCATATCGGATCATTCCGCATTTCTTCCGTAGTGATGCCGGTGCTTTTAATGATAAACAAATAATTCGCATCGAGTTCCGCCAGCTTCTCTTTGGAAATCGGATTCCAATTGGCGGTGGCGGACGCGGAAATCTCCTTCACGGCCGCCGGCACTTGCAGGCCAAGGTCGCGGTAGAGCACATCGCCGCTCGACAGCTGTTCATGTACAACATAGGTATTTTTGGCGGAGACCCAAAGCACGGCCGCCGAGGCCTCCCCAACTTCGTGACGGAGCTTCGCTTTGGCGTCGCTTGCCTTCTGTTCATATTCATCCAGTACCTTGCGGCCCTCTTCCGGTTTATTCAGAACATCGGCTACGGCAAGCAATTCCTGACGCCAATCGTTGTTTTCTCCCGTACCGATGACATAGGTGGGTGCAATTTTGGCGTACTGCGCATATTTGTCCCCGCTGGCCATCTCCGCGCTGTCCATCATGATCAGATCGGGCTCAAAGCTCATTACGGCTTCATAAGGAAGCTCGGAAGGAATCGCAGGAACATCTTGCAACGCGTATTGCAGATAGCTTTGTACCGATTTGCCGTTGCCCGCGGACCATTGTGCTACCGGCTTGACGCCCAGCGCGACCAGGTGATCCTCCAGGTACGAAGCGAGGATGCGCTGCGGATTTGCCGGGACCTTGACTTCATTGCCCAAGGCGTCCGTGAGCAGGCGTTCGCCGGACTGATTTTGCGGTTCGGACGTGCTGTTGACTGCAGTTTGCTGACCTCCGTTCGTCGTTGCCGGAGCGGATTCTCCTGCACAAGAGCTTAACAGCAAGACCAGGCTAAGCAGGACCGGTGCTAAAGCGTATTTCGTGTGTTTGTTCATCTTCTAAAACCCTCCACAACTCTTTCCATCATTATGATAATGATTATTATTATCAATCAAAACCATCTATGGCGCAACCTTTTTCCAAAAATAAAAGTGCGACAAGTATGTCACAGGAATGTCAAAAATAAACTCCCAGCAAAAAAACGAGCAATGGAGCGGGTTTACGGGCCTTCATTCGCCTTTGTGACATACATCATGTGATTTCCGTCACAAAATTATTACATTTTACAGCGTTTGTTTTCATCAATGAGTGCTAGAATTCACATTAGATAATAATTATTCGAAAGTAGGGGATGAAATGTTGGATCCGATTCTGCTTGCACGCCTTCAGTTTGCGGTGACGACGATTTTCCATTTCTTCTTTGTGCCTCTGTCCATCGGTCTGGTGCTGCTCATCGCGATCATGGAAACGATGTATGTCGTGAAGGGGAAAGAAGAATACAAACGGATGGCCAAGTTCTGGGGCAAACTGTTCCTGATCAACTTTGCGGTCGGGGTTGTAACGGGGATTCTCCAGGAATTCCAGTTCGGCATGAACTGGTCGGATTACTCACGGTTCGTAGGGGATGTGTTCGGCGCGCCGCTCGCGGTTGAAGCGCTGTTCGCCTTCTTTATGGAATCGACCTTTATCGGACTGTGGATCTTCGGATGGGATCGCTTGTCCAAGAAAGTGCATCTGCTGTGCATTTGGCTGGTGGCTTTGGGGACGACGGTATCGGCGTTCTGGATTTTGGCGGCCAACTCGTTTATGCAAAGACCGGTTGGTTTTGAAATTAACAACGGCCGGGCGGAAATGAACGACTTCTTCGCGTTGATCGGCAACGGGCAGCTGTGGGTGGAATTCCCGCATACCGTGCTTGGCGCGTTTGCCACGGGCGCGTTTATGATCGCCGGGGTCAGTGCGTATAAGCTGCTGAAACGCCAGGATACGTCCTTTTTCAAAAAATCGTTTACGGTCGGCATCATCATTGCTTTAATCGCTTCGTTCGGCACGGCGCTGTTCGGTCACCAGCAAGCGCAGTATCTGGTCAAAACGCAGCCGATGAAAATGGCCGCATCCGAAGGCCTTTGGGGCAAATCCGGCGACCCTGCACCTTGGACGCTGTACGCGCACATTGATTCGGGCAGCGGGAAAAACGATTTTGAAATCAAAATCCCTTATCTGCTCAGCTTCCTGTCTTACAGTAAATTTTCCGGCGAAGTAAAAGGAATGCACGAGCTTCAGAGCGAATATGAACAATCATATGGGCCTGGGGATTATATTCCGCCAGTGCGGACGACCTTCTGGAGCTTCCGGATCATGATCGCCGCCGGCTGTCTGATGATCCTGCTTGGACTTTACGGTACGTATCTGGCTTGGCGCAAAAAGCTGGACCGTCCGAACAAATGGTTTTACCGCGCGATGTTGTGGTCGATCTCGCTGCCGTTTATCGCCAATACGTCCGGCTGGATCATGACGGAAATCGGCCGTCAGCCGTGGACGGTATTCGGCCTGATGCAGACGAAGGACAGCGTATCGCCGAGCGTCACCGGCGGGCAAATTTTGTTCTCCCTGATCGCGTTTACGCTGATTTACGCGGTGCTTGGAGCGGTGATGGCCTACCTGTTCGTTAAGGTTATCAAGAAAGGGCCGAATGAGGACGGCGCCGGTGCCGACCATTCGACGGATCCATTCGGTAAGGAGGGTTATCATGCTGTCTCTTAATGAGCTGTGGTTTATCCTTGTCGCGGTGTTGTTCATCGGTTTCTTCTTTTTGGAAGGTTTTGATTTCGGTATCGGAATGAGCACCCGGTTTTTGGCAAAAAATGATATGGAGCGCCGGGTTCTGATCAACTCGATCGGACCGTTCTGGGATGCCAACGAGGTTTGGCTGCTGACGGCGGGCGGCGCCATGTTCGCCGCTTTCCCCAACTGGTACGCCACGATGTTCAGCGGATATTACACCCCGCTCGTCGTGCTGCTGCTGGCGCTGATCGCCCGGGGGGTTGCGTTTGAATTCCGCGGCAAGGTCGGCAACGAAAAATGGAAGTCGACCTGGGACGGCGCGATCTTCCTCGGCAGCCTGCTGCCTCCGTTCCTGCTCGGCGTAGTGTTCGCGGGTCTGATGAAAGGCCTGCCGATCGACGGGGACATGGAAATGAAGGCCGGCCTGTTCGATATGGTGAACATCTACACGCTGGTTGGCGGCATTACGGTCGTCATGCTGTGCCTTGTGCACGGCCTGCTGTTCGCCTCGCTGCGCACGACGGGGAGTTTGCAGGAGCGGGCCCGCAAGCTGGCGGGCAAGCTGTTGATTCCGCTCGCGGTGTTGTTTGTCCTGTTTGGCGTATTGACGTACTTCCAGACGGACGTGTTCCAGGTTCGCGGCTTGGTGCTCGGGCTGGTAGGGGTGCTCGGCGTTATCGCCTTTGTGCTGGGGGGATGGTTTATCTCCAAGCACAAAGACGGCTGGGCGTTTGGCATGACCGGAACGATGATCGCCCTTTCGATCGCGGCGGTGTTTATCGGGTTGTTCCCGCGCGTCATGGTCAGCTCGATCAGCGAGACGTTTTCGCTGACGATCCAGAACGCGGCTTCCGGGGCATACTCGCTGAAGGTCATGACGATCGTGGCATTAACTTTGCTGCCGTTTGTGCTGGGATATCAAATTTGGAGTTATTTCGTTTTCCATAAACGCGTACACGAGAAGGAGCATTTGGAATATTAATGGGACGCGGTTTGATGAAATTTCCAGGGGTGCGGCCGGTCATGGCGATCATGGCCCTGCTGACCCTGCTTCAGAGCATAGCTATCATCGGGC
Organism: Paenibacillus lacisediminis; assembly: GCF_046567315.2. Lineage (NCBI taxonomy): Bacteria > Bacillati > Bacillota > Bacilli > Caryophanales > Paenibacillaceae > Paenibacillus > Paenibacillus lacisediminis. Next base: position 51,691 of record NZ_JBKIAX020000006.1, on the reverse strand, counting down.
AGGCTAAATGGCTGGCGGAGATCGTCTCCGCCCTGTTTGCCGGCGCCAAGCTGCAGGAACAAGCCGGCGGGGCCGGTTTGTTCCTGCTTGCTTTTATAGTGCGGCAAATTTGCGCGCTGACGATGCAGAAGACGGCCTACCGCTTTGCGGAAGAGACGGGGCGGGACCTGCGGGGGCAGGTGCTGGAGAAGCTGTTCCAGTTGGGTCTGCGGTTCACCGGGACTGAGGGCACGGGAAATCTGGTGACCCTGGTGCTGGAGGGCGTCACCAAATTCCGCAATTACCTGGAGCTGTTTCTGCCGCGGATGCTGGCGACCGGGCTGACGCCGGTGCTGATTTTGGCTTACGTGTATAAGCTGGATCTCGCTTCCGGGATCATCCTGACGATTACGATGCCGATTTTGATCGCGTTTATGATTTTGCTCGGGCTGGCGGCGCGAAAGCAAACGGAGCGGCAGCTTAAATCGTACCGCGTGCTGGCGAACCATTTCGTCGATTCGCTGCGCGGCCTGGAGACGCTAAAATTCCTCGGGCGCAGCAAATCGCATCAGCAATCGATCGCCCGGGTGAGCGATTCCTATCGCTCGGCAACGATGCGCACGCTGCGGGTGGCCTTTTTGTCCTCGTTTGCGCTCGACTTCTTTACGATGCTATCGGTCGCTTCGGTGGCGGTCAGCCTTGGGCTGCGGCTGGTGAACGGGGAAATGGTGCTGCTGCCCGCGTTGACCGTGCTGATTTTGGCGCCGGAGTATTTTTTGCCGGTGCGGATGGTCGGGGCGGACTTCCACGCCACCCTGGACGGGAAGGAAGCGGGCGAGGCGATGCAGGCGATCATCACGGCAGCGGAGGAGGAGGCGTCCAAGGCGGCACAGGTGCCGGAAGGCGTGGCCTGGGCGTGGACGCCGGACAGTACGCTGGCCTTGCATGGCGTGGGCGTAATCCATGAGCGGGAGGCCAAGGCCTCGCTGGAGGACGTCCGGCTGTCGCTTCGCGGCATGGGCAAAATCGGCATCATCGGCGAAAGCGGGGCCGGAAAGTCGACGCTGATCGACGTGTTCGGCGGGTTTTTGCGGCCGTCGTCCGGCAGCTTTGAGCTGAACGGCAGCGCGCTGGGTGATTTGACGGCCGCGGGCTGGCGGGAGCAAATCACTTATATTCCGCAGCGTCCGTATATTTTTAGCGGCAGCTTGGCCGATAACATAAGCTTCCATGCGCCCGGGGCGGCACGCGGGGACGTGGAGCGGGCGGCGGTGGCGGCCGGGCTCGGGGAATTGGCGCGCAGCTTGCCCGGCGGGCTGGACGAGCCGATCGGCGGCGGCGGGCGGACGCTGAGCGGCGGCCAGGAGCAGCGTGTGGCGCTGGCCCGGGCTTTAGTCAGCAGGCGGCCGATCATTTTGCTTGACGAGCCGACGGCCCATTTGGACATCGAGACGGAATACGAGTTGAAGGAAACGATGCTGCCTTTGTTTGAAGGGAAGCTCGTATTGCTGGCGACGCACCGGTTGCATTGGATGCGGCAGATGGATCGCATCATCGTGATGGAGCAGGGCCGGGTGGCGGAGACGGGAACGCATGACGAGTTGATGAAGAAACGAGGCGCTTATTACCGCATGGTTGCGGCGCAGCGGGAGGAGATCGGATGAAGCGGGAGTCTTGGATTGGCCCTTATTTTCGCATATACAGCGGACGGTTTGTCCTTTATTTGCTCCTCGGCGTGCTTACGCTGCTTTCCGCCGGCATGCTGATGTTCACCTCCGGTTTTCTGATCTCAAAGTCAGCGTTGCAGCCTTACAATATTTTGCTGGTGTACGTGCCGATCGTTGGCGTGCGCACATTTGGGATCGGCCGGGCGGTCATCCACTATGTCGAGCGGCTGGTCGGCCATGACACGGTGCTGCGGATTTTGGCCCGGATGCGGGTGCGCCTGTACCGGATTTTGGAACCCCAGGCCTTGTTTATCCGCTCCCGCTATCGGACGGGGGACATACTCGGAGCGCTGGCCGACGATATCGAACAGCTGCAGAACGTATATATCCGCACCGTGTTCCCGAGCCTGGTCGCTTTGATTTTGTATGCTGCGGCTGTGATCGCGATGGGATTTTTCGATATGACGTTCGCTTTGCTGCTGGCGGGGTACATTTTTGTTCTGGTGGCCATACTGCCCTATGTGACGCTGCGGCTGACCCGGCGGACCAATGAGGAGGTCAAACGCGAGCGTAATGGGTTGTACCGGACCTTGACCGACGCCGTTATGGGCATCGGCGATTGGGTTATCAGCGGCCGGGCGAACGAATTCCTGGCCTCGTACGAGCGGGATGAGGCGGCCGTGGCCCGCAAAGACCGCAAGCTGCGGGCGTGGGCGCGCTGGCGGAGCCTGATCGGCCAGTCGGTCGTCGGCTTCGCCGTCGTGTCGATGGTGTACTGGGCCGGCGGACAGGCCGCGGCCGGGCAGATTGACGCCACGTTGATCGCCGCGTTCGTGCTGATCGTGTTTCCGCTGGCGGATGCGTTTTTGCCCGTCTCGGACGCGGTGGAGCGCATCCCGCAGTACGGCGTGTCGCTGGCCCGCCTGGCGCGGATCGAGGACGGCTCGAGCGCGGCTGCGGCTGCGGCTGTTGGGGCTGACGCCGTATCCGCGGCCGGCCGCGACACGGCTCGGCAAGCCGCTCAAGCCGTCCATATTCGGCTGCAGAGCGTGCGCTTCGCGTATGCGGCGAACGACGCCAATTCCGTGGACGGCGTGTCGCTGGACATCCCGCAGGGCAAGCGGGTTGCCGTGATAGGCCGCAGCGGTGCGGGCAAGTCGACGCTGCTGAAGCTGGTTCAGGGGGCGCTTGCCCCCAGCGAAGGGACGGTGACGTTTAACGGCATCCCCGCCGCGGCCTTAGGCGAACGGATGCCGGAGTACGTGTCCGTCCTGAATCAAAGCCCCCACCTGTTCGACACGACGGTGGCGAACAACATTCGGCTCGCCCGGCCGGAGGCCGCTGACGAGGAGATCCGCCGGGCCGCGCAAGCTGCGCAGCTGGGCCCGCTGATCGCGGCGCTGCCGGAGGGCCTAAATACGCCGATGCGCGAAACGGGCCAGCGTTTCTCCGGCGGCGAACGGCAGCGCGTGGCGCTGGCGCGGATCTTGCTGCAGGACACGCCTGTGCTCATTCTTGATGAGCTGACCGTAGGGCTCGATCCGCGTACGGAGCGCGAGCTGCTGTCGGCGATCTTCCGCACTACGCAGGGCAAAACGCTGATTTGGGTGACCCATCATCTGGTTGGGGCGGAGAAAATGGATGAGATCATTTTTATGGAGCATGGCCGCATCCTGATGCGGGGCACTCACGCCGAACTGCTCAAGTCCGAACCGCGCTACCGCAATCTATATCGGTTGGACCGGCCGGAGGATTAAACAACCGTTAGAATGTTGGCTAACTCAAGGGGTGGCTAATCAGTGCTTGAACAGTCAAGCCGGCAACCGATCGTGGCAAGAAATATCGGAAGGGCGTTGAAAGCTTGAGGACAGGGAAGGCCGGTGGGTTGGTCGGCAGGATCAACATCCGCTGGCCGGACGCTTTGCACGATTATCCCGTTTGATCAGGAAGCAGAGAAGAAGATAAATTTAGAAGAAGCAGACATGTTTAGGAGAAGCAGACATGTTTAGGAGAAGAAGATATGTTTTGGATAAGAAGATGTATTAAGGATAAGCATACATGTTCGAGATTTTTAGACAAGTTTGGGAGGAGGGGGTTTAGGAGAAGTGAAGCAGACCAGACGGAAGGGATGGGGGCAAGACACCGAGAAAAATGAAAAAATCGTGATCAGGCTGCAGCCGCAAGGGGCTGGTTCGGATGGCGCGCGATCAGTCGGCGGTAGGGGATCGCCGGAATCGCCACACACATGCGCAGCAACTTCTGCTGCATCGTTTCTTCCGCTCCGGACAGGCGCAGCCGGCGGCGTCCGGTATACTCGTTTAGGTACGCCTGCAGATGCTTCAGTCCCAAGGCTATATATGTACTCTTTAGCGATTCCCACGCCTCTCTCACCACTTTCCGCAAAGGCGCATACAGCCGAAAGGCTAAAGGGAACGACTGTACCGCCGATGTACGGACATCCACATGCCCGTTGATGAACGCAGCGAGTTCGAGACGGTTTGCCCTTTTTCCGTCTCCTCTCTTATGTGGCACCAGACGGATTTTGACCTGCTCCGGCTCGCCCGACTCCGTGACCGTGCATCCCGCTACGACCGCCGTGGCATATGGATGCGAAAGCTGACACCGGGACGGGTTACGCCCATACATATCACTGTTCACCTTCACGTCTCCGCAAAGTAGATCTCGGGCATCGAATTCCCCGACGGCATGGCGTATTTTGTGCAGTATTAACCAGGCGGTCTTGTAGGTGACCTCAATCACCTGGCTCAGCCGCATCGCCGAGATACCGTCCTCAAGCAGAAATAAATCCAGGGCCTTGAACCACTTGAGCAGGGGCAGATGCGTTCTTTCAAAAATCGTACCGACCAAAGCCGACGTTTGATGCTTGCACTTTCCGCACTCGAACAAGGGGATATGCCGGGAGGTCAGACGGCTGCACCGGGTGTGATCGCAGCGCGGGCAGACGAAGCCGTTTGGCCACTTCATCGCGATTAGCGCCTCCATGCAGTCCTGCTCGCTATGGTAACGGCTGCTGAATGGTTGAAATTCCGTTCCCGCATTGGCTTCCATATCCGCTCACCTCCCGAATCAAGAATTTACGTACAAACGTTCGCCCTCCTTTATTATACCAAACGTATGTTCCCTTATCAAGCCAAAAATCTCACCTAAACCGCTCATTTTTTTCTTATCTCTTTTCTTTCTTTAGCCCGTACACTAGCCCCCGCCCCCTGCCCCCCTTAAAGAAAGGGATAATCGTGCAAGGCAGCATGCAGAGACACCAGGACACGAACGCTATAGACAGCCACCGCAACCACTTACCTCAGCCACCTCAGTCCGGCATCCTGGAATCGATAGAGTCAAAATCATAATTTATTACGTCGCACTGATCTCGGTTTTGAGCCTTTTTTGCTCTTATGTTTTTTGCTGGAATTCGCCAGAGTTTCTTGGGCAGCCTAGCCTGCTTTATATGCCTGTAAATCATGCAGCCATTTTCTTTATATTTCCAGCTCCATTTCCTGAAGTCTATACTTCCGTTTCAGACACTTCCCTTATATAATGGAGATTAATATATTTACACGGAATGTAAGGGATAGCGCTGGGCAACAACGTCAAAGGCTGCTGACGGCCAAAGAGAAGGCTGTATCACGAAACGCGTGGATTCGGCTTTTCTGGAGGCGTCTGGAATAGGGAGGGTGTGGCATGGAACTGAGGCAAATCCAATACTTCATCGAAGTGGCCAAACTTGAGCATGTGACGGAGGCTTCGTACGCTCTGCACGTTTCGCAGTCGGCGGTAAGCCGGCAGATTTTCAAGCTGGAAGCGGAGTTGGGCGTGGACTTGTTTATCCATGAAGGGCGCAAGGTCAAGCTGACGCCGATCGGAAGGCAGTTTCTAAGCCATATGGAGCATTTGATGAAAGTCATCGACCATGCCCGTCAGGGAATCGAAGAGTATTTGGATCCCGAGCGGGGGACCGTGCGCATCGGCTTCCCCAGCAGCTTGGCGGCACGGATGGTTCCGGCGGTTGTTTCGGCTTTCCGCAAAAAGTACCCGTACGTGCATTTTCAACTGCAGCACGGCTCGTACAAAGAATTGATGGACTGGGTCATCGAAGGGGAGATCAATCTGGCGGTGATGGGGCCGGTGCCGCAGCAGGAACCGCAAATCAACGGCGAAATTTTGTTTCGGGAAAAATTCGTGGCGCTCCTCCCCGCCGGACACCCCTTGGCCGACCAGCCCTCCTTAAAACTAAGCGATTTGAAAAAAGATGTGTTCGTTCTGTTCCCCAAAGGTTTTATCCTGCGCGATATCGTGGTGAAGGCTTGCGCCAATTTGGGTTTTCAGCCCAAGGTTGCTTTTGAAGGGGACGATCTGGATGCCATCAAGGGGCTGGTCTCAGCGGGTCTTGGCCTGACGCTGCTGCCGGAAATCGCGTTAAGCGAGCAGATTCCGCCGACGATCGTGACGGTGCCGATCAATGAACCGCAGGTCACCCGGGATGTTGGGGTGATCGTTCCGGCGGGGCGCGAGATGGCGCCGACGGAAAAGCTGTTTTACGAGTTTCTTAAGGAGCTATCGCCCCAGGCGCTAGGTTATATTTTTCCTTGATCATCGCGAACCGAAAAATTTTTAATAATCGAGGGCCGTGAAAATTATCACTTTCAGGGTCCTTTTTTGTAGAAAATGTGGTACAATTTACTGGGACTGTTGAAGGTTGAGATGTGCCTTTTTTCACTAATCGAAAATGGTTGGAGAAAGAAAAGGTTGGAACACTAAGCAACAAGCAAGTCATTCAAGACCTATTGCAAAGGAGAATCGGAAATGTCAGAAACAATTGCAGAAACGAAGACGGAACAAGGCGGCGCCTTGTCTGCCGGGCAGCGGGAGCGTGAACTTCTGGAGCAGCTGTTGAAGCCGGAAGTTCAAGAGTCCTTGAACGCGCTGGTTGAGCAGCTTCCTAAATTAACGGAAATGGTCGGCGCGATGACCAAATCGTATGATTTTTTCAAATCGCTGTCCACGGACGAAGTGCTGAAAAACGATATGATCGGCGGTTTCGCAGAGGTGGCCGGACCGGTGGTAGGCACGGTGAAGAACGTCGCCGCCAATGTCATCGAAGCCAAAGAACGGGCTGATGAAAGCCAGGAGGTTATCGGCTTGTTTGGTCTGCTTAAAATGCTCAAGGATCCGCAGGCGCAGAAGCTGTTTCGCTTTGTAAACGCCTATCTTCAAGTCTCTGGTGCACGGGACAGTCAACAAAAATAACGGAGGACAACAACCATGGCTAAAGAAATTGTAATTTTAGGTGCCGGTTACGGCGGTGTGCTTACTGCCTTGACCGTTCGCAAATATATGGACAGATCGGAAGCACAGGTGACGGTGGTTAACCAATATCCGACGCATCAGATTATTACGGAGCTGCACCGCCTGGCTGCCGGCAGCATTTCCGAGCGGGCGGTGGCGCTGCCGCTGGACAAACTGTTTAAAGGAAAAGACATCGATCTGCGTATCGCCACGGTCAAGAGCTTTTCGGTAGATAATAAAGAAATTAAGCTTTCCGACGGTTCGACCCTGACTTATGACGCGCTGGTGGTCGGGCTCGGCAGCAAAACGGCTTACTTCGGCATCCCGGGACTGGAGGAGCACAGCATGGTGCTGAAATCAGCTGACGATGCCAACGCGATTTACCAGCATATCGAGGAGCGGATCAGCGAATATGCCAAGTCCGGCAATGAGGCGGACGCCACGATCCTGATCGGCGGCGGCGGTTTGACCGGCGTCGAGCTGGTTGGGGAAATCGCCGACCAACTGCCGAAGCTGACGAAGAAATACGGCGTGGACCGCGAAGCGATCAAGCTGCTGCTTGTTGAAGCGGGTCCGAAAATTTTGCCGGTACTTCCGGATGACTTGATCGAACGGGCGACGGCGAGCTTGGAAAAACGCGGCGTGAAATTTTTGACCGGATTACCGGTGACGAACGTGGCAGGCAATGCGATCGATTTGAAGGACGGCCAAAAAATCGTGGCCAACACCTTCGTCTGGACCGGCGGCGTGCAAGGCAATCCGCTGGTAGGCGAGTCCGGTTTGGAAGTAAACCGCGGACGCGCTTCCGTCAACGAATTCCTGCAATCCGTTTCCCATCCGGACGTGTTTGTTGTTGGCGACAGCGCGGTATTTATGGGACCTGACGGCCGCCCGTATCCGCCAACGGCGCAAATCGCCTGGCAAATGGGCGAGCTGACCGGCTACAATTTGTTCGCATTCCTGCGCAGCAAGAAGATGGAAGGGTTCGAACCAGTCAACTCCGGTACGCTGGCCAGCCTTGGCCGCAAGGACGCCGTAGCGACGATCGGCGCGAACAACACCAAGCTGCGCGGCATGACGGCTACAATGATGAAAGAAGCGAGCAATATCCGCTATTTGTCGCACATTAAAGCTTTGGACGCCTTGGCTTATTAATTTAGCCGGGCTTTGACGAAAGAAAGCGCCCGGGACTTAAGAGTCGGGCGCTTTTTTGAGATGAAGCGGGGGGGAAGTATGCTTGTCGGTGCTACTGGCACTATTGGCGGAAGTCATACTCCACTCCAGGTGCAGGGGTTCAGGATTCTAACGGACATGAGCGACCTTATTTCGGCAAAATCAACAGTTTTCAAAGTGTAACGGACACCACGTACCTTATTCACGATGAATTGGACCTGTTGGGTGCGTTTGGAGCTGAATAACGTCCGTCGTGTCCGTTAGCTTGGGAAATAGCCGAGAAATAAGCAGATAGCGTCATCTCAGTCCGTTACGGGGTTAGAATGGGTGTCGAGTCCGGTTGCTAGGGGGCGGCGAACGGCCAAAACCAAAAACCGTCCGAATCCCGGACGGTTTTTGGTTTTTATCTTAATTAAACAATCCCGTGCGCCAGCATCGCGTCGGCGACTTTCAGGAAACCGGCGATATTGGAGCCGACCACCAGGTTTCCGGGATGCCCGAACTCTTCGGCCGCTTTTACGCTATTACCATAAATATTTTTCATGATGCCTTTGAGTTTGGCGTCCACTTCCTCGAAGGTCCAGGACAAACGCGCGCTGTTTTGCGCCATTTCCAGGGCGGAGACGGCAACGCCGCCGGCATTGGCCGCTTTGGCCGGACCGAAGTAAACTCCGCTGTTCAAATATACCTCGATCGCTTCCAGCGTTGAAGGCATGTTGGCGCCTTCGGCGACGAATTTCACGCCCCCGGCGACAAGCTGCTTCGCCGCAGCTTCATCGATTTCGTTTTGCGTCGCACATGGCAGGGCGATATCGCAAGCGATGCTCCAGATGTTTTGGCAGCCCTCATGATATTCGGCGCCCGGATGTTCGTTCACATATTCCTTGATCCGTTTTCTTTCCACTTCCTTCAACCGTTTGACCGTTTTCAGGTCGATGCCGTTCGGATCATATACGTAACCGTTCGAATCGCTGCAAGCGACCACCTTGGCTCCGAGCTGCTGCGCTTTTTCGATGGCATAAATCGAAACATTGCCAGAACCAGAAACGACGACTGTTTTGCCTTCAAAGGTTTCGCCTTTGCTTGCCAGCATTTCCGCCGTGAAGTACACCAGACCGTATCCGGTTGCTTCGGTGCGCGTCAGGCTGCCGCCGTACGTCAGGCCTTTCCCCGTCAACACGCCGGTTTCGCTGCCGTAAAGGCGTTTGTATTGTCCGAACATGTAGCCGATTTCCCGTCCTCCTACGCCGATATCTCCGGCGGGCACATCCATGTCGGGACCGATGTATTTGGCCAGCTCAGTCATAAAGCTTTGGGTGAATCTCATGACCTCCAGCTCCGATTTGCCCTTGGGATCGAAGTCCGAGCCGCCTTTCCCGCCGCCGATCGGCAAGCCGGTCAGGGAATTTTTGAAAATTTGTTCGAATCCGAGGAATTTAATGATGCTGGCATTTACCGACGGATGGAAACGAAGCCCGCCTTTATAAGGCCCGATCGCGCTGTTGAATTGAACACGGAAACCGCGGTTAACCTGCACTTTGCCTTGATCGTCCACCCACGGCACGCGGAAGCTGATCAAACGCTCCGGCTCCACGATTCTTTCGAGGATGCCGCTTTCCTGATACTTCGGATGTTTGGCAAACACCGGAATCAGCGAATCCAAAATCTCCTTCACCGCTTGATGGAATTCGTGTTCTCCCGGATTGCGTTTTTGCACGGTTTCATAAACTTCAGCCACGTAACGGCGCGCTTGCTCCAAAGCCTCGTTTTGCTGTGTAATCGTCACTTGGATCCACCCTTTCTCCCTAAAAACATGTTCTACTTTTCACGATTTTTATGACCCTAATTGTAATATCTATGTCAGCTTTAAACAAAGCTAAATATAGATCAACTTCATGATCAATTGAGATCAACTCGCCGTGCGGCCGCTTAAGCCGGGGATTTTTGCAGAAAAAAGGCAAGTGCCGGATATAGTATGCGCAAAACGACGGCCGCACCGATTAGGAATTTCGAAAAAAGGAGGGCGGTTGATCCGAGGCATGAAAAAAAGCGGAAGAACTTTTCGGTTTCCTCCGCTTTTTGTCTTATTAGGATTGGAACGAGTTCCAGGACGTCACTTGATCTATGCCCAAGCGTGGTGTGGCGTGAGCCGGTTTGGCCGCTTTGCCGATGGCGATGAGGACAATCGGTTTAAGCGTTTCAGGAACCTTGAAAACCTCGGCGAATTTTTCCGGGTTATAGCCGCCCATCGGTACGGTGTCGTAGCCTTTCGCTTTGGCGATCAGCATCAGCTGCATGGAGATCAGGCCGGCGTCGAGCAAGTTGATCTGATGGAGCCGCTCGTCTCCCAAACCGCCATACATTTGCTGCAAACGTTCGACGAAATTGCTTTTTACCTCTTCTGTCATCGCGCCCATCGCTACGGCCTGGCTGTAAATCGCATCAGCCTGCTCGTAGGATTTCAGATCGCCGAGCACCGCGATTATGGCGGAAGCTTCCACGACCTGCTGCTGATTGTTGGCGATCGGCAGCAGCTTTTGCTTCAGCTCGTCTTCATCGATCACCAAAAACCGCCAAGGCTGCAAGTTCGAGGAGGAAGGAGCGGAAAGCGAAAGCTCCAGCATTTCCTTCAGTTCTTCCCGGGGGATTTTCACCGCTGGGTCGTATGCACGAACCGAATGTCTTTCTCGAAGTACCGTATAAAAATCGTTTAGATTTACTGTCTCTGCCGTACTCATATCCAAAATCATCCTTTCTTTATAAAATGATCTCGATCACAGTATAAAGCCTAACTGTTAGTATTACAAGTACAGTTCGAAATAAAACCGTCCAAATTCTGGAACTGCATAAACAGGGAAAGCCGGCAGCCGCGAAGACCGAGGGGCTTTGCTGCCCATAAAAATACCCCCGCCAAGGCAAAGGGCCAAGGCGAAGGTTCAAGAGAAATCTATATGTTGAATTCGGAGGAACCTAAGGTTATTGCAGCAGCGTGATCAGCATCGGGGCCACGCCCAACGTGAACAAGGCGGCCAAAATCATGGAGATGCTGGAGATCGTGCCGGTCAGCGAGCTCAGCTCAAACGCTTTGGACGTTCCGGTCCCGTGAGCGCTTGTGCCGAACAATACGCCGCGGGCCACTTCGTTTTCGATGCGGAACAGCTTCACGACCAGCGGCCCGAGCATCGTTCCGAGCAGTCCGGTAATAATGACGAAGACGGCTGTGATATTGGGCACGCCGCCGATGACTTGGGAGACGTTCATGGCGATCGGCGTCGTGATCGAACGGGGGATGAGACTCGTGATCAGATCGTTGTCCAGATGCAGCCACTCGGCCAGGAAGGCCGAAGAGAACATCGCCACCACCGAACCGGTCAGCACGCTGATGAGAATTTCCACCGCATGTTTTTTCAGGACATTGTAATATTTGTAAAGCGGCACGGCAAAAGCGACTGTGGCCGGCTGCAGCATCGTGCTGAGCCATTTTCCCCCGGCCTGGTAAGTTTCGTAAGGAATTTGCGCCCACATCAGGCCGATGACCAGAAACAGCGGCGTAATCAGCAGCGGGGACAAATAAACTTTAGGCCGGATTTTATACAGCCGTTTGGCCAGGTAATAGATCACCAATGTAAAAACAAGACTAAGCAAACCGGCGATCATGAGCTCTGATGCTCCTTTCGTTTGGAAATGCGGGAGGCGACAAGCCCCGAGCTGATCATGACGATCAAGGTGCTGAAAATGACGACGATCAAAATCCGCACGCCTTCACTTTCCAGCAGCGGCATATATTTCATGATGCCAACGGCGGACGGAATAAAGAACAGCAGCAGCTCGGCAAGCAGCCAGTTTGCGCCTTGTTCGATCCACGCCAGCTTGACGATGTTGGTTTTTAATAAGGTAAACAATACGAAGATGCCCAAAATCGAACCGGGAATCGGCAGATGGAGCAATTTCGCGATTTCGTTCATGGCAAAGGTAAATAAAAATAATATCGCTACTTGAAACACGCCCTTGCCTATCGTTTTCATCGTGTTCATGGTAAATCGCAGCCCCTTTCCGTCGTTTTCTGCATCATTGGTAATGAAAATACTACACTGATTGTTTTCATGAGTAAAATGAATATACTGAATGAATAACATTCCAATTGGTTATCGATAGAAATCTGAAAGGAGAGGCTGAAATTTGGACATTCGGCAAATGCAATATTTGATCGAGGTTGCCCGTCTCAAAAGCTTTACGAAAGCGGCCGAGGCGCTGTATATTACCCAGCCAACCATCAGCAAAACGATCAAAAGCATGGAGGACGAGTTAGGCGTTGTTTTGTTCGACCGGGTCGGCAAAAAAATCGAGCTCACCGATGCCGGTCAAATTATCGTAGGACAAGCACAGCAAATCGTCACCTCGTTCCAAAACCTGATGGCGGAGTTGGACGACCTGCGGAATTTGAAAAAAGGGCATATCCGGATCGGGCTTCCGCCGATGGTGGGTGCCAGTTTTTTTCCGAAGGTGATCGGGCAATTTCATCAAAAATATCCGGACATTACGATCCAGCTGTTTGAGGACGGGGCCAAAAAGGTGGAGTCGGATGTGGTCGGCGGGGCGCTTGATGTCGGTGTCATTGTGCTGCCGGCGACGGCGGAGGAGTTAAGCAGCTTTCCGTTCGTGGAAGAGAAGCTCAACCTGGTCGTGCACCCATCCCACCCGCTTGCGGAGCGGAAGGCGGCGGAATTGTCCGAGCTGTCCCAGGACGGGTTCGTCCTGTTCCGGGAGGATTTTACGCTGCATGACCGGATCATCAACGAATGCGCCAGGGCCGGGTTCCAGCCTCATGTGATTTATGAGAGCTCGCAGTGGGACCTCATCAGCGAAATGGTCGCGGTCGGCTTCGGCATTACGCTGCTGCCGGAAACGATCTGCCGCGAGGTGGATGACGAGCGCGTAAGGATCATTTCGCTGGTGAAGCCGATCATCCCCTGGAAGCTGGGCATCGTCTGGCGGGACGACCGCTACTTGTCCTTTGCGACGAGGGAGTGGATCCGGTTTGCGCAGCGGGAGTTAACGGATATTAATCCCTAAAATTTTTGTAATTAAATGGAATAATCTGTGATATTTGAACTTGTCCGTACCGAACCCGGGACGTTATAATTGCCTGATGTGTTTCGCAAATTTGAATTAGGGGACAGAACCTAATGCATTTATTCAGAAAAAAATCGATAACCTCCATGCTTGCGGAGAAAAAAGCGGCCGGCTCCACGCTCAAAAAGGAGCTTGGCGTGTTTGATTTAACCATGCTTGGCATCGGATGCGTTGTGGGTACAGGCATCTTCGTCCTCACCGGCGTTGCGGCGGCGCAGCATGCCGGACCGGGACTTATCCTTTCCTTTATTCTGGCCGGGATCATCTGCGCCTTTTGCGCCCTGTGTTATGCCGAATTCGCTTCGATGGTCCCCGTGTCGGGGAGCGCCTACACCTATAGCTACGCCACCTTCGGGGAAATCGTCGCCTGGATCCTCGGCTGGGATATGATGTTGGAATACGGCTTTGCCGCTTCCATGGTGGCGAGCGGCTGGTCGGGGTATTTTCAGGGCCTGGCCGCCGGGTTTGGCATTAACCTGCCGCACGCGCTGAGCAGCGCCTTCGATCCTAAAGCCGGGACCTATGTCGACGTTCCCGCCATTTTGATCGTGCTGCTGCTCACGTTTATCGTATCCCGCGGATCGAAAGAGTCGTCACGGCTGAACTCGATTATGGTCATTGTCAAAATCGCCGTGATCGTGCTGTTTGCCGTCGTCGGCGCCTTTTACGTGAAGCCGGGCAACTGGACGCCGTTTATGCCGTTCGGATTCAGCGGCGTCGTTACTGGGGCGGCGACGGCCTTCCTTTCCTATCTGGGCTTTGATGCCGTCGCCACGGCCGCTGAGGAGGTGCGGAATCCGCAGAAGGATCTGCCGCGCGGCATCCTTTGGTCGCTGGCGATCTGCTCGCTGCTGTACGTCCTCGTCACGGCGGTGCTTACCGGGATCGTTCCGTATTCGCAGCTGAACGTCAAAAATCCAGTCGCCTTCGCCCTGCAGTACATCGACCAGAACTGGGCGGCCGGGTTTATTTCGCTGGGGGCCATCGTCGGCATAACGACCGTGCTGTTTGTGCTGCTGTTCGGCCAAAGCCGGCTGCTGTACGCGATCGGGCGGGACGGCTTGCTTCCCGGAAGGCTGGCCCGGCTTCACCCCCGGACCGGGGTCCCCTCCGTCAGCACCTGGACGACCGGCATTGTGGTCGCGGTGTTAGCCGGTCTGGTTCCGCTCGGCAGACTCGCCGACTTGGTCAGCATCGGCACGCTTTTTGCTTTTATTACGGTATCGCTTGGGGTTGTCATTTTGCGCCGGACCCGTCCGGATCTGCCCCGTTCGTTCAAAGTGCCGCTGGTGCCCCTGATCCCGCTGCTGGCCGTGTTAACCTGCGGCTATTTGCTGGTCAGCCTGCCCCGGATCACTTGGATCGCCTTCGTCGTTTGGATGATTTTCGGATTAGGCGTGTATGTGCTGTACGGTTATAAGCACAGCAAACTGTCCGGCGAGACAGGCGGGCAGGCTGACAACTGAGATACGATGCAAGGTGCCTGACCGGCCAAAATGCACGCCGTATATTTCCCGCAGTACAGGCAATAGTAAACGAGAGCGTTGCAGCTAGGATTTTGGAGAATAAGGAGAGAATGCTCTGTGAGATTGGCCTTGATCTGCACGGTAATGATCGGTATGCTGCTTGGCCCCGCGGCATCGCAAATCGTTTACGCCGATTCGCCCCACCATTTCGGGTTCAAAAAAAGCGTGGACGGAAGTCTCCCTTCCATTAATGAGGAGGGGTTCAAAGAGATCGTCGATAAACACGGGGCTATTTTTCTCGGGGATACCTCCCGGAAGGAACTGTTTCTCACGTTCGACAACGGCTACGAAAACGGGTATACCGCCCCGATTCTAGACACGTTAAAAGCGAAGAAAGTGCCGGCGATCTTTTTCGTCACAGGACATTATGTGAAAGATCAGCCCGAACTGCTGAAGCGGATGGTTGCCGAAGGGCACCTCATCGGGAACCACTCCTGGAGCCATCCGGATATGACCACGATATCCGACGAGCGGATCCGCGACGAACTGGAGCGCGTCAAGCAGGAATCGGCAAAGGTGACCGGCCGGCAGGAGATGAAATATCTCAGGCCGCCCCGCGGTATTTTCAGCGACCGAACGCTGCAGGTGACGAAAGAAGCGGGCTATATCAACGTATTTTGGTCGGTGGCCTACAAAGATTGGGATGTAAATGCCCAAAGGGGCGCCGACTACGCATATCGGCAAGTGGTGTCTCAGCTTCACCCCGGTGCGGTGATCCTGCTGCATTCCGTGTCCAAGGACAACGCCGCGGCCTTGGGCTCCATCATTGATGAAGCCCGGCGCCAGGGCTACGAATTCAAAAGCCTGGATGAACTCCGCCGGAACGGCGAGGCTGGGCAATAAATGAAAAAGATCGTAACGGTGAAGGGGACAAGCCCGCCGGTACGATCTTTTTTTGACCTAATTTAGGGCATGGCAGAAGGCGAAGCGCAGGTAGAGAGGGGAGGAGAAGAGGGACTTGGGGGCTAAGGGACACCAGAGCCGTTATTTGAGGAAAAACGGAGGATTGCAAAATGTAACAGACACAGAAGACCTTATTTACCTCAAATCGGCCAGGATGAACGGGTTTAGAGCGAAATAGGGTCGTGTGTGTCCGTTAGCTTGGGAAATACCCGGGAAATGGGCGGATAAGGTCACTGGTGTCCGTTAGAGCAGCGTCCAAAGTTTAGGAAGAGCCTCCAATCGCTCCAAAGTAGAAGTCAGAGCCATTAAAGGACGCCGTCAGGCGTTTTTCTTACTGGAGTCTAGGGAAATAGCGGTAAAAAGCCTTGTCTAAGTGTAACAAAGACGCCAGCACCCGGTAGGTCTACCCCGGCAGGCATCTTTTCCTTTCTAATATATGGAAGCGTGAGCTCGCTTGACTTTCATCATGAGCGAAATTATAATTAGCTTTGCTAATAGATAGGTATCCTAATTATTAAATCATGAAAATAAATGGAAGCTGAGGTGATCATCGGTGCATTCCAGCGATAATTCGCAGGCGCATAAGCTTATGCTGGCGCTGCACCGCTTGCGGAGACTGGATATGAATAAAATGGCGCCGTTAACGTTCAAACCAAGCGAATTCAGACTGATGTATTCTATTCTTCAAGGGCTTGAACAGGAGCCGCGGGGCATTACCGTCTCCGAGCTCAGCACGAGAATGGGAGTGGCTTCGCCCACCGTCACGCCGCAAATTCGCAGCCTGGAAGAACAAGGGCTGGTACATCGCTATAACGATCAGGAGGATCGCCGGGTCGTGCGCGTCAAGCTGACGGAGCAGGGCGAACAGGCATTTCGCACGGCAGCGGAGCATCGATCCAAACAAATTCAAAATTTATGCGATTTTTTGGGCGAAGAGAAAAGCAACCAATTGATCGAACTGCTGCACGAGGTACACCGGTATTTCGAATCGCAGATCAATCAAAATAAAAAAACCGAGTGACTCGGATATGTGGAGATGATGGAATTGATCAAACTTTTCCGCTATTTGAAACCATACCGCTGGCTGGTCGCCGGAGTGCTTGCCCTCGTCTTTCTTCAGACGTTGTCCGAGCTGTATTTGCCGACACTGATGGCCGATATCGTGGATGTTGGGGTCGTCAATGGAGACACACTGTATATCTGGCGGGTGGGCGGATTTATGCTGCTTGTGGCGCTGGGCGGGATGGCCTGCTCGATCGGAGCGAGTTACTTCTCGTCCAGGGCGGCGTCGGGATTCGGCAAGCGGCTGCGCGCCAAGATGTTTAACCATGTGTCCAACTTTTCGCTGGAAGAGTTCGACAAAGTGGGCACCGCTTCGCTGATCACCCGGACGACAAACGACATTACCCAAGTTCAGCAGGTGCTGATTATGATGATGCGGATGATGGTGATGGCGCCGCTGATGTGTTTGGGCGGGATCATCATGGCCGTATCGAAAAACGCTGAATTGTCCCTGGTGCTGGTGGTCGTGCTGCCGGTGCTGGCCGGGGCGATCTGGTTGATCGCCAGCAGAGGGATTCCGCTGTTTAAGGCGATTCAGAAAAAAATCGACAAGCTGAACCTCGTCATGCGCGAGAGTTTGACCGGCATCCGGGTCATCCGCTCGTTTAACCGGACCGATTACGAAAGCAAACGGTTTGACGCGGCCAACCTCGATTTGACGGATACCTCGATTCGGGTCAATAAAATCATGGCCTTCATGATGCCGATTATGATGCTGGTGATGAACCTGTCTTCGGTGGCGATCATTTGGTTCGGCGGGATGCGGATCGATGCCGGGCAAATGCAGGTAGGGGACCTGATGGCTTTTCTGCAGTATGCGATGCAAATTATGTTTTCGCTCGTCATGGTCTCGATGATGTTCGTCATGGTTCCGCGTGCGTCCGCTTCCGCCGTGCGGATCAATGAGGTGTTGGACATGGTTCCGGAGATCAAGGATGCCGACGTGGCAGCGGCGATGTCCGAGCAAAAAGGTTATGTGGAATTTCAAAACGTCTCCTTCAGCTATCCCGGAGCGGAACAGCCGGCGGTGCAGGACATTACGTTCAGCGCCAAGCCGGGCGAGGTGACCGCGATCATCGGCGGGACGGGTTCTGGGAAATCGACGCTGATCAGCTTGATTCCGCGGTTTTACGACGTTGGTGAGGGGCGCGTGCTGGTGGACGGCGTCGATGTGCGGGAGATGAAGCAGGAGGAGCTGCGGCGCAAAATCGGCTTCGTTCCGCAAAAAGCGGTGTTGTTCTCCGGCAGCATCAATGACAACATCCGCTACGGCAAGGAGGACGCCACCGACGAGGAGATCCGGTACGCGGCCAGGATCGCCCAGGCGAGCGATTTTATCGCCGAGATGGAGCAGGGCTACGAATCGGTGATCGCCCAAGGGGGCACCAACGTGTCGGGCGGGCAAAAGCAGCGGCTTTCCATTGCCCGGGCGCTCGTGCGGAAGCCGGAAATTTACATTTTCGACGACAGTTTCTCCGCCCTCGACTTTAAAACGGACGCGAAGCTGCGCGCCGCCTTGAAGCAGGAGACCAGGGAAGCGACGGTCATTATCGTGGCCCAACGGGTAAGCACCGTGCTTGACGCCGACCGCATCATCGTCATGAACGAAAGCCGGATCGCCGGCATCGGCAATCACCGCGAACTGATGGAAACCTGCGACGTGTATAAAGAGATCGTCTATTCACAGCTTTCGGAGGAGGAGATTGCATGAGTCAGGAGCAAAAAGGCGCGGGCGCCTCTGGGCGGCCTGCCGGCAGAACTCCGGGGCTGAGAGGACACGGTCCAAGACACCCCGGGCCGGGCGGACCCGGCGGACCCGGCATGAGCATGCCGGCCGAGAAAGCGAAGGACTTCAAAGGGACTTTAAAGCGGCTCATCCGTTATTTGCGGCCGCATAAATATCAATTGACAGCCGTGCTTATCATGGCGGTTTTAAGCACCGTGTTTAGCATCGTCAGCCCCAAGGTGATGGGGAAAGCGACGACCAAGCTGTTTGAAGGGATCATGGGGAAAATTCAAGGGGTTCCCGGGGCGACGATCGATTTTGCGTATGTATGGCAGATCATCATGGTCCTGGTGGGACTTTACGTATTAAGTTCGCTGTTCAGTTATGTCCAGCAGTACCTGATGGCTGGCGTCGCGCAGAAAACGGTGTACGACTTGCGCAACGATGTTAACGCCAAGCTGAACCGGCTGCCTTTGAAATATTTCGACGCTCGTACCCACGGTGAAATTCTCAGCCGGGTCACAAACGACGTCGACAATATCAGCAACACCTTACAGCAAAGCTTAACCCAGTTGATCACCTCGATCTTGACGATTATCGGCGTCATCGTGATGATGCTGTCGATCAGCCCGCTCATGACGCTGATTGCCGTGCTGACGCTGCCGCTCAGCGTGTTGGCGATTACTCAGGTCGCCAAACGCTCGCAGAAACAGTTCGTCCGTCAACAGGCGGAACTGGGCCAACTTAACGGTCATGTGGAAGAAATGTATACCGGCCACAAAATCATCAAGGCGTTTGGCCGCGAGAAAACGTCGCTTAAGCAGTTTGACGACATTAACGAACGGCTGTACACGGCAGGCTGGAAGGCGCAGTTCATCTCCGGCGTCATTATGCCGATCATGAGCTTTATTGGCAACATCGGTTATGTGCTTGTGTCCGTGGTCGGCGGCATCCTCGTTACCAAACGGACGATCGAGATCGGCGATGTGCAGGCCTTCATCCAATACGCCCGCCAGTTTACGATGCCGATTACGCAAACGGCGAACATCGCCAATATCATTCAATCGACGGTCGCTTCGGCGGAACGCGTTTTCGAAATTTTGGACGAAGAAGAAGAAGTGGCGGAATCCGCTCAGCCGAAGGTGCTGAAGGAGCCGCATGGCGATGTGGCCTTCAATCACGTGAAGTTCGGGTATGATCCTCAGCATCCGCTGATCGAGGACATGAACATCAGCGTATCGCAGGGGCAAACGATCGCGATCGTCGGACCTACCGGGGCCGGCAAAACGACGCTGATCAACCTGCTGATGCGGTTCTATGAAGTAGGCGATGGGGCGATTACCGTAGATGGCGTCAACATTGCGGAGATGAAGCGCGGCGACCTGCGCAGCATGTTCGGCATGGTGCTGCAGGATACGTGGCTGTTCAACGGCACGATCCGCGACAATATCGCCTACGGGCGCGAAGGCGCGACCGAAGCGGACGTGGTGCGTGCGGCCAAAATGGCCTACGCCGATCACTTTATCCGCACGCTGCCGGACGGGTACGATACGATCTTGAACGAGGAAGCTTCCAATATCTCGCAAGGTCAGAAACAGCTGCTGACAATCGCGCGGGCGATTTTGGCCGATCCGGCCATCCTGATTTTGGACGAAGCGACGAGCAGCGTCGACACCCGGACCGAGGTGCAGATCCAGAAGGCGATGAACGAGCTGATGAAGGGCAGAACAAGCTTTGTCATCGCGCACCGTCTTTCGACGATCAGAGACGCCGACCTGATCCTCGTCATGAACCACGGCTCGGTCATCGAAAAAGGCACGCATGAACAATTGCTGGCCCAAAAAGGCTTCTACGCCGATTTGTACAACAGCCAGTTTACGAAAGGCAGCTTTGAACCGGAGGCCGTGTAAAGAGGCAATAATATAAATATTCTATAAACTAGTAGACGATTCTGGAAATAACGTTAGCATGATGGCAAGTGAAGACATGAGAAAAGGGCAAAACTAGTCCATTGAAGAAACTCGGGTACAACATAAAGGAAAAAAAGGGCGCTATTTCAGCGACATCCCTATGTTGCGTAAAATAGAGGAATTTTATGGCGCTATTTTCACGATTTAGTGGAGAAAGACCGCTTTTAGACCTGTTCATTAAAAAATAAGACCCAAAAATTCCGCTATTGGTGATAAATAGGCTCAAATTGGAAAATAAGATTCAAAAGTTCCGCTATTTTATAGGGGCGATACTGAGCACAAAACTAATATAGAACAAAGCAATCCATGGCCCCCGTCCGTAGATAAGCCACATTATTTCCGGATCATTCTACTAGCAAAAGCCGGGCGCACCGCAAAGCAGTGCGTACCGGCTTTTTATAATTTAAGCCGCGTGCCTGAAAGGCTTCAGGTGCAGCCCCTTTTTCTTCATGTTTTCAACAGGTGGCTTTACGAACACCGCGATGACGACCGCGGCCAGGCAGAGCAGGCCGATGACGATGAACGCCGGCTTGAAGCCGCCCAGCATCACGGCGATAAACGAGCCGGATAGCGCGCCGATGCCGAAGCCCTGATAGATGAGGCCGTAATTTTTGCTGTGGTTGGCCAGGCCGAAGAAGTCGCCGACAATCGCCGGAAAGATCGTGATATTGCCGCCGAAGCAAAAGGCGATAACCGCCACGCAGGCGAAGAACAGACTATAATTCAGCTCAGCGAAGCTCAGGGTGAACACCGCGGCCGCCGTTACCGCCAGCGATCCGCCGATCAGACCCAGCCGGCTCATCTTATCGGACAGCGAACCAAGCACCAACCTGCCCGACGTGTTGAACAAAGCGATCAACGCGACCGCGTTGGCCGCGGCGGCCTCGTTAAGCCCGGCAAGCTGAATGCCGATGTCCTTCACGATGCCGATCAGATAAAGTCCGCTCATACAGGCGGTAAAAAAGATCGCGAACAGCATGTATGCCTCTTTTGTGCGCAGCATTTCACCCACGGTGTAATCACGCTGCCCCACGCCTGCAGCCTTGTCCGCGCCATGCGGCCGTGATCCTGCGGCCGAGACGACGGGCGAATTCTGCGCCTCGCGCACCAGCAAGGAACCGGTGGCAATCAGCGCCATGACGATCAATCCCCAGTACAGAAAAGCTCCGGAAACGCCGGCAGATTCAAGCAAAGCGCCGTTGATATACTTGAACAGCAGGCTGCCCGTGCCGTAAGCCCCGACGGAAACGCCGGAGATGAGACCCTTGCGGCCGGGAAACCATTTCAGCAGATTGGATAGTGAGGTGATATAAGCCGTCCCGTCCGCAAAGCCAACCACCACGCCGGCGAGCAAGTACAACATCGGAAGGGAACTTGCCTGCGAACTTAACATCAGGCCCAGCCCCAATAAAATGCCTGCCGCCGCCGTCAGCCTGCGCAGACCGAAGCGGTCTTGCAGTTTGCCGGCGAACAATGTGGAAAAGGCGAGCGCGAAACTTGTAATGGAGAAAGTTGTGGAAACGGAGCCAAGCTCTAACCC
This sequence comes from Paenibacillus lacisediminis, assembly GCF_046567315.2. Lineage (NCBI taxonomy): Bacteria > Bacillati > Bacillota > Bacilli > Caryophanales > Paenibacillaceae > Paenibacillus > Paenibacillus lacisediminis. The sequence goes on along the minus strand of NZ_JBKIAX020000006.1, from coordinate 29,708 downwards.
CAATTTGTTCGCCAATGGCTGGTTAAACAGACTCCAGGTATAGATGGTGCCAAGACCCATCTGCATAATAATGGTACCCAATACGATCGGCCACCGCTTTTCGGATCTTCCGTTCATCGCCATTCCTTCTTTCTCTCTCGATTGCGCATGAACTCTCTCACGCACCCTTATTGTAAACGAGTACGCGCGGAGCTTGGCGGGAACGGGAACGAAATGACGCGAATACGGAATGAACTGCGGCTACAGACGCATGAGCTGCCGGAATTCCTTCGCTTTGCCGCGGCTGACCGGCACTTCAAAGTCCAGATCGCGCAGCCGCAGCAGATAGGTATTGTTGAACCATGGGATGATTTCTTTGATTTTGCCGAGATTCACGATGTAGGAGCGGTGGCAGCGAAAAAAATGCTCCCGCGGCAGACGCGCCTGAAAGTCGCTGATGCTAAGCGCCATCGTGTATTCTCCGCTCTTCGTCATCACGCTGGTGCTCTTCTCCTGGGCGGCCGCATAATAAATGTCGTCGATTTCCACGACAATAATTTTCTCGTTTTTCCACAGATTGATCTTGCCGAAGGCGCCTCTTCCTTCCCCCGCGCCTCCGCTTCGGGCCGTGTGGGCCGCCTCCAGTTTGCCCAGCATATTCTGAATCCGCGCCTCGCTGTAAGGCTTGAGAATATAATCAAAAGCCTCCAGCTCGAACGCTTCCGCGGCATGCTCCTTGTAAGCCGTAGTGAACACTATAAACGGTCTGGCGGAAAATTTGCTAATCGTCTGAGCCAACAGCAGGCCGTCAATCGAGGGGATATTGATATCCAAAAACAGTACATCAACCTCCCGGCTTTGCAAGAATTTCAACGCCTCCAGCCCGTCCTCGAAACAGGCTTCGACCGTGATCGCGCTGTAGCGCTCGATCAAGTAAGCCAATTCCCGGCGGGCCAGTTCTTCATCTTCGATGATGATTGCTTTCATGAGTTCTCCTTCTTGAGGTTAAAATAAATCGCCGTTCCTTTGTCCAGCCTGTGAATCTCCAAGCCTTCTCCGTAGATCAGCTTTACCCGGCGGTGCACATTGTAGAGCCCGATCCGGTTCTCTTCCATGGAGCCTTCGTATACCTTCCGTATCGTCTCCGGCCCGATGCCGGCGCCCGTGTCGACAATGCCGATACGCACGGTGTCTCCGCGGTCTTTGACCGATATCGTGACCGTACCCTTGCCTTTTCCCTTCAAGATTCCGTGGACGATCGCATTCTCCACCAGCGGCTGGATGATCAGACTCGGAATTCGCACCTGCGTATCGTCGATATCGTAGCGCACCTCCAGCCGGCTGCCGAAACGGGCCTGCTCGATCTCCACATACTGCCGCACCTGCTGCAGCTCCTTGCTGAGATCGATCATCTCGTCCTTAAGCTCCAGATTGTAGCGCATGTATCCGGATAAATTGACGATCAGTTCGCGCGCTTTTTCCGGATCGACACGGATGGAGGAAGCGATCGCGTTGAGCGCGTTGAACAGGAAATGCGGGTGAATCCGCGTCTGCAGCGCCTTGAGCTCGGCCTTGTTGGCCATCTGCTTAAGGTCCTCAATGCGCGATACCTCCATCAGCGTGGAGATCATCTGCGATAGCCCAACCGCCATCGCCTGCAGCGAGTACGTGATTTTATGCGCCTTGGCGTAATAAATTTTCAGCGCTCCCGTCACCTCGCTCTTTTCCTTGAGCGGGATAATGATCTGCGACTTGATCCGGGGGTCGATATGGGCAGCCTCGTTATTGCGGATTGTAATTTCCCCGCTGGCCAGCGAACGCTTCGTCTCATCGCTCACAATTTCATGCCGCTTGGCATAATGTTCCTCCCCCAAACCTACGTAAGCGAGAATATAGCGGGTATCGGTGAGCGCCACGGCATCCGCGGCGATTTCGGCCTGGATGATGCGGCAGATCGTCCGCAGTGATTCGGGCGTGATGGAGCGAAAATAAGGCAGCGTTTTGTTGGCGATATCGAGCGCCAGCTTGGCCTGCCGGGCGGCGATCCGCTCCTTTTCCCCTTCCACGCTCTGCACCAGCATTACGATCAATCCCACGCAGACCTGACTGGCAATCATCGGCAGGGCGATCTGCGAAACGATGTTCAGCCCCAGCGAATACGGCTCCGCCATCCAGAGGATCAGCAGCATCGTCAGCGCTTCACAGCCCATGCCGGCGGCGATGCCGACCACCCATTTCCGCTCCGCGGTCGTGCGGATATATATGATGCTCGACACGACGCCCGCGATAATGCTCGTTAAGAGGCAGGGCAACGAGGTTACCCCGCCGATGTCGATCAGGAAGCGGTGCACGCCCGACAGGAGCCCGGTGATCAGACCGACCGCCGGACCAAAAAGTATGCCTCCCGCCATGATCGCGATAATCCGCACATTGACCAGCGAGCCTTCAACATTGATGCCGCTGTACGTTCCGAAGATCGCGAACAGACTGAAAATGGCCGTAGCCAGCGCCAGCTCCTGGCGGCTGTATTCTTTCTTCTGAAACAGCTCTTTAAAGCGCGGCAGGCGGGTCAGCACAAACAAACACATTTGCAGCAGCGCCGCCCGCTCCAGCAACTGCAGCAAAATAAACAAAGTGTGTTGCATTAATTCATCCAACCTCCTGGAATCGGGAAGAGCAAAAGGGTGCTTATTTTTACCCTATCAAGGATATGCGCCATATTTCGTGATGTATATCACATTTACAGCCGCGTATTTTTGATCTCAATCAAGGAATCGAATTCATGCTAATGATAAATTAAAAATATCTAAATTAACGAGGAAAAGAGGCATGGACGATGACAAGCTTTACATTTGAGGATTTGCAGCGGATCGATCGCGTCCGTTTGGGGGACCAGGTGCCGCTGGAGCTGTTTCGGGCGATCCGCTTGATCGGCATGCAGCAGGGGCTGCCATTGGAAGGCAAAGGAACGACGGCATCGATCGGCCGCAAAATCGGCGAAAGCCTGCCCGTGGGGACGTTGGAGGAATTGCTGGAGTTGTTCGCCAAGCTGCAAATAGGGCTGCCGCGCGTTTTGCAGCGGGATGAGCGGCTGATCCGGATTGCGGTAGACGATTGCTTCTGCAAAGGGCTGCCTGTGATCGAAGAGAAGAAGGTATGCGACTTGGAGGGGGCGATTCTGGAAGGGGCGCTTGGCAGCATACTGAACTGCAAGGTGAGCGTCCGGGAGACCAAATGCAACGTATCGGGCGACGAGCACTGCGAATATGGGATCAGGATTTATGGGTGAGGGGAGGAGTGGGTTGCGGGAGCGCATGGTGAGAGGGTAGGAGGGACGAGCGCACGGCTAACGGACACTGATGACGCTAAACTGGCGAAAATTCGCGTCCGAAAATTGTAACGGACCGAGGAGACGTTATTTCGGTCAAATCCGCCTCGATCACCTTATTTCCGGCCTAATAACGTCTGTGGAGTCCGTTACAGTGGGAAATAACCGGGAAATGAGCGAATAAGGTCATCTCGGTCCGTTAGAGGTGGTAGGGGCTACGGGCGACAGGGGGGAGCACCGGAATCGGGAGCAATTCCGCAAGCGCTCGCCCCTGTATCACCGTTTAGCAGACCGGCAACGGTAACGCAATCATAGGCGTTTACTGCGCTCTTCGAAGGTCTCTCCGGAATCGACATGCCCTTGGTTGATCGCTTCCCATAAATACAGGGAAGCGATCGATCCGTAAGGGGACCATGGCGCGGCAACCTGTTGCAAATATTTGCGGTCGTCCCGGTCCTCCATGGCGTAAAGCCATTTGGCGGCCCGCTGCAAACCGGCATCGCCGAACGACACGATGTCTTCCCGGCCCAAGGCGAAGATCAGGAACATCTCCGCCGACCATTTGCCGATGCCTTTGACGGATACAAGCGCACCTGCGACGTCTTCATTGCTCATTTCCTCCAGCTTTTCCAGCTGGAGTTCGCCGGATAGAACTTTGCCGCATAAATCGCGGATATAAGCGACTTTGGCGGCGGAGAGTCCGGCGGCCCGCAGGTCGGCGTCCGTTTGCGCCGAGAGAGCGGCCGGGGACAGCTCCCCGGCAAGCTCGATGACTCGGCCGCGAATGGTCGCCGCTGCCTTGACGGAAATTTGCTGGCTGATGATGGAGCGGGCCAGTTCGGCAAAGTGAGGTCCCTGCGGTTTGGTTGCCAGGCCGCCGATCAGCGCCGTCAGGCGCCCCATCCGCGGGTCGGCGGCGGCCAGCGCCCGGACACGGGGGTCTTCAGAATGAAGCTGGAATTTGGGGGGATTCATCGTGATCGCTCTCCTTTTATTCGGCGGATTCTTCAAGCAAGGCAAAATACTCCTCCATCATCTCGTCGAGACGTAGCTGAAGCCCCTCCCGCTCATGCTGCAACGCGATTAAACGCGCAGCGTCGCAGGCCGTCTCCGGGTCGAGCATGGTGTTATCAATCGCCGCCAGTTCAGCTTCTGTGGTGGCAATATCGACTTCCAGCTTGCGCAGGTAAGCCGGATTTGCCCGGGGCTTGCGGACGGTTTTTGCCGCTCCCTCCGCAGATCCTCCCGCATTATCGGCGGCTTTGGTTACTGTCTGGACCGCGGCGTCCGCATGGGCGGGAAGGGCGGGGGTCATCCCCGCGGCCTGAACCGAAGCGGAAGCCCAACTCGTGCTTTCGAAGCGAACCCCCGCGGCGTCCGAGCTGCGGGACAATTCCTCCCGGTAATCTTCATAGTTGCCGAGAGTAACACTCATGCGGCCGCCCTCCAATGCCCAGATCTGGCCCGCTACTTTGTTGATAAAGTAACGGTCATGCGAAACGACGAGCAGGGTGCCAGCATACTCTTCCAGCGCTTCCTCCAGCGCTTCGCGCGAGTCGATGTCCAGATGGTTGGTCGGCTCATCGAGCACAAGCAAATTCGGCTTGCGGTGCATGAGTACGGCCAGCCGCAGCCGGGTCCATTCCCCGCCCGACAGACTGCGCACCTTCTTGAACACGTCGGCGCCGTAGAACAGGAACCGGGCCAACTGATGGCGGGCCTCCCCGGTTTCGATGCCGATCTCGTCGCGGAAAAACTGCAGCACCGTTTCCTCGTGATCGGCCGGGGCCGACTGCTGCGCCAGATAACCGGCGTCGATCCGGGCGCCGAGCCGGGCTTCCCCCTCCTCCGGGGGTTCGAGGCCAAGCACGTTTTTGAGCAAGGTGCTTTTGCCGGCCCCGTTCTCTCCGATCAGGACGGCGGCTTCGCCGTACCGCAGCGTGTGCGTCAGCCCGGAATACAGCCGCCGGGCGCCTCTAACGCAGCCGACCTCGCGCAGCACGATCGCGTCATTGCCGGACCGGTCGGCCTGCTGCAGCTGGAGGCCGATCTTTTTGCGCTCCAGAATCGGACGTTTCAGCTTCACCATGCGGTCCAGCGCTTTTTGCATCGAAGCGGCGCGCCGGTGGAACGAAGGGTTCGGCGGATTGGAACGGTTGCCCCATTCGATCAGCTGCTTGATCGTTTCCTGCATTTTTTTGATCTTCTTCTGCTGCTCCTGGTAGTCGGCAAATTGCTGAAGCAGCCGCCGCTCTTTTTCCTCCTTGTACGTGCTGTAGTTCCCATAGTAGGTAAAGGCTTCGCCATCCTCCAGCTCGATGATTTTATCCGCCACCGCATCGAGAAAATACCGGTCATGGGAAATAATGACGACGGTTCCGGCAAAAGACCGGATGTAATTTTCCAGCCATTCGATCGCGGCCATGTCCAAATGGTTCGTCGGTTCATCGAGAAGCAGCAAATCCGGCTGTTGCAGCAGGATAACCGCCAGCCCCACTTTGGTTTTCTCGCCGCCGGAGAGGGAAGAGAAGGGGCGGACGAATTGCTCCGCCGGAATTCCCAGTCCGCCGGCTATCCGATCGATGGAGGCATCGATTTCATAGCCGCCTCCGCGCTCGAACGCCTCCTGCAGCTCGCCATATCGGCGGAGCAGGCCGTCCATGCCGCCTGCAGCCCCCGAATCAGCCCCGCCCGCGGACATTTCCGCCTCGAGTTGCTTCATTTCCGCCAGCATCAGGCGCAGCTCGGCAAAAGCCTCCAGCAGCACGCCGCGAACGGTTTCGCCGCTTTGGTAATCGGGAATTTGCGCCAGCGCGCCGATGCGGGCATTTTTGCGGATATGCAGCTGTCCGCGGTCGGGCGGCTCTTTGCTCGTCAGCAGCTTCATCAAGGTCGTTTTGCCTGTGCCGTTGCGGCCGATCAGGCCGACGGTCTCGCCCGTTTTGATTTCAAACGTAACATCGCTCAGCACCAGTTCGGCGCCGTAATATTTCTGTATATTTTGACATTGGATCATCATGGGTAAATTAATCTCCTTCGTTCCATGCCGTCCGTTGCCTTAAGCCTGTATCTTCAAAAAAAGAAGGCAGCAGGAAATCCTGCTGCCTTCGGTACGCACGTTAAACGTGAGGTTAAGGTAGGAGCGGCATTTCGCATTTTGGTATGGATATCGAATCGTTAAAATTGGACAGACCTATCCCGTTCACGGCTGTGCCAAAGATAATGCCAGACATTGCCAATGGCAGCTGGCTAATCCGATTCCATACAAGCTTGCGATCCACTCTACCCACCTCCTTAAATATTAGTTATGTGAATTATATGATTAATGATCTGAAAAATCAAGGGGGTTACCGAATCCGGATATCACCGGACGTTGCCCGCACCTTGATGACATCCTTCGTTTGCTGCGGTGCCTCGGGAGCTGTGATGCTGCCGGATTTCGTCTTAAGGTCGTAAACTCCCTGGAACTGCGGGTCCACGGACAGTTTTACGTTGCCGGATTGCACGGTGATGTCCAGGCTGTCCGAGCGTTGATTCTCCAGCGTAATGTTGCCGGAGGTCGCTTTAAACTTGCCATTCCCCGTGAAATCGGTGAATTTGATGTTGCCGGAACCCAACGAAGCCTCGACTCGTCCTTCCACGCCGCTCGCCGTGATATTCCCGGAAGTCGCTTTTGCCGTCAAAGCTCCCTGCAGTTCATCGATTTTGATGTTGCCGGAGGTTAGCTTGATTTCCGCGTTCCCCTGAACCTGAACCCGCTCGGCGGTAATATTCCCGTCGCTGGCCGTAAGCTTTAGGTTTTCCGCTTGAACGGAATCAGCGCGGATTTTGCCCGAGGTAACGGAAAGCTCGATATTTTCAGCCCTTAGACCGGTGAAACTGCCGCTCCCGTCGCCCGACTTGTAGCTGATCGCCTTCAGTCCGCTGTCCTTGGCCAGGGCCACGGTAATATGCTGTTTGGTCGATTGAAAATTGAGGCTGAAGAAGGACCAGTCCCATGAGTCCTGAAATTCCAGCTTAAGCGTTTGTCCGGAAATCGCGGCCGATTTTATTTTATCGATCGGTTTCTGCTTCATGTTGCCGCTGGCCTCGATATAAGCGGACCCGTCCGGGCTGTCGATAAACTCCACATCCACGTCATAATCGCCTTCAATGTGCAGATTTTCCAGCTCGCCTTCGCTGAAGGTCCACTTTTGCTGGTAGGCGGGAAGCTTCTCGCCGAAGTCAAACCGCTGGTAGGCCATGCCGGCCAGCCCGAGGACGATCAAAAACAATCCAACCAGCGTCCATTTTTTGCTGTTCACGCTTCATTCCTCCCTTTTGCCATTCGTACGTTCCAATTCCAATAACCGATGCTAACACGCCGTATTCCGGCAAAAAGATAGCGCAGACCTACCGCCAGCAAAATGCCGATCCCAACGCAGGCGACCGCGGCAAAAAGCTTGCCCAGGTTAAACTGGTGATGCACCGTAAATTCCAACCCCAAGGCGAGCGGACTAAGGATGAAGCCGAGCGCGCTGGCCGCGAAGCCGGCCAACACCGACCAGAAGGAAAGGAGCAGCGGGACGGCAACGATATTCAGGAAAAAAAGTCCGATATACACCATTACGCTGGCAAATTTCCCGCGGCGCTTGACGGCTGCCAAGCCCGGTCCGGCGTAGGAGGGCGCGGCTTCCGTCGGACGTTCGGCTCCCCCGCGCGCGGCGGGGTTCGGCTCGGGCGATCCGGCGCGGCCCTCCGGATCAGGCCCATACCAATACACATGATCCTGGGGGATGTAGCGGTTTCCGAGCGCTTCCTTGGCCAGTTCCGCCGGTTCGCCCAGTTCCAGCACGATTTCTTCTTCCGTCTTCCCGCTTTGCAGGCCGAATTCGAAATGAGCTTCGTAGTCTTCCAGCAATTCGTTTTGTTCTTCCGGCGGAAGGGCGGAGAGATGAGCTCTTAGAAGCGCTATAAATTCATTTTTATTCATAAATGGCTTCCTTTCTCGATTAATGTAGATACGCTCCGAACGAACTGTTTCCACTCGACCACCAGCCTGTTCGTATAAATTTCACCTTCGGGCGTCAGCTTGTAATATTTGCGCGGCGGGCCGCCGGTGGATTCCTGCAGGTACGTCGTGCAGTAGCCTTCATGGACCAGTCTTCGCAGCAGAGGATAAAGCGCCCCTTCGGCCACTTCGATATGCTTGGAAACGGACTGGGCGAGCTCGTAACCGTAACGGTCCCGCTGCTGAATGAGAACAAGCACGCAAAGCTCCAAGGCGCCTTTCTTGAATTGGATGCTGATGTCCATACGGTGTTCTCCTTTAGAGGTAGTTCAAAAAGTCCGGTTTTGATCACGAAGTGAATTAAGAAGTAACCCGGCATCAAATCTTCAATTCAGCCGGGCCTTCCGGCGCTCACGTACCCAAAACGTACGCTCCGCTCCTCAGTCCCTAGCTTCATCCAACCTTCTCGGTGCTGAAAACCGGCCTTTTTGAACACGCATTTATAATAGTTCTCACACTACTGAACAATAATCAGTATCGCTGAAAGCATAATATCATACAGTACTGAACAAAGCAAGGTAGTGAATAAAAAAAAACATCCGCCGAGGCCCTTCTTTCTAGTTGAGAAGTAAGTACCTTAGCGGATGCTGCGCTATCCTAGCTTTTCATTTGCTCGGGCTGCCGGTGCAGCCGAGGTAGATCTTTGGTTGCCGGCCCTTCGATCACCGCGCCCTTATAATCAAACCGTGAGCCGTGACAAGGGCAGTCCCATGAGCGTTCCGCTTCGTTCCATTTGACCTCGCAGCCCATGTGCGTGCACGTCGTGTCCACCAAATAGAGCAGGCCATCGTCATCGCGGTACGCGCCAGCTCTTTTGCCGCGGTGCTTGACGACGGCGCCCTGGCCGGGAACGAGATCCTCGGGCTTCAGGTGAACAAGCTCCACCTTGCCGGTCACCCACTCTTTGGCCACATCGGCGTTTTGCCGGGCCAAATTTTTGATCGCGGGGTCCGCCTTGAAACGCGAAGGCGTAAATAAGCGCTCGTACCGGTTTTCCTTTTCCAGGATCAGGTCCCGGATGAGGTGCGCGGACACCGTGCTGTTGGTCATCCCCCATTTGGCAAAGCCGGTCGCAACGTAAATGTTGCGGCGGTCTTCCGTGAGGCGGCCGATATAAGGCACGTCGTCCATCGTCATCAAGTCCTGCGTCGACCAGCGGTAGGGGATCGATCTGATCCCTAATACCGACTGTCCGAATTCCGCCAGTGCTTCGTAACATTTGATCGTGCAGTCGTTTTTTCCGGTTTTGTGCGATTCCCCTCCGGCGATCACCACCGTTTTGCCGTTCAGCTCGGCGGAGCGCAGCGAGCGTTTAGGGTTCCCGCAGTTGATGTACATGCCTCCGGGGTACGGCTGCTCGGGCTCGAAGGCGACCGCGTAGGATCGCTCGGAATAGAGGCGGGAAAAATACAACCCTTTGCCGTCGATGAACGGGAAGTGGGAAGCGGAAACGGCATGGCGGCAGATGACTGTATGCCCGTCTTCGGAGGCCAGCTTGAGCCGGCCATCGTCCAAGTCCTCGGCGGGATCTCTCATGGTGGTGTTCTCGTAAAAAGTACCGCCGTTCTCAGCCACGAACTCGGCCAAATCGCGCAAGTAATGGAGCGGATGGAACTGGGCCTGGTTTTTCAGCAAGATCGCCCCTTTGGCGGATAGCGGTAAGGATAGGTCATCGCGCCATTCGGCAGGCAGGTCAAGCTCCTCGTAAGCCTTCCATTCGGCCTCCAGCTGCTGCAGCTGTTCATCCGAATCGGCGTACAGACAGGCATCTTCGCGGCGGAATTGACAGTCGATTTTCCGCGTTTTAATCGTGTTCGCAATAAAGCCAAGCGCTTCCTCGTTGGCTTCGTAATACAGCCGTGCCCCTTCTTTGCCAAAATGGTTAAGTAGCTTGTCGTAAATCAGCCCGTGCTGGGCCGTGACTTTTGCCGTCGTATAGCCGGTTGTTCCGTCGAGAATTTTTCCGGCGTCGATAACGGCTACTTTCAATCCGGCCTGGACCAGTAAATAGGCGGTCGTAATGCCGACGATGCCGGCCCCCGCAATGAGCACATCGGTTTCAATATCGTTTTTCAATGGTTCAAAGGCAGGCAGAGCGGTCGTTTTCCGCCACATGGATTCCGGCAACTGCGGCAATGCGCCGGATGGGGAAGTATGGTTTGACATGCCTTGTTCCTCCTTGGGTTCGTCAGTATGGTTTCATTATTTCCATCACCGGCTGGTTAAAAACGAATAAAATAGGATTTGACTGGAACTAAAATAAGACTTATACTAATTCTAAAAATAAAAACAACAGGGATTGATAATAGATGAAAACTTTAAATCTAACGACGCAGCGCAAAGCGGTGTATGATGTCGTGCGCAACGCGAACGATCACCCGACGGCAGCCGAGGTTATGAACCGTCTGGTGGAGCAGGGCTATAACTTCGCCTACGGCACGGTGTACAATTCGCTGCGTTATTTGACCGAAAAGGAACTGATCCGCGAATTGAAACTGGGGGAGTCCGCCAGCCGTTACGACGCCAAGATGGATGACCACCAGCATATCCTGTGCGAAGTATGCGGGCGCGTTGATGAAGTGATGTCCGGGTTGCCTGAGGAATGGAGCAAAACCGTTGCCAAAGAAACGGGGTATGATGTCCATCATGCCCATGTCGTATTCGGGGGGGTGTGTCCATCATGTCAGCAAAAGAAGTCAAACTGAAAGAAATCGCGAGTACGGTAACGCCGTTCCGCAGACCTTCCGGTCTGGAGGCCGCCGTTCATGAGAAGGAAGGGACGATGGGGCGGGAGGTTTGCCCGATTACCCAGCGGGTCATTCTGATCAGCCCTTTCCCCAGCGATGTTCACGAGCTGGTGAGGGATTTGTCGGAAGGCTGCTTTGACGTCCTGGTGTTCCATCACTGGGAGCAAGGGATTCGCAATGCGATGACCGCGGACTTGCTGATTTTCGATTTGACCTCTTATAAGGAAGGCGAGGAGTCTGCGGCAATCAGATCCGTAGTCCAGCAGGAGTCCGGGGACATCCCTTCCCTCCTGCTGATCAAAGAGTCGATGCTGTCGCGCCTGGATCAAGGGCTGATGAATCAGGAGCTGCTGGTGCTGCCTGCGCGCCCGATGGAGATCGTCTACCGCGCGCAGCGGATTATCCAAAGCAGCGGCGCGCGCAAAGTTGCCACGCGTCTGCTTCCCGGCAGTTCTCCGGCGATCTTCAAGGATTTGTGGATCGACCGCAAGAAGATGGCCGTTTACCGGAACGGCGCCCAAATCGAGCTGACGAAAACGGAATACGAGCTGCTGATCAAGCTGCTGGAGCAGGAGGGCGGAGTTCTGTCCCGCGAGGAACTGCTGGCGGAAGTATGGGGAACATCGTTTCTTGGCGGCAGCAACGTGGTCGATGTTCACATCAAGAGCCTGCGCAAAAAACTGGGCGACCGGGCCGCCAACTCGACGTATATCGCCACTGTACGGGGCGTCGGTTACCGCTTGGCCGATTAACTTGCGTTTTATTGGACTGTTCATCCATGTTTGGGTGACGGTCCTTTTTTTCGCGGCTTGTGCTTCTATCCGTGGGGGCTATAATAAGGGAGTAGGGGACCGAGGTCTCCCGGGAACGGAAAATTAACAAGAAGCGGGTTGGAAACGATGGATGATGAGAAACAGCGGTTAAGCATCGAAGCAGCGAGGCTCTATTATCTCTCCGATTATAGTCAGCAGGATATCGCGACAAGGCTCGGCGTCTCCCGTCCGACGGTTTCCAGGCTGCTTCAGCATGCCAAAGAACGCGGCTACGTCCGTATCGATATCGTTGACCCTCTTGAGGATTTGAACACCTTGGGCCATGATTTGAAAATAAAATATATGCTGGATACGGTACTTGTCTGCTATTCGCCAACGGTGGAATACCAGGAAATTCAGAAGCATATCAGCCGGAGGGCCGCGGAGTATCTGTATGAGACGGTGCAGGATAAAGATATCATCGGGGTCACCTGGGGAACCACCATGTACTCCGTCGCACGGCAGCTGCAGCCGAAGCAAGTGAAGGGCGTGGAGGTCGTGCAATTGAAAGGCGGGGTGAGCCACTCTCATGTGAATACGTTTGCCGCAGAAACGGTCAATTTGTTCGCCGAAGCGTTCCATACGGCTCCCCGTTATTTGCCGCTCCCCGTCATCTTCGACAATATCGCCGTGAAAGAGATGGTGGAGAAGGACCGGCATATCTGGCGGATCATGGAGCTAGGCCGGCAGGCCAACATTGCGGTGTTCACGGTAGGGACCGTCAAAGAGGACGCGCTGCTCTTCCGTCTCGGCTACTTCAGTAAAGAAGAGCAGGAGATGCTTCGCCGGACCGGTGCTGGAGACATTTGCTCGAGGTTCTTCGATGCCGAGGGCCGCATTTGCAGCGAAGAGATCAACAACCGTACCGTAGGAATGAACCTATCGGACCTGCGGAACAAGGAGAAGTCGATTCTTGTAGCCGGCGGACAGCGGAAGATCGACGCCATTCGAGCAGCATTGACCGGCAAATACGCCAGCATTTTGGTAACGGACCAATATACGGCTCAAGCATTGCTAAGATAAGCTACGCTTGGAGTTGATGTTCATGAGCTTCCATCCTTTCGGAAACAAGCCTGCCGCGGCTGCGGCAGGCTTGTTTCGTGTTCGGACGACGTACGAATGAAGTATGCCGCTATTTTAACCATGTTATGACTGAACATAATTTCATTTACCATTTTACATTTGTTCAGACTCGTGCTATGATGGTTTTGCAGTCATCCATGGAGTGATTTGAAAACGTATTTTTGCGGGCAAATGCAGAAGAATGAAAGAGATATAGGGGAGTGGGATGTAACATGAATTTAGCGGGAATGATCGACCATACTCTGCTAAAGGCAGATGCGAGCAAGGCGGAGATCACGAAGCTGACGGAAGAGGCGAAGAAATACTCGTTCGCTTCGGTTTGCGTCAATCCGGTCTGGGTGGCCTATGCGGCCGAGCAGCTGTCGGGGACCGGGGTAAAGGTGTGCACGGTGATCGGATTTCCGCTCGGAGCCTCAACATCGGCCGTCAAAGCGCTTGAAACAAAGGACGCGATAGCAAACGGTGCCACCGAGGTCGATATGGTCATTCATATCGGGGCGCTTAAAGACGGGAACAACGAGCTGGTCGAGAAAGATATCCGTGCAGTTGTCGAAGCAGCGGCAGGCAAGGCGCTGGTGAAGGTCATTATCGAAACCAGCCTTTTGACGGACGAAGAGAAAATACGTGCCTGCGAGCTTGCAGTCAAGGCCGGCGCTGATTTTGTGAAAACATCAACAGGCTTCTCCACGGGCGGAGCGACGCCGGAGGACGTAGCGCTCATGCGCAGAACCGTCGGCGAACGGACCGGCGTCAAAGCCTCCGGAGGCGTGCGCAGCCGGGAAGACATGTTAAAAATGATCGAAGCGGGCGCTACCCGGATCGGGGCCAGCTCCGGTGTGAAAATTATGGAAGGCGGCCAATCCACCGCTTCATACTAAGCCTCACACTATAGTCCAAGGAGGTAACAAGGATGAAAGAGCAGTTGATTAGGCAAGCTATCGAAGCCCGGAAGCAGGCTTATGCTCCTTATTCCCGCTTTCCGGTAGGTGCCGCACTCTTGTCCGGCGGGAAAGTTTATCTGGGGTGCAATATTGAGAATGCCTCCTTCGGTTTAACCAACTGCGCGGAGCGGACGGCCGTCTTCAAGGCGGTCTCCGAAGACAACCGCAGGATTGAAGCGATTGCGGTCGTCGCCGGCACGGACGGGCCGGTGTCTCCCTGCGGGGCCTGCCGCCAAGTGCTGGCGGAATTTTGCGACCGGGATACCAAGATTTATTTGACGAACCTGCAAGGGAATACCGAGGAGTGGACGATGGAGCAGCTGCTCCCGGGGGCGTTTCAAGCAAAGGACATGAAAGAGAATTAATTCCGGACTTTTTTCTTACACGCGCGTTGTAAGCGCTTAAAGTGCGTGTTCAAAAAGTCGGATTTTCAGGACCGAGAAGGTTGGATGAAGCCAGGGACTGAGTAGCGGAGCGTAGACAGATCTACGTGAGCAACGGAAGGCCCGGCTGAATTCAAGATTCGACGCCCGATCCACTCCCTGAACTACTTCGTCATGGAAAGACGACTTTTTGAACAACCTCTTAAAGAGACAAGGCTTAGAATACATTCACTGTGGAGGAATACACCATCATGAGATATTTAATTGCGATTCTGGGTGTGCTGGTCGTATTTGGCCTGACGTATGCGGCAAGCAGCGATCGCCGGAGTATCCGCTACCGGCCGCTCATTGTCATGATCGTTCTGCAGGCGCTGCTTGCCTTTGCCTTGCTGAATACCAGCGTCGGCGAGTTCCTCATCGGTGGCTTCGCATCGACATTCGAGAAGCTGCTGTCCTATGCGGGAGAAGGTGTCAACTTTGTGTTCGGGGGTCTCATCAATCAAGGTCAAACGACCTTCTTCCTGTCGGTTCTCCTCCCGATCATCTTTATCTCCGCTCTCATAGGGATTTTGCAGTACACCAAGATCCTGCCTTTTATTATTAAATATATCGGTCTTGTGCTCAGCAAAATCAACGGAATGGGCAAGCTGGAGTCCTACAATGCGGTCGCATCCGCGATTCTGGGGCAATCGGAAGTTTTCATATCCGTGAAAAAGCAAATCGGCATGCTGCCGAAGCACCGCCTTTACACGCTTTGCGCTTCTGCCATGTCCACGGTTTCGATGTCGATCGTCGGCGCGTACATGCAAATGATTAATCCGAAGTATGTTGTTACCGCCCTGGTGTTAAACTTATTCGGAGGCTTTATTATTGCTTCGATCCTTAACCCGTATTCCGTTTCGAAAGAAGAGGATATTCTGGAAGTTCATGATGAAGAGAAGCAGTCGTTTTTCGAGATGCTCGGCGAATACATTATGGACGGATTCAAGGTGGCCGTTGTCGTTGCGGCGATGCTGGTTGGCTTCGTTGCGCTGATCGCGCTGATCAATGGGATTTTTACCGGCATTTTCGGCATTTCCTTCCAGCAGCTTCTGGGTTATGTCTTTGCTCCGTTTGCTTTCGTCATGGGGGTGCCGTGGAAGGAAGCGGTGGAAGCGGGAAGCATCATGGCGACGAAAATGGTTTCCAACGAATTCGTGGCGATGCTGGATCTCGGCAAACATACCGCGCTTTCCGTACGTACGACCGGCATCGTATCGATATTCCTTGTATCGTTCGCCAATTTCTCGTCCATCGGCATTATTGCCGGTGCGGTGAAAGGACTCCATGAGAAGCAGGGCAATGTGGTGGCTCGTTTCGGTCTCAAACTGCTTTACGGGGCCACGATGGTCAGCGTATTGTCCGCTACGGTAGCAGGATTGTTCTTGTAATTTCAGTAAACCTGACTAAGGAGCGAAGTAACCATGGCTCAATTTAAACGGATTCACTTGATTGTGCTGGATTCGGTAGGGATCGGAGAAGCTCCCGACGCTGCCAAGTTTGACGACTTTGACGTCGATACGTTAGGACATATCGCCCGCGAGCGCGGGGGATTGAACATGCCGAATATGGCCAAGCTGGGCTTGTCCAACATTCGTGAGATTCAAGGGATTCCCAAAGCGGACAAGCCGCTCGCCTATTATACCAAGATGCAGGAGGCGTCCAGCGGCAAGGATACGATGACCGGACACTGGGAGATTATGGGGCTTCGCATTGATACGCCGTTTCGGGTATTCCCTGACGGATTTCCGGAGGAGTTGATCTCCCGGATCGAGAAAAAGACCGGCCGCAAAGTCATCGGCAACAAGCCGGCGAGCGGAACGGAAATTATCGACGAGCTCGGAGAAGAGCATATGAAGACGGGAGCGCTGATCATTTATACCTCCGCTGATTCCGTGCTTCAGATCGCGGCGCATGAAGAGGTCGTTCCGCTGAAGGAGTTGTACGAAATCTGTGAGTATTGCCGGAAAATCACGCTGGAGGATCCGTACATGCTTGGCCGGATCATCGCCCGTCCTTTCGTCGGGGAGCCAGGACATTACACCCGGACGGCGAACCGCCATGACTATGCGCTGAAGCCGTTCGGCCAGACTACGATGAACACGCTGAAGGATGCGGGTTACGACGTGATCGCGCTGGGCAAAATATCCGATATCTATGACGGCGAAGGTGTAACCAAGGCGGTCCGCACCCTCTCCAATATGGACGGGATGGATAAGCTGGTCGCCACGATGGATGAATCTTTCACCGGACTCAGCTTCGTCAATCTCGTTGACTTCGACGCCCTGTACGGACACCGCCGCAACCCGCAGGGGTACGGCCAAGCGCTGGAAGAATACGATGCGCGGCTGCCGGAGGTGTTCGCTAAGCTGACGGAGGACGACCTCCTGATCATCACCGCCGACCACGGCAACGATCCGACCTATCGGGGGACGGACCACACCCGGGAGTATGTGCCGCTTCTCGTTTATTCGCCGCGGTTCCGGGAAGGCGGCAGAGAGCTGCCGCTCCGCAAGACATTTGCCGATATCGGGGCGACGGTGGCCGACAATTTCGGCGTTACGATGCCGGCGCACGGCACGAGCTTTTTGACGGAATTGAACTAAGATTGATCTGGAGAAACAACGACATGATGGAAGTGGCACTGGATACGGCCGTTTCCTTGTAGATAAAACAAAAGTGAGGAGAGACCAGACATGAGAATGGTGGATCTGATTGCGAAGAAACGCGACGGTGGGGAATTGACTACGGAAGAAATCAACTTCATTATCGAGGGCTATACGAAAGACGAGATTCCCGATTACCAGGTCAGCGCCCTGGCCATGGCCATCTACTTCAGGGATATGACGGAGCGGGAGCGGGCGGATCTGACGATGGCAATCGTCAATTCCGGGGACACGATCGACCTGTCGGCCATTGAAGGCGTGAAGGTGGACAAGCATTCCACCGGCGGCGTAGGCGATACGACGACGCTGGTGCTGGCGCCGCTCGTTGCTGCGCTCGACATCCCGGTCGCGAAGATGTCCGGCCGCGGACTCGGCCATACCGGAGGGACGATCGATAAGCTGGAGGCGATCGCCGGTTTCCACGTGGAGATCAGCAAGGAGGAGTTTGTGGAGCTGGTGAACCGGCATAAAATTGCGGTTATAGGCCAATCCGGCAATTTGACACCGGCCGATAAGAAGCTTTACGCTCTCCGCGATGTCACGGCAACCGTTGATTCGATTCCGCTCATCGCGAGCTCGATTATGAGCAAGAAAATTGCGGCAGGCTCCGACGCTATCGTCCTCGATGTGAAGACCGGGGCAGGGGCCTTCATGAAAACGGCCGAGGATGCCAAGGAGCTGGCTCAAGCGATGGTTCGCATCGGCAACAACGTCGGCCGCAAGACGATGGCGGTCATTTCCGACATGAGCCAGCCGCTGGGCTACGCGATCGGCAATGCCCTGGAAGTGAAGGAAGCGATCGATACGCTGAAGGGTAACGGGCCGAAGGATCTGGAGGAGCTTTGTCTCGCCCTTGGCCGCCAAATGGTGTTCCTAGCGAACAAAGCCACATCCCTTGAGGAAGCCGAAGAGAAGCTGAGAGAAGTGATCCGCAGCGGCAAGGCGCTGGAGAAATTCAAGGAATTCATCACGAATCAGGGTGGCGATCCGTCCGTCGTGGATCATCCCGAGAAACTGCCGCAAGCCGCTCACCAAATCGAAGTACCGGCTAAAACCGACAGCGTGGTGGCGGAAATAGTGGCCGATGAGATCGGTACCGCCGCCATGTTGCTTGGCGCGGGCCGGGCTACGAAGGAATCCGGCATCGATCTTGCCGTCGGCCTGATGCTGAACAAAAAAGTTGGCGATCCGGTCAAAGCCGGAGAATCCTTGGTGACCATTCACGCGAACCGGGAAGACGTGAAGGATGTCTTAGAGAAAATTTACGCCAGCATCCGGATTGCGGACCATGCGAAAGCCCCTGTACTTGTGCACGACATTGTAACGGAATAATTAAAGCTTAGTTTGACTAATCCCGAATCCTTTGACGGATCCGGGATTTTTTCAACCGTATAGAATTTATAACTCAACTTTCGCAAGGGTTCGTGTCTTGGTGTCCCTGCCTGCTGCTTGCCTTTGCACGATTATCCCTTTCGTTCAGAGAGCAGGGGGTGGGGGGCTAGAGCAAGGGTTTCAAAAAAAGAGGGAAGAAAAAAACAAAAAAAGATGAGGAAAAAAATGAGGCGGTTCAGGTGAGATCTTCGGCTTGATAAGAGAACGTATGTTTGGTATAATATAGTAAATCGAACATACGTACGTGAATTCTTGATACGGGGGCGAGCGAACATGGAGGTCAATGCAGATGGAAGGGCTCAGGCTGCAGCAAAATCATGGTCTTTTCGTCTCCCTCGCGTCTTGTCATTGATCTCCTGTCCTGATCTCTTGTCCGGTCTATTTCACCTCCCCTAAACCTGATTCCTTCTCCTAAGCCCGTCTAAATGATCTCGAACCTATCTGCTTTTCCACCAAATATTTTCTTCTCCCGAGTTTGTCTGTTTCTCTGCTACCCTGATCAAACGGGATAATCGTGCAAAGCGTCCGGACAGCGAATGTTGATCTGCCACCCAACCCAACCCACTCCACTCCCCTATCCTCAAGCTTTCAAAGCCCTTCCGCGTTTCTTGCCACGATCGGTTTTCGGCTTGACTGGCAAGCAAGGATTATAAGGTTGAGCCAGAAAAGAATACTTTAATTCGTTTGGCAGTTGATTTAGGTCGGGCTGATGGTCTACAACAATGAAAGACACCTCTTCAGTCTGATCGTAGAAGCTCGTCACTCTTCGCTTTACCAAACGAAGCAGTGTTTTTCTCTTTTGTCAGCCGCCTATCTTAATTTTTTGAAAACCTTCAACTCAAGGACTCAAGGTAATTTTTGCTCTGCGGAAAGTTGAGTTATAGCTTTTCGGACATGGTAGAGGGCGATGCGCAGGTAGAGAGGGGGGAGAAGAGGAATCTGGAGGCTAAGGGACACCAGAGCTGTTATTTGAGGAAAAACGGAGGATTGCAAAATGAAACGGACACAGAAGACCTTATTTACCTAAAATCGTCCTAGATGAACGGGTTTAGAGCGAAATAGGGCCGCCTGTGTCCGTTAGGCTGGGAAATACCCGGGAAATGGGCGGATAAGGTCACTGGTGTCCGTTAGAGCAACGTCCACTGGATGTAGACTGCAGATTGAAAGGGCCGAGGTACTCGACGCTACTGTTCATGAAAGAAGCTTTTACATTTGGCGAGTCACTTTCGGGGAATTCGGGCGAAAATCGCCTGCACTTTTGCATTTCGCGGGAGTTGGGCGCTAAACGCGGTTTACTTCCTTGGAGCGTACGTGCGATAAATGTTTTTCGTACATAGCAGGAAATGCGGTGAGAAACTATAATACAGTTATATACATACCAAATTTTGATAGAGAGAGGGTCTGTTTCTTATGGCAAAGCGTGTTAGGTTAACTTTGCTGATTACGACAGTGCTGGCGGCGATCGTTCCGTGTGTGCTGGATCAGGTACTAAGGGGCATCTTTGACTCCACTTCCTTGCTGATCGCCGGAATTTCCGTGGCGGTGGCCATTGCGGCCGCTTGGGTTACGGTCCGGATGATCGCCGTTCCGCTGGACCGGCTGAGCGAAGCGACACAGCGCATTAGTGAAGGGGATCTTACAAGACGCGTGGAATTCGTAAACCGGAAAGATGAAATCGGGGTGCTGGCCAATCATTTTCAGCGCATGGTGGACAACCTGAACGAGATGATCACCAGTGTGCGGGAAACGGCGAACCAGGTTACCTTCTCTGCGGAGCAGCTGTCGGCCGGAGCGGAGCAAACGACCAAGGCGATTGAGCACGTGACGGTGGCGATTCAGGAGATGGCGACCGGCAGCGAGCAGCAATTGCAGAAGGTCGAAACCGGTGCAGACGGCGTGGAGGAAATGTCGCGCCAGGTGATCACGATTTCCGACCACATCCGGACAGTCACGGAAACGATGGAGCAGACGAACGGTGTTGCCGAGGAAGGGAACGCCTCCGTACTTAGCGTGGTGGAAAAAATCGAGCATATCCAGCAAACGGTTGAAGAACTAGGGTCGGTCATTCATACCCTGGGCGAGCAGACGCAAAATATCGGAGGAATCGTAGAGGTCATTGCAGGAATTGCCCAGCAGACGAATTTGCTGGCGCTGAACGCCTCGATCGAAGCGGCCCGGGCCGGTGAAGAGGGGCGGGGATTTGCCGTTGTCGCCTCCGAGGTGCGGAAACTGGCCGAAGGTTCGGAGCAATCGGCCCAGCAGATTGCGGAGCTGATCGCCGGCATTCAGGGTGAAATGGGGCGTGCGGTTCAATCGATGGAGAACGCCAAGCAGGGGGTCGAGGAAGGAATCATCGCTGTCGACACCTCCGGGCGCTCCTTCTCGCGGATCCGCAAAGCGGTTCGCGGCGCCGCCGCGAAGATGGAAGGCGTGGCCGGAGCCGCCAAGGAATTGGCGGCAGGGGCCGGCAAGGTCACGGAATCGATCAAGGACATCCGGCTCATTTCCGAGGAAGCGGCCGGAAATACGCAGACGATTTCGGCAGCCGCCGAACAGCAGCTCGCCTCCATCGAGGAAGTTGCCTCTTCTTCCGCCGATTTGACCCGGATGGCGGAGCAGCTTAAGGGGCAGCTGGACAAGTTTGTTGTCCGTAAGCAATAGAGGTAGTTTGAACTTGCACTAAATAAGGAATTGCGTTTGAAAAAGTTGTCCGAAAGGTCATGCCAAGACCTTGGGGCAACTTTTTTTCTTTCCTTGCGGCTACATATTATTCCGGGAATGGTACATTCTACATCTTGTTAACGATCAACAGTTGACCGCAGGGAGTGGTGTTGCAGTGAAGGAGAAAGTCAGCCGCGATCTGACGAAAAACACAAAAACCATCAAAAAAGTATTCCAGGACTGCTCGGACGTCATTTACCGCGAGGTCCAGTTAACGGATTACATTAAGGGACTGCTCGTTTACATCGAAGGGATCATCAAAGTAGAGGACGTGCAGGAGCATATTCTTCGTCCCGTCATCCAGGGGCTGGCCGGCGTCTTGCCGGACAACCCGTACCCCCTTTCGTTTAAGCGGGTTTCCATTAGCCAAACCGATGCGAGCTCTGACTGGGAAAAAGTGATTAATGCCGTCTTGACGTCGAACGTGGCGGTTTTTATTCAAGGGATGGATGAGGCGCTCCTGTTCAACGTGAAGGGCGGTTCGCGCCGGAGCGTTCAGGAGCCGCAGACCGAGGCGGTGATTCGCGGACCGCGCGAAGGCTTCACCGAATCGCTGCGGATCAATACTGCGCTGATCCGCTTTAAAATCAAAACGGAGAAGCTGAAGCTGATCGACATGGTGATCGGCAAGGTGACAAAAACGGATGTAGCCATCGCATATATCGAAAACATCGCCGAAGAACAGTTGATTAACGAGGTGAAGCAGCGGCTCGAGGCGATTGATATCGATGGGATCCTGGAGACGGGATATATCGAGGAATGGATTGAAGATAATCCGTCGTCGCCGTTTCCCCAATTGCAGTATACGGAAAGGCCGGATACCGTAGCCGCCCAGATCCTGGAGGGCAGAGTGGCGATCTTCGTGGACGGTACGCCGTTTGCGCTGATCGCGCCGGTTACTTTGTGGCAGATGCTGCAGGCCAGCGAGGACTATTACGAGCGGTTTTTTATCAGCAACATGATCCGCTGGATCCGTATTTTTTTCCTGTGCGTAGCCTTGTTTCTGCCGGCATTGTACATCGCCGTGACGACGTTTCACCAGGATATGCTGCCGTCGACGCTTATTTTAAGCGTTGCCGCCGCCCGGGAAGCGATACCGTTTCCCGCCCTGGTCGAGGCCTTCATTATGGAAATTTCGTTTGAAGCGCTGCGCGAAGCTGGGATTCGGCTGCCGAAAACGGTGGGACAAGCCGTCAGCATTTTAGGGGCGCTGGTCATTGGCCAAGCCGCGGTTCAGGCGGGGATCGTCTCGGCGCCCATGGTCATCGTGGTGTCGCTCACCGGCATCGCCTCGTTTACGATTCCGCGGTTCAGCTTGGCCGTCACCATCCGCATGCTCCGCTTTCCGATCATGATATTAGCCGGCATTTTCGGATTGTTTGGCATCGTGGTCGGCATGGTCTGGGTTGTCGTGCACCTGACGCAATTAAAATCGTTTGGCGTTCCTTATATGGCCGGGGTTGCTCCTTACCGGCCCGAGGCGATGAAAGATATCTTCAGCCGCGTCCCGATGTGGGAAATGAAAAAACGGCCGCCTTCCGATGCCCCGGACAATCGCCGGAGAATCGGAAAAACCCGGCGGCTCGGCAATGATACCACCGAGGGATGGTGAGCAAGGTGAGCCGAAGAACACCATGCTTTTTATTGACGTTGGTGCTGATTCCCGTCCTGCTGACCGGCTGCTGGGACCGGATTGAAGTAAACGATATCGCTTTCGTGCTCGGGTCTTCGACCGATAGGGAAGATGGTCTCATCCGTTCAACGGTTCAGATCGCCCTCCCCAGCCAATTGGGCGGGGCGGGAAG
The DNA here is from genome assembly GCF_046567315.2 of Paenibacillus lacisediminis. Taxonomy (NCBI): domain Bacteria; kingdom Bacillati; phylum Bacillota; class Bacilli; order Caryophanales; family Paenibacillaceae; genus Paenibacillus; species Paenibacillus lacisediminis. Next base: position 6,762 of record NZ_JBKIAX020000006.1, on the reverse strand, counting down.
CCAGGGCGGCGGCGGGGGGACATCCGGGAGCAAAACATTTCTGATGCTGTCCAGAAGCGCCGAAACGATGTATGTGGCGAACAAGGAAATGCAAAACAGCCTGTCCCGGGTGCTCAACTATTCCCACCGCCGGATAACGTTGTTCGGCGAGGAGTTTGCCCGGTCGGGAATCGGCGAACAGATCGATACGTTGGCCCGTTTTCCGCAAAACCGGCTGACCACCTACGTCGTCGTTACCCGCGGCCCCGCCTACAAAGTGCTGGACGCAGAAGCCCCGATCGAGCAGGTTCCCGCCGAAATGATTCGGGAAATCGCCAAGTCGGGAATGAAGGCCCCGATGAGCGTGCAAAAACTGTCCAATCAACTGCTGACGGAAGGGATCGACCCGGCGATTCCGGTCGTTACCCTGGGCGAAAGCTTACCGAAAAAAGTCGGCAATGGCCAAACCCTCGTTCAACTGGACGGGCTTGGCGTCCTCCGCACAGATAAACTGGTCGGCTTCTTGGACGTGAATGAAGCAGCGATGGCGCTGCTGGCCATGAACGAAGCGCTCAACCCAAAAGTCAGCGTTCCGTATGATGGCGGCGGCCCCAACCAAATGATCAGTATAAGCCTTAACGAAACGAATACCAAGATCCGGACTCGCCTGAAGAACTCCCAAATTACTGCGGACATCTATATCCAGGCGAAAGGGCTGCTCGTAGAAAATACGTCGAACGCGAACCTGGAAGCCACCATGATGGGCAAATTGGAAAAGCAATGCAATGACTTCGTGGCGAAACGCGTTTACGAGGTGGCGAACAAACTGCTGAAGGAGTATCGTTCGGACGTATTCGGACTGGGCAACACCTTCCATAACACCTACCCGTCGGAATGGGAAAAAGTCCATAACCGCTGGAACGATGTGCTTCCGGAGATCGAAGTTCGCGTGCACTCCCATGTGCATCTGGAAAATACCGGCGAATTGATCAATTCGCTTGGCGTAAGGGAGGATCGGCTCCGCAATGATTGAGATGCTGCTGCTGATGCTTATGGCCCTCAGCGTATGGCGGGACAAAGAAGCAATGAGGGAAGAGCCCCCTATAAACCGGTGGTTTTCCTACGGCATGATGGCCGTCTCCCTCGGCATCCTGCTCTATACCACGCTGTCGCCCCAGCTCTTTTTCCCAAGCGAGTGGCTGGGCAAGGTTCTTCGTCCGCTTGTGCCTTTCCCTTAAAGAGAATTTGGAAGGAGTGAGCATTCTGGTGAAAAAAATAACGAAGCGGCAAATCACGCTGCTCGGCATGCTGTATATCAGTTCCCTGACGTATCTGCAGACGTTTTCTCCTATGGCGAATGTGGCCCGGCAGCATGCCGCTATCTCCTTCATCCTAAGCGGCGGGCTTTGCGTGTTGTCCCTGTGGCTGCTGTCGGCGGCGTTGAGGCGATTTCCCGACAAAAATCTGATGCAGGCGATCGTTGAGCGGTTTCCGGTGAGCGGCAGGGTTCTGTTGGCAATGTACCTCCTCTTTTTTCTGTTCATTGCCGCCAGAGATATCCGCATCCTTGCCGATTTTACAAATTCGGTGCTGCTGAACCGGACGCCGATTTTGATTTTGGGGCTTATGATCACCGCCACGGCCGTTTATATTTCGCAAGGGGGGATCCGGGCTTTCCTTGGGATTAGCGAGATCTACGTGCCTATCATGATCGCCATCCTGACAATCGTCAGCATCGCCATGTTAAGGAATATACATATCAAGTACATGATTCCTTACTTTTCCTTCGATTGGTTGGGCATCGCTAAAGGGGCATGGTACGCGGCTCCCTATTTGGGAGAGATCATCGCGTTGCCGTTGGTCATTTCGGGAAAATCTTATCGCGTCTCGGCCGGGCTTGCCGGGTTGATCACAACCGCGTTGTTTCTCCTCGGTATCCTGCTTCTGACCGAACTGGTCATGGGGGTGCCGCTGACCGGCAAATTGACGCATTCGGGATACGAGCTTATTCGGCAACTGCAGATCACTGATTTCATGGACCGCTTCGATCTGCTTGTTGTCGGGCTTTGGTATCCGACGGCGCTTGGCAAGATCGGCTTTGATATCTATGTGCTGTGTTATTTAATGCAGATGGTCGTGCCGAAGCTGTCCGGCCGTCTCATGACGGCTCCCGCCGGCGCGCTGGCGTTTGTGTGCTCCATCTGGTTTTTCAAAAACGCCCTGCAGCAATTCAACTTCAATTACGTATGGCCGCTGGTGGCGCTGATCTTCGAACTGTTGCTGCCGGTGGTGTTGTTCGCCGCGTTATGGCCGCGAAAAGTCAAACCGGAATCGGGCTGACGCGCAGGTCATGGGATTTACTTCCTCTCCCCGGTCGTATAAGCTGGAAATAGAATGATGGGCTGATTTTGGGGAGGTAAACTATGGCGCGGAGATTGGAAGGGAAAAGAATCGCATTGACGGGCCCTCGCCGGGCGGAGGAGTTGGGCAAGCTGGTGGAAAACCTCGGCGGGATTCCACTTTACCGGCCGGCGCAGGGAACGGTCCTGCTGGACGACGTGGACCTTCGAAACGGGATTGCGGCTTGGGTGGAAAATCCGCCGGACTGGTCGATTTTCACGACCGGCATGGGGCTGGATGCCGTGTTTGACATGGCCGAGGATATGGGGGTGGCCCAGCAGCTATGGGATAACCTTAGCATGAATTCCATTGCCGCCCGGGGGTACAAGACGGCCAATACCCTCAAAAAGCGGCAACTGACGCCGCTCGTCCGCGATGACGACGGCAGCACGGAAGGGCTGATCCGCGGACTGGCGGCCCATGACTTTACGGGGAAAAGCGTGATGCTGCAGCTGCACGGCGATCCCGCCCCGCGGCTGGTTGCCTGGCTGGAGGAGCAGGGGGCAAGCTGCCGTCAGGTTTTGCCGTACCGCCATATTTCGCCGCCGGAAGAAGCGTTGGAAGAGCTGCTCGCCGACATTGTGGAGGGAGAGGTGGACGCCGTAACGTTTACGAGCGGGCCGCAGGTCCGTTTTCTCATGGAGCATGCGGAGAAGCGGGGGAGGCTTCAGGCGCTGATGCAGGCGCTGGAGGGGCCGGTGCTGGCCGTTGCCGTAGGCAAGGTGACGGCCGCCGGGCTGCGGGAAGCCGGCGTTCCGCGGGTGCTGGCTCCGAAGGAGGAGCGAATGGGCAGTATGATCGTCGAATTGGCGCGGTATTATGCCGGAGAAGCCACGCCATGATACAGTACAGATAAGCAATATCCAAACCTATGAAGGAAAGGATGATTGGTTATGAGCGATTTGTTGAAAAAGGCGATTTCCTTAGGCTGGGGCCTTACCATCGTGAGCAAGGAAAAGATCGAAGGGGTTGTGGACGAGTTGGTGAAGCGCGGCGAATTGGCTCCTTCGGAATCGAAGCAACTGGTGGAGAAGCTGATCGATAAAGGCGCCGAGGAGCAAGGAAGATTTAAGGAGCTTGTTAACGAACAAGTGAGATCCGCGCTTCAAACCATGGGGCTCGCTTCGGCCAAAGAGGTAGAAGAGTTGACCCGCCGGGTGGCCGAACTGGAACTGAAGCTCGCCGAGCTGCAGCAGCCGTAGCTCATGGGCAGCTTTGTCCGTCATAACGGGAGGTACCGGGAAATTGCCATGGCGCTGGTGCGCCATGGCTTTGGGTATATGGCCGAAGAGATCGGACTAACCCGGCTCATCCGGGTTCCGCTGCGGCGGTTTGGCAAGGCGGAGCCCCCGGAAATCCGGACTTTGGCCGAGCGGATCCGGCTGGTGCTGGAGGAGCTCGGGCCCACCTTTATTAAGGCCGGGCAACTGGCCAGCACGCGCTCCGATTTGCTTCCGGAACCGATCGTCGAGGAGCTTGTCAAGCTTCAGGATCAGGTGCCGCCTTTCTCCGCCGAAGAAGCGAAGGCGATTTTGGAGCAGGAGATGCAGATGCCGATCGAGGAACTGCTGGCCAGCTTCGACGAGACGCCGTTGGCCGCCGCCTCGATAGGGCAGGTTCACCGGGCGCGGCTGACAAGCGGCGAGCGGGTTGCCGTCAAAATTCAACGTCCCGGCGTTATTCCGGTCGTCGAACGCGACCTGGACATTCTGAAGCATTTGACGGCGCTGGCGAATAAACGGTGGTCCTGGGTTTCCCAGTATCAAATCCCGCAGATGGTTGAGGAATTTTCCCGGTCGATCCGGGCCGAACTGGACTACAGCCATGAAGGGCGGAACATGGAGAAAATCCGCCGGCAATTCAAGGAAGAGGAAGGGATCTATATCCCCGGGGTTTATTGGCACTACACGACGTCCAAGGTACTGACGATGGACTTTGTTGACGGTGTGCATTTGAACCGGCTGAACGGGCGGGCGGAAGTCCGCTTCGACCGGAAGACGATAGCCCAACGCCTTGTGGATGCTCTGCTTCGGCAAATTTTTGAAGGCGGCTTCTTTCACGCGGACCCCCACCCCGGCAATTTGCTTGTGACGGAGCGAGGGGATTTGGCGTTTATCGATTTCGGCATGGTCGGCCGGCTCAGCAGTGATATGAAGGACCATCTCTCCTCGCTGGTGATCGCCTTGATGCGGCGCAGCACCGAAGGCATGGTGCGGGCGATCTTACGCATGGGGCTGGTGGATGACGCCGCCGATACGGCCGGGCTGCGCCTGGACCTGGAGCGGCTGCGGGACAGGTATTACGATATCCCTTTTGCCGAAATTCAGGTCGGTCAGGCGTTAAACGATCTGTTTATGACCGCCAGGCGCCACCGGGTGACCCTGCCCGCCGATCTGCTGCTGCTCGGGAAAGCGCTGCTCACGGTGGAGGGCGTGGCGCTAAGCCTTGATCCGAACCTGCGCATTCTCGACATGGCCGAGCCGTTTGGGCGCAAGCTGCTGCGGGAGAAGTACGGGTCGCGCCGGCTCACGAAGAAGCTGATCGAAGGGGTGACCGAATTGACCGATTCTTTGGTCGATCTGCCGCAGCAGGTACGCCGGTTGTCGGCGATGTTCGCCAAAGGGAAACTCAAGATGGAGATGGACATTCCGGAGATGGAGCAGTTCCTCCGCAAGCTGGATCAAATCAGCAACCGGCTGTCGTTCAGCATCGTTCTCCTTTCGTTCAGCATCATCATGGTCGGCTTGATCGTCGGCTCATCCCTGACGAGGCGCCCTACGCTGCTGTGGAACTTTCCGGCCATCGAAATCGGCTTCATCGTGGCGCTGCTGATGTTCCTGTGGCTGCTTTATTCGATCTTCCGTTCGGGGAGGTTTTAGCTCGCCGTTCCGCGGATCGTCTGTTACAATAAGAAGGCTGTTGCCCCAAACCGGCAACTGTTAAATCGTTATTGAACTGGATATGGGATTAACCGGATGGCTTTATCCTAGGAATATGAGGTGAATTTGTTGACGACTTTTGAAAACCTGGGCCTTTCGCCCGCCCTGCTTAGCAGGCTGCAGGAACAAGGCATCGCTAACCCGACCCCGGTGCAGGCGGCAGCGATCCCGGTGCTGATGGCCGGGGAAGACGCGATCGTGCAGGCGCAGACCGGCACGGGCAAAACGCTTGCTTTTCTGCTGCCGATTCTGGAGAACATCCGCGTAGACAAGCCGGAAGCCCAGGCGCTGATCATCACCCCGACCCGGGAGCTGGCGCTGCAGATTACGGCGGAGGCCCGCAAGCTGGCGGCAGCGCGGGAAGGGTTATCGCTGCTGGCCGCCTACGGCGGGCAGGATGTGGAACGGCAGCTGCGCAAGCTAAAGGGCGGCGCCCAGCTTGTCATCGGAACCCCCGGCCGGCTGCTCGACCACTTGCGTCGCGGCTCGCTGACGCTTGGCGCCGTGCGGATGCTGGTGCTTGACGAGGCGGATCAAATGCTGCATATGGGCTTTTTGGCCGAGGTGGAAGAGATCATTTTGCAGGTGCCGCGCAGCCGTCAGACGATGCTTTTCTCGGCGACGATGCCCGATCGTGTGAAGCGGTTGGCCCGCACGTACATGGACCGTCCGCAGGATATCCGCGTTGCGGAAACGCCGCGCGTGACCTTGGACAGCATCCGGCAGATTTTGGTGGAGTGCACGGACCGGACGAAGCAGGCCGCGCTGATCGAGCAAATCCGCGGGGATCGGCCGTATTTGGCGGTGATCTTTTGCCGGACGAAGCGGCGGGCGAGCACGCTGAACGAAGCGCTGCAGGAAGCCGGGTTTAAATCGGACGAACTGCACGGTGATCTGTCGCAGGCGAAACGCGAGCAGGTGATGCGGGCTTTTCGCGAGGCGAAGCTGGAGCTGCTGGTGGCTACTGATGTGGCGGCCCGCGGCATCGATGTCGAAGGAGTCACGCATGTGTTCAACTACGACATCCCGCATGACGTGGACAGCTACATCCACCGCATTGGGCGGACCGGCCGCGCCGGGCAGGAAGGCGTGGCCGTCACGTTTGCGGCGCCGAAGGACATAGAGGCGCTGCGCCTGATCGAGCGGGGCATCGCCCGCAAGTTGGAGCGGCAGCGTTATGCTGCGGGCGGCGCAGGCAGCGGCGCTGCCCGGGACTCCGCCGGCGGCCGGCAAGGCGCGGCCATGGCGGAGGAAACGGCGCGCCGCGCGAAGCACGGCGGCGCGAAGCGTGCGCCCGCCCGCCCGGGCCGCGAAGCGGCGGGCGGGCGCGGGCGCGTGGCCGGCGACGGCGGGGCGCCGGCCCGGGGAAGCCGCGGCGAGGGGAAACGCCGCGGCGAGAAGGCGCACGCGCAGCGCGGCTCCGGCGGAGGCGCTGCGCGTGCGC